>NZ_SLYV01000038.1:0-1314 GCF_004342035.1 Sphingobacterium sp. JUb20 | reverse complement strand
TGTCCCGTCCTGAAATAAGTTGACATCTAACTCAGCTTATTATGAAAAAAGAACTAAAGAACAATTTACGACGGAGTCAGCGAGATTATAGCCTAGCTTTTAAATTATCTGTTGTCTGTCAAGTCGAAAAAGGCGAACTCACCTACAAGCAAGCACAATCTCGTTATGGTATCCAAGGACGAAGTACGGTTTTGGTTTGGTTAAGAAAACTTGGTAACTTAGACTGGAGTTTACCAAAGCAACACGCTATGAATAAGCATATTGACCCTAGTCCAGAACAACGTATTAAGTTGTTAGAAAAGGCTTTGAAAGATGAACAGGATCGCAATCTAGTTTACAAAACTATGCTTGAGATTATGGAAAAAGAATATGGTATGATCGTGCCAAAAAAGTTTTTACCCAAACAGTCGAAAGGCTTCGAGAAAAAGGATTAATAAGCCTTTCCAAAGTCTGTAAACTGTTTGGGATTAGTCGGCAAGGTTACTACCAAAAATTAAACCGTATCCATTCCCGGTTATTAGAGTTGAAACAAATTAAGCAGGAAATTCTGAAAGAACGGATGTACCTTCCCCGTTTAGGAACGCGTAAGCTGTACTTTATGTTGAAAGAACGATTTAATACGCTTCACATCAAAATAGGCAGAGATGCGCTGTTCAATTTCTTACGTTCGGAACATTTATTAATAAAGCCCGCAAGAAGTTATATCAAAACAACCAATTCAAAACATTGGTTGCATAAGTACCCCAATCTTCTAAAAGAGAAAAAAGCTGTCAGAGCAGAAGAAATATGGGTTTCTGACATCACTTATATTCAAACTAAGGAAAAAACTGCCTATTTAAGTTTAGTAACGGATGCTTGGTCTAGAAAAATTCTAGGATTTCATTTACATCATGATTTAAGCACTGATGGTGTCGCTAAAGCATTAAAAATGGCTATTAAATCAAGAACAAACCATCTTCCTTTGATACATCATTCGGATAGAGGATTACAATATTGTTCAATGCAATATCAAGAAATACATCGTAAAAACAACATTACTTGCTCCATGACTGATGGTCATGATTGTTATCAAAATGCTCTTGCTGAGAGGATAAATGGTATATTGAAAAATGAGTTTATGATTAGCAGGCCTAAAAACATAAAACAAGCAAACACCATGATTAGGCAATCAGTGAAATTATATAATAATAGAAGACCACATACTGCATTAAAATATAAAACACCTAGTCAAGTACATAAACAAAAAATCCTTACTTGAAATAGTCAAGTAAGGATAATTATCGTTAAATTTATATGTCAACCTATTCTAGGACG
>NZ_SLYV01000037.1:0-1413 GCF_004342035.1 Sphingobacterium sp. JUb20 | reverse complement strand
TTGCCGTAACAGGTGGGAGAGTAGGTCGGTGCCTTTTTTTATACAGAAGCCTTTGCTATACAGCAGAGGCTTTTTTGTGTTTATACCTTTTTTATGCTGGGAACTCCGTTATTCCCGTCCTTCCAGTAGCTACAGCAGCCAGTCATGTTTATTATTTAACCTATTCAGCTTTCATATCCGCTTCCTATCAGACAAGAATAATGGCAGCTTCTGCTTATTCTTCTTTACTTAGTAAAGAGCACTTTTCCCGCCAAAAAACTTCTTGTTATTGAACTATTTTCTTTTTTCGGATAGTTGCTTAGAGGATTTGGTGAAAAGATACAGTACCATCCTTGCTTGACAAACTGAATTAATTTTAGAATCATAGAGGACTACTCTGTTTATAAATAAGTAATTAACTGCCTATTGAAAGGAGGATTTAAGTTTTCTAATTTAAATTGTAACCATGATTTAACCAGCTCCTTTAATCATTCGTATAGAGACGTGTGCTTGTAAATTCATCATATTATTTAGTATAATTAGGATGTAATTCACTTTTCTAAGTATAAATGAATTATTTTTTAATGTAAAAAGCTGTTCGATGCTGCCTATTAGATATTGAGATAAAGTGTATTGAACTCATTTTTGTTGCTATTATAACATAATTCTAGAATTTCGTACAGTGAATAACAAGAAAATAATTGAAATCTACATAAAAATAGATATGGAATTGTTGTTATTTTTTGATGAGTTGATAATAATCTATATGCAATAGGCACAAAAATGCGCTGATGATGGGTGGGCGAATTGTATTTTTAACCTGGTATTTTAGACTTGTTGATGCATTAAGAAAGCATTGACATGATATAATACCCATATAATATTGATGTATGCTGTGGGATATGGGAAGAAAAGGTATCCTTATCACTTCTTTTCAAAAAAAGTATTTTGATTTTTTGCAGGAATTTATTTTCTAAATGCAAGTTTATGGTGTGTATTTATTAAGAAAATCCGATTATTTTAAGAATCGGAATGAGTAATTGTTGTAAAGTATCATCCTTATAGGAATAAAAAGATAGATACTACGCTAGAATCTTTTATACTGCTTAAGTACATTGAAGACTTCAAATTCGTAATTATTATGATTTTGAAGTCTTCAATGTAGCTACGCCTACAAATGAATCATCCAATGTTACAGTTAGTTAACCTTATTATTGAGAAATAAGCAAAAAAAGATTAGGAAGTGATTGTAAAAAGTCCCTATCTTTGCACCACTCCGCAAGGGAGGAACGGCTGATCCGAAAGGATAGGCACTGAAAAAAGAAGGGTTTAATGAATATTAAACGCAGAAACAGCAGGAAAACAAAAAAAATAAATTTTCACATTTATTTTGGAGAAACCAAAAAGATTTCTACCTTTGCAGTCCCAACGGAA
>NZ_SLYV01000036.1:0-1487 GCF_004342035.1 Sphingobacterium sp. JUb20 | reverse complement strand
TGTAAATCGTCAGCATAATTTGGACATAATTGATTAAAAACTAAGAGAGTGTTTTCCTAAAAAAGATTTAACTTTAATCATCATGGGAAGACCAAAAAAAACAACCCCCGAAAACTTCATTAAGGATGTACGACGTAGTACCCGAAGAATCTTCACCGCAGAGCAGAAAATTCTGATCGTTATGGAAGCTTTACGTGCAGAAAACTCTATTGCTGAGATCTGTCGTAAACACAGTATTAACGAGTCCCAGTTCTATAAATGGAACAAAGAGTTTCTGGAAGCTGGAAAGAAAAGACTGGAAGGCGATGTCACCCGAGAGGCAACATCAGATGAAGTTGCAGACCTGCGCAAAGAAAACGCCAGGCTTAAAGAAATGGTTGCCGATCTGGTGCTGCGTTATGATATCGTAAAAAAAAGCTTGGATCTGCTGGATTAACGGATAAATACAAAAAGTATATGTGGTTATCAGCAGGAGAAAAAATGGATATTATTCAGGCGGTTACCCGATCAGAGATTGGCGTGAAGCGTACTTTAAATGAATTTGGGATTCCTAAAAGTACTTTTTACAGCTGGTATGATCGGTACCTTAAAGACGGTTATGAGGGATTAGAGCTAAAGAACAGAGAGTCCAAACAACAGTGGAACAGTATTCCAGAACAAGTTAAAGAATTTGTTGTAGAGGTTGCCCTGGATAAGGTCGATCTGTCGGCACGCGAGCTGGCATATCACATTACAGACGAACACCAGATTTTTATTTCAGAATCTTCAGTTTATAGAATCCTTAAAAACAAGGGACTAATCAGTGCACCAAGCCATATTTTGATCAGTGCATCCAATGAATTCAAGGATAAGACCAGTTTTGTGCATGAAATGTGGCAGACAGACTTTACCTACTTCAGAATAAAAAGTTGGGGCGATTATTATTTAAGCACCATATTGGACGACTACAGTCGCTACATTGTGCATTGGGAGCTTTGTACTTCAATGAAACATGAGGATGTGATACGCAATGTGGATAAGGCAATAGAAAAGGCTCAGTTAAAAACGAAAATTAAGCCTAAATTATTGTCGGATAATGGATCGTGCTACATCTCTAAGGAACTTGGAAAATACCTGACCGAAGAACTGGAAATGAAACAGGTCCATGGCAGACCAGCACATCCACAGACCCAGGGAAAAATTGAAAGATACCACAGAACAATGAAAAATGTGGTTAAATTGAACAATTACTATTCACCAGAAGAACTAAAAGAAGCGCTGGAAGAGTTCGTCGAAAGATACAATAATGAACGTTATCACGAGGCCTTAAATAACCTAACTCCAGCTGATGTATATTATGGCCGTGGAGAACTGATATTAAAACAAAGAGAACGATTGAAAAAAATCGCCATTAATAACAGAAAAAAAGAATATCTAAAACAAAAATTAATAGATTTATAAACAAGAAACACTCTTTAGCAAGTTGTCCTGATTAGTTTGAAGACATA
>NZ_SLYV01000035.1:0-1919 GCF_004342035.1 Sphingobacterium sp. JUb20 | reverse complement strand
AAAAAAATAAATTTTCACATTTATTTTGGAGAAACCAAAAAGATTTCTACCTTTGCAGTCCCAACGGAAACGAAGGGAAACAGAAACAAGATCGATAACGGCGCAATGCCGACATCATAAAAGCCGAAGCGAGATGCGGAAGCGACAGAAGTTCTTTAAAAATATAATCATGTAACGTAACGAGTAGTGTTGAGAAACGACGAAAGTTAAAAAAATCAACCTGTTCAATTTTAGAATTAGAAATTAAAATACAAGACAATTCTATTTATTATAAATAGTCTTGATCTTACACTTCATTTTACAATGGAGAGTTTGATCCTGGCTCAGGATGAACGCTAGCGGCAGGCCTAATACATGCAAGTCGGACGGGATTCAGGGAGTAGCTTGCTACAAACTGATGAGAGTGGCGCACGGGTGCGTAACGCGTGAGCAACCTACCCATATCAGGGGGATAGCCTCTCGAAAGAGAGATTAACACCGCATAACATCATTTACCGGCATCGGTTTTTGATCAAATATTTATAGGATATGGATGGGCTCGCGTGACATTAGCTAGTTGGAGAGGTAACGGCTCACCAAGGCTACGATGTCTAGGGGCTCTGAGAGGAGAATCCCCCACACTGGTACTGAGACACGGACCAGACTCCTACGGGAGGCAGCAGTAAGGAATATTGGTCAATGGAGGCAACTCTGAACCAGCCATGCCGCGTGCAGGATGACTGCCCTATGGGTTGTAAACTGCTTTTGTCAGGGAATAAACCTTTCTACGTGTAGAAAGCTGAATGTACCTGAAGAATAAGGATCGGCTAACTCCGTGCCAGCAGCCGCGGTAATACGGAGGATCCAAGCGTTATCCGGATTTATTGGGTTTAAAGGGTGCGTAGGCGGTCCTATAAGTCAGTGGTGAAAGACGGCAGCTTAACTGTCGCAGTGCCTTTGATACTGTAGGACTTGAATCTATTTGAAGTGGGCGGAATAAGACAAGTAGCGGTGAAATGCATAGATATGTCTTAGAACTCCGATTGCGAAGGCAGCTCACTAAGTTAGTATTGACGCTGATGCACGAAAGCGTGGGGATCAAACAGGATTAGATACCCTGGTAGTCCACGCCCTAAACGATGATAACTCGATGTTTGCGATACACAGTAAGCGTCCAAGCGAAAGCGTTAAGTTATCCACCTGGGGAGTACGGTCGCAAGATTGAAACTCAAAGGAATTGACGGGGGCCCGCACAAGCGGAGGAGCATGTGGTTTAATTCGATGATACGCGAGGAACCTTACCCGGGCTTGAAAGTTAGTGAATGATCCAGAGACGGATCAGTCCTTCGGGACACGAAACTAGGTGCTGCATGGCTGTCGTCAGCTCGTGCCGTGAGGTGTTGGGTTAAGTCCCGCAACGAGCGCAACCCCTATGTTTAGTTGCCAGCACATTAAGGTGGGGACTCTAAACAGACTGCCAGCGTAAGCTGTGAGGAAGGTGGGGACGACGTCAAGTCATCATGGCCCTTACGTCCGGGGCTACACACGTGCTACAATGGACGGTACAGCGGGCAGCTACATAGCAATATGATGCTAATCTCTAAAAGCCGTTCACAGTTCGGATTGAGGTCTGCAACTCGACCTCATGAAGTTGGATTCGCTAGTAATCGCGTATCAGCAATGACGCGGTGAATACGTTCCCGGGCCTTGTACACACCGCCCGTCAAGCCATGAAAGTTGGGGGTACCTAAAGCATGTAACCGCAAGGAGCGTGTTAGGGTAAAACCGATAATTGGGGCTAAGTCGTAACAAGGTAGCCGTACCGGAAGGTGCGGCTGGAATACCTCCTTTCTAGAGCATTCGGAATTGAAGCTCGTTACGGATACACATGATTTATATAAGAAACAAAAACATTTGAAGAAATGTGCCCATCCCTGAAA
>NZ_SLYV01000034.1:0-2226 GCF_004342035.1 Sphingobacterium sp. JUb20 | reverse complement strand
AAAAAAAGGCACCGACCTACTCTCCCACCTGTTACGGCAATACCATCGGCTCTGGCGGGCTTGACTTCTCTGTTCGGAATGGGAAGAGGTAGACACCGCCGATATAGGCACCTAAAATGTTTTTATGTGATATATGCTCTATAAAAAGCATTATCTATAGACAATTGAAAGAAAAACTAAAAGAGGAAGACAACAGTGTTTGCGTTGCTTGAGAAAGCTTCGGGTGATTAGTATTGCTCAGCTATGGTATTTCTACCTTTACACCTGCAACCTATCAACGTAGTAGTCTACTACGGCCCTATAAGGAAGTCTCATCTCGTGGCTAGTTTCGCACTTAGATGCTTTCAGCGCTTATCTATTCCCGACGTAGCTACCCAGCCGTACACCTGGCGGCATAACTGGTTTACCAGCGGTCAGTCCATCCCGGTCCTCTCGTACTAAGGACAGATCCACTCAAACTTCCAACGCCCACAACAGATAGGGACCGAACTGTCTCGCGACGTTCTGAACCCAGCTCGCGTGCCACTTTAATGGGCGAACAGCCCAACCCTTGGGACCTTCTCCAGCCCCAGGATGTGACGAGCCGACATCGAGGTGCCAAACCTCCCCGTCGATATGAGCTCTTGGGGGAGATCAGCCTGTTATCCCCAGCGTACCTTTTATCCTTTGAGCGATGGCCCTTCCATACAGAACCACCGGATCACTATGTCCGTCTTTCGACCCTGTTCGACTTGTTGGTCTCACAGTCAAGCAAGCTTATGCCATTGCACTCCTCGTACGGTTACCAAGCGTACTGAGCTTACCTTTGAAAGCCTCCGTTACCTTTTTGGAGGCGACCACCCCAGTCAAACTACCCACCAAACAATGTCCTCGACATGATCGAGTTAGAAACCGAATACAGAAAGGGCGGTATTTCAAGGTTGATTCCATGACTCCTGGCGAAGCCACTTCAACATCTCCCGCCTATCCTACACATCCTGTACCCAATTTCAATGTTAAGCTATAGTGAAGGTGCATGGGGTCTTTCCGTCCCGTTGCGGGTAATCGGCGTCTTCACCGATACCACAATTTCACCGAGCTCATGGCTGAGACAGCGCCCAGATCGTTACACCATTCGTGCAGGTCGGAACTTACCCGACAAGGAATTTCGCTACCTTAGGACCGTTATAGTTACGGCCGCCGTTTACTGGGGCTTCGATTCAATGCTTCTCTTGCGATGACATCCCCTCTTAACCTTCCAGCACCGGGCAGGTGTCAGGCCTTATACTTCATCTTTCGATTTTGCAAAGCCATATGTTTTTGTTAAACAGTCGCCTGGGCCTTTTCACTGCGGCTTCTCCATCGCTGGAGGAAGCGCCCCTTCTCCCGAAGTTACAGGGCCATTTTGCCGAGTTCCTTAGCCATGATTCACTCGAGCACCTTAGGATTCTCTCCTCGACTACCTGTGTCGGTTTACGGTACGGGTTTTTATAACCTGAAGCTTAGCGGGTTTTCTTGGAAGTCTGTTTACCTGCTCTATCAGCGCCGCCGAAGCTTTGCTGTACTATTGGGTTTCAGCAGGGTCGGCGGATTTGCCTACCGTCCCTATACCTACGCCTTTTAACGAACTATTCCGTCAGTTCGCGGCAGTGTCACTACTCCGTCACCACATCGCAGTTATAAAAAGTACTGGAATATTAACCAGTTGTCCATCGGCTTACTCCCTTCGGATGCGCCTTAGGCCCCGACTAACCCTGATCCGATTAGCGTTGATCAGGAAACCTTAGTCTTTCGGTGGGCGGGTTTCTCACCCGCCTTATCGTTACTTATGCCTACATTTGCTTTTCTATCAACTCCACGGCCCATTACCAGACCGCTTCTCCGTAAATAGAATGCTCCCCTACCAGACATGCACAAAATGCATGAATCCATAGCTTCGGTAATACACTTGATGCCCGTTTATTATCCACGCCCGACCGCTCGACTAGTGAGCTGTTACGCACTCTTTAAATGAATGGCTGCTTCCAAGCCAACATCCTAGCTGTCTGTGCAGTCGGACCTCGTTAGTTCAACTTAGCGTATATTTAGGGACCTTAGCTGATGGTCTGGGTTCTTTCCCTCTCGGCCTTGGACCTTAGCACCCAAAGCCTCACTGCCGGCCATATCTTATAGCATTCGGAGTTCGTCTGGATTTGGTAGGATTTGACTCCCCCGCACCCAATCGGTAGCTCTACCTCTATAAGACTC
>NZ_SLYV01000033.1:0-7722 GCF_004342035.1 Sphingobacterium sp. JUb20 | reverse complement strand
CAAAGATAGCGACTTTTTATAATCACTTCCTAATCTTTTCCGGAAATAGTTTGCCGTAAACCGGTAAACAGCTTATAACCTGACCAATAAATTTATGGTTAAACATATAATTAATAGAAAATGTATAATCTCTGCTCAAAATCGATTGTCGATTATGTAGATTGTTTAGTGATATATCATATTTATAAATATCTTTATACATCTACAATAACCAAAATTAGTAATCAAAATGGCTAAAACTACCTTAAAAGATATCTCTAAAGCATTGAATATATCAATCTCAACAGTTTCCAAAGCTTTATCAGATAGTTATGAAATTAGTGAGAAGACCAAAAAGGTTGTTCAGGACTACGCTACAAAAATGAATTTTAGCGTTAATAAAGTGGCACAAAGTCTTAAAATCGGGAAAACAAATACTATCGGTGTCATTGTATGCGCGATTAATAATACATTTATAGCAGAAATACTAGACGGAATTCAAAAAGCATCTATAGAAACAGGCTTTGATATCATCATTATGCAGAGCAGAGAAGATATACAGGTTGAGAAATCCTGTATTGAAGTTTTAAACTCGAGAGGTATCGACGGACTTTTGATTTCACCAGTCAGCGAATCATCGAATCTGAGTTTATTGAAAGAATTACAAGAAAACGGAAAACCCATCGTTATTTTTGATAGAACAGTCAATCAATTAAAAACAGATAAAGTGGGTGCCAACAATTTCGACGGGGCTTATAAAGCTACCAAACACCTCCTCGAACAAGGACGTACAAATATCCTTCATATTACAGGACACCAATTAGGTGTTTCCAAAGACAGGTTAAACGGATATAAAGAAGCTTTAAGAGAATTTGAAATTCCACTAAAGCCCTATTACTTTATTGAGTGTAATATTCAAGATACCGCAATACTTGATAAACAAATCAAAAGCGCCATACAAAAAACACTAAACACAGAACATAAGCTAAATGCAATTTTTGGAGCCACCGATGTCATCACCACAAGAACACTCGGAATTCTAGCAGAACTCGGAATTAAGGTTCCGGAAGAAATTGCTGTTATTGGCTTTTCTAATATTTCTATTCCAACGTCACTCAACCCTGCATTGAGCAGAATCAAACAGCCTGCAAGTGAAATCGGACATACTGCAATGAAAAAACTCATTTATCTTATTAAGCGTCCATCACATAACGATTTTGAAACAATCGAACTAGAAACTACCCTGGAAATAAGAAAATCAAGTCTTTTGACTTGATTTTGCACCTCAGTTAGCTTTTTTACTTTTTAAAGTAGGCAACCGCATTGTGATAACAAATATCCGCGATAACCTTTCCAATCATATCGACATCATGCGGAAGGTAACCCTTGATGATATCTTCTGCAAAAATATTAGCAAGCAATCTTCTAAAATATTCGTGTCGAGAATAAGACAAGAAGCTTCTCGAATCGGTTAACATCCCAATAAAACAACTGATCAAACCATAATTAGAAAGTGCATTTATCTGTTCTGTCATACCATCCAACTGATCCTGATACCACCATCCTGAACCAAATTGAATTTTTCCCTTCATATTTCCGCCCTGAAAATTACCGATCATTGAACCAAAAACAGCATTATCAGCAGGATTAACATTATATATGATTGTTTTGGCCAATTGATCCTTTGTATCGAGATAATTAAAAAAATCTGCCATACGATCAGCTTGAGGGTAGTCCCCAATAGAATCATATCCCGTATCAGCACCCAAAATTGCGAGCTTCCCTTTATTTGTATCACGCAACGGGCCTAAATGAAATTGCTGCGCCCAATTTTTTGCATGGTACTTTGAGCATAATTCACTTAAAACATAAAAAACAAAGCTATCTTCCACTTCCAAAGCTCCGGTATCATCTCCATTGATCACGCGGATAAAAGTAGAATTCACTTCCGCTAAATTAAATGCCCCTTTTTTAGGCAGATATTTCAACCCATGATCTGAAGCCACACAACCCAAAGAGTCAAAATAATTAATTCGTTCATCAAGTGCTTCTAATAAAGAATCCAAGTGGTGTATTTTTATTCCGCTCACATCGGATAGTTTTTGCACATAAGCTCTAAATACATCTCCTTTCGATAATTGAAAAACCTTATCTGGGCGAAACGTCGGAAGTACTTTTGTGTTAAATTCAGTATTTAAACTTAAAGCCTTATGAAATTCCAGACTATCAATTGGATCATCAGTTGTTCCCACCATCTCAACCTTAAAATGGTTCAAAAGTCCCTGAGTACTAAAACTCGGTTCCTTCAATTGTTCCCTTGTTTGTTCATAAATAGCATGTGAACTTTGAGTGTTGAGCAATTTGCTAATTCCAAATGGATTCTTAAGCTCCATATGTGTCCAATGATACAGCGGATTTCTCAATGTTTGAGGCACAATCTCCGACCATTTTTGAAATTTTTCAAAATCAGAAGCTTCTCCTGTAATATATTTCTCTTCAACTCCCAAAGTTCGCATAGCACGCCATTTGTAATGGTCACCAGAGAGCCAAATTTGAGCAAGATTGTCAAACTGATGATTATTGCTAATCTGATCAGGGGGAAGATGATTATGGTAATCTATAATAGGAAGATCTTTTGCATAATTATGATATAGCTGTTGTGCAATATCCGATTGCAGTATAAAATTATGATTGATAAAATCTGACATTCTTTTTTGTTTATTGACCTAAAATTCCATATTCTAATCCCCTGAGTTCTGCGAGCCCTCTCAAACGACCAATTGCAGAATATCCAGGATTCGTCTTCTTATTTAGATCATCCAACATTTGATGACCATGGTCAGGTCTAAAGGGAATAGGTCTGATTCGATTTTGATTTTCAGTGATCAAAATTTTCATCACAGCATACATATTTACATCACCATCTAAATGATCAGCTTCAAAGAAACTTCCTAAAGTGTCTTTCTTTACATTTCTCAGATGCGAAAAGTAAACTCTTTCTTTAACAACATCCAAAATGGATGCAACATCATTTGACTGACTAGCACCAAGGGAACCTGTGCAAAAGCAAATGCCATTAAACGGCTTATTAACACCTTCAAGTATTGCTACCAGATCAGATTGATTGCTCACAATACGTGGAAGACCTAAAATTGGATATGGCGGATCATCGGGATGTATAGTCATTTTAATCCCCTCTCTTTCACAAACGTCACTTATCGATGACAGGAAATGAAGCAAATTATTTAATAATCCCGTTCGACCAAGCTGACCATACACAGCAATGCTGTTATTCAGATCCTGTAGTGTAATATCATTTTCTCCAGGGATTCCCATCAAAACAACTTGTTCTAACGCATTAAGATCTTGCTGTGAATAAGAAGAAAATTTTTTTTCAACTCCTTCCAATATCACTGTTGTATAATCCTTGACTGCATCTATTCGCTTTAGTATATGAATATCAAATACGGCAAGGTCAATCCAATCAAAATATAAAGCTTTTGAACCATCTTTCATCAACAGATCTAATTGTGTTCTGGTCCAATCTAAAACAGGCATGAAATTATAAGTAATGATCTGAATTCCACATTTCGCTAAATTCTCCAAAGACATCACATAGTTTTTAATATAATATGTGGCATCATTGCTTCCTGTTTTTATCGCCTCATGCACTGGAAGACTCTCTACGACCGACCAGACTAATCCACTATCTTCAATAATTCTTTTACGCTCTAAAATATCTTCGACAGGCCAAACATCGCCATGGGCAATATGGTGCAATGCCGTTACAATACCTGTCGCACCAGCTTGTTTTATATCATCCAAGGAAACGGGATCATTAGGCCCATACCATCTCCAAGTTTGTTCAAGTTTCTTCATACCTTAAATTTATTAAACCCCACACCATGCGTTAAACCCGCCATCAACAAAAATCGTTTCACCAGTAACCAAAGCAGAAGCATCACTTAATAAGTAGACTAAAGTTCCTTTCAGTTCATCTGGCTCTCCTAAACGTTGATAAGGCATCGCATTAATAAATTTCTGCGCTCGGTCGGAATATGTACCATCGGGGTTTATCAGTAGGTTTCGATTTTGCTCTGTTAAAAATACTCCTGGTGCAATTGCATTGACACGTACCTTATCACCGTATCGTAAAGCTAATTCAACAGACATCCATTTCGTGTAGCCATCTACACCGTGTTTTGCAACCGTATACCCCAAAACTCTAGTTAATGGTCTACTTGCCGCAAGTGAGGAAATATTAACAATAGAACCCTTACCAGATTCAGCTATTACACGTCCAAAAATATGTGTCGGAATAATTGTTCCATTTAAATTAAGCTCAATTGCTTTCAGCGTATCTCTTATATCATGGTCAAAAAGATTTTGTTCAGGCTTTATTGTTGCTCCAGCAATATTACCGCCAGCAGCATTGACCAAACCGTCAATCGTACCCCATTTCGCTATTATTTCATCCCTAGCCCGTATCACGTCCTCTTCGTTCAAAACATCTACTTGTATTGCTAATGCCTCAGCACCTTTCGCCTCAATAGCCTGGACTCTTTCTTGGAGTTTTTCTCTATTCCTACCCAGTACTGCAACCTTTGCACCAGCTTCAGCCAAAGCATCTACAAAAGATTTTCCTAGAACTCCAGTTGCACCGGTAACTACAACAACGTGATTGTTCAATGAAAATTTATCCAATATCCCCATTTTATAATTGTTAGATTTAAAGTTACCAATTTTATGAAATAATTAATTCCTAAAGAAACATCCTTATAACTTTATTTACTCAAACGTTTTCGAAATTATAGACACAATCAATACAGAAATACAATTATTTATACTACTTTCGAAAAGTAAACTAATAACTTATGGATAAAAACACGGTCCTTTGCTTCGGAGAGATTCTTTATAGATTACAAGCAAAAGATGAATATTTTTTTAATGATGACCAATCGGTAGTCTATGCCTATCCAGGAGGATCAGAAGCGAACGTTGCTGTGGCTCTTGCCTCGCTATCAATACCGACGACTTACGTGTCTGTCGCTCCCGATCACTCTTTGACCAAGGAGATTTTAAACACACTCAATCACAAAAACGTCGATACCTCCAAGTTTATATTTGGTGGCGAACGCTTAGGTTCTTACATTTTGCAATCGGCAAATGGTTTAACAAGCGGAGAGGTAATATACGATCGTAAGTACTCGTCATTTTCCACCCTTAAAACGGAAGATATTGATTGGGATGAACTATTTACTGACTGTTCATGGTTTCATTGGACAGCCTTAACACCTGCATTAAACGAGGAATTAGCACAGCTCATGCTAACAGCATTAAAAATAGCGCACGAAAAGAAAATCACCATATCTGTCGACCTCAATTATAGAAGCAGGTTATGGCAATATGGAAAACAGCCTCTAGATATTATGCCTACATTAGTTTCATATTGCGATGTTATTATGGGAAATATTTGGGCTGAACACAAAATGCTTGGAACTGCTATTCATGAGCAGTTGGTCCGAACTACTTCTTCCAGCGAATATTTCGACTATTCCAGTTTAGTTGCCCAAGAAATATTTGAAAAATATCCCAAATGCAAACACATCGCTAATACGTTTAGATTTATGGATAACCCTAAACATAATCTATTTTACGGAACATATCATAGCCCTGCAGAAAATAAAATAAGTACTATTTTAGAGACAAATGACTTAATTGATCGTATTGGTAGCGGAGACGCCTTTATGGGCGGTTTAATTGCTGCTATTTATCAAGGTAAGTCTGCTCAAGACATTATAGACACTGCAACCCAACTCGGATTCAAAAAACTATTTAACAAAGGTGATTTCATCAATTTATAATAATCAACATGCATACTATCCTATCCAAGATTGAAAGTTCTCCCATTATCCCCGTTTACTATCACGACGATATTGACCAATGTATTGCCATTTTAACATCATGTTATAATGGTGGAGTTCGCGTTTTCGAATTTGTTAATAGAGGTCCTGAAGCGCATAACAACTTTAAGGCTCTGCTTAAATACCGCGATGAAAATTTCAAAGATTTAAAGCTAGGAATTGGAACCATTAAAACGAAGCAACAAGCTCTAGATTTCATAAATATAGGAGCAGAATTTATTGTTAGTCCTATTGTGAAAGCAGAAATTGCAGATGTGACCTTAAAAAATAATATACTTTGGATACCGGGTTGCATGACTCCCACTGAAATTTCACTTGCTGAAGAATTAGGTGCACCATTAGTAAAACTTTTCCCCGGTGATGCCTTAGGAGCAAATTTTTTGAAAGGCATCAAGCCTCTATTTCAATCATTGAAATTTATGCCTACAGGTGGTGTATCATTAGATGAAGAAAATCTGTTAGCGTGGTTCCAAGCTGGAGTATCAGCAGTAGGTATGGGATCAAAATTATTTAATGGCCCGACAGAATCAGAAGAAAATAATTATATTGAAAATAGATTACAAAAAGCTTTTCAGTATATTGAAAGCTTAAAATAGAGAAATAAAAAAAGCTCTAACTTTCGTTAGAGCTTTTTTTGTCGGGGTGGCAGGATTCGAACCTACGACCTCCACATCCCAAATGTGGCGCGATACCGGGCTACGCTACACCCCGAAAAGGTATCACCTTTTGTTTTATTGTGATGCAAATATACAGCGAATATTAGTAATGTCAAATTTATTTTTCACTTTGCACAATAAAAGACTGATTAGCTGATAAATAAATTTCAATTAACCGAAAAACAATCTCATATTTAAGATGATTTATAAGATAATCTGCCTCTCCATGGTCTAAATCGATAATTTCTTAGAACATGTTTCTTCTCTAAAGAATAGCTTTTATCAGTCCATTCGCTATTACAAATGCTTAAATTGATTTCAAAAAAAAACAAAAAAGAGTAAGTATAAACCTTTAAACTATGTAATAAATATCAATATTTTTGATTAGTTGAAAAGAGATTTACGTTCACTTGTTCCCATTTATCCTGAATAGATGTGCTATCTCTAGTTTTAAAACTAATTGTATACCTCGCCGATTTGCACTCATTCAGAAATCCTACTGATCTACAATAGCCTGATTTCTGAATTATACAATAAGTAGCAACCATATATTTGAGCTAATTAATTTTAAAATCTAGGTTGAATTTCGATCAATTTTCAGGCTTGTAAATCCATTTTCAACAGACACAACTACATGAGTAGCTTAAATTCTAAAGGCAATAAATTCTTAGAAGGACTGCAAGTGCCTTACAATTAACATTTTATATGTTGTTTAGAAATGAACAATCATTTACTAAATTTTTATTTATTGAAATATTCAAGATTACACCTCTAATTAATGAGTTCTTAAAGAAGCAAGTTAGACCAATGAAATAATCCGATTATTTAGAGATAAACATAAAAGTACTTTAACTGTTTAAAAGTGTCAAAAATTAGAGATCGGAAGATATAGTGAAAGTATGCTTGTCCGATAGGAAGAGGATGTAGAAGCTGAATAGGTTAAATGATGAGCATGATGAGCATGACGGGCCTGCAGAAGTTACCGGAAGAACCGGAATAGCCCTGTTCACAGCATAAAAAGGTACAAACACAAAAAAGCCTCTGCTGTATAGCAAAGGCTTCTGTATAAAAAAAAGGCACCGACCTACTCTCCCACCTGTTACGGCAATACCATCGGCTCTGGCGGGCTTGACTTCTCTGTTCGGAATGGGAAGAGGTAGACA
>NZ_SLYV01000032.1:0-8274 GCF_004342035.1 Sphingobacterium sp. JUb20 | reverse complement strand
TTCTTTTAACTGCTCAATCGACAACTGGACACCATAGGTACGAAAACCCAATTTTTCAGCGGCTTCACTAATTCCCAACATATTTACACCATTCTTTGTTGTTTGGCATAATTTCCGTATTTTATGTATAGAGATTAGCTTACCATAATGTTTAAATATGATACGGAGACAGGTGGCACCACAGTCCATCTCATCCATCTGTTTATAATGTGGGAATTGCTTTAACAAAATCAGGTATTTGATTTAATTTGATTCTATATTATTAATTGTAAATATACAATCATTACTTTAAAAAAAATATAAACAATTCTCTTTAAAAAATCAAAGTTAAAATAACTAGACAGCAAATAACATGTGCATATCCATAAGACTCCATTTTAAAAATCTATTTTCTTGTTTTCAGATTTATCAAATATGATTAATAATATCGCTCGTGGAGAAATAGATGCAACTCCAAATAGTGAGCCCGCATCAAATTGACCTTTTCTGCATCTGAAAAAATAAATACAGAGATTGTTAAATAAAACGGATCTACGTATAAACATAAATTAAAGATATTTACAACTTTTAACATAATCCTCTATGCATTTTTCTCTACTGCGAGAAAAATAATTTGCAGGCATTATATTTCTTTCTTAATTTTAATATAGTATATATTTAATAAACCTATTTTAAAATTATGATTAGAGTATTAATAAACCTCGGCGAGGCCATAGCGGTCTATGGTATCCTTCATCAAAACAAAGAAGAAGATGAGCAGACCCAAAAAGCATTGTTAGATGCATTGAAAGAAATTGAGATCAATTCCAATCATATGTACACCAGGTATGGAAACCATAAAATGGCCCAAAAATCATTCCGTATATTTTACAGTCAGCTTCGACTGCTATTTAATATTATTTACCGTAAAAAAAATCAGCAGGTCGATTCTGTCATTCTAAAATTCCACGAACTCTTTCAGACTTACGAAGACATCTACAGTCACGATATGGATCTGGAAGAGCCATTGACACACTATCAGCATCACCTTTTAAAAGTAGAGATAATGGGGGAATTTCCAACTTTAAAAGATGCACTAATAAAAAAAGGTATAGGGCAGTATCTATTATTAGAAATCCAGTCTGCAATAGAAAGCTATCTCATTGACAATAAAATAAAGGTTTGTTATTATCATTATCTTTTCTTCAATAAATTATTACAATCGCTCACTTATATCGCACAGGATAGCCGAAACAAAGATTGGGAGCGTCGTTTTATCGAAACTATGATAAATATCAATTTCAACCATATGGGCTTTTTCAATCGCTGTTGCGAACTAATAAACTATCAGCTTCAAAACCTTTGCGAGGACCATCAAATTATGTGTATTGATATAAACGGGCTTCGAATAAGCCAAGCCTCCCGTGATCCTAAATTATACTTTGATATTACCCGTAAGCATCTTGCAGACCTCCTCATCGAATATGCGGAACAAAGAAAAACCATAAAAAAACCAAGATGCTTATCTACATCAGATACCGAATCGAAAGATTATACCGGTGTCTTGAGCAATTTAACTGCAGGTGGTGCCAGCACCTTCTACCATTACTTTCAAAAAGAAAACTTTTTAAAAGCAGAAAATAAGAAGTCAGGTGCTAAAAACTTTGCAAGTAATGTGAAATTAAGCAATGGGGCTAATCTAACGGAGGCACAGCTCCACAAATTTGACAAAGGCAAACATCGTAATGACATTAGGAGTTTAGCCATAAAACTGAGAGCTATCCTCGAGCAGATTGAAATTGATTTAGATAATTCATATGGATCATCTAAAAATAAGCGCTAATACTGCTCAAAAAAATCTTTCCCATGGTCTACCTTCTTTTTTAAACTAAAAACGAAGGTAGACTAAAATAATTTGCGAATTCGCTAGGATGTCTTTAAAAGACAAATTAATTTCCTCAAAAATCCTCCTCCATACTACCCTCTGAACTGTTTTTTGCAAGAATCTCAATTTCTTGTAAAAAGGACAAAAATCCCAAAAATCTTAAAAAAAATCGTATTTCTATTTTTTCAACTGCCTTTATATCTGTTTCAACAGTTGTTTGCAAAAAAATCACATCGTCCAGAATTCCTAAAGCCATGCTATATATTTGAATTGGAACGTACGAATAAAGTATTTCGAACGCTTCCCAAAAGTGACTATTTCGAGCAAATAAAAAACGTGATAGTTCCTTTCGAAAAAATATTAATCGTCGGTGATGTGTAGGATGCCGCCCGTTAATGTGAAACCAGCCATGACTCCCTAGCTCCAAAAGAGCTAGGGTTTCAATGACTTAAATTTAAAAGGAATATTATGAAAACAGATAAGACAAGTATCAAGCGATACAGACAAAAATCTGCAGTCTTCCCCACAGGCGGGTAAGAGCAATAAAAGCCCTGCTGTTTATCTTTATGATAGATACACCCTTCGGGGTAACTCAGCAGGCCGAACCGTAGAATTGACAAACTGCACCTCGCAACCAAGGATAAATCAATTTTTCAGTTTATTATTAAAAGAGGGCAGTTCAAAATTTTTAAAATTGTCTGCAATAATAAACTTCATTTTTACTAAAGAAGACAAAAATGGCACTTTTTCAATTAAATAATCAAGATGAACCGACGAATCCGTCGAGTTACACATTAGCATCAGGAACACCGAGCTGTTCCGGTGATCAGCAGATCTGTACAATAGAAGCTACTAATTCTGGAGGACAACCTGTTATAGACACAAACTTACTGAAACAAATGGTAAGAGCACTTAACAGGCACACAAATGAGCCTCTTGTTAAGTTGCAGGGATAGCAGATAACACTTTGCTAGAAATAGACCGGAAATTAAAACCTCCGGTCTATTTTTTTTATAATTCTGTAATAATCAGTTTTTGAATTGGACGTACTGCTTTTGAAAGTTTCAATCCATTTTCAGACAGTTGCTGTTTCAAAGTTTCAAAATCATCTGAACCTTTTATCGTTAGCAACCTCATCTCATCAACATCTTTGAGAACAATTGGTGGTATTGTCGGATACATTACCTCCAGCAATCCCATTTTTAATGCCAATGGCTGCCCAGTTTTTTGCCCTGCATCAACTTTACTTGTAGACTTAACTTTTTCTACTAACCATACCTGAGCCTCAAGATTTTCCAAGCGGGCATTTAATCCCAATTTATTATTTAGATCTGCTACAATACGAGTCATCCGTTCTACCTCGGAAAGATAACTTGGTAATATGGATTCATAACCGATACTATTTAGCTGCTCCCAGATCGACTGCACAACTGAATCAGGTTTTTCAAAATAAGAACGATCGGAAACTTCCAAAACAATACGTTCCTTTTTCATCAGAGGAAGTTCATTTATTATCGAAAAAGCGTAAACATAGGCTGTTACGACAGGAACATTAACCCAGCTATCACGAATAAGACCAGAAGACAGTGTATCAGAGGAATAAGATAGTTTAGCTCCATTGATATACGGCATTATAGCCGAAGAAACAAAATACTGTTTCATTGACTCATCACTGGATGGATCAAAACTATAAAAGTCATTCTTTTGAGGCCAACTATTAACATCTTTCTCCGCTAACATTTCATCTATATACTGCGCTTCAAGCATATCTGCATTTGTGATCGCTTTTACTATTCCTTTGTAGATCCACACCACATGTGGTACACCCTGATATGGAAAAGTCTCTTTTAAGGCAACATCAGCATATCCGACAGGTAGTTTATTATCTTTAACCGTTTCATTTTTACTAAAAAAGTTTTTCACCCGCTCTCTCTTTTCTACTGTAACCGGCAATATTTGGATACGCGAATCAAAATGCTTTTGCAGTTTATTGTTCTTAGGCATAGCTGCTATACAGGAACCACAAGACGTTGTAAAAAAATCTAATATCAAGAGCCTGTCTTCATATTTTTTTAAATCAATTTCAGCCTTCTCTGCGTTAAGAACCTTTACCAGCTCTTTATACTCGTACAGGTCTCCTACTTTTAAAGCCTTTTCCTGTCCATTTACCATTGCTACTACAATCATTAAATAAAAGCATAGTATTCCTTTTATCATAGTTATTTTCATCATCTCTTCTTTTTAATTATCTAGGATTTTGCTCAAGATTTGCATGCCCCATAATCTCCAATGGAATTAAAAAAGCATATCTTTTATCGTCCGGTGTCAATTTATACTCTTTACCGTTAAGCACACGTGTTATTTCTTTCTTATAGTCAAGTTCCTGATTCAGGCGTCTTAGATCCATCCAGCGGATATTGCGCATGAGCAGTTCCTTTCTTCGTTCTTCAAGTATAATACGGAGCGCTTCAGCACTACTACCTGCAGTAAAAGGAATAAAGGAATTTTTATTCCACCGTGTTACCATTAGTTCATTCAACTTTTTCATAGCGAGCTGCACCTTATTATTCCGGGCATAGGCCTCTGCCAATGTCAGATAAACCTCATCTATAGCAATTCCTGAGAATGCAGATGAATAGGCATCTCCACTGTATTGCCCCTTAAAAGAATAAAGACCATCGTCATTGATTGAAAAAAACAACTGTTTTCTTAAATCATCCTCGTCATATGACTGATAAAGCTCATTGTTTATGCGAGAAACTGATGGGTAGATAATTTCACTTGTCAGTGTAGTTGCATCAAAGAGTACCTCTTTATTAAACTTTTGAAAAGAAGGATTAAGATCGGTACCGATCGTATTATAATCCAATAACGTATTATCCAGTTTTAAAGATGCATCCGCCATTTCTTCTGCCAATCCGAAATCGGATATCACTAATGCCACACGTGCTAAAGCCGCGCATGCGGCCGCTTTTGAAGGACGACTTTTATAGCTGCTGGCATCTGGCAGCAATAAAACTGACTCCTTCAGATCGGCTATAATCTGTGCATAAGTTTCATCCAGTGATGCCCGCACGGAAGGATAATCAGCATCCGGTGATAATCGCAGCGGCAAACCCAAGGTAGTTTTTGCTGTAATTTTGTTATAAGGCAATGTAAAGACATTTGCGAGCTGAGAAAGTGCATAAGCCCTAAAGAATAAGGCTGTACCTTTAATCCGATTAAACTTATCACTATCCAAACGATTATCGATCGTCTTTAACACTTCTAGTACCTGATTTGCAATAAGGACCACTTTATACGGCCCCTGCCATTCATCATAAGCAACATTCACATCGTTCTCCCAGATATAGGTATCCCGCTGCGAAACAATACTCAGTGACATCCATGTCGGATCTGATAAATAAAGATCATCAGAAGCTGTTTCTCCAGAAACTGGAAACATCGTGTTCATTTCCGAATAATTATCTAAAAGTGCATCACAATCTGTTAGATTATTGGGAATAGTCATTCTTTGGTCCGGTTTCTCGTCCAAAAATTTATCACAGGACATAACAAGCAGCAGTCCTATCATTATTGCAATGTGATATAATATCTTTTTCATAATAAGTTGATTTATAAGTTGATTTCCACTATATCCCGATATTTACTCCCAGAGAAATGGATAGCGGGTAAGGTATTGCATCGCGATATTCAGGGTCGATACCTAACTTATTAGCCCGCCAGAGAATCACATTTAGATTCTTGGCAAAAGCATAGACCGAAAGACTTTTGAAATATCTGTTGCTTGCAATGCGATATGAAAGATGGATATCCTGTAACCGTAAATTATCGCCCTTTTCCACCAAGACCTCCGAGCGGTTAAAAAAATCGCCCCGATACGAATTCAAAGGATAGCTCACCGAGGGCACAACGGTAAACAATTCGTCTCCCGGCTTTTGCCATCTACGACCATAGTCTGCATGACCGCTACGGTTTTCAGCAGCTTTAACATCCGAAAAGCTTTTTCTAAAGAAATAATGCCCCCATCTAGCTTGCAGATTCACTTTTAATGAAAAATTACCATAGTTAAACTCGTTGCCTAAAGAACCATAGAAAACAGGAACTCCAGGACCGACATCACGGATATTATCCATCGAACCGTTCACTATATTATTATAATCTGTACTCTGCACATTGCCTTCATAACCAATAGGATTACCAGTTTCATGTTCAAGTCCCGCAGATCTAAAAGCAAATACAGCACCTACATCATGGCCTTCCATCATAACAGAACTTGCGGTACCCGCATTCTGCGCATAATTGATCGGATAAGGATACTTATAATAATACTTAGCAACTTTAGTCCGGTTACGGCTCAACAGGAGCGTGCTACCCCACGAAAACTCGCCTACTTTCAGATTCGTACTGTTCAATGTCAGTTCAATTCCTTTTCCATCCAGCTCACCCCCATTTGTTAAAATAGATTCATAACCTTTTGTAGGATCAATAGGTACACTGGTCAACAGATCCGTCGAACGTCTGCGGTACCATTCAAATGAACCATTGATCCGGTTTTTTAAAACCGCAAAATCTAATGCCACATTTACTGTATTAATCTTTTCCCATCTAAGAGCAGGATTTGAAGGACTCGATAAAGTTGCATAGGGTAATCCTGTTGTATAATCAGACCCGCTATAATACAATATCGGGAATCCGCTGCTGCTGGTATTCGATTTTCCTGCAAAACCATAGGTAGCTCTCAGCTTTAAACTGGATAACCAATTGACCTCGTAAAACGGTTCTTCATGTATCAACCAGGCCATACCTGCTGACCATAAAGGTTGCCACTTGTTATTGGATTTAACACCAAACAGATTGGAGGCATCCTGTCTTACACTGCCCGAAAGCATATACCTGTTCTTATAGGCATAATTCACATTGCCATAATAAGAAAGATACCGGTCTATCCTGTACTCTGGCTGGATCAGATCTTCAATAGCATTTCCGCCAACTTTCCGGTTGAGGATTGGATTTAAACTGACAAAATCCACAGGAATATGACTGAGGTTGTCTTTATTAAAACCGTACATCACGTAAGAACTTCGTGAATAAGTGCGCTGCCGTATCTCTGCTCCTGCCATCACATCAATTTTATGGCGTTCAGATTTATCTACTAAAGAATAATCTGCCTGAAAACGTCCCATATTACTCCAGGTCTTATCGTTGATATCGTATAAACGATCTCCGACAGGAACAGGCCTTTTAATAATTTCATGATCATTCCACCGTGTATATAGATTGATGATATTGCGCATGGCATATGAACCTATGCCCATCCAGTCCTGGATATTATTGTGTACAGATTGATGCGCATACATGACCTGTAAGTTCAGTTTTGAGAACAACGTATATTTTAAGGCTAGATTAATAGAAAGATCTACGGGATTGCTTGTATTACTGTTTTGGTGCACTTCGGCAAGTGGATTGTAGCTCCAGTCCAATAAACGACCATTTCCGGCAGTGTCGCGATAGATCTTTTTATATGTTGCCAGTTCAATCTGGCGCGGATTTCCCTGATCATCTACCAGCCGTAAATATGGCCATGCTCCACCACCGCTTCCTGCATCAAGAGTTCCATAAGATATGCGCGAATTAATACTATTGTCTGAGGATCTAACATTTGTATAAGCCATATCAGCTGTTATCTCCAAATCTTTTACAGGTCTGGCCTTAAGTGATGAACGAAGTGTGGTCCTCTTCACAGTTGACATCTCCAGATGTCCTTTATTATTATCATGGCCCAAGGATAGTGAATAAGCCAGGTCACGGTTACCGCCGGAAATATTTAAAGCATACTGCTGATTAAATTGATTGCGGTAAACATACCTGCGGTAATCATCTCTGATATCATATTCTTTAAATTTCGCTATTTGCTGATCGGCTTCAGCCTGAGTAATTTTATGTTGCCGCACAGCATCCAAAAGCTCAACGACAGGACTCATAGTCGGATAGCTGGTTTTATCTTTTAATTTACGGTCGAAGTATCCTTTGTCAAAAAGAAAAGATTCGTATTCAATAAAGTCACTGCTCTTCATAAAAGGTAACGCATAAATATCGGGTTTATCGACGACTGTAATGTTAGAATTGAAGGATAAGGAAAACGGTGCATTGTATTTACCCTTCTTACTTGTGAGCACCATCACACCATCACCGGCACTTGTACCCCATATGGAGGCAGCCACAGCATCTTTTAAGATCGTGACACTCTCTATATCATTTGGATTGATATTACGGGGATCACCTTCATAAACGACATTATCCAAAACGATTGTCATCCCCGCATCGCCGATCATTTTTGAACTCCCTCTAATATTAAATTGATATTGAGGCACATCATTATAAGCTGCTCGATCTAAAAATTGATAATC
>NZ_SLYV01000031.1:0-13759 GCF_004342035.1 Sphingobacterium sp. JUb20 | reverse complement strand
TTTTTTCGATTATTATAATAACGTTTGTTCTTTATCATATGATAGACGCAAGAAGAACCGAGCGTCAGAAAAAGATTTATGAAGAACGATTAGACCATTTTAAAAAAGTGAAGCCCGATCATTGATCGGGCTTTTGTTGTTTGTTATTGTGCATAAGCTTTTCTTGTAATTGCAACTTAAAAGTGGAGACTTTTTATGCCGCTAATTTCTGTTTGAGTGATAAAACGATTCCATTTGATTTGGCGTTTTATACCCAATAGCAGAATGTATCCTTTTGGTATGGTAAAATCCTTCGATGTATCTGAACACCTCTAACTTTACACTCTCCCTGTCGATAAACTTATGATGGTATATACGCTCGGTTTTAATTAATATATCTCCTTAAAAAAGTCTCCTGTCAAATGTAGCAATTCCAGTAGTGACCACTTCCACCACAGGCCATACTGTTGTTAGCGATTACGGGACCAATGCAGCAGACGACGTCTGGATGTGGAGCATCAATACTGCCAGTACGGTGATGAGCGAGACATTGACCTATGATGATATGGGCAATATCAGAACATTGACGCGTGATACCGGAAGTCCGATCACCTATACCTACAATAATGACAATAAGAGCAATAGGTGGCTGACTCTTACAGGCGGGCTTACAGGAACATTCACTTATGACCTGAACGGCAATGCGACCAAGGACCGTACGGATATGCTTTTTACCTATAATCACCTAAATCTCCCCAAAACACCTATTGGAGGAGGCCGTTCCGTCAGCTACCAGTATGATGCAATGGGCACTAAACTGAAAAAGCAGGCTACAGTAAACGGTATCGATATCGAACAGGACTATATCGGAAGTATCGAATACAGTAAAGTGGGGACAGCAGCAACCAAGATCGAACGTATCGCTACAGAAGAGGGATTTTTACTGAACAGTGAAGGTAGTTACAGTTACCATTACAACCTGACCGATCATCTGGGTAATGTCCGTGCTGTGATCAAGCGGGAAGGAAGTTCAACCGTTCCGTCTGTGGTTCAGAAGCAGGATTATTATCCGTTTGGCAAAACCAGATCTATTGCAACGAGTGTAAATAATAAGTATCTTTATAATGGCAAGGAGATGCAGAGTGATCTAAATCTGGGTACGCATTCCTTGGGAGGTTCTTATGTCTTGGAAGGACAGCTGGATTACGGGGCTAGGTTTTACGATGCAGAGATTGGGCGTTGGAATGTAATAGATCCGATGGCTGATAAATATCAATCTTATTCGCCTTATAATTATGCGCTTAATGATCCTGTTGGAAAATTGGATCCTAATGGTATGTGGACAAGAATGGCGGGTGGGTGGAAATCGACTAGTGATCCAGAAGAGATTACGGAGTTTATGAACCAGAGTCAGGGAATGACAAAAACTGACAATAACTCCTATTCAATTGGAGATCCACCTAATGAATACAAGTATAATGACAAGACGGGGGAATATGATTTTGTTAGCACAAAAGGAGGTAATCAATATGATATTTTACATCATGAAAATGCTTCTTTTACCATCAATAATTATGCGGGTGGGGCGCGATTTGGCCCTGGTGCATGGCTCGTAAAAAGACAGCTTGCTTCGGGAGCTTTGGAAGATGCCAACTGGATTATTGATGTTGGGCTTGGAGTCGGGACCCTCTCTTATAAATTGATCGGTAATCTGGTGGCTAGAAATGCGTCAAAAGGAGTTCATCTTGTATACGAAGGGATTGATGCAGCGGGTAAGGTTAGATACGTCGGAATTACCGGAAGAGAGGCAACTGTCAGATTTGGTGAGCATTTAGATGCGATAGGTACAGGAAGAGAATTATTACAATATCAAGTTGTGAAGGGCGCAACTCGCCTCTCTGAAATTCAAGCTAGAATTTGGGAGCAGGCATTAATAAATCAATATGGTCTTAGCCGGAATGGTGGTCAACTTCTTAATAGAATTAATTCAATCGCACCAAAAAACTGGTTGCAATACGGTATAAAATAATGGCACGAATAAACACAAAATTAGGTGACGTTTTTTTTGTTAAAATAAACGACAACAGTAAGAAATATTTTCAATATGTCACAAGTGATCTTACTCAACTGAATAGTGATGTGATCAGAGTTTTCAAAAATATATATCCGATGGATGTCAATCCTGATTTATTAGAAATCGTAAGTGGAGAAGTAGAATTTTATGCCCATTGCGTTACGAAGTTAGGAGTTAAAATGAACTTGTGGGAAAAGATAGGTAATATAAGTGAGGTCGGAAATATCACAAATATTATGTTTAGAGGGACAACTGACTATGGTGTGTGGATTGGAGAAGAGCCAATAAGAATATCAAAAAAATGGTATGTTTGGACAGTCAATAAACCATTTAAGGACGTAGGAAAATTAGAGGGTGAAAATCGAGAAGCAGATATTGGAGTTGTTGTCAATCCTTACGATATAGTAGAACGTATAAAAACAGGAAAATACAATTTTTTCTATCCTGGTTTTGAATAGTCAGAATAATAAATTTTTATATAAAATTGACCTCTGGTCAGTAAACTGGAGGGTTTAAATGTAGAAAATTAAAGCTGTATCATATAGTATTAAACATTAATCAATCAATACTGGCTGCTCAAGAATGGTGGCCAACTTCTAAATAGGATTAATTCAATAGCACAAAAAACTGGTTGCAATACGGTATAAAATAATGGCACGAGAAACACAAAAATTGGCGATGTCTTTTTGGTTAAGACAGACGAGAGCAGCAAGAAGTATTTTCAATATGTCGTTTGCGACCTTACCCAATTAAACAGCGATGTAATCAGGGCGTTTAAGAAAGTATATCCAATTAACGCCCATACCGATTTATCAGAAATCGTAAAAGATGAAGTTGAATTTTATGACATTGCGTTACAAAATTGGGTGTGAAAATGAGCCTTTGGGAAAGCGTTGGAAAAACAATTAAAGTCGGTACTACTTCGCAGATATTATTTAGAGATACGAATGATTACGGCTCAAAGATCGGAGCAAAGCCAATCAGGGTATCACGAAATTGGTATGTGTGGGAAGTTAATGAGCGTTTTAAAGATGTAGGGAAATTAGAAGGAGAAAACCGAAAAGCTTATATAGAAATTGTTATGAACACTTAGGGATTGTAGAATTTCTAAAGGGGAACAAATACCTCATTAATTATCTCGAATTTGAATAAAGAGCAAAACCCCAGCATGTCCGGGCTTTTTTACTTCAAAGAAATCTTGCTTTGATAAAGTGGTCACCAGTATTGAACAGGTATTCCTTTTCCCTTTGGGGCAGAGGGTGTCAATTATCGTTGCCTTTTTTACTTATACGCACAAATTCTATATCCTCAATTCCTTAAAAAAGCTATAAAATTATCTTAATAAAGAAATTTCTATTTATTGTTTTTTTATATGAATACTAATCTATACTTTTATCCCATTATATTTGCCTAACCGATACTATTGAATTTATTTGCCTTTACCATTTAAGTAAATACAGCCAGAACCTATATTTTAATTTTCTAACTTCTTTGTTCATTATTTCGATTGAATTAACATAATAATGATGCTTTTGAAATTTAGCAATTGTTTTATACATGCCCATCTTAAATAGATAAGGATAATGTTTTACTATGATTCTATATAGAACATTAATAGTGTTTAGATAACCAATTTATATAATAAAAGCTAACCATTTACTATTATCAATATAACATACTTAGTAAATTAAAAAGGTCTATAAAAGTAAGATATTTATATGATTTTTTAATTCTGGAAATTCTTATTGATTCAAAATCTTACTAATCTATATTATGAAATTTAGAATTTTTTTATTGTTGTTAACAAGTTTAATATACAAGGTTTCTTGGAGTCAAGAATCTTTCTATAAAGTTATTCCACCATCGCCGACGGCAAATAGTTTACTTCGGCTATCAGATATCCCAGTAGATTTCAGTTCAGGGCAAGCAAATCTAGAAGTACCTCTTTACACTATTAAAAGCGGTTCTTTAGTACATCCAATTGGACTTAGATTTCTATCCGATGGTTGCAAAGTGGATAAAAATTCATCAATATTAGGTCAAGACTGGACCCTTTCTGCGGGAGGAGTTTTGAGTCGTCTTATTAGAGATGAACCTGATGATTTGGTGTTAGCTAGTAGAAAAACGCCTAATTATTATCGCAATTTGATATCCCAAATAAAAACAGGTCAGAGTTATGTCACCGAGTTAAATAATGAATTAAATTATGATATGGCATATGATATATTTAATTACCATGTAAATTCTGGAATTAGCTCTAAGTTTATTGTGGATAAGAAAAGTAATAAAGTATTAGCCAAACATTTGACTTCTAGTTCTGATTCTATCTCCATTACAGGCACAGGGGCATTTGATGGAGCTCGTATTGTATCACCAGAGGGATTAATTTATGTTTTTGGGGCAGCTCCAAATTCGGGATATACAGAGTATAAATCAGGAACTATGAGACCTTCAAGTTGGTGGCTAGCTATGGTGATTTCACCCAATTTGCAGGATACTATTTCCTTTTCTTATAAAAAACAATTCCAAACTGTTTCAAGTGTTTCAGATCAATTAATTATCCGTGACGAACTGGAAAATTTTGTTTCAATCACACCATCTGATGGAGAATTATATGATGTTTTAAATAATGGTAGTACACCAAAACTACTTTCCGAATCATTTTCTAATATATATGAGACCTGTTATTTGTCGGAAATTAAATTTAAAGAAGGTGTTGTCCGATTTAATGTGAAAAATGAAAATTCTATTCTAATTCTTGAAAGTATGGAAATATTGGACAAGTCAAATAGTCAATTTAGAAAGATTGACTTTAATACTTCCTTCTTTTATAGACCGGACAACACTCCGTCTGATTTTGTTAAGTTAGATAGTATAAAAATAAAATCTGTTGGGGTAAAAGATGAAGTCTACGCTTTTAATTATTTTTATAACAAGCAATTGGGACTTCCAACTGGAAATTCAAAGTTACGATCAAAAGATTGGGGCGGATATTATAATGGTAATTCATCTTCTCTTATTCCTTCAAACCCCTATGTAACCACTTGGTACTCTGGGTTGCCTCCTGGAAACAGACGTCCAAATTTAGAATACACAAAGCAGGGAATGTTGAAGCAAATTATTTACCCGACAAAAGGGAGTGTAAATTTTATTTATGGAAGTAATAAATATACTCAAGGATATGATTTTCAGCAAGATATTAATCCGGAAGGAATTGCTCCAGGATTAAGAATTGAAAGAATTTTTCACATGGATGTTCAGGGTGATACGGTTTTGAGTAAAATACTTGAATATTCTAAAGGCCAATTGACTATGGACTATGATATTCGTTATTATGCCAATCAAAAATATTTGCATAGTTCGACAATAGGAAGCCTAAAAAGGATAACATTGAGTCCGAGCTATCGTGAAAGGATTATTTATAGTGATCTGATGCCTCAGATATCCCACTTTGTATCACCAGGAGTTAATTATGGAAAGGTTCGAGAGATCAGAAATAATGGAGCATTAAGAATTGGATATACCGATTACTTTTTTTCGCCCCCTTCTTTTATTTTCGTCATACCTACTATAGGTGTTTCTAGTTATAGTTTTTCCGGTGATCCAGCCAATGCAAGTCCTGCCGCATTTTATGGAGGCTCTTCAAATTTCTATAATTATAAAATGAAATATAAGCCATATGTAAATTACAATCTTACAAAAAAAATGATTTTCGAATCACCATCGCCCACTTCTATCAAACTTAAACAAGTGGTTGATATTAATTATCAGCTTTTTAATAACCAAATAACCTATGAAACAACTGTTAATCAACTAAATTTTATTAAAAATTCCAATGAGGATCTTAATACAGGTTATTTCAATATGATCAGTACATCTGATATGGCTACAGGAATTTATGCAGTTGATAGTGTGGAGCTTTACAGTGGGGCTTACAAGGCAATCTCTGAGAAAACAATAAACTATAGTGATGTAGGAGTTGATTCGTCCATATCTAATGTGCTGTACGAATATAGCAATCCAAAATATCTCTTTCCATCGAGTATCGCTGTTGATAGAAGCGATGGTAGAATACATCTTCAGAAACTGAAATATGCATTTGATTTTAGTAATATAACTTCTTTGGAACCTCTCTCTCAAGGAATATTGACATTATCTAAAAAAAATATAGTTTCCATTCCAATTGAAACGAGTTCTTTTATACGTAAGGGAAATCCACTAGTAAATTATTTGGTTACTTCTGAAGTAGATGAATACGATGCCTCTTCCCTGTTGGTTAAAAGAAAATTTAAGGATATTTTGACAGCACCTATTATAATTCCTTCAACTACTACTGTTACGAATGGAAAGGTCGTGTTAAATTATCTAGAAAAAGTGTCAGAAGTTATACGTTACAATTTGGCTTTCAAGATTACTGAGTTTAAAGAAAAAGATCAATCCAGTACAACTATTCTTTGGGGATATAGAAATCAATATCCGATTGCTGAATTGAAGAACTGCACATTTGCAGAAGTATTAAATGTAATTGGTCAACCCACTATCGATGTTTTAAATACTGATTTAGTTACCGATGAATTGATAAATAATACAATAAAAACTCTCAGATCTGCACTGACCAAAGCTCAGGTAAGTACTTTTATCTATAAACCGCTGATTGGAATGACAAGTAGAACTGATGCCAACGGCTATACTGAATATTATGGTTATGATGGTTTTGGAAGGCTTGTATATATCAAGGATTTTGACGGAAACTTGCTTAAGACATTCTGTTATAACTATTCGGGACAGCAGGTAGACTGCTTTGAAGAAATTAAGGAGTATAGTAACTATGAAATTTTCCAAATGTTTACTAAAAATAATTGTCCCGTAGGACAGTTGGGCAGCCCGGTAGAATATAGAGTCTCCGCAGGCAAATATAAATCTCTTGTTTCTCAGGCAGACGCACAGCAACAAGCTCAAGCGGATTTGCAAGCTAATGGACAAACCTTCGCTAATTTAAATGGAGAGTGTAAAGTTCCAAATTGTACGAGGGTTAAAATTTCTTACCTAAAATCTTTTGTCGATAATAATGGGGGAAACCTATATATAGGATATATTCCTTGCAATTCAACCACTCAACAAAAACGAACGGTAGATAATTTCACAATTGAAAATGACCCATATAATTCAGATAAAAAGTATATCTATATATGTGTAACAAAAAATAGTTCTGTTAATTTTTATATGGGATATGACAATCAAGTATGGTATCCTGAAACTTTAACTGTCAATGAGGACGGTGTTTGTTTTTAATTATTTAAAATCTTATTGAATTAAAATTTTATAACCCGTTATAGATTATGAAAGGATTCACAAAATACCTAGCCTTATTACCGGTATTGTTGCAGGGAGTAGGTATACACGCCCAAAATATAGACAGTATGCAACTAGATAGCAGTAAGATACAGTCAAGAATGCTGTATTCTGCAAATACCGTTGTTTCTCCAATGGCATTACCTGCACTTCCCACTATCAATTATACCATTCCTCCGAGCATATCGGTTGGTCAGAGCATCAGTTATGTACCTAGTAACAGTGGAGGCGCTGTATATGCCAACGGAGATGTGTTCACCGTAGCCGGATTATCAGGTAGCAGTGGCTACGTCAATGGTAGCGGAACTGCAGTTCGGTTTAATCTTCCGGGGAGAATGGCTGCCGATGCTTCGGGCAATATCTATGTCTGCGACCATTATAACCACCGTATCCGTAAGATTACCCCGGCAGGAGTTGTGAGCACCTTCGTTGGCAGCGGTACCGCTGCCCATGTCAATGGCACAGGCGAGGGAGCCTCGATCAACACCCCCAATGGTATCGCCCGGGATGCCGCCGGCAATTTCTATTTCAGTGACCGTGGCAATTTTGTTGTTCGCAAGATCAGCGCTGCAGGCGTAGTCAGCTCACTTGCAGGGGGCGTGGGTCTCCGAGCCTATGCTGAAGGAACCGGTACAGCCGCACGTTTCAATGCGCTGTCCGGGATGGTCGTGGATGCTTCTGGCAATATCTATGTTTCCGATGAAGGAAACCTAAGAATCCGTAAAATTACTCCTTCAGGCGTAGTCACTACCTTTGCCGGCAGCGGTAGCCAGGGTACGGTCAACGGTACCGGTACAGCAGCGAGTTTCAACGGGATGAAAGGGTTGGCAATCGACGCATCGGGGAATATCTATGTTGCCGAATATGTGATCGGCAATATCCGCAAGATCACCCCGGCAGGTGTTGTTACGACCTTTGCCACGGGCTTCACCAATCCGATGGGTGTTACGGTGGACGGTTCGGGCAATGTCTACGTCAGTGATGCCAGCAATGTGGTCCGTAAGATCACCCCAGCAGGAGCAGTGAGCATTTATGCGGGGACCGGAGCTGCTGGCAGCGACAACGGCAGTCCATTATCCTCAACATTTAAGGGACCGGAAGGTGTTCTGTATTATGGCACGCGGTTATATATCGGCGATACGCAAAATCATCTGTTACGTGGATCCTGGTTCGGTATCGGTTACAGCATCAGTCCCGCACTTCCCGCAGGTCTGGTTTTTGACCAGAGCACAGGTAAGATCTCCGGAATACCTACAGCAGCCAAAGTAGCGACGAACTATACGGTCACAGCCTACAATGCCGCAGGCTCCAGTACCAAAGTTATCAACTTTGCGGTTGTTGCTGCAGCTATCGGCAGTTCCGAGCAGAACTATATCATTGAGCGTACCGTCAGAAATCCAAACTATAAAACCACAGCGGCCTTAACAGGCAAGCCTGTTGACAGCGTCAATATCAAAGTGAGTTACTTTGACGGTCTGGGCAGACCCATGCAGGTTGTTGACTGGCAGGGCAGTCCTTTAAAAAATGACCTTGTCCAGCACATAGCCTATGATGGATTTGGCAGAGAAAGCATGAAATATCTGCCGTATGCAAAAAACACGGTTAAGGACGGTGGATTCAAGACCACTGCCGGTGCAGACCAGCAGGCCTACTATGCTGCGGCTAATACCTGGGATGTCCATGTCAAAAAAACAGATCATCCCTACGCGGTCACAGTCTTTGAAAACAGCCCTTTAAATCGGATTACCGAGCAGGGGTCTCCCGGATTAGGCTGGCAGCCAGCAGCTGATAGAACAGCAGTTGTGACCACTTCCACGACAGGCCATACTGTAGTTAGCGAGTATGGTACCAATGCAGCAGACGACGTCAGGATGTGGAGCATCAACACTGCCGGTACCGGAGCCACATCAGCTTTCTATGCTGCGGGCAAACTGTATAAGACCGTTATCAAAGACGAGAACTGGGTGAATACCACGGGAAAACAGGGTAGTGTAGAAGAATATAAAGACTTTGAAGGCCGTGTTGTGTTAAAACGTACCTGGGAAACCGGCACCAAGAAGCTGGAGACCCATTATGTTTACGATGACTTTGGCGATCTGCGCTATGTGATCCCTCCCGGATATACAGCTACGGCAGTTACCGACAACAGTACCGATTTCAACGAGCTGCTCTATGCTTACAGGTACGATGGCAGAAGAAGGCTCATTGAAAAGAAGATCCCGGGCAAAGGTTGGGAATACCTGGTATACAACAAGAATGACCAGCTTATCCTGAGCCAGGATGCTATCCAGCGGGGCCGTAAAGAGTGGAGTTATACCCGTTATGATGCTTTTGGACGAGTAATATCATCTGGGCTATATACGAATAACATATCTACCGAAATCACACGGAGTCAGGTTCAGGGCCGTGCCGATGCAACTGTTCCCCAATGGGAGAGCCGTACTGCTGCGGACTATCCCGCTACAGCGACATCCTTTCCACTTGCAGGTACAAATATTACCATCAAACCTTTGGTGACCAATTATTATGACGACTATATTTTCACAGGCTACAACACAGCAGGTTTAGGATTTTCCGGAGCTCAAAAAAGTGCCAAAATCAAAGGACTTCTTACGGCGAGTAAAGTCACATTGGACGACGGTACCATGCCTATGCTCACCATCAATTATTACGATGATTACGGCAGAGTGATCCAGTCATCATCCCAGAATCAGTTTGTCGCCAGTGGGGGTACAGATGTTGTGACCAATACCTATCTTTTCAGTGGCGAACTGGAGACCAGTAAACGGATGCATAAAGCCTCGACTGCGGGGACAGTCACAACGATTTTGACCACAAACAAATACGATCATTTAGGACGTTTGGTGGACACCAGAAAAAGAGTCAATACACAGGATGAGGTTTTACAGAGCAAATTGGCCTATAACGAAATCGGGCAGCTGAAAAGTAAAAGTATCCACAGTGAAAACGGTGGCACCAATTTCCTGACCAGTGTAGCATACGCTTATAATGAGCGTGGCTGGACTACCAAAGCCACATCGCCCCAGTTCAGCTATGTGCTGAACTATAACCTGAACAGTGCAGGCACAGCTGTCATTTCCAATGCGCAGTACAACGGTAATATTGCGCAGCAGTTATGGGGCCATGCCGCTACGACAAACAGTACGTTCACTTATACTTATGATGGGTTAAACAGATTGAAGAAAGGGATCAGTACCGGTACGGTGATGATCGAGACATTGACCTATGATGATATGGGCAATATCAGAACACTGATCCGCGATACTGGAAGTCCGATCACCTATACGTACAATAATACCAATAAGAGCAATAGGTTGTTGAGTCTTACAGGCGGGCTTACAGGAACATTCACTTATGACCTGAACGGCAATGCGACCAAGGACCGTACGGATATGCTTTTTACCTATAACCACTTGAATCTCCCCAAAACAGCCACAGGAGGAGGCCGTTCCGTCAGCTACCAGTATGACGCAATAGGCACTAAACTGAAAAAGCAGGCCAGTGTAAACGGTATTGATACCGAACAGGATTATATAGGAGGTATCGAATACAGTAAAGTGGGGACAGCAGTAACCAAGATCGAGCGTATCGCTACAGAAGAAGGATTTTTGTTGAACAGTGAAGGTATTTACAGTTACCATTATAATCTGGCTGACCATCTGGGCAATGTCAGATCGGTGATCAAGCGGGAAGGTAGTTCAACCGTTCCGTCTGTGGTTCAGAAGCAGGACTACTATCCGTTCGGCAAAACCAAGTCTATTGCAACGAGTGTAAATAATAAGTATCTTTATAATGGCAAGGAGATGCAGAGTGACCTGAATCTGGGTACGCATTCCTTGGGAGGTTCTTATGTCTTGGAAGGACAGCTGGATTACGGTGCTAGATTTTACGATGCTGAAATAGGACGTTTTAACGTTATAGATAGATTTTCCGAAAAATATTCATCTTTATCTCCTTATCATTATGGAGCATTAAATCCAATTAAATTTATAGATGTCAATGGGGATTCGATTAGAGTAGCCGGTTCCATGGAATTTAAATTACAATATCTCAAAGATGTTAGAGTATTACTTAAGGATCCGGTTCTAAGACAGGCATTTGAATTTGTTTCTTCTAATAAAGAAACGGTTTATATTAGTGAAGTTAAAGCTGAGAAATCAATTTTTGGTGACGATGATATCAGTACAGAAAATTACGACAGAATGAAAAGAACTGGTGTTTCTCATACAGGCAAGGGACTTGAATTAAAGTACGCACAACTTGATGGAGTTAAAATGATGGATGTCGAGTCTACTAATTCAGCTGTTACTTTAGGTCATGAACTAACACATGTAAAAGATATATTAGGAGGGGAAGAGGGCAGAGATGCAAAAGAAGCACGCCGTTTGAAAATTGATAATGTAGGGAAATTTGTCAATCAGAGAATGGAAAGACGTGCAATAATGAATGAAAACCGAATACGTAGGATTTTAAATATGCCTGAAAGAAAGACATATTTAGGAGAGAAATTAATTAAATAATTTGATTTTCCTTTAAAATAATCACAATCGTTTTAGATCTTAATGAAAATATGAAAAAAATATTATTAATAACTTGTTTTGTAATTTTAATCTGGACTTGTTTAACGTTAGCTTTAAATATTTATTCTTATATGAGTCAAGGAGTCATTGGTTTACCCAATAATTCTTATGGTTATCCTGTACCTATTAATCGAATTGTGTTCGAAAATGTTAGTTTATTATTATATTCATTCAATATTATTCTTTTTGTAATTTACAAAAGTAAAATATTGCTGCATTTTTTGTTAGCGTTTACTTTAATCTATATTATCTGGTATCTATATCAAATAATTATTGTCGAAGAAGTAGAAAGCATTAGTAAATATTTATTATTTATTAAAAGCATTATTTTAATATTTTTACAATTCCAATTAATCTTTTTTTGTGGCATAAGGAACCTCAATTTTTTTCTTTTATTTTTTATCTTGTTAGTCGTAGTTTTCGGTCTCTATTTTATTGATAAATTTGGGATTCTAGAAGATAGTTTTTATAGGGATAATTATTTGTAGTTGAAATCATTGAGATTACGGCGCAAGGTTTTATGACGCTGAGATCGGACGTTTTAATGTCATAGACAGGTTTTCTGAAAAGTACTCTGCATTATCACCTTATCAATATGGTGGTTTAAATCCTTTGAAATATATTGATGTTAATGGAGACTCATTAAGGATTCGGGGTTCAGATGAATTCCAACGACAGTTTATGAAGGATTTAAGAGCAATAATAAAAGATGAAAAAACAGCTAAGATTTTCTCCTATTTACATTCCAGCAAAACTGATATATACATAACAGAAGCAAAAAGTGTTACAGGGTCTGTGATGGAAGCAGCGGGTGATAAAGAAAAAGGAGAAAATCTACAGATGAAGGAGAGCGGTGTTAGTCATACTGGTAGAGGACTTGAGATAGAATATTCTCAATTGAACGGGGTTAAGATGCAAGACGTTGAAAAAACTAATTCCGCAGGTACTCTTGCTCATGAACTAACACATGTAAGGGATGTGTTAAATGGTCAGGAAGGAAAGGATTATAAAATGGGGGTACAAAAAGGATTAAAAGGATTAGATAGAGAGAAATATGTTAGAAGTCAAATGGAAAAAAGAGCGGTAGAAAGCGAAAACAGAATTCGTATTTTATTTGGCTTACCAGAAAGAAAAACCTATATGGGGCAGAAAATTAAATAATTATGAAAAATCTGTTTAAAATAATTGCATGCTTAATCGTTGTTTTGCAGCTTGTACTTTTAGTTGAGAAGGGTAATGATTTGATATATTATGATAGATATCTAGGGCTTCCAAAAGGCTCTTATGGTTACCCCGTTCCTTATCATAAAATAATATCAATTTTCTGTCTAATAACTTTATTTATTATAAATCTTCTGGTTTTAATCTTTAAAAAGAAGAGTCTCTTTTATCATACTTCTATTGCATTTTCGATAATATATATGGTAATTATTGGGTATGATCTCTATTTGCATAGATATTCAAATCCAGTTATTTTTAAGGAAATCTTATTCTTTTCCTTAGTTTTTTTGATTTTTACTTTATTGATTCCTAAGTTTAATGATCTAAATATAAAATTAAATATATATTGGCTAATCATTAGTTTAGTGCTTATTTTTGCTATTTTAATGTCTTTATTGTGGTTAGGAATTATATAGGATAATATATGAGAATACGATTACGGAGCGAGGTTCTATGATGCTGAGATAGGCAGGTGGAATGTTATTGATCCGAAGGCAGAAGTCAATAGGCGTTGGTCACCTTATCGTTATGC
>NZ_SLYV01000030.1:0-15629 GCF_004342035.1 Sphingobacterium sp. JUb20 | reverse complement strand
TAGTTACTAAGCGTAACTTAAACTCGAAATCATATTTCTGTTTTTTGCTCATAAAAATGCCCCAAATAAGTGTCTAACTTTTTGGGGCATGTCTAGATGTGGCCTTTACTTTTTCTGTTGTATCTGTAAATATTGATCCAATGTGTGCTACTGACAAAAAATGCTCACAAACGACTGCAAATGTTTACCATAGTGATCATGTTTTTACTTTTCTAATGCTCACTTTATTTAATTATTTAAGCAAACCATATTATTATGTTTTGCGCATTCAATACCCGTATTTATTGATCCTACCCCCATCAGGGATTCTACGGTTATTCGGAGACAAGATCAACCTGATCAACTTTCTAAATATCATACTTCAGGGTCTTAAGAGCTCTTTTATAAACTTTTAAATTTCTTTTGAGCATTTCACCTTTGTATTCCATATTCTTTGTGATTGCTATATGAAAGCAAAAATAAAAGACACGGAAGTTTTGTTTAGATCGTTCAAGCGGGGATACTTTCTATAAGTTCTTAATATAAACTTAACCTAAATGAAGTTTTGTATTAATAAACAAAGTTTAGTTTTGCTAAACATTACCGCTTTAGAAAAACAAGAAACGGAATTATGATTTTAGAATAATTGTGATGAAAAGATAATAAAAACGGTTGTATTAGTCATTCATATTCTTCACTGAATCACTTGTAATATTAAATAATTTGTAAGCTCTAAATACTAAAAAATATGAAATATTTTTATTTGACATTTCTAATAATTTCTGCTAGCATAAGCACGGCATTTGCTCAGGGTACATTACGAGGAAACGTTACCGATGGCACGACTCCAATTGCTTATGCAACAATTCGAGTATCTGATACCAAATTGCAAACCTTATCCAATATCGATGGTACATTCTCGCTTTCCCTTCCAGAAGGTAAACATCTATTATCGATTTCCATTGTTGGTTATCAAAAGGTTGACACTCTTGTTAATATCATTAACGAAAAAACGACAAATATTGGATCTGTTCATATTTCATTGGGAACCTCTCTACAGGAAGTTGTCGTAAAAGGGATGTATAGTTCTGGGGAACGTAAAGCATTAGCCATGAGAAGAAATTCTTCTGCTATTATGGATGTTTCAAGTTCAGATGCAATAGGTAAGCTTCCCGATATAAATGCTGCGGAGGCCGTTCAGCGTATCCCGGGCGTAAGTATTGATCGCGATCAAGGGGAGGGACGGTATGTTACAGTTAGAGGAACGCCATCACAATGGAGCTCTACGACAATCAATGGTGACCGGATGCCTGCTGCAAAAACATCTGGAGATTTACTGGGTAACCGTACTGTTCCTATGGATCTTTTACCTTCAGAATTTATTCAATATATTCAGGTAATAAAAGCAATAACCCCTGAGTATGAAGGTGATGCTGTCGGTGGATCAATCAACTTTATTACCCGCACATCACCTGAAAAACGAACATTTCTGGTGATGGGAGGATTACCATATGCAGAACGACCGAATGACAAATTGGGTTATAATGGTAGTGTTTTGTATGGAGACCGACTTCTTAAAAATAAATTAGGTTTTCTTCTTTTGGGAAGTATCAATCGACGCACTTACGGTACCGATGATTATGAGGTTGCTTACGGTAATGAATTACATAACGTAACTAGCCTAGATGTAAGAAATTATCAAGGTACTAGGACCAACAAGGGACTTAACGCTTCAATGGATTACCAGATTGCTCCCGCAACTAAAATTTATGTAAGAGGTTATTATACACAGCTCCTTGATAATGAAAGAAATCGTAAAACCATGCATTACTTTGACCGTAACACGAACAATGCTGTGCTTCGTTGGAATGTGGTAGATTACTTCTTCAAAAACTATGGCGCAGAGGGAGGAATTGAATCTTCATTAAGTAGCAAGTTGAGCATGAATGCGCGAATTGCGTGGTATAAATCATGGGCAGGTTATAAAGGTCCTTCATCTGCAACAAAAGATATGCGAGGTTATTACTACGGTAATTGGGTGCAGACAGTTAAATATGATAATTTAGTTAATATTGATGGCAAAAATTATAAGTTTCTAAAAGGGGATGGTCCCGCAGGTTACCAAGGTGATGAACCTGACAATGTACAGCCTCATTTTTCAGCATCGACACCCTATAACCCCGACAACTATTATCTGGATCGATTTGTGACATCTATTCGAAATATAACAGAAGAAGATAAGGTAGCCGCAGTCGATTTTAAACATCAGACTAGAGACGATCTTTTAATCAAATTTGGAGGTAAATTCAGATATAAAACAAGTAGTTATGATTACAGATATGCCACTTGGGTACATAAATCCGATGCCCCTAAATCATATCTGCCTTTATGGGAAAAAGAAGAGTTTCCAGCAAACAGCTGGTTTCCTGAGCTTAATAATGCTTACGATAATCTAAAGTTTAACTATCCAACAGCCGATTCTTTTATCGACCCTTATCGGATACCTTCTGTAGGAAAAAATTTGATTTATACGGTCAACGATGCAACGAATTCTTCCTATGCAACTGGAAACTATGATGCAACAGAAAAAGTTGGTGCAGCGTATGCAATGGGTGAATGGAGTATACATTCTATGTTAAAAATGGTGGGAGGATTAAGGTATGAGTATACTTCTAATAAAACAAATAGTTTCGCATACAATGATATCACTAAAACGGTAAGTCCAGTATCCGGAAGTAAAAATGTACCGGCGCTTCTTCCTATGTTGCATTTTATTTACAAGCCAAATGAAAAAGCTGATATACGTGCCGCATTTACACGCACCTTTGCCCGACCTGCGTTTAATGAAATTAGTCCCACTACCCGCGTAAACCCCAATACACTTACAATTGCATTGGGTAATCCCAACCTAAAACCTACTTTTTCTTGGAATTATGATGTCATTGGTAGCTATTATATGAATAGTACGAGTTATATTACTGGAGGTCTTTTTTATAAAGATATACAAGATGCCGTCTATACGCAGTCATTTATAAAAAGTGAAACAGTTGAAGGTGTCACTGAAAACTTTAAAGTTTCGCAGCCCTTGAATTCAGATGATGCTAAACTTTACGGTATTGAAATTGGATATAATCAGAAATTTACCTTTCTACCCGGATTGCTAAGTGGTTTAGGGATCAACCTAAATTATACATATACAAAATCTCAAACAACATTGAACGATCGTCCCGGAGAAAAAATAGGCTTATTAAATCAATCGCCTAATATTATCAATGCAGCAGTGTTTTATGAAAAAGGAAATCTGTCCTTCCGTCTTGCCGCAAATTATCGACAGGCATTTCTAGTTGAGGTACGTGATAACAGTGGAGCAGACCGCTACCAAGACAAGGATTTCCATTTAGATGCAAATGCGTCATACAACCTTCCCAAAAACATTATTTTATTTTTGGACGCCAATAATTTAACCAATCAACCCCTTAGGTATTATCACGGTCAGAAGAGTCGTCCGGAGCAAACTGAATATTATTCAGCCCGCGGACGTATTGGTATCAGTTGGGGCTTTTAATTTATGGTAGTCATCATATCAAAATACAAATTATTCCGATGAAAATTCTTTATATACTCCTGTCATTTACATTTCTTACCGCTGCTTGTAAGCGTACAGAATCTATCGTTTCAACAGAAATAGAAACTGCAAAAGGAAATAATACCAACCCGATTTTGGTGCTTAGAGCAGATCAATATACTTTATCAGGGCACAGAGCAACAATAGCAGCTTCAAGTTCAATCCCGATCAACTTTGAATATGATGGAAAAAATGTTCAGGTGACGCCATTGTCGCGTAATATTTCGGATTTAAAAAACAGCCCGATATTTGAATATGGTAATTTGCTGAACAGAGCTATTGCATATAAAAATGAACATCCGCAAACAGATGTTAAAGTTAAATTTGTCATGTATAAAATAGGCACTAAAACCTATATCGGATTCAATCCGCTTCATGGCAGTTACGGTTACGTCAAAGGAAACGATTTTGGAGATGAGCATTCCGAAAAACTCATTTATTCAATCGTAAAATCAGCTTTAAATCAAGTATATATTGATTTTGTTTATCAGTTTGATGTCTCAGGAAATGTCTATGATTATATTAATGGGTTTATGGAGACCCCCTGTACTTCGGACCCATCAAAGAAGGTAAAAGACTATTTGCGCATCCGTAAGGTAAATTGGGGAAAAGAAGCCTATCAGCAAATGCATGCAAAGTATATGACGGTAAGTCATCACACCGGAGACGTTGGCAATATCTTCAATACTGTCATGAGTACGACAGGCAATGTAGATGATCATGATCTTAATGGATTACCTGTTGGAAAAGATTGGGTGCAATCGGGTATGAAGATCAGCGGTCACGAACAACTGATGTTATCATATAACAGATATTTCGATCTTATTTATAATAATTACGATAATCAGGCTCAATTTCAGACGCAGGTTCGCTTGCTTCATGAGACAAAGAGTTTGAATTATGACGATAAGCATTTTGGTAGTTTTTTTACACCTATTCCTCTATTGCCAACAGGTAAATATGTCGTAGGACAAGCAGATAGTTCCGCATCTCATGGTGATGCCTGGGATACGGAATTCAATCCCGTTGCAAAATTTATTTCAAAGATGGCCACAGTACCAGGAGACCGTTATTTAAAAGCAAATGTATACCACATCAAAATGGATAATTTTGGAGAAAAATTGTATAGTGAACTTCAAAGTATATATCAATCTCCGCTTTCAGGCCTTAAACACTTTCGATTTTTAGCAAAAACTAATTCCTATGAAAGTTCCCGTCCTCTAGAAGTTTTTAACAATATTGGTATTATCCATCAGCCAAAAAATACCCATAGTAAAGATATGCTGTTTGCATTTAGTGGTATCAGTACTTACTATACCATGACCGGCTCCACTAATCTCAAGCTAGATGAGTACACTTCCAAGGCCAATAGCAGTATTGTCGTAAAAGAATACACAACTGCACATCCGGTCTACAACGCTTTTAAAGAGATCTTTAATTACCAATTTTAAATACAGATAGCATGGTAGTATTATCAAGAAGAAAATTTATATATTCGGCCGTTGCACTTGCTGCAGTACCGCAGTTACTACTAGCAGGCGATCCGGTACCAGTTGAGTATTTTCAGCATGGACTTGCTTCAGGTGATGGCACACAAGATCGCATTATCATTTGGACTAGGATAACCGCAAAACACTATGATGGAAGCCTTGTTTATTGGGAACTTGCTGAAAGCAAAAATTTTAGTGTCGGATTAAGGTCTGGAAGTTGCAAGATTTCTGCAGATCATGATTACACCGTAAAAATTGATGTAGCAGGTTTAGCGTCTGGAAAAATCTATTACTATCGTTTTAAGTACAAAGGAAATTATTCTATCATCGGAACTACAAGTACACTTCCTGATAGTTTAGCTATCAAGGATCTCCATATTGCAGTTGTTAGCTGCAACAATTGGGAAGACGGATATTTTAATTCCTTTCGATTTATTGCACAAAAAGAAGAAGTAGACATGGTGCTTCATTTGGGAGACTATATCTATGAGTATGCCACTGGACAATATGGAAATAAGGAATCCAAACGGATCAATGATCCGTTGCACGAGATCATTACCTTATCCGATTATCGACAACGTTATGCTCAGTATCGAACCGACTCTGATTTACAGCTTTTACATTTGAGAAAGCCCTTCTACATGATCTGGGATGATCATGAGCTCGCAAATGATGCCTATAAAGATGGAGCTAAAAACCATCAGTCTAATGAAGGAAAGTGGTCAGACCGAAAGTCTGCAGCAATTCAGGCTTATTTGGAGTGGTTACCTGTAAGAGCAAAATCTGAAAAAGACATAGTCCGTAAATTTACCATAGGCGATGATATGGAATTGTTTCTTTTAGATGAAAGAGCTCAAGGCAGAACGGTACAGTTTGGAATAGGAGAAGAGGGGATTGATGGATCGGAAAGAGCTATTCTTGGCGAAATGCAATATCAATGGCTTGCTGCTGCATTGAAAAATAGTAAAGCAAAATGGAAACTTATAGCAAATCAAGTTATGTTTGCTGGGTACCAGGTTGCTCCAGGATTCAAGACTCCGAAATACAGCGATTGGTGGTTGGGCTACCCGCACGAACGTAAAAAGATTATTGGATTACTGGAAGAGCATCAAATCAGTAATGTTGTATTCCTCACCGGAGATCATCATCAGTCATTTGTATTAGCCATTCATCCAGAGCATGAGCTAAAGCATTATCAAACGCCCTACAGCAAACCACCATTGGCCTGGGAGTTACTTACACCATCCATCACGTCAAAAAATGGAGATAGACTTACCAATAATGAAATTGACGTATTTGAAAAAATGTTGTATGATAAGTCTGTAAATCCTCATCTAGTATTTGCTGACATTAAGAATCATGGATATTACATAGCAACTTTAAGTAAATCAAAGTTGCAAAGCAGTTATTATTTTGTTGATAATATTCTATCAAAAAATGCAATTGAGAGAAAAGAAGCAACATTTAATATTGATGCTGAAACTTTTACAATTTCTTAGAAGATTTATCTTATCAAAGTATTCATAAGGTCGTAGAAACAGGATGAAATGATGATTATTTTAACATGATATTTTGAACATCGGAATTCCTAAAAACTGTTGTTATCAACCGTGAAAGGAAGGATTATCCTGATGCTTGCAAAATACAGTAATCTAAAAATTGATTCACCTAGCCATTTCCACCATTCACCGAGTTTTTAGTTGGTTTAGTCTAATTGTCATAGGGTAGGGACGAATTACACCCTACTTTTGAATCAACAATTACGAACAACTAAGAACAATAAACTAACAATATAACATAAAGACATTATGAAAACTTTAGCAAAAACATTCGCAGCAGCAGCCTTGATCGCAGTATCAACATTCACTATGGCAGCAGGCAAACCAACAGGAGACAACTCCAAAAAAGCCGTAATGAATCTATCCACAGCAGATTTAGCCATTGATCATTACGTAGCGGTTATGACCGAGGGACAATCGGCAGGAGTAGAGCAATTGTTTACAGCAGATTTTAATCAGAAAGTACATGCCTCAACAAATATGATCAACAGCCGTTCAGAAGTAATTTCCTTCTTGAAAAAACAAAAAGGCGAGCAGTTGAACTGTAAAACAAGCACAACCATTGTTGAGCAATCCAGTGACTATATGGTAGCAAAAGTAACCCAACAATTTGAAGGGTTTACCAAGACCGATCTAGTGACTTTGGTCAATGATGGAGGCAACTGGAAAGTATCCCAAGCGATCAACTCGTATAAGTAAGTTAAGTTAAATTCATATGTTTAGTCAGAGCCACGTCGTGAGATGTGGCTTTTCTTTTTCTGTTGTATCTCTAAAGATTAATCGGGGTTGTGCTAGCCGACAACAAACGGTTACAAACGACTACAAATGGTTAATAACTGGCTAGTATTTTTAGTTTTTATCATATTTGGTTTATGTAATTGATTATTTAAGTAAACCCTAAAATTATGTTAGCACATGCAGAACCCGTATTTATTGATCCGACCACCGATGAGGGCTTTAAACGGTTATTCGGAGACAAAGTCAACCTGATCAACTTTCTTAACATCATCTTTCGTGGTCGAAAGACAATCGTTGATCTGACGTATCGAGATACCGAGCGTATCGGTGCAACCGAAGAGATCGGTAAAGTTATCTTTGATCTTGTAGTTCAGATTAGTACAGGAGAAGAGATCATCATCGAGATGCAGACAAGTACACAGACCAACCTGAAGCAACGTATGCTGTATTATGCCAGTAAGGTCATTTCAGACACAGCACCCAAAGGAAACTGCAAAGCCTGGGGGTATGCCATTCCCGAGGTTTATACAATTGTCCTGATGGACGGTTTTCATATGCCGGGAGGTGATCATAAAACTTATTTTCACGATACCTGCCTGTGTCATAGAGATTCAGGACAAATTTTTTATGAAGGATTTGGGTTTATTTACCTCGAATCCTGAAGGGATCTATCATTCCATCAAGTTAAATTATATATGATAAATTATTAACTTTGTTAAAAGCGAAGCTGAGGTTGAAGACGAACTGGACAAAGTATTCTTTATGCTTAAAAATATGTCTACGTTAAAGACCCTGCCAAGGATTATGAAATCGGAAGTATTTCAACGCTTCTTTCAGTTGGCCAGCTACGCAAAATTGACAAAGGAGGAACGGACTATGTATGATATTAGTTTAAAACGTAAGTGGGATGCTGAAGCAGTGCGGATGTATCAAGAAGGATTAGAGGAACAATTGGGAGGACTAGAAAAGCAATTGGAAGAAGCTAAAAAAGCAGTTGTAAGTGCTGAAGCCCGGGGGGAGCATAAGAAAGCTATGGAGACAGCTTTGAAACTTACAAAGATAGGTTTATCAGTAAAACAAATTGCTGAGGCTACCGGACTTTCCATTAAAGAGATTGAAAAACTGAAATAGAACAGTGTTCTAAAATATATAGAACCGTTTGGGATCACCAAGCGGTTTTTTTTGTGCAATTCCAAATCATTCCTTCTTCTATGAATGAAAGGTAGTTTTCTGCTTTATAGGATAAACTTTACTTTTAGTTATGAAGAGAAGAAAGAGTGTCCAAAAAAATTTCAGACAATTTATAAGAAATGTGGTAATCAAAAGGTAATTTATCTCTTTAATTTCAGCTCACTAAATAGCGTGTTTCTTTTAAGATATATACAGAAATAAATCACTATTTTTAATAAAGGATAGCTTATATTTTCCAAACCCGAACCTTTAAAAAAAATATAATAGACGGTACAATTATTTTTTTCTTAGATATAGACGGAGTTTTGGTTCATGCTAATCCACATCAAAAAGTAGAATTGGAGGATGATGGTTTTTATAAGTTCAATCCACATGCTATTCAGATTTTAAAGTCTGTGATTTATAAAACGAAGGACAAAGTCATTCTTTCCACATCACATCGTTTTAAATATAGTATTCAAGGATGGAAAGTCATTTTTAGAAGGAGAGGATTAGAGCTGAAAAATCTTTCCATTTTAGATGATAAAGCGTATTTTTCAAATCATCGACATACTCGAAGAGAGGAGATTTTAGGATGGATTCAATCCAATAATTTAGACTATAAAGAAATTGTCACTATAGATGATGATAAGTCCCTAAATGATTTACCTGCACATCTTAAGGACCGTTTAGTCTTGACAAATTCTTATACTGGTTTAAATGATTTAAATACCTTAAAACGAATTGTACAGAGAAGATTGTCAAGTAAGATCGATTGAGAGCATGCAATTCTAAACTATTAAACACGAGGATGGGAATACGCTCGTAAATTCAATGGAGAAATCAAGAATAATACAATTTATTACAAAGCTTAAAATTAATTGATCATGGAATTTGTAAATACGGAATTACATTTATCGCTACTATATCATAAAGCCAAAGAAAGCTTCGAAAAGTGTATTCGAAATGATGAAAATCAATTTTTGAAAGATGAATTAAGCATGCCTTTTGATGATATTGTGGTAATTGAGAAAGATATAAAAATTGTATTTTCGAAAAGAGTTTTCGAGGAGTATAATATTGAGATCTGTTTACTGTTGTATGCAGGCAATAATGAAGTTGGCAGATACCTATATATTGAAAATGATAAAAATCAAGCGATTGATGATAGTTTAGTTTTATATTAGATAGTGTGAAATATCTATATTTTAATTGTTTACAAAAATAACGCAGACCTGCTTGCCATGGATTGGATTACTTGCCGTATATTCCATATAAATAAAATTTCAAAGTTATGAACAATGTTTCGTTAAATGGTGAACCAATTGAATTATCAGTTAGCATTACGTATATGGTCATAGACGCTTTATAGATTAATGAAATTAGAGCAGAATTAGCACACTTAAAAAGGGATGATCTATTTAAAGAAATTAGGAATATCGTATTTCCATATACTTATAATCCTTTTGCAGAATTTGTTCCTGAGGGAAAAGTATTTAGGATTGATCAAATAAAAAACGTTGATTTCGATAAAATTGATGTTAATGATATTGGTGTCTTTACGACAGATTCAGGTGTTGTTATTTTTGTTAATAAGGAATTATTCCTAAACCTCGCCTCAAAATTTGATTATGATGAATTGGTGGATTCGCCCACAGAGTTATTAAATTTAGATTATTGGAATTCTATCATAGATGATTTTAATTTATTTGATTTAGCTATTATCGTTTCGCCAGGAATTAATACTGGTGCAGATTTTCAAGGAAGTGGTATTTATAAGTTATAATTGCTATTATTTTACAGCAAGCGATTCATCAGGTAAGAAAATCGGAAATTTCAAATTAAGCAAGTTTGGCGCATTTTGTCTAACTGCAAATCTACAAGTGTATTATTTTCTTGCAAATACTTGTACGAAGGTCAATTAAAGATAGCAACGACTGTTAATGCAGTTTATTAAGGGGGGCGGAAGGACGATTAAAGATATATTGGTAAGGCATTTGAAATTCTCAGCAAGGTGATGTAGAGGTTTATAATAAACAAGGCAGACATCAAGGTAGTGCCGATTCTAATACGGGAGAAATGATTAAACCGCCAGTTCCAGGAAGGACAACTAGAGATTTAAAAATAAATGTTATGAAAATTGAGCGAGTAATTAGTTGGTTTGATAGAAAAAATGAAACTCTTATTGGAGAATATAATGTGGATTTTAAAGTTTTGAAACTTTAAAAAGTATTTTTAATCCTAAACTCGATGATCCTCTCATGTATGATCCATATGATATTCATATTGAACAGGTTGATTTTTTCAAAAAGTATGTAGATATTGAATTTGATTTTGATAAATATATATATCAAATTGATTGCTTTCAGATTTAACCTGACACTGTTTCATGAAGTGTGTAAGTTATATAAATGCGGAGTTCGATAGGACTTCACATTTTTTATTTGCTTAAAAACAGGTAAGTCTACCCTTGCAAAATAAAGCTCACAGTTTATATTTATATCTTCACTTTCGAGGGTAATGTTTTTTCAAATACATCCACCATATACCGTTTTTGTACCTGCCGGTTGTCCACCTTTTATGTAGCAAAGAAAACGCTCTTGCAAAAGATTAGAGCCATAGCACGCATACCAAACTTTGTCCTGCAAATCTTGCATTTCTTTAAATTGATTATAACCTTCTTGTTAAAGATATAAATAATATAAGGCTTTATTTTCTTCTTTAAGTAAACCTTTTCAGCATTTCTAAAATCATCATTTTTATCATGCAAATAAGATGTGGACATTGGTGCTATAATTTTCACATTTTGCACCAGCAACATAGTCATAGGTGCCATTTAATATTCTTTCATATTCTGTTAAATAGCCATCATACCCTGTATCGCCTAAAATATTTAAGATCTTTTTGCTGAAATAGCCTCTTTTTTAATAAAATATTGGATCATTAGGATCCTCCTGATAATCTTTAATTTTTAAACGTCTGTAACTTCCTTCTGCCGAAAATGTGAAAGTTCTATCTGGATTAAGGCGAAGATAAATATCAATTAAACTTGTTCTTTGCGTATTACTAATTCTAGGTTTAAAAAGCCATTTTACATTTCTGTTTGGAAAATTTTTGCGAATCTTTTCTTGTACAGGTTGACTGGCCTCGAAATAGTGATATGTTTTCATAAAATACTGATACAGAGGTTCTGATTTCCCATAAATTATCTCACTGTTTTGAATACCTCCAATTCTATTGATCACAGCCTGAATTATTAATACCGAATCTGTAATGACATCAGTACAATCTTTATAATTTGTATTTAGAAGGGTTATAAAATCTTGTTTTTTATTTGGGTTTAAAATAGCGCTAGCTCCTGATCCAGACTGGAAAATATCTTGAACAACTGATTTTTTCGATGTAATCACTAAATTAAAATTTTTTTTCTCATTGGATTTTTGAATCTCTGATCCTAATTGATCTTGAAAAATAAATTGGTATAAAAGATTGTATTGCTGTTCTAAGCACAATTTATCCCCTTCAAAATCTAAACTATAAATAGTTGATTTTCTTTTAAGATCAGGATTTGAAGATTTTCCCTCTAAAGGTTCATATAGAAATAAAAAAGTTGGAGTATTATTTATGTATTCAATATATATTGAATCAATATTTTGATAGGTATCATATATTTCAGAGATCTCTTTATTTTGTATATCATTTTTTAATACAGATTGCGCATGGCTGTTTAGAATTGAAGTTCCAAAAATTATAAAAAATAAAAAAAGTGTTTTTATAAAGTCTTTCATGATAGAATGAAGTTTTAAAATTTATAGTATTTTTTTTGCGTTTGATCCCCATACTTAGCTCTATTCTCACCATAATTAAGGAAATCTTCCATACTGTTAAAATGTTCCATTCCAGCATCGTCAGTTTTACTCCATATTTGGACGTGTTTGTTGTTTTTAACCACTTGATGTTGAGTACAATTTTGCCTTTCTACTAATAAAAATTCTGAAAAAAAGTATCTTTATTTACTGTAAAAGGAGTAACAGTTACATTTTCATCTGTGAAATCTTTTTCTGGAAATGATTTAGGTTTTTTAATTTTCTATTCTTAGTTGATTCAACTACAAATCGAAGTAATTTTTTAGTGGTAGGGCGTATTCCTGTTTTCATTTTATCAATTTCATTCCATGTGAAACCGATTTTATCATTATCTACAAATACAATGTCGTCAAGAATACTTATAGTCTTTGAAGATTCATTTTTACTTAAAGCAGAAATTTCACCAATTTTAATTTGAATGAGCGAATCACTTTTATCAAATGTTAAAATTAGCCATCCTTTTGCATATATATATGGATTCTGTTTATCTTTGTAAGATCCTGATATTGAATCGGTACTCTTATATAGAAAGGGGGAGTTATCCCGTAATTCATTAGGTGAGGTAGTTTGATCTCTGTTAGAAGGTACTTTCGAATAATAAACTTCTGTTATTAAATCTAATAACTTACTATGCCTGTAATAATTGGTTGTGTGCTCAAAAGAAGTTTGTGCAAATAATATATTACTAGACAGAATAAATATTAAAATTAATTTAATTGTTTCTTTCATGTTATTTTAATAGGTCGTCTATAATTAGATCATTATTAGGCATTATATGGGTAATATTAACATTATTATATGTCGTCTTGGTACAGCCCTCCATAAGTACCGTATTGTATAATGTGTACTAATTCGTGTCCCAATACGTGTCGATGATATCCTGGTCAAATTAATTATAGCCGGTGTGTTCATTCCTTTTGCGTACATGCTCAATACATGTCCCTCAAGTTATTCTATAATGATCAGAAGGCGTTTATTTCTTACAACCTTGTGTTAAAGCCTCTGTATATTCCTTTGTTATTGGTTTACCGCCAAGTTTTTTACATTCATTGTAATACTTCCAAGCATTCTCACAATCCTTTTTTACAAAGTAGCATACAGACATTTTAAAAAGGGTATTTTGGTTTTTGGGATCAATTGAATAAGATTTTTTAAAGTTATTTATAGCCAGATTGAAATCTTTATCACCATGATTTTCCATAAACCTTGTCATATAAACAGTTGCCTTATCGGTCAGAATGTTGGAACTGTTAGCATTTAATTTCAAACCTTCGTCGTACTGCTGCATTGCACTTTCAAAATCCTCGAATGAAAAATAAATAGCACCGAATCCCCAAAACACATCTGCATTTGTCGGGTCGAGAAGCCAGGCCTGATTAAACCTATACATGGCTGTTTTTAAGTCCTGCTTATATAAATAATCAAAGCCCAGTTTAACCAATTGATCAGAAGCTTTACGATTCGTTCCAGCTTCTTCTAAATACGCCTTTATAAGTTCCTGATCAATTGTTTTTTGCTCTTTAGTCTTTACAGCATTTCCATATTTAGGTAGAAGACGTATTTCAGTTTTTGCTTCTTTTGTCCAATTTGAATACGTTATTTGTTGTCCAAATATGAGAGTCGTAATAAGTAGAAGAATGCATGTTATGGTGTATTTCATAGTCGATAAGTAAGTTTTTGTTTTGCTCTATTGTTCAGTTATGATTTGCATCAATTCCTCATCGGTGTAGTTTCCTATTATACCGCATTTATTTTTCAAGTAATCTAAGATTGTAAGATCATCAAATCCGTGCGTTTGTTTTATACCTAAGCATATAGTCTTTAGATAGTCTGCACTAGGTTTAGTTGTTGCTTGGTTATCACTTTCATTCGTTAAGGTGAATATTGGATAATCGTTCTTTTCTCCAATGTATAACAGATTACCATACCAAGACCTTTCTTTAAATATATAAGAACCGTCCTGTATAGCCTTATTAAAATTTACTGTAAGATCAGATACGGTGTTCGTTTCCTGTTTTGCTATATCAATCAATTGACCTTTTGTTATCAGATAGATCCTTCCCATTGTTGATACAGTAGGACTAGAAGTCGTTCCGATAAAAGCAACACCACCATTATCCCAATTTTTAGAAGCTCTAGCAAAATAAAGCTCAGAGTTAATATACATATCTTCACTTTCAGAGGGTATAGTTTTATCTTGACAACCACTATATACCGTTTTTGCACCTGTCGGTTGTCCACCTTTTATGTAGCAAAGAAAACGCTCTTCCAAAAGGTTAGAACCATAGCACGCATACCAAACTTTATCCTGTAAATCATCCATTTCTTTAAATTGGTTATAATCTTCTTGTTAAATATATAAATAATAAAAGGTTTTCTTTTATTCTTCAAGAAGACCTTTCCAGCATTGATAAAGTAATTATGGAGATTCCATTTATTCAAACAGTTTTTGAATCTTTTCTCTGTCATTATCAAGAATCCAGTCATTATATTTTTCATAGATAGACCTTAATGATTCTTTATCAGCTGATATCAGGTCAAGGCCTCTGTCGTCATACATATGAAAGATTAGTTTTTTGTTAATGTTGATAAAATAAATTTCTTTGTTTGTGAAAATTGAGTTGTTGTCTAGCATAGGTTTTCTTGGAGGAAAATCGGTGTTTCCAATTGCTGTTAGTATATTTTGATGGTGTATTCGGTCGGCAGTCAGTTTAACAATAGCTATGTTTCTAACGTCAAATTTGTCACTTGGTTCATAGAGCCGTTTCTCTTTTGTATAACTAATCTCAGTCTGGTGCAGATTCTCGATTTGCTTAAATGTAAAGTTTAATAATCTTATTTTCTGACGTTTATATTTATAGTCCATATAAACTAAAAATACTTTATCAGAACTGTCAAATACAGAATGAAAAATTGTTGAAGCACGTTTTGTTACCTCCTGAAAGTATTCGTTTGTACCGGTTTCCTCAGTTTGTAAGTCAAAGCGAAGTCCGAAATCCCACCTATAGAACAAAGGTGTTCTAAGCCTAAGCTCTTTGAAATTGGTTCTTAAAAATTGCTTATATTCTTTTAATATTGTTGACACATAATTGTTTTTAGTAGCTGAATGTGTAAGTACCCCATTTTTCCTACAGCTAGAATTGGACTTTTCTAATTTACGTTACTAATTTATTTATTTGTTGTTTGTGTCTAATATTTTTTG
>NZ_SLYV01000029.1:0-18794 GCF_004342035.1 Sphingobacterium sp. JUb20 | reverse complement strand
TTGGTCTTCCCATGATGATTAAAGTTAAATCTTTTTTAGGAAAACACTCTCTTAGTTTTTAATCAATTATGTCCAAATTATGCTGACGATTTACATCTTTACCTATGTTTGAGATCTTTTTAATTAAGTTTTTATTGGAGATAATTTGGTATAATAAATTCAACTCTTTTTTTAGAAAAAACATATCACCATCAAAATTTAAGTTATAAAAAGTGCCATGCTTAATTATAAAAGGTTTTGGTTTATCAGTTTGATATTTTGTTATAGAGTCTGACTGTTTATATATTTCTAGTCTAAGTGGTATACTATTTTCAAATTCTATCATGATAGAATCTATCTCTTCGTTATTTTTAAAAAGAGTTTTAATATTTTCATTGATACCCTCCTTTTTAAATTTAATTTGATTCTGCCCAAAAACATTTGTTGAGAGGATTGTTAATAAAAATAAAACTATTAGAGTTGAACGCTCTATCATTTTTTTCATAGCTTTTAATAAATTATATTTTGTAATATTTCTTTTGAGTATTTCTAAAATCGTTATTTCTATCATCCGCAAAAGTGATGTGGATATGGGTGCTATAATTTTTACATGTACAACAGCAACATAGTTATAGGTGCCATTTAATATTCTTTCATATTCTGTTAAATAGCCATCATACGCTGTATCGCCTAAAATATTTAAAATCTTTTTGTTGAAATAGCATCTTTTTAATAAAATATTGGATCATTAGGATCCTCCTGATAATCTTTAATTTTTAAACGTCTGTAACTTCCTTCTGCCGAAAATGTGAAAGTTTTATCTGGATTGAGGCGAAGATATATATCAATCAAACTTGTCCTTTGCGTATTACTAACTCTAGGTTTAAAAAGCCATTTTACATTTCTGTTTGGAAAATTTTTGCGAATCTTTTCTTGAACAGGTTGACTGGCCTCAAAATAGTGATATGTTTTCATCAAATACTGATACAGAGGCTCTGATTTCCCATAAATTATTTCACTGTTTTGAATACCTCCAATTCTATTGATCACAGCCTGAATAATTAATACCGAATCTGTAATGACATCAGTACAATCTTTATAATTTGTATTTAGAAGGGTTATGAAATCTTGTTTATTTTCAGGGTTTAAAATAGCGCTAGCTCCTGGTCCAGACGGGAAAATATCTTGAACAACTGATTTTTTCGATGTAATCACTAAATTTAAATTTTTTTTCTCATTGGATTTTTGAATCTCTGATCCTAATTGATCTTGAAAAATAAATCGGTATAAAAGATTGTATTGGAGTTCTAAGCATAATTTATCCCCTTCAAAATCTAAACTATAAATAGTTGATTTTCTTTTAAGATCTGGATTTGAAGATTTTCCCTCTAAAGGTTCATATAAAAATAAAAACGTTGGAGTATTATTTATGTATTCAATATATATTGAATCAATATTTTGATAGGTATCATATATTTCAGAGATCTTTTTATTATTTTTAAATACAGATTGCGCATGGCTGTTTAGAATTGAAGTTCCAAAAATTATAAAAAATAAAAAAAGTGTTTTTATAAAGTCTTTCATGATAGAATGAAGTTTTAAAATTTATGATATTTTTTTTGCGTTTGATCCCCATACTTAGTTCATACTATCACTTTCATTTGTTAAGGTGAATATTGGATAATCGTTCTGTTGTCCTATATATAACAGATTACCATACCAAGAATTTTCTTTAAATATATAAGAACCATCCTGTATAGCCTTATTAAAATCCAATTCAAGACTAGATACCGTGTTCGTTCCCTGTTTAGCTATATCAATCAATTGACCTTTTGTTATCAGATAGTTCCTTCCCATTGTTGATACAGTAGGACTAAAAGTCATTCTGATAAAAGCAACACCACCATTATCCCAATTTTTAGAAGCTCTAGCAAAATAAAGCTCTCAGTTAATATGCATATCTACACTTTCAGAGGGTAATGTTTTATCAAGACATCCTCCATATACCGTTTTTGCACCTGCTGGTTGTCCACCTTTTAGGTAGCAAGGAAAACGTTCTTGCAAAAGATTAGAACTATAGCACACATACTAAATTTGACCTGTAGATTTTCTATTTCTTTAAATTGTTTATAATCTTCTTGTTAAAGATAAAAATAATATATGGCTTTCTTTTCTTCTTTCAGCAGACCTTTTCAGGAACGATACATTGAGGGAAATTCGAATTTTATTAATTTAAAGGGTATTCAAGAATTAGTAGAACTAAATGGTAAATGTCAATATGATTTATATAAATTGATTGCTTGATGCACAGAAATTACTAGTAATTGTATTCAACATAATTATTATTCCGTTACTGTTAAGAACTGTATTAGATCATGTTCCTCCAGCTTGTAATGGGAAAGAATCTTTTAATCAAGTTCTTTTCAGAATTTCATGGACCAAAGTATAAGACTAAAATAGAAATATTATCACGTCTATAAAAATTACGAAAAAAAATTAGCTGATATGATTATTCATGAAAGACTGAGGAAATTTGAGCCAGATATGATAGTTCAGGAACTGTCTTTTATTCCTGAAATCGATTATCTTTTACTAGGCTTGAAAACGCTATAGTACAATTACCTCAAAAATGCTGTATGGTTTTTAAGATGAGCTGAGAAGATTTAAAAACGCATAAGGAAATTGCTGCCGAACTTAATATATTTAAAAAAACTGTCAATAATCACTTAAGGAAGGCAAGTAAAGACTTCAGTGAATCACTAGCTAAAGAAAAGACAAGTAATATAAAAGCGGAACAAAGTTCCGCTTTTATATTACTTGGTTTCAATTGTCGGTAGCTACATTGTACTTCAGTACATTATCGCATTTTATTCATGAGTTTGACCTACTACAACCTTGAAGTAGACGGAAGGATACATAACATATTCTCCTGAACATGGTTTCCCGTCAAAAAGATACAACTTCATTATAGTTGAGGATGAAATTGCCGAATTACATTCAAAGATCTTTTCGGAATCAAACTGAAGAGGTATTAATACTGTTTTGGATTCATACCCCTTTTTTTTGAGATCTACATAAATACTATTGAAATCAAGCTTTCCTTTAATGTTTTGCACATATTTGACAAATGAGTCATGAGCACTATCTGAAAAACTAATAGTTGGTGTACCTCCATTGCTATTAAAATTTACTTTCATCAATGCGATAGTTGCAATACAACTATCGCGCAGTTCGGGAGGGTATTTTAAAGTTTCAGATATGCTCGAATAAAACTTTTCAAATGATGGAAATTCATCACTTTTCTGGCAAAAGCCGTTAAGAGAAATAAAAAGTAATAGCAGTGTAGAAAAAAAATACGTTTTCATAATTTAAAATTTTTATTGACATTTTGCTCCTTTATAACCAAGTTCGTAATCAGCTAAAATTCGAGTTCTATCATTTAATGATGGCAATTTATTTCCCAATTTAGATTGAATTGAACTCCATGTTTGATTATTAACGCTATTTTGAAATGCTTTGTACAATCCTCCGAAAGCTACATAAGCATCCTGTACAGTAGAACTAAAAGTCATTCTGATAAAAGCAACACCACCATTATCCCAATTCTTAGAAGCCCTAGCAAAATAAAGCTCATAGTTTATATACATGTCTTAATTATCAAAGGATAATGTTTTAACAAGACATCCATTATATATCTATTTTGCACCTGCCGGTTGTCCACCTTTTATGCAGCAAAGAAAATGCTCTTCCAAAAGATTAGAGCCATAGCACGCATACCAAACTTTATCCTGTAAATCATCCATTTCTTTAAATTGGTTATAACCTTCGTGTTGAAGATATAAATAATATAAGGATTTCTTTTCTTCTTCAAGCAGACCTTTTCAGGAATTCAGTTAAATATCATCGTATTCAGCTTCGGTACTTATTCGCACGCTGTTCGGGAAGGCTTCGGGAAATGTCTATTGTGCCTATACTGTTTGTATACTGTTTGTCTACCTTGCCTCTACAGAAACAGTATAGGCCGAGTATAGGCAGGGTAGAGAAACAGTAGAGACGTTCCGAAAAAGGGGCGAAACAGTCTCGAATAAAGACTGAATCCTTCTAGTGTAAATAGAAATGTCTTTTTATATAGTAAAGTAGCTTTGAAATAAATTGATAGATAAATATATCACTAATGTCCATTATCTGACATTAATCGTCCGATATCGGACATCACGAATCCTTGTAAGGTATTCATTAAAAGTTGATTGAGTATTTGGCAAATCTATTGATAATTATCATGCGAAATATTAATTCGAAACAAGAATGAATGCTTTATATCCAATATACATGAAAACCAAAATGAAATATCTGATTATTTTTATTTTAACGATAATATTCCATTACAACTCAGTAGCACAACAAGACTCTCTGAAATCCTTTATTCAATCTTATGTAACGAAGAATGGCTTTGACGGAACTATACTAGTTCAACAGGATTCTGCTATAATCTATCATGAGAGCTTTGGTATAGCAGATCGAAGATTTGATGTTCAATAAACAATGAAACTATCTACAATATTGCATCGATAACAAAGGCTTTTACAGCAGTCCTGATCCTTCAACTGGTAGAGCAGGGAAAGTTGGAGTTAAATAAACCTTTTAAGACTTATTTACCTGAATATCCAGATAAAGTAAGTTTAAAAGTTACCTTACATCAGCTGCTTAACCATAATTCGGGAGTTGTACTCATTGATACAGTTTCAAGTGTAGATAACGCGATGAAATATGGTCTGGGTATATTTCAGACTCCGTATACTTCAGATCAGATTTTAAAAAGTTTTTGGGATAAACCTCTTGCAAATGAACCGGGTACTAAGTTCACTTACAATAATGCAGATTACATTATTTTAGGGAAAATCATTGAAAAGATCTATCGTAAAACTTATGAAGAGGTGTTGTATGAAAAGATATTAAGACCTTTGGACATGCATAATTCGGGCGTAATGCATGAGAAAGATATAATAAAAAATCTAGCAAGTACTTATTTTAAGGACAAAAATTCAGCTATTTTCATTAATAGTTTACCTATGTTTATAGAAAACTGGTATGCCGCTGGTGCCATGTATTGTTCACCTTCAGATCTACTGAAATTCTCTAACGCTCTGTATGGACTAAAATTAATAAGTAAAAGAAGTCTTGATTCAATGCTTACTCCCGGACTTGATGATTATGGTTATGGGGTATGGATTAAAGGTCTAGGAGATGAAAGACGAATGGAGAGATATGGACAAATAATGGGTATTAACGCAGTATGGATGAAATTTTTGAATAAGACCACTACGATTATTATTCTGAGCAATACGAATGTTGCTAACCTTGGTGAACTAGCATTAAAAATCGAGATGAACGTCCCTAAATAACCCATAATATCCAGAAAGCCGATTACAAAAAGTAACAAATTTACAGATATCCAACTTCGTCGGTGCACAGAGTTAGCAACTTCAATAGCTACTTTTTGTTCTTAAGCAACCATTCATATATTTCCGGTTTAGTTTCATATAAATCTTCAATCCCATGACCTCTATTTTTTAGTTTGGTAAATTTTATTTTTCCATTACATTTTCTCAAGCCATTGACAATTCGTTCTGTTTCATGGATAGAGATTTGATCGTCAGCAGTACCATGAAATGTCCAGATCGGTGTTTTACTAAGATTGCATACTCTCGTCATATCACTATCGTTAATTCCACCGCACAATGGTACAATAGCCGCTAAGGTATCGGGGAAATCCAGGGCAACTATATATGTCCCATAGCCACCCATGCTGATGCCAGTACAGTAAACCCTACTGGTGTCGATTCTATATTGAGACATTAGATCAGAGTAAAGAGGTTCAAACCAATTCTCTGATGACCAGTATTTGTCAGCGGGACATTGTGGGGAAGCAATTATAAAATCAAAATCATGTCCCTTTTGTATAAGGTAGGGCATTCCGTACACTTTAAGCTTATTTATGTCATTTCCTCTTTGCGATCCTCCATGTAGATAAATTAATAGCGGATATTTTTTTCCACTAGAACTATAATCCTTTGGCAGATACAAGTCATAGTTATACTTAGCTTTATCCTTTACTTGTCCATTTGAGTGCATAGAAAAAATAAGAAATAGGAGTGTTAAAATGTATGGTGTCATTTTAAATAATATAGATATAAACCAATTTCATTTGTATATAGCTTGCTTAATCGATGCAGAGGTGTAACAGCTCCTACAAGAGAGATATATTTTTATTTTTAACAAGGATATAATTACTGCTTGTTTCATCTCTTATGACCGTATAATATTTATTTAATTGTAATGACCAACCGTCCCCCTCTATTAATTGGCCATTTATTTTTGTAGGAATACTGATAGATATTTTATTCCAATTAGGGAACATTAAAGCACCATTATTTACTTCAAGAACCCCCCAGTTATCTGTTACTCTCATATTCGGATAAACTGTTCCTTTATCACCGATTGGAACTATATTGCGTGGGTCAAAAGAAATATTCATATTTTCGAAACCTATTTCAAAATGTGGTTGCTCTATAAATTTAGAGTTATATTCTGCTATTCTTATTTTTATTTTTGCCTCTCTTATTTCTTCTTCCTGAATAATTTCTTCGCCGTTATATTCTTTAAAAATTTTCACAACAGTAGCTTTTAAATCAGTAGGTATCTTAATATTTAAATTTTCAATAAAAAAATCTGTTAGGTTATTATCAGCAGATATTTTTTGATTCCAATATTTATCCTTTTTACTTAGAAAATTACCATATATAGGAGTAGTATTATAAGCAAAAGACCGCACATAGGTAGGATTTTTGATAAAAGTATTTACACTATTGACAAAGTGCTGTTTTGCCGCTTCTTTATTTCTATTGCTAATCATAAAACCTGTATATTCTGCAAGACCCTCGTTAAGTTCGAGTTGATTTTCAGTGTCATAAGATTCGGGGAAAATAGCATTTCTATACTTTCTAAAAATAAAGGCATTGGTTAAATGCTTGCTTTGCTCTTTCTGTGTATTAGAAAGAATCGCTTTCTTGAGAGCTTCCAATTCCAACCGTAAATATATTCTTCCATCTTTTAGATCCAGATGGTTACTTTCTTTGTTATATTGGGTAAATCCCAAAGAAATCTGCACTGTATGAAAAAGCTCGTGAGCTAATAAGTTGATTCTGTCATATCTATCTTTAAACAGAGGAAGCATTATCATTGCCCAAGTTTTGCCATTCCATTGCATTGAGGTATTTGCAATATTAATGCTGTCGGGTAATGTACCAACATAAATATCTTTTTGTAGCTTTAAAGTATTCTTAATATCAGGTTCATTACTGTATAGTAGGCGATTTTCAGGATTAACTAATAAAATACTTCCATATAAATCTCTATTCCATAATTCTACCTCTTGTTTTGTTACATATTTAATTTCTTTGAAATAATTGGAGATACTGTCTATATTTTCAACTTTAGACTGTTGTGCAAATGCTATTGAAATATGGATTAAACATACAATGACCGTAAACACCTTTTTCATAATCTGGCTATAATTTTATAAGATAACTAAAACAAAATTAAACAAATATTTAAACCATTTATTGGATTGGTCTGAATTCCTACAATCATTCTTTGTTTATGCATTTCTTTTCAAGATCTGCTCCCAGAATGACAATTTTTAGCAAGAGTTCTTTTATTTCTATGCTATTTATTGGATAAAGCAGAGAAGCATTGTATCGAGAAAGGTGAGCGTCAAAAAGCTATTTCAATTGCATTAGAATTTAAGAAAATGGGTGTACCTGTCGAGCAAATTGCTAAGGGTACCACACTTTCCATAGAAGAACTCCGAAGGATTCTACGCAGTAAAATAGAAAAAATCAAGAAACCTATATTTTTAAAATATAAAGAACCGCTTTGATAACTAAGCGGTTTTTTTTTGTGCCTTTGTTATTGACAAGTGGACGACAGCAGAATAACCCCATTCCAGGTTCAACCACTTCACCTACCCATTTCCACCATTCACCGAGTTTTTAGTTGGTTTAGTCTAATTGCGATAGGGTAGGGACGATTTACACCCTACTTTTGAATCAACAAACAAATAGCAACTAACAATATAACATAAAGACATTATGAAAACTATAGCAAAAACATTCGCAGCAGCAGCCTTGATCGCAGTATCAACATTCACTATGGCAGCAGGCAAACCACTAGGAGACAACTCTAAAAAAGCGGTCGTCAATCTATCCACAGCAGATCTAGCCATTGATCATTACGTTGCGGTTATGACCGAAGGACAGTCGGCAGGAGTAGAGCAGTTGTTTACCTCAGATTTTAAACAGAAAGTACATGCCTCAACAGATAGGATCAACAGCCGTTCAGAAGTTATTTCATTCTTGAAAAAACAAAAAGGGGAGCAGCTGAACTGTAAAACAAGCACTACCATTGTTGAGCAATCCAGTGACTACATGGTGGCAAAAGTAACCCAACAATTTGAAGGGTTTACCAAGACCGATTTAATCACATTGGTCAATGACGGTGGTAACTGGAAAGTATCTCAATCTATCAACTCGTATAAGTAAGTTAAGTAAATTTCATATGTTTATTCAAAGCCACGTCGAGAGATGTGGCTTTTCTTTTTAGTATTCACAACTATTTTACCCAACAACAAACGTTTTTTCCTATTCTTTTAACAGTAAGTAGAGAACTATTTGATTTGATAAATAATTTAGTATTTTTGCTAAATTATTTGGTTTAAAAAGTTTTGTTTTTTATTTTTACTTGATAACCAGTAATATACCATTATGAGTGTAAAGATAAGTAACCTTTCGAAGTACATCGATATCTTAAGTGACTTCGGTTGGAAATTTTATTTCGGTCGAGAGGAGAATAAGGGTAACCTAATTAATTTTCTGAATAGTATTTTAGAAGGCGAACATGTTGTAGAGGATCTTACCTATAGCAATGTGGAGGAAGATGGCGATGAACCTAATGAGCGCAAAGTTATTTTTGATTTGCGATGTGTTGGTGTAGGTGGAGAAGTTTTTCTAGTAGAGATGCAATTGCAGAATCAGGATTTCTTTTTTGATCGTGCGGTGGGTTACACCTCTAGGACCATTAGTCGTCTAGCTAAAAAAGGAAAGAAAGGAGATAATTATGAGTTACCGCCAATTTATTTTATCGCTGTTTTAGGCTTTCGTTTGGATGTTGCCAATAGTGATAAGTACTTTTATAGTGGTAAGATTATTGACGAATTCGATCAGGAGGTGCTATATCCTAAGTTGAGTTACAAGATGCTTGTATTACCTAATTTTAATAAAGCTAAAGCCGATTTACCGACGATTCTGGATCAATGTATGTATCTTATGAAGCACTTGGATAAAATCGATAAGCTACCTAACTATTTGGATAAAAGAATATTCTCCCGTATCTTTGAACTAGGAGAACTGGCAAAACTAACGCCTGAGGAACAGATGTCATACATATCCAGCTTAGATCGTAAACGCGATTATACCAACACGTTGGCATACGCAAAAAAAGAAGGACAGAAAGAAGCAGAGGCTAAAGCCTATGCTGAGAAAATCGCTTCAGCAAGAGAGTTAAAGAAATCTGGAGTAAGCAATGAAATTATTTCAAAAAGTTTAGGCATATCTTTGGAGGTTATTAACAAACTTTAAAATCGAAAAACTGAAGTAGAACAGTGTTCTAAAATATACAGAACCGTTTGGGATGACCAAGCGGTTTTTTTTGTGCAATTCCAAATCATTCCTTCTTCTATGAATGAAAGGTAGTTTTCTGCTTCATAGGATAAACTTTACTTTTAGTCATGAAGAGAAGAAAGAGTGTCTAAAAAATTTTCAGACAATTTATAAGAAATGTGGTAATCAAAAGGTAATGGAAATTTATCTCTTTAATTTCAGCTCACTAAATAGCGTGTTTCTTTTAAGATATATACAGAAATAAATCGCTATTTTTAATAAAGGATAGCTTATATTTTCCAAACCCAAACCTTTGAACAAATAATATAAAAAGACGGAGCAATGATTTTTTTCTTAGATATAGACGGAGTATTGGTTCATGCTAATCCACATCAGAAAGTGGAATTGGATGAGGATGGTTTTTATAAGTTTAATCCGCAAGCTATTCAGATTTTAAAGTCTGTTATTTATAAAACGAAGGACAAAGTCATTCTTTCCACATCACATCGTTTTAAATATAGTATTCAAGAATGGAAAGTCATTTTTAAAACTAGGGGACTGGAGCTGAAAAATCTATCCATTTTAGATGATAAAGAGTATTTTTCAAATCATCGATATACTCGAAGAGAGGAGATTTTCGGATGGATTCAATCCAATAATTTAGACTATAAAGAGGTTGTAATTATAGATGATGATAAGTCCCTGAATGATTTACCTGCACATCTAAAGGATCGGTTAGTCTTGACGAATTCTTATACTGGTTTAAATGATATAAATGACTTAAAACGAATTTTACAGAGAAGGTTGTCAAGTAAGATCGATTGAGAACTTGCCGTTCTACAATATTAAACACGAGGCTGTGATTACTCCCGTAAATTCAATTGAGAAATCAAGAATAATACAATTTATTACAACGGTTAAAATTAATTGATCATGGAGTTTTTAAATTCGGACTCACATTTATCGCTACTATATCGTAAAGCCAAAGAAAGCTTCGAATGGTGTATTCAAAGTGATGAAAATGAATTCTTGAAAGATGAATTAAGCATGTCTTTTGATGATATTGTGTTAATTGAAAAAGATATAAAAATTGTATTTTCGAAAAGAGTTTTCGAGGAGTATAATATTGAGGTATGTTTACTTTTGTCTGCAGGTAATATTGAAGTTGGCAAATACCTATATATTGAAAATGATAAAAATGAAGGTATTGATGATAGTTTAATTTTGTATTAGATTAACATTGAGAAGAGAAATCCGTTAGCTTATTATTAACTAAGGTTAAGCGTTACGCTTCGAAACTTTTTTCAAATAAAGTCATTAGGACTACGATATAAATAATTTGTTTTTAATGAAAAGAAAAACTATAATTTTGGTGATTGTTTTGGCTTTGATAGCTTTTTTTCTCTTTGGTGTAAAATATGAAACGATCATATATCTGGGTATGTCATCTTCAACATCAGACGGTTACAGTATTGATGCACAAGTGAAAATAGATGGAGAGCTGATTACAAAAGATAGTATCAATAATAATCCATATAAATATAAGACGATAAAAAAGAAATTGGGTATTGGTTTTCGGAAAGTTGAAATTTTATCTGTAAAAGCTGATGTTTACAGCACAATGTCTTTGTTTATATTACCAAATCAATATATCTTGATGGAATTTTATCCAAGACTAAGGTCTAAAGGAGAAGAGCCAGAGTTTGATATAGTAAATGGATTTAATCCATTTCGTTATGAGTGATTCCAGATAATTAAATGGAAAAAGTGTAGAGCGTTACGATTACGATGCTAGATTCGTCGTCTGTCTCGATATATCGGGAATACAGAGATCGGCAAATTTAATTTGCTATATCCATTGGCGGAGGACTTTGATCATGTCTCCGCCTATAACGATGGTATGAATAATCCTATCCTGACGACTGATTCTGAATGGAATCGTGGGATTTAAGGGATATTTAGATGGCTTTGAGATAGATGAATATATGGTAAATGATGATCATTGGAAATCTGGTTTTATTAAAGAATAGAAAAGTTGTTTTTTATAAATTATTCATTTTTAGTTAGGTTACAAAAAGCATGAGAAGGGAATAATTTATAAAAATGAATATGGGAAATGTTTATATATTGTGGCACACGCACACTGACGAAAATCTCGATGGAGGAGAAGATATTAAATTAATTGGAGTGTACAGTTCCGAGTTATTAGCTGAAGAGGCATTACAAAGAAAATCAAAAGAAAAGGGATTTAAAGATTATTTAGAAGGTTTTGAAATTAGTCGATATATATTAGACCAAGATGCATGGAGCTCTGGTTTTGTGACAAAATAGATCAATCGTTTTTAGTTTCTATAAAAATTTTAAAAACAAACTTTCTTCAAATAAGATGGAATATTTAAAATACAAAAATCATAAATAAAAGTTGGCGGTCAAGATTTTATTTGTGATGAATTTTTGCAACCGTACTTTTAGTTCAAAATGACACGATCACTTTTATAAATTAAGTATAAATACAATTCTAGTTTCTTTTTAGGAAGGTATAATGTTCGTGATTATATCGATGGAATTTAGTAAAATGTTGCAAATACTGATATCACTTACAATCGAGTACACACTAAAAAGCGGAACAAAATATCATACAAAAAATAAGTATCTTTATAATTGAAAAGAAGTCTTTTTAGGGTTTATCAGAATATTTGGAGTTGTCATTGATCTTTCGAAAACAAATGTTGTTTCATCTCAACTTTATAATAGTTTAGAAAGAGTTCAAGTTGCAGAAGCGACCAATATTAAAATTGTAATTATTATGCCAAAAATAAGATGTGTTTGTGATTATGTAATTAGTTTAAGTGAAATTCCAAATCCTAATCAGTATCACATGATATCAGATATTTCTTTCGAGAGATACTTTGATATTGCGATAAAAGCAGAAGAATTATACAACGAGATGAAAATCGTGGTGCGTTGTTCAAATTGTGAAAGATTACATGTTTTTTATAATGGTTGTGATAAAGAACCTGTTATTTATCAAGTAGATCGTTAATTGTGACAGCAGTTCATCTTTAATATGATTGGCTGGACATGTTTTATTTATAGAGATGTCGAAAACTATGATGATAAAAAAATCAAACGGTAAATTTTTTATTTTAGTGTTGTCGTTAATATTTACGATTTCCTGCAGAAATCCATTAAAAGAAACTCTTCGAGGAAACTGGATTATAGAGTCGATGAGTCGTGACTCTGCAGATATTTTACATACTCTTGAAGCTAATATGTTGTCATTTCATGAAAATGGAGAATGTTCATTTGCGCGTACGGACAAAGACCGTTTGGGACTAGGATCTTGGTGTATTTTTAAAGATACTCTTGTAATTGATGGCGGAGTTAGCCCCTTTTCAGGAAGATATTTAGTGAAGGTCAGAACTGATGACGACGAAGTTTTAATTTATTTACGATCCGTTGAAACGAATATAAGCGCTACTAAAATGTTATTTTCTTTTTAGTACAATTAGGAATGGTAAGCCTGCTATAATTTTTGAATACAAAGCACGACTATGGGTTTAGTTTCCTTCCTCGATTTATTGACAAAGCAGAGGTGACTAAATAGCATGTGTGATCTCCTCCCAAAAAACTACAGTTTAGAAGTAAAGAATTTATAGTAAAAATGAGCGATCAAAATTTTGTTGCTCGCTTATTTTTATTTCCAAACTTTTTCTATTTTCACCCTTAAAAATGCAAAGTTTATTCAGTTTAATATTGGATGTATCGATAATTTTTTAAAAATTTAATACGATGAAATATAGTGTTATTTTAATTTGTTTTTTACACTTTTTAATCGCTTGTGGTTCTAATAATATAAAAAAGGATCAAGTAAATGATAAGAAAAGTTCACTGCAGATCGAACTTCCAGAGTTAGTTTATTCTGATAGCGTAGCTTTGTTTAAGGCTGTGGGACAGTTAGATAAAGATTTTGATTTTGAGAAACTGCTTGGTAAATCCGGAATAAATATTTTACTGACCCAGAGTAAACATGATAGCGTTTTTCTTGATTTTTCGATTCTTGATAAAGAATATTCTAATCTTTTTCTAAAAAAAGCTATAAGAATTAAGCAGAAAGGATTTATAAAAAATAATGAACGATTACTATTGGTTTTTGATGATGTTGGTTTATTTGAAAATACAAAAAAATCACAAATTATAGATTTTGGTAAGCAAGAGTTGGAATATCCATTATTAGATGATATTCCACTATATAGGTACTATTTAAATAAGAAAAGAATTTTGGTTTTCGTTGAAGAGTCTTGGTTTTATTAATTGTAATTTAGAAAAAGATTCAAAAGGAAATAAAGAATTTGATAGAGTCGATCCCCCAGAAAACCCTTAATGGGATTATGTAGGTAATTGAAAAACAGATTATATCTGAATAAATCAAATGCGCGCTTAGAAGCCAGTAAGATTATGGCACTAGTTTCGTTTACAATCCCCCTATATCGGGCTTGCTGAAATAGGACGCTGGAATGTCGTATTCTTAACTTCCGAAATGAAACGAACGGAGATAGATTTCTCTAGTGAAATAACAGTTGGGAGCAAGTCAGCAAGCTTTAATTTAAAAGTAAAAGCGAACCTTTAAGAAATCGTATAATCAACTAATCAGTATAAAGAAGCTATCACAAATTATTTTAACAATTGGTTTAAGATCATAATTAACAAAAATTAAATGGAGATCAATGTCGATTTTACTACTATAGTCTTCGTTCTGTTTATCAGTACTGTAATAGTATATGTACTGGTTTCAAGGACACAGCAGAAACGTAGGTTAGAAAAGAACGGACTAAGAACAGAAGGAATTATTGTCGATTTAGATTTTGATCACTGGAGTAGAATCAGTGTTTACTATCCAGTAGTCAGATATCAAACTTTGGATAAGGAGAACGTCAGACGCAAATATTCTGTCGGAAATTACCCTGCAAGTTATGAAATAGGAGAAAAGGTAATTGTAATTTATAATAAAGACGATACCGATGACTTCATTTTAAAGAAAATTAATTAAATGAATTAGGTTCAGCAGAACAGGTGGAAAAAATTATTTATTTGATAGACGCAAAGTGACCTAAGTCTGGGTACGCATAACTTGGGAAGTTATCAATACTGCAATTGTTTTGGTAGCAGCTGTTGGAGTGGTATCAAATGCAAATAAGTATCCTCAATTGGGATATTCTATGAGAATAGCTGGTACACGGAGCAAGGTTCAGTTGAATCCGATGATGCTTTATTCGGGTGATAATCAAGATAGTATTGATTCAAATGGTAATAATTCAGGACTCGCAGAAAAAATAGACTAGTTGATAAAGGGTAGCCAAATGCTACTGTTACTAATGATCCGTGAACAACTACTAAAGTTTATAGACCTAATGGTAATGTACAAAAAGAATAGAATAAAGGACATAGAGTGAATCGGCCTATTAAAAATGAAATAAGTGATCATGTTCATAAACAGCAGCTAATCCTCACCCAATGATCCTAAACCATCTGAAAGACAGCAAGGGTGAACTCCCAAACACAATGAATTAGAGAAGGATAAAGCAAAATAAAAAATTTGTGGAAATAATTAAAAGGTACTATGGTGTATTTAGGAAAGGATGATGAATTACTAGACATATTGGTAAATCAAGCTTATTTGTCGAATGCGGTGATATATCGTATTAATGTATGTTTGATAGACGATGTTCTTTGCGTGGAAGTAAATTTTAAAATCCAAGGTTCAAAAGTAAAAGAAATGAAAATAGTATTTCAAGTTGTGAAAGAATATGGATTTAATTATAATTCTATGTCTTTTTTCTACAACATAGAAATGTTTAAACTTTTAAAATGTGATGGATTTTATTATATAAGTTTTGATCCATATGAAGATAACCTGGAGAGATCCACAATGGATAATGATATAATTTTATTTGAACATTTTGAAGCTTACTCAACTTAAGTGATAAATAACTGAAAGAGCGTAGCCATGAGCTCAGTTGTGAAGGTAAATGACAGATAAATAATAAGTATCTTTAAAATAGCAAGGAAAACCTATAGGGTTCAGCAGAACAGATGGAAAACAATTATTGATCTGATAAATGCAGAGTGACTTAAATCTGTGTACACATACTTTGGAAAGTTCTTATGTTTTAGAGGGGCAATTGGATTACTTGGCTAGATTCGTTGCCTGACCCAATATAGCCGGAATGTTGAAAGTCAGTAAATGGAATGTGGCGAGAGCGGCATGATGATGAATACATCCTTATGGACCAGCATAATTTAGGTATGCAAGTTGGAGCAATGTTTGTCATCGGCTGTCATTGATTAAAGACTTTAGCATATGAAGCTGTTGTTTTAATTATAATAATCAATAAAAAATGAATAATACGTTAAATACAATTTGGGTTTTTCACGGAGAAGGAGGAAGGTTTTCAAGTGGCGTTTTTACTTCAATTGAAAAGGCAGAAATATGGATAGATAAACATAAATTATCAGGAGTTTTAACAGAATATCCAATTGATGAAGGAGTGTACGACTGGGCATTATTTAATAGTTTTTTCAATGTGAAAAAAGAATATCAAATGACGCCAAATTTTATCCAACAATTTACATGCGCAAGTCAAGATCATTATCATTATGAAAATGGAATGCAAATAATCTTGTAACATTTTATTTAAATCCACAAACCGGATTGAATGTTATGGCATCTCCATCAGGGCATTTTATTAGCGGAGCCGCTTTAAGTCCCGCGCAAATTCAAGGGATTTTAACAAAAGGATTTTTATGGTAAATTATATAAAATTATTAGATAAAATAAATTTACAAAAATATATTTATCTTATTGATGTGTTTTTATCTAATGAAATTACAGTTTCATGTTTTTTGGAGCATTTTCTTCAAACTAGAAGGGAAGATAACTATTGGTTGACCTCATCTTTCGATGATGAAGTCAACAGTATTATGGATTCAATTTTTCTTGATATTGACGAATATAATCCAGAAGAATTGTATGACCCTAGTGATGGCTTCAATATTAACGAAGAAGAGTTACGGATAAGGTTAGACAACAAAGTGTCTTTATTAAAAAAGTTAATTTAATATGGGTTTAGACCAATTATTTAACTAAATCTCTAAAATGAATTTCCATGCACCTTTAGGTTACCATTGCTGTAAATTTATAAGCCTTATGTCCAAAATTTACATCAGTACGGAGATTTTCCGTCGGCACCAGGGGCAGACAGCGAAGAGGGCAAAGGTGCCACACAAAGTAAACCGTTGCGCCACATTTCTCCTAGCTATAAATTTACAAATGTGCTATTTTTTTGCAAATACCTGTACGAAGTATTCATTTAAAAGCCCTTTCTTTTCCGAATATTGTTCGATCGTATGATTTACTAGTATAGAACGGATTCTCAGTAGAAGATTTATGGTTTTGTACTGATAACATTCAAGTTGCATTCTATCTTCTGCTCGATTTCTGGTTGTAATTTCGTTTGATATTTTGTCAAGTTTGACAATGAGATTAGTCCCGCGCTTGCAATTATGGCTCCTCCAACAAATGGGAAACCTGCTCCAACTAAATCGAGCATATTTGCTGAAAATAGAAAAGGTAGACAAAATATCATTCCAAAAGTTCCCAGGATTACTGCTAAATATGAACTTATTTTTAGTATAGTTTTCATATCAAATTCTTTTTGTGATTCAGATGTTGAATAATTCATTACATATTCTCTTAAAGTTAAAGTTTGGCAATGTGCATAATCTTCAATACTCCAGGTTTTTATCGGTTTTGATTTTGATCCGTTTTTAAAATCAAAGTAAAATGTTTTCCATAAGTCTGGTAAGAGCATAAAACCAAAAATAAAAATCATAATACTTGGAACTGAATAATTTCCGTTTCCAAGCATAAAAGCCTGCATTCTAATTTCGTCCACTGGAGTCATTTTAAAATCTAACAATACGTGTTTCAAATCGTGACTTTCATAGTTTGGAACTAATCTTAATTTGTTTTCTTCTAAACATTTAGCAATATCTTGACCTAAAGTACCTTCAGGTAGTTTTATTAATTGCCTTTTCTTTTGTTCATATATCTGAGTATCGTGAAATTGTTCTATTGTCCAAACTGAAAGATTAAATGATTTTTTAATAATTCCTCTTGCTATAATCTGTAATATATTCATCTATTCAGCATTAAGATTTTAATAAAACGTCTGATTTTTTGTATACCGATAACACTTGTATTTATTTATGAATCTAATTTACAAAAAAGTTTAGCCAATCCACCGCAGTATTTCCTAAACTCAACTTTTGGTTTACATTTAATCACAATTCCTTTCCAATCAAAAAAGTTTAGAAAGATTCACCTATCTATTTCCACCATTCACCGAGTTTTTAGTTGGTTTAGTCTAATTGCCATAGGGTAGGAACGATTTACACCCTACTTTTGAATCAACAACTAAGAACAATAAACTAACAATATAACATAAAGATATTATGAAAACTTTAGCAAAAACATTCGCAGCAGCCTTGATCGCAGTATCAACATTCACGATGGCAGCAGGCAAACCAACAGGAGACAACGCTAAAAAAGCGGTAGTCAATCTATCCACAGCAGACTTAGCAATTGATCATTACGTTGCAGTTATGACCGAAGGACAGTCGGCAGGAGTAGAGCAGTTGTTTACATTAGATTTTAATCAGAAAGTACAGGCAGCAGAAGCTCAGATCAACAGCCGTTCAGAAGTTATTTCATTCTTGAAAAAGCAAAAAGGCGAGCAGTTAAATTGTAAAACAAGCACAACCATTGTTGAGCAATCTAATGATTTCATGGTTGCAAAAGTGACCCAACAGTTTGAAGGTTTTACCAAGACCGATTTAGTTACCTTGGTCAATGATGGTGGTAACTGGAAAGTATCGCAATCCATCAACTCGTATAAGTAAGTTAAGTAAACTTCATATGTTTAGTAAAAGCCACATCGTGATGTGGACTGACCCCAAAAAGCTGGACTAATTTACGCAGTGTTTTTGATATAATGAGCTCGGTATTCCACCGGGCTCATTCCATTTAAATTAATCCGT
>NZ_SLYV01000028.1:0-20356 GCF_004342035.1 Sphingobacterium sp. JUb20 | reverse complement strand
TGCATGAATATAATAACAACAGGCCTCACGAAGGACTTGGCAATCTTACACCAACGGAATTATCAAAAAATATTAGACACAAACAACAAATAAATAAATTAGTAACGTAAATTAGAAAAGTCCAATTCTAGCTGTAGGAAAAATGGGGTACTTACACACTTACAATTTGATTAAAATGATATAGGAAAATCTAATATTCTGTGTTTATTTATATAACGCCAAATATAGCTCTCCCCATTTGTTTTTTTGATTTGAGCTTGAATAATTTCCGTCATTGTAAAATATAATTGTACAAATTATTTATTTGGCTCAAAGATTGTATAAGAACCATCATGAAAAACAATAGCTGGTTAACATACTATTCTTGTGATTGCAACAACAATGTGACCAAAAAATACGTTTATAACTAGGATGATTATACGAACAAAAAATCTGAGAGGCCTAAGCAAATATCAAATAGATCGCTTTTTTAAAGTTGTACTGATTCAACATGATAAAAGGGATATTTTCTTTGATTGTTGGATTTTACTAAATGGTATTTTCAAATATCATGAAATAGTTCCAAATTTTTACATCTCTGAGTATTCCCTACAACCTAAAAAAATATAACAAATCAACTTATACAATGAAAAAACTATTTTTTACCCTTATTATGTCAGGCTGTCTTGCGACTGCTTCAGCCCAGTTTTCCCGTCCTATCAGTATAGGTGCTGGTGCAGGAGTTTCTTATGGCTTGACAGATCTGAAGAATTCAAAAGTAAATTTTGCTTGGTACGGAGAAGGGGACTATTTGTTAAGCCCATTTGTATCTGTCGGATTGCAGGCGCAAAAAGGTGAATTAACGGGTGAGAGTAGGGAGAATTCCTACAAGAATAGCTACTATGCAGGTAACGTGAACGCAAAGTTAAGATTAGGTCAATTTATGGATCTGCCCGATAATTACAGTTATTATACTTTGGGAGCAAGTACGTTTCAACGTATCTTATCAAATGTTTATATCGGGGCTGGTGCTGGATTGATGAAAAATCGGATTTCAACAGATTTTAGTAGTGAGTACAGAGAAGCTATAGCCAATATAGGAGGAGAGATCGCTGAAGACCGATCAGGTATTCACTTTGTTGTTCCTTTAAATGTTGGTTTGGATATTCCTTTTGGACGCACCTTATATGGTCCTAAGTGGGCTATAAATGTAAACTATCAGCACGGATTAAGTTTCAATGATAACATCGATGGTATCATAAACAAAAGTAATGATCAATACGGAGTGATGACTGTTGGTGTAAAATATGCCTTTTTCAACCGTAACTAATTTGATTTAAACTTACTCTACTATAAATAATAACAACCGCAATTATGAAATATCCATGTAGTACAGAATTCACAAATACGAATGCATATAGTTTGGATATTCCATATGACCTATTAAAAAACTAACCGAGCTTGCGAGCTCATGTAATAATTATATGCACATGAATAAAATGAGAAAACACTATCCGACATTTACATTCGGGCTGTTTATTATAGCAGTTTTAGTGTCTATGCAGGCTTGTAAATCAAGCTCATCTATATATAAAGCGCCTAAAGTTGCGGCGTTTCGTGCAGGCGAAATGCCAGCGCCTCCGGGAATGGTTTATGTACCTTCTGGGACTATACTTTTCAAAAGCTCTCTTGACACTGCCGACACGGGTAAAAATGTAAGCTTAAGTGCTTTTTTTATCGACGAAACAGAAGTGACCAATAAACAATATCGTGAATTTATCAACTGGGTAGCGGATTCAATCGCCGTAACCGATTACCTGAATGATGATCAGTACTTCTTAAATACTGGCGAACAGGGAGAGGAAAGAAGAATTGACTGGAAAAAGGTAAAGAAGGCTTCCCCTATTTGGAAAAGCAATGATCCTACTATCCGTGAGCGCTTAGCACCAATGCTCGAAATGAGAGGCTCTCAGCGCACTTTAAATCCAGAGGTATTACGCTACCGTTTTTCTTATCAAAAGACAAAGGGGAATATTAAAAAGGTATATGTGACCGATACGGTTCCAGTGATGCCGGTAGAAGAAATCTGGTCTTCTGATTTCCCAAATGCACAGCTTGCTTCCCTTGATGTCAATTATTTTACTCATCAATCTTTTGATTATTATCCGGTAGTGGGTGTGACCTGGAGACAGGCTCGTGCTTTTACAGACTGGAGAGGTAAAGAGATCATGGCGACTTTAATGAAAAACTCGTATTTGAGTGGTTACCAATTGACTTTGAGTCTTCCTACAGAAGCCCAATGGCAGTATGCGGCTGAAGGTAAATTGGACCCCCGTGATACTTCGTCAACGAAACGCATGACAATTGATGGATCTGAAGGTAAAGAAAAGCTTGCAGTAAACTTTAAGCAGGGGGATGGTACCTATTCTCGTGATGGGGCAACTTTCACCCTTCCGGTAAAGTCTTATACGCCAAATGCTTTTGGAATCTATAATATGGCAGGGAATGTGTCTGAATGGACATTGGATGCTTTTAGTCCTTCTGCAATGGTTTTTGTGAACGATTTAAATCCTGCTCTTTTGTATGATGCAGATGAAAAAGATGCGGATGCACTGAAAAGAAAGGTCGTACGTGGTGGTTCATGGAAAGATAATGGTGAGCAATTGAATACGGATACCCGTAATTATTCGGTGGATTATGAGCCGCACTCTTACATCGGTTTCCGTTGCGTGATGTCGGCATTTGAGATGCCAACGATCCAAAGTAAGACTAGAAAATTTTAAAATATAAATTCAGATGAAGATATTTATAACAATGGCAATGGCTTTAGGATTTGTACCGGTCTTTGCGCAACAAGAAATTCCGGACAGTTTGAAATCGCAACAGGTTACAACTGCCGTACAAGGAGAAGTTTTAATGGATACCATACCGACAACGGATGGTTTTTATCAGGCCAATAATCTGGAAGATGCGGTTCCTTTCGCATATCCAGAGATTAACATGAAGAATATTCGCTTTTATAAGCGAGTGTGGCGTGATATTGATCTGAAAGATGAAAAAAATGCATTGCTTGCTACTCCTGGAAATTCATTAATGGAGATCATTATGAAATCTATCGAAACGGGCAAGTTGTCTCTTTACAGTCCTGATGATGATTCTTTTAAAGGTAGAATGAGTGCCAACGAAGGTATGGCCCGTTTTACGGATAGTGTGCTGGTTCCAATTTTTGATGATGAGGGAAACCAGATCGATTCAAAGATGACTTTAAATGAATTTGATCCTACCCGCGTAACAAAATTTCGTATTAAAGAAGATATCTTCTTTGATAAACAGCGTAGCCGTTTGGAAAGCCGTATTATCGGCGTTGCTCCGCTAATGAATATCACCACTTCGGCTGAACTTGCGGAATCGGTTGGTTCTACACCTGCATTTTGGTTGTATTTCCCGCAGTTACGTTACAGTCTGGTTAAAGTTGATATTACAGATCCGGATAAAGGTCTATACGATATGACGATGGATGATTTATTCGTTCAAAAGAAGTATGCAAGTACCATCATCCGTGAATCATCTGCTGGAGCTTTGAAATTGGGTGATGAAGCACAGCAGGCACAAGATGCACAGCAGATTGAACAAAAGATCGATGCATATAAAAAGAAACTGTGGACAAGTCCTAAAGGGGTGAAAGAAGAAAACTTGGAAGAGTTTATTCCGAATGCTCAGAAACAGAAAAAAGTAAAGAAAAAATAAGCGCAGCTTAATATTGTTATCATAAAAAAAGCATTCTCAATTTTTGAGAATGCTTTTTTATGTTTTATTAGATTCCATTTTGCAAAATAATAAAGAGTTTTTCAAGAAATTGCTTTAATCTTTATCCTTACCAAGGAATCGAGAATAGGCTTGCATAACAGGGTAGAAAAAAGCTTCTAGTGGTGCATATTTAAAATACATTTTGAAACTGGCCCACAATCGGTAAGTTCCGTCTGGTTGTAAAGATACTGGAGTTATTGGTCCGTCCTCAAATCGTTTATCGTGAAAACCAAAGTTACCGGACTGCCAGATTTCTTCCATCATCCAATCAGCATCCAAATGTTCGGGATACGGAAAAGGAAGCATTTTTTTCTCTAGCCCCATATATTTGACTAAAATAACATGGAGTAGATGTATCCACCCTAATATTCCTGTATCCTTATATATTTTTTTTAATTCTTCAGTATTAATTTGTGAAGCAACAGTCTGGTATAAACGTGCAGAGTCGCATATTTGTCGCAGACCTATTCCGAAAAATATTAAATGTTTTAGAATATGTGCATTAACTTGAAAAACTTGCAGTTCATGTGCTAATAATTTAATGGGAACTCCATTTATTATAAGCTCTTGTTGACGATGGCGATACTTTTCTTGTAATTTTTGTAAGTAATTATATTTGAAAGGATTTCCAATATCAAAAAGTTTTTTGTGGTGTTCAATATGGATCCCATTCCAATCATAATCTAAACTAAAACCTGCTGTATCTCTTACATTTAATTTTTTCTCTTGAACTATTGCTCTAGCTTTTGCATACCCATTTTTTTCAAAATACCAATCAATATCACCTGAAACGCGATGAAGGGGTACCTTATAGCAAGCAGCAATGCCTTGTCCTTTCTGTAAAATTGGTTGAAGCCCCTGTTTGATGAAAGAAGTATATTGAGCAACCAAGACTTCATTCATTTTCTTATTATGTCGCTCGATTTGATCGACTCGGACAGTCCATTTTATTCGAATTGATTGTGGTGGTAATTGATTATCCTGCAGATAAGAGAAACTATCATAAATTAATCCATCGACAGTATGACTTATAGCATATGAACGTATTTGTTGCCAATCTGTTTCAGATAATGGTGATTCAAGTACTAACGATTCCTTACCCCAGAGTCCGATGCGTAATAATTGAAAAAAAATATCTTTAAGTCTATTGTCCATCTACTTTTAAAGTATTATTGATCTCAAAAATAACTATTTTTTACTGCTTTCTTAATAATTTAGAAGATAAGTATTAATCTTAAAAATTCTCTCATGATAATTTGCCAATAAGTGCTTCTATTTCCAAAGAAGGTCGGCAGAATATCCTTTATTTTAATATTAAAAGTTAGAAATCACTATACATGGATTTAAAACTAGATCGAATACCAATATTAAAGACCCCAGACTTGTTTGTAGTAGGTGTATCGTAATGAGTTTTTTGATAACGTTGTGTATACCCTACTTCAAATCTTAAATTATATTTAGGATTGAGGACATATGCAACCTTAGCATCGGCATAAACCACTTGGCTTTTAATGCCTTGAGCGATATGGTTACCATACTGGTTGGGAATTGTATTATAAGATTGAAATATATTTCCACCCATATTTGTTCCATCCGCAAGATCTAAACCCTTTTGATTATAATTTAGCTGAGCAGAAAAGTCAAATCTCTTCCATGCATAATTAGCTAAACCTATAATTTCTCTAAAATTCGCTTCTAAAGGATGCGCTAAAGGTTCTGCATTATTACTGTAGTTTGAACCGGAGTTAAAATGTGCATAAGTGTAGGGTCTAGCTGTATTATATTCCAGTAAAAAATTTAAATTCTTAACCTTCAACATATCATAACCTCTTACTCCTAACTGTGCCCCCCATTTATTATGAGCATAACCATTTCCTCCAAAAAATTCTTTAGCCGAAAATTCTCCAAGCAAGAATTGACCATATGCAGTAATGTTTTTGAACAGTGTGTATTTAGAATTCAAACCTAAAAACATTTTATCTGGAGAAGTCGAATTATTCGATTCTACAGGACGTAGAAATATGATTGGATTGATATATGTGAAATCGAATCCTCTTGTACCAGCCGCGTCACGATTTGCCCAAGTGATTGCTTGAAAAAAGCCTATTGAAAAGCGGTTTGTTGCATTATAGTCTATGTACTGAAATACTCCCCATTTCTTACCATCACCATAACTATTTGTTGCATACATTGGATCTGAAAGTTTATTGGTTGGATCGTTCATATATGCCCATACGGAAGTATACTGAACATTTCCAATTTTACCTGTAAGTTTTAAATGGGTATAATTAGAGGAGAAATCTGATAATAACATTGAGCGGTAACCATCACCAATGAAGTTTTTATCGAAAGCTGCAGTTGCCTGAAAATATTTACTAAATGCATAAGTCAGACTAGCCGTGGTATTGCTCCAATCTTTTTTATTTCCCGAGCCAAAATTGCTAGTTCCTTGTCCGGGAACTATCTTGTTGTTATTTATATATTCATCTAAATACTGAGGAAATACTGCTCTATTTGTTGTGAAATTAGTGTAAAAAGATAATTTATTTCCTACGGTTGCACCAACTTGAAATCCTAAAGAATTTATCGAGGTTCTTCTTTTATCTCCTAACGCATCTTTTCCGACTGTTACTTCGGGTAGAAAGTCAGCATATAGACTGTAATCATCTTTTTCGACTTGAATCAGATGTTCGTTGAAAAGCTTACGCATCAGCCAGTTGTCGGAAGTTACTGTCTGATTTGATTGAATAGAATCAAACTTTAGCAATAATTCGTCTGAATATATAAATGGTTTGGATGATGTATGTAAACGTGTTTCTGGAGAATACAAAACGTTATTCATTTTTTGAGAAAACTGGTAAGAGTAAGGCTGATTTTTGATTTGTGCCTTAACTTCGTTTTTACCAATAATTGTAATTATAAACGAAACTACTAAGCCTATAAATTTCAATAAAAAATTTTTCTTCATGAGATTTTATAAAACAGTGGAGATAACAAATTTTATACCACAGCAGCAAAATTAAGATTTTACCTGTTTATTAATTGGGTAGGATATGGATTTAGTGAAAAATTTATTTTACATGTCTTGTATTTAACGTTGTCTGACATATTTAGGTTTATTTAAGATGTTGCGTAATTCCTCTTCTGTATAGTGCCGTTGACCTTTGGCATTTAATTTAAAACCGCACACCAGGCGGAGGCCGCCCATGCAATGAAACCGCTTTTCATAAACTTCCCTGGAGTATCCGGTCAGTTCTAGCAGCTTACTACGGGGGATACCATTTTCAACGCCATGTAGGATACTTTTTGTCCTGTAATGCTCGGCCAATTGTTTTTTGCTGAGCTTGCAGCGCTCAGGTGTCTTGTTGCTTGGAATTTGGCCAATGGAATGAATAAAATCATTTAAAGGTTGATTAAGCTTCCAGGTCATCGCACCGGAAGTCATACCCATTTTAGTTTCAAGTTCTTTTACTGTGGGCGTTCTTCCTAATGTCTTGGCCAGGAGAAGGTAATGATCTTTTATACTGAATTTCGTTAACGGGATTTTCGTCCCAGCCATGTAACATAGATTGTTCCAACCAAATTTTTCCTTAACGTACCATGCCGAAGGATAGTTTTCCGGTTTTAAACGTTGATAATCTTTTACATATTTAATCCGGTGCTTTTTGATCAGTTTAATAACGTTTTCTTTCGCTTCTTCCTCGGTCATCGTGGTGATCCGGTAGTATGGTGGTAACCCAACATATTCCAATACATCTGCCCAGGTGCTGACATTAAAATGGGTCAAATAAGACCGATCATTATAAAGCCCATTACTTTTTAGACATTCTGAGATCGCAGGTGACCGCCGGTGTTTGATGTAATAACGGACCAACGAGTTTTTCAGCTTTCCTTTTGAAGGAATCCGTCGATCATTTGCATCGTATCCTGCTGCGATGATAAATTTATTCCAGGATCCAAAATATTTTATGATGCTTCCCGATTTTGAAGAAAATTCTCTGCGCATAGGGATGCGCTTATTCGCTTGATAGAATTCATGCATCAGCGCAAATAGTTCAGCTTTGACGATAGCTTCGGTTTTTTGGATATGAGGTTGTAGTCCTGCAACTGCAATAAAGTTGTTCCAGGTACCGAAATAGCGTCGGGCTATGGTATTGATGTGTTCCATTTCACGGCGAACAGGTGTTCTACCGTTTTTATTGTAAAACTCTTTTACGATCGAAAATGCGTCTGCGATGATTTCTTCTTGTGTAGGATTCAAATCGTCTAGAAATATTAGTTATTGGAATAAGGTGATAATTGTGAATATTAAAGATAATATTTTTCTTTATTAAAATGAAATGTTACTGTGTAATGGTTAGAATTTAGATAATTAAAAGGTTTGTTGGTTACTCTATAGTAATTAGATTATAGTATTAAGTAATTAGACAAGATAGACTTTTTTTTACGGTAAAGTTGAGATGACTAAAAGGTGAGGTGGTTAGAAGATTACTAGATGCTTTGGCAGGCATGCCACCAAACTGCGTTTTTTCTAAATACTATTTTGGGGTTTTGATTTTTTTTGGATGTTTGCGCTAGGACGATAGTAAAGATTATCTAACGACAGGATATTTCCCTTATCATCCCTGCTGTAGTGGATCAGTAATCTTAACAGCTAAATATGATTTTAAAAAGATAGTAAAATCTCCTAGGCACGAAAATTGTAAAAGCCTAGATTGATTTAAAATTAAATATATGAAAAATCTTAAAAATTTATTTTTACTAACACTATTGGTTGGTGCTACAACATTTTCTTTAACAGGCTGTAGTGATAAAGATGATCCTGCTCCAGAAGGTGGAAAAGCGAAAGTTCAGTACAAGCTGGTTGCTTCAGAGGGAGTTAATATTTCAACAATTGTCTATTATTCTGATAATTCTGTTGTGACTAAAACAGGTGATTTTGGTTCTACATGGACAAGCGAAATTGTGACAAACAATGAAGAAACTACGATGATCAGTGCAAATGCTGTTGGACCATCTGACCAATCTACTTTAAAAGCGCAGATATTAATTGATGGAAAAGTGGTCAAAGAAAACCCAGTGTCAACAGGGAAGATATTGACAACTAATGTATCGTTGAAATAAATTTCGCACAAAAACTATTATTTACCTTATCTAAGGTATAATAAGTTTGATATAGTATGATAATAAGAAGACCGAATGTTTCACCCATTTGGTCTTCTTTATGTTCGTGTATTTGATTCTAGACTAATATGTTGTTCAAATACTTAAATTACCTTTGGAAAGTTTATCTATAGTAGATGTAATGAGATCAGTAGTTATTATGCCTTTTTATTAACTGCAAATAATTAAGCTAATAACTGGAAACTAACAATCTACATTGAGGTAGTCGAAAAATATATGTGCTTTTATGCCGAAAGCTATTTCCAATGCGCAGAATTCATAGATATAAATACAATTAAATTTATAGGGTGATTCATTTAAATATAGATTTAAATTCTGGAATTAATCATTCAAATCTATAATGCTAAAAAAGCATTGGATTAACGTTAAATAAATCAGTTGATTATTTCTTATTTGGATTCTATCTAAATTAAGTTAAATTTGTCGAGCATATGAAATGCTATGAACGATAAGAATGAATTAATTTGTTGTAAATCAATTGATGAAAAGAAGTTTGAATTGATTTATATATACTACTGGGATCAGGTATTACAATATGCAATCAATATTGTTCATGATAGATCTTTGGCTCAGGATATTGTTCAACAAGTGTTTGTATCCTTATGGGATAAAAGACATCAACGTCAAATTGACAATCTCGAAGTTTACCTAAAAAGAGCAGTAAAATATACTGCTTTCCATGAAATCAAAAAAAGACTTAATATAGACGATAATACGAATCTTAGTGATGTTGATATTATCGGTGATCAGGAATCCGATCAAGACATCCTGTATAAAGATTTACATCAGCGACTAGATGAAATCATTACAAAACTTCCTTCCAAAAGTAAAGATCTGTTTGTACTTAAATTTAAAGATGGGCTGGACAATAATGCAATTGCATCTGCTCTGGATCTTTCCGAGAAAACAATTCGTAATAAGCTCTCTATCTGTTTAAAATCGGTAAGGGTAAACCTTAAAAAAGTCGGTTTTTAAGCACTTTAATTTTCTTATTTATATTTAGTATAAATAAATCGGGACATTTTGTATTAAAACTACACTTAGTACTATGGATGTTCATATGTAATCCTCAACAGACATCCTTTTTCTTCTTATGATAATGAACAAGAATATGCAATGTGCTATTCAAGAACTCAGCTAAAAAGATAGCTTAGATGCTGATATTATAGTAATGAGATTACTGAGTGAGGTGTTTTTAATATGGAGGTTTGAAAAATTAAGAACCTTTTAAAGTGATAATAAAACAGTAAATGCAATCTAAACAATTATTTTTAACAGTATTTTTTTTACACATCTCTCTTTTGCTATGTGCACAAAAAATAGAAACGTTTAATCTTTCTGGTTACGTAAAAGATACTTTTGGAAAACCTATCTCTGGGGCGACTATCTATATAAGGGAATTGGATAAGGGTACGACAAGTGATGTGGATGGATCCTATCAATTCTTAAAATTAAAAAACTCTAATTTAAATGTACGCGTATCAAGTGTCGGTTACCATTCGGAAACGAAAACCTTAAATCTTTCCACTAATGAAAATTCCTTTTTGGATTTCCAGTTGCGCCGTGATGAGAAATCACTCGAGGAGGTTTCTGTGGTTGGACAAAGCTTAAACCAGCGAAAGGTACAAGAAATAAAACAATCGGGCTATGCTGTCAATGTCATTGACCTGACTACACAAGTAGATAAGGTTGCAGATCTGAACCAATTATTAAGACGATCTCCTGGAGTAACTATTCGTGAAAATGGTGGAATGGGATCGGATTTCTCGTTTAAAATTAATGGCCTGGATGCGAAAATATTTATTGATGAGGTGCCCATGGAAAATTATGGAAGCTCCATGACCTTGAATAATATTCCGGTCAACTTAGTTGACCGTATTGAAGTTTATAAAGGTGTTGTGCCGGCCTATTTACCGACAGACGTGCTGGGAGGTGCTGTAAATATTATCACAAAACGTAGAAACAAACAGTTTTTTGATTTCAGTTATGGATATGGTTCTTTCAACACACACCAAGCATCATTGATCGCAAATATGAGAGATGCCAAAACCGGCTTGATGGTCAAAGCAGATGCTTTTTTTAACCATTCGGACAATAATTATATGATGTACAGTAATCCCAAATATGGTATTAATCTGGATGGATATTTTAAATCATTTGTCGATGAGGAAACTGGAATTGTGCAGAATCAATTGGTGAAAGTAGATAAAGCCCGCCGTTTTCATGATGCCTATACTTCGGGAATGGGAAAATTGGAGGCTGGATTTGAAAATGTGAAATGGGCAGATCGATTACTTTTTGGCCTAAGCTATTCTGAAAATAATAAGGAAATACAAATGGGCTCAAATATAAAATCGGTATACGGTGGTCGATGGTCCGAAAATAAATTCCTTACACCTAGTATACAGTACCGGAAAAATGGCCTATTTCTTCCGGATCTTTATGTTGATGTTTTTGCGAGCTATGGTGATAGCCGTACAGAGGTACGTGATACTGCAAAGTATCTCTATTACTGGTCTGGGATACCGCAAAGCAATGGCACATTCAAAGAAGAAGCTTATGATCAGATTATAAACAAAAGTTATATTGCAAAAACAGATTTTTCATATAATCTCAATAAGAAAAAATCGCAAGTAATTAATTTGAGCTATAACCTCAGTACCAATCAGCAAAAGAATTTTGATATGATGAAAACTGAGGAATATCGAGAAATCAATAGCAGGCCAAAGCGTCTAAACAAACACCTGATAAATTTGGCTTGGCAAGGGCAATGGTTAGATGAAAAACTAAGTTCTGTGGTATTCTTTAAATATTATGGGATGGATAATAGCTATACTGCAGATGAACGAAAATACGATAGCGACGGAAAACTTATATCAGGAGATGTGGTCCAGTATAATAACTATAAAGACTATAAAAGTGGTGGCTTGACCTTAAGATACCTTTTAAAGAAAGATGTAGGTATCAAAACCTCGCTTGAGAAGTCATATAAATTACCTTCCGTAGAGCAGTTATACGGAAATGTCGTGTATGTATTACCAAATGTTGATCTAAAGCCTGAAGAGTCCAATAATGTCAATCTAGGCATGTTTTATAACGGATATTTTAATGATCAGCATTTTATCAATGTAGATGTCACCACATTCTTGCGCAACACCAATAATTATATACAGATGGTCAGTGCCGGGAACTATTATCGATACTCCAACCTCGATGGAGCAAGATTATATGGGGTCGAGTTTGATGCGAAATACGGCTATAAAGATCTGTTTCGGGTCAATGTGAATGGTAGCTATGATAAAGCAATAGTAACGAAATTACAAACAGGAGAATCTGTTGATAAGGAAGGATCGATCTTACACAAACAACTGCCAAATAGACCTTATTTATATGGAAATGTGGATGTTTCAATTGGGAAAAATGATTGGTTAGGAAAAGGAACCCGGATTGAATTGACCTATATGAATCAATATACCCATAAATTTTATATGAGCTGGGACAATTTGGCTTCTCAAGAGACAAAACTATATATTCCCAGTCAAGACGTTCATTCTGCAATCCTTTCCTACTCTTGGAAGCATAATAAATACGGAATTTCTATGGAAGCTAGAAACTTTACCGATGAAAGACTTTACGATAATTTTGGACTGCAAAAAGCAGGTCGTGCATTCTATACCAAATTAAGAATGTCCATCTTTTAATTTAAATTTTAACAATATATACTATACAAATATGCGTTTTATGAATACTTATTTTAAAAAATCATGTCTGATGGCCGGTGTGGCTTTGAGTTTTGCGGCCTGTAAAAGCTCTTCTGATAATACAAATACAATACCTGATGAAATAGCTAAAGCTTCAAAATATGGTATTACTATTCAGGTGGAAGCTGCGGGAGAAAAACATGATTATATTTTGCCGGTTGAAGACCTGATGAAAGAAGGATCGGTATCTCCTGTAGGATTCGGGATTGACGTGACTGGAAAGATAGATCAAACTTACGGGGTAAGAGAAGGGTCTAATATTTTTATAACAGAGGGTAATGCTGTATTTAAATACTCAGTAGCAACTGGTGATATCGTCGAAAAAGGAAATGCTGTCGTGTCTAATCCAGGAAACTATTTGGGGATGATGAAGTCGGCATTTGTTGATGGACGCGTAAATTTTATCAATTGGTCGGCATCATATAATGCTGCTACAGAAGCGATCGATAAACGTTTATTTATTATCGATACCGCGACTATGATTGTGAAAGGTGAATCGGCATTAAATTTTAAAGTTCCTGCAATCGCTAAAGCTGGTAAACCTAACGAATTTTATGACAAGTCCACCATTCAGTTGTCTCCAACAAGTTTAGGAATTAGAAATGGTAAAATCTATGTGGGATTCTTGTATCTAACACCTGAGTGGGCCGCTCCAGCAAAGCAGGTCGCTTATGTGCTGACTGCGGACTATCCAAGTTTACAAAATCAAAAGATTGCTTCTAATGATAAATATGGACATACAACAGGTACCTGGTATCAAACAAAATCGAGCTTTTTCGACGAAAGCGGAAATTATTATTTCACGACTATCCGTGAAGGAAAGTATTACACTTTATTGCGTATGAAGGCTGGTACTACAGAAATAGATCCAGATTATGCATTTGATTTGTCAAATTATAGCTTATTCTCTGAAGGTTATATGGGACAGCAGTCGGATCAGCACACCTATTTAAAAGATGGGAAAGCATTATTGGGCGCTTATGTTTTTGACATCAATAATAAAGTGATGGTCAAAAATCTAAATGATTCTGGATTAGGGAAAGTTCAGATCGTGCCTTCAAATGGCGTATTAGTCGATGGTGGTAAAGCTTATGTATTTGTGAAAACTGTAGATTCTCAGTGGTACATAGCTTGCTATGATACCGATAAAAACGAATTTAAAAGAGGTATTCAAATCAAAGGTGGAATTACTTCTGCTTATGGTGTAGTTAAATATTAAGACCGCTGTACTTTTCTTTGTTATATTTCATTACTCTTAGTGTTATGGAATATAAACTAGGTTTTCTAGCTTAAACAGTTGAAAAATGAAAAGCGTGAATGATAATTATGGTTATTAGCAACTAATAAAGATCATTTAAACAATAAGAGCCGTTTCAAATTGAAGCGGCTCTTGTTGTTTATGTAATTCTTAAAGCTATTGTGCTTTTAAAGTATTCTTTTTCGTATGCATAACTATCCATTTTCTGGATGATCACCATCACATTAGAATTGTTGGTGCAGATCTTCTTCCTCCCCAACTTGAGGTCACATTTTGCGACTTCAAATTCCCCCATTCTTCATGGTTAGGTAAAAACATAAATTCTGAGTTTCATTAATTAATTTTTTTATATAATATTATTTCACTATATTAAAATTTAATAATAAACCTCCTTATATTTTGAGGCAGTAGGCTCACCTATTTAATCGAATTTTCAATTAAACTATATTTAAATGGCTAGAAGGAAAGTATCTAAAAAATATGTATCACCCGCAGGAAATGAAATTTTGGTTCAAAAGGCCTTTTTTGAAAGATTACGAATAGCCTTGGAAAAATTGATAGGGACTGGATATTTTGAGAAGATTCCAAAAACAACTTTGCTTAAATGTTATAATGTAAGATATCCTACGGTGAAGATTGTAGTGGATCATACAATCATCGTTGATGAAAAAGAGCGTAAAAAATATAAAGAAGATTTTAATAACAGACTAAAGACATTTCAACTGAAAACGATGACAGGTGAATCAATCAGTTATGCTAGTTTCCTTACAGAAGTCTTACTTCTTATTCAGGTATTTAATTTTCTGCCTGAAAATGAATATAAAAAAGAAACAGATATTAAAGCTTTATTGAAACCTTATTTTGAAGGCGAATGGTACAACAGAAATGTTTCGGAGGTCTATTCAAATCTGAACTTTTACAATTATGAGTACTTTGATTTTTACAAAGGATCAGTTCAATTTATTCTTTCAGAATTACGTACTATTAAACCGGGCGGTAGTAATGTGTTGCAGTTATGTAGAGTTCCGCATCAACTTGCTTCAGAGGAAATAGATCATGCCATTCGCCCTATCTCGCGTCTAGGCTATCTACCACCAAATGGTACTGATTGGAATAAATTAGCTTTGATATCTGCAGAACAGTTAGGCCTTGAGAATTTTGAAACACATGAAAAGTTACCTATCTATATACAACACCATGCTCTAAGACGTTACCAAGAGCGGAGTCTTTCTTCCATGGGGCTTGCTTTTATTCACCTAGGTCACATATTGGTTTTTGCGCAAAATCATACTACCGTCGTGCGCAATTCACATATCCTATTAGCATATTATGCTGGGAGACATAAGATCGGTTATTTTGTGGTTACTCATCATCTCGACAAATGGATTGTGCGCACATTTTTATTATTGACCAACGAAGGAACGCCCGAGGGCGAAAAACTGAAAGAGCTTACGGCAATAAATAAAATTGATGCGCAGTATTTGAAAATAGATACTATGGAGGCCTTTATTAATTATGATATTGAAGGGAATGAGAAGCTGTTTGCTATTTTCAAAGAGGCAGGTTGTGCCTCCTTATTTGAATATGCTAAATTCTTTGATCGCACAAATAAACAAATTAAAAATGCAGATTTTATATCTAAATATTTGTCTATTGCAGGAGATCAAGATGAATATTAAAATTACTATTTTTCCTAAACAAGGCTTGCTCATGAAATCGTAACAGTCCTATTTACGCCATTTTGCTCAATAGCTTTCCGGATATTAGTATTTAGTAATTAGACAAGGTGGACTTTTTCCTTACTTCGCCACTGCCCCAAGATCGGATTGTTGTGGATCTAATTGCGTGATAAATGTTTGTTATTTCAATCAAATTGATTAAATTTGTCTATAATATCAAACAATATTGAGGTATGAGTACCAAGAAACAAGTCGTTTTTCCTAGGCTAGCCAAACTTATGGAGCAAGTAGGCGAAAATATAAAACTTGCAAGAAAGCGTCGCAAACTAACAACTATTCAAGTTGCAGAGCGGGCTGGAATTGCGCGCTCAACTTTATACCTTATTGAAAAAGGAGATACAAGTGTCGCATTTGGTGCGTATCTAAATGTGCTCCGAGTATTAGGTTTACAAGATGATGTCTTGCAATTAGCATCAGACGATGATTTAGGAAGAAAATTGCAAGATCTCGAATTATTAAAGTAGACAATGGCACAAAACAAATTTGACATATACGTATATGCGCATTGGAAAGGAATGATGGATCCCAAACTTATAGGGATACTTGCTGCACACTTTGCCAAAGGTAAAAAGGCATTCAGTTTCGAATATGATAAGATATGGTTAAAATCTGAACAGCTTCAAGTTTTGGATCCAGACATTCATTTTTTCGCCGGAACACAATATGCTAATGACAAAGGAAATTTCGGTATTTTTTTAGATAGCATGCCAGACACTTGGGGACGTACACTGATGAAAAGACGTGAAGCTCAATTCGCGAAAGAGCGAAATGAAAAGGCACCTGTCTTGTATGATATCGATTATTTATTGGGTGTTTATGACGAGAGCCGTATGGGCGCATTACGCTTTAAAACGGATATCGATGGTCCTTTTTTAGATGACAATAATCAAAAACCTACTCCGCCCTGGTCATCCATTAGAGAACTGCAACACGCAGCTGACCGGTTAGAAAATGATGGAAGTAACGACGAAATTAAGGAGTGGTTGGCAATTTTAATGGCTCCTGGATCGTCACTGGGAGGTGCCAGACCTAAGGCTAACATTTTAGATGATAACAACGAATTGTGGATCGCAAAATTTCCTTCTAAAAATGATACGTTCAACAAAGGAGCTTGGGAGTTTTTGTCATATCAACTGGCTATTGGGGCAGGGATAAAAATGGCTCCTTCCAAAATAGAAAAGATAACTGGCAATTACCATACATTTTTTACAAAACGATTCGATCGAGAAAAAGGTGATCGCGTACATTTTGCTTCTGCAATGACCATGACGGGTAATAATGAAGATACTGTTCGTGACAATCCGGCAAGCTACCTGGACATAGCTGAATTTATACAAACATATGGAACAGCGGTAGAAGAGAACTTGCAACAGCTTTGGAGAAGAATTGTTTTTAATATAGCGATATCCAATACGGACGATCATTTAAGAAATCACGGTTTCATTTTGACAGATGACGGCTGGGTTTTATCCCCAGCTTATGATTTAAACCCTTCCGTAGAAAAAGATGGCCTTTCATTGAATATTGACATGGACAATAATGCGTTGGATCTTGATCTTGCTAAAAGTGTAGGTGAGTTTTTTAGACTCGACCAAAATCAAATGGATAGTATCATTAGTGAGGTACTGGAAAGTGTAAGTCAATGGGAAAATGTCGCAGATAAAATTGGAATATCAAGAGCAGAAAAAGAATTGATGAGTAGTGCATTTAAAACACAAGTTTAAATAACTAAATATTAAGGTTAAGACAAAGGGGATTTAGGAAAAAGCTTTATCATAAATGTCATCATATTATGAAGAAAAAAATAGATAGTTATGGAAACTAAAAGTTGGAAAGATATTAAAGATACCATTTACGGTGAGGTTGGTACATAGAGAAGAGGTGAGCTTGAAAGAGATTTTTCATCATTTCAGATTGGTTTATTAATAAAAAAAGCACGTGAAGAAAAGCATTTAACGCAATTAGAACTTGCTGAGTTGGTTGATAAAAGGCGAGAGTATATTTCAAAAATTGAAAATAATGGAAGTAATCTCACACTTAAGACTTTATTTGATTGTAGAGAAGGGCTTAGGTGGAAAGGTTAAGATTTCTATTGGACTTTAACATACTTATTTTGAGAAGTATTTAACGATTAAAAAGCAAAGTGAACATGTTGAATAAACTTGACAAAATAGCAGATAATATTTCTTTTTCTGAGCGAGTACGATTGGGTATTCAAAAAGCTTTAATTAAATTAGCTCATGAAACGGCGGAAAAGAATGGGACCTTAGTTGTTAAAATTAATGGCGAGATAAAAGAAGTTGCAGCGAAAGAACTTTTAAATACCTTGCCAAAGGAATAATGAATAAATGTCACCTTTCGCAGATTACACGAACCTTATCTTTTCTTTCATCTGCTACAGGTAATCCTATTACTGGCGTTCGCTAGTTTTGACCAGGCAGAATGTTATCAAACTGCATTTTTTTAAATACTATTTTTTGGTTATGATTTTTTTTCGATGTTGGCGCTAGGGCGATAGTAAAGATTATCTAACGACAGGATATTTCCATTTTCATCCCTGCTGTAGTAGATCACCATTTTTAGTAGGTATACCCTCGGGCTTCCTGCCTGCAGGGCGGGCCTCCAAACGCAGGAGTTTTTTTTGATAGCATGTAGTATGACTCCGTGGCCAGGGTTAGGGGTATTTGGTTCTATGCTTGTTAAAGCAGCGATCCAACCATTCTTGAATATAAGAAACTGAACACTGATTGAGTCAGATTTTAGACCTATATTGGGTTTAACTGCAGGTAGGCCCATTGTTGTAGCTAATTGCTGGAGGTAAACTTTTATTCCCTTATTCGGTGCGGGTGGTATCGTTGTGATTGTAAAAACACCCTCCTCCTCTTCAGGATCAATATCTAAAACATAACAGGGAGAAATCGAATCAATAATCAAAGGTCTTATAGAACGCTTCTTTTTCGTCTCAATGGGGCGAGTGGAGAAGACTATACTCTTGGGTTGCTTAGCCTGTGGTAATGCCCGCAATATGGATTTATCCATCTTAATGGCGGAGGGCACAACCGGACTGCTGGATTGTCTAGCCTGTGGTAAAGCTGGTAATCCAAATTGCATCAAAAGTAAAAATAGCAAATAGCTACGCATGGCAAACCTGTTGCACAGAGTGTCTCTTCTCAAATTATTTGATGGTCTTTATTTAGCACTTTCCAATAAGATTAAATTTAAAAAATATTATCTGTAATCTGTTGATATATTTCTTTGTTTCTCTAAGATAACTATCTTTCCTAAATTACATTCAATCACCCCAATTTAAATGATTTCTAAAATTTTAAATGGTGCATTTAACGAGCTTAGCGAATATTTTTATTGTTAATAATAAAGAAAAAAGCATTGCTACTCATTGCTCTTTTAAGATCGTTGGTAAATAGGGGTTACCTCTTCTATTATATGATTTGAGGTTACAATTTATGACCTCAAAGTTCAAATTCATTTTCTAATAACTCAAACATAAATTCCTAAGGGAATCAATTTCACAATAAATTTCAAACAATTAAAATTAAATCATCAGGGAAACGGGTTATATTTCTTCGTACTGCTTGCTTTAAGACCTTAGTTTCAATTCCATATAATTCTGCGAGATCACTATCCAGCATTACTTTATGCCCTCGGAATACATATATTTTATTCATGACCACCTCTTCGGGTAGTATTGATAGCGTTTCTTGTTGCGCCATAATTGGTTAAATATATTGGTTTTCAATATCTAAGATCGTGAAAAAGTAAAGATATATCTTAACCTTTACACTCATTTTCTTCATCTGATTGTGGTAAGAAGCCAATTACTGGACGCTCACCGTTTTTAAGCGTTATCGGGTTATTAGGTGAATAAGTTAAATCCTAAAGTCTGCGGATAATCCTGCAAGCTACTCGTAAACAAATTCTACACATCATTAATTATTCTAGGATCAGAACTTTTCTGATAAATATTTTAGCATTAATACTAAATTTATTGGTTTAGTGGATTTTATTTTTTAACTTCATTTTGATAACCAATGATATCCTGATATGAGCAATTCATCCAGTCGCGTCGACGATCTTCTGTGGAAATCTATTTTAGAGCAGACCTTTGCGCATTTTTTACGTTTTTTCTTTTCAGATGCCGATGATGTCTTTGATTTAAGTAGACCATTTGATTATTTGGATAAAGAGTTTGAGACTTTGTTTCCACCGGAGCCCAATGGTAAGGGCGTTCGTTTTGTAGATAAACTGGTCAAGGTGCAACTCAAAGATGGTGGGGAGAAGTATGTGTTGTGTCATATCGAAGTGCAGTCCAGTAAGGGGAAGGGAGATCTCGCCGAGCGCATGTTCCATTATTATTATAAAGTCTATGATAAGTATAAGGTTCCGATTACTGCCATTGCTATTTTAACAGATGATAATAGGAACTACAGGCCTTCATCTTATATGAATGAATTTATGGGAACAAGTATCCATTATAATTTTAATTGTTACAAAATTTTGGATCAAGTAGAATGTTGTAAGTAGCAACTTTGTATCAACAGATTTTAGCAAAAGTAATTCGCCATTACATTAGCTAAAATTAAAAAAAGGCCGCATCTTTTGGTGTGAAA
>NZ_SLYV01000027.1:0-22955 GCF_004342035.1 Sphingobacterium sp. JUb20 | reverse complement strand
CTAACTAACTAACTAACTAACTAACTAACTAACTAACTAACTAACTAACTAACTAACTAACTAACTAACTAACTAACTAACTAACTAACTAACTTCCGATCAACTTTGCGTAATTTTTCTATTTACAAAAATAAATCCAAATCGTCAGCTGTCACGATAATGCCCTACAAATAATCAATATTTTACGCTACATTTGTTTCCAATAGAAACAAATCAATGTTTCTAATAATAGCAAATGGAAAATAAAGAACCAAAAATATTTTTTACCAATAACCTAAAGTTCCTCCGGGAGCGTAAAAAAGTCAGTCAGGCAGTGCTATCCGAAGCCATCAATGTAACACGGGTAAAACTTGCACTTATTGAAATTGGCAAAACAAAAGCCATGGAACCACATTTTATGTTATCCATCTCCAATTATTTTAAGATCAGTTTAGATACCTTAATGACCGTTGACATCAGTAAGCTAGGTGAGTTAAAGATTCGCGATCTAGAAGCTGGGAACGATATTTATATCAAAGGCGGAAATCTTAGAGTTCTGGCCATCAGTGTTGACAAATCCGATCAGGAACATGTTGACTATGTGCCCATAAAAGGACGAGCTGGCTATGTATCTGGAGGGTATGCTGATCCGGACTATATTTCAGAGCTACCGAAATATCATATTCCCAATCTTTCTAAGCACCGAACCTATCGTACCTTTCCTGTAGTCGGAGACTCCATGTTGCCCTTTCCGCAAAATATGGATATAACAGGAAAATTTATTGAAGACTGGAGCCAAATAAAACCCGAATCACTCGCGCTTGTAGTCTTAAAGGGGCAGGATATTATATTCAAAGCCATCACACTGCTTCGAGACGGAGTATTACAGTGTCGTTCTTTAAATCCTATTTACGAATTGTATACCGTTCCACTTGAAGAAATTTTAGAAATATGGGAGTTTCATAGTTACCATACAACAGAATTGCCCGAAACAACAGCAACTATTGCAACAGTACTCCAAAGTTTAGATGACATAAAAAAAATGATTATTCAGAAACCCTAATCCAAGGTCTGCACCCCGCCCCCATTTACAAACAGTACCTGTCCGCTTGTCCAGCTGGAAATCGGAGCCGCAAAATAAAGCACCGCACCAGCAATATCTTCTGGCTCCCCCAAGCGTTGCAAGGGTGTATGCTTCAGCATACTGCGTTCTATTTCCGGCGTTAACACTGTACCCAGTGCATGTGTTCGAACCGCTCCAGGACCCACCGCATTCACGCGGATTTCCGGTCCGTAATCGAATGCCAAATTTTTAGTCATATGATTTACCGCAGCCTTAGAAGAAGCGTAAGCACTAATTGCAGGACTGGTATTGATAGAAGCCATAGATGACATGTTGATTATGCTCCCATAACCTGCCGATTTCATATGGGGCGCTACCAATTGACATAGCCGCCACATACTAAAAACATTCATTTCAAATACCTTGGCAAATTGTGAAACAGCGATCTGATCAGGACTTTCTTTCCCTGCTCCACCTCCACCCACATTATTTACTAAAATATGTATTCCACCATACTTTGAAACGGCAGCATCCACCAGATTAACCAACGCTTCATCCTTCGTTACATCACATTCAATTGCAAGTGCATTTCCACCATCTTGATTAATTTCAGATGCTGTTTTCTGCGCTGCAGAAAAGTTATAATCGGCGACCACGACATACGCGCCATGAGCAGCCAGCATCTGGCAACAAGCCCTGCCTATACCTGCTGCTCCGCCAGTAATAATAGCCGTTTTACCGCTTAAATCAAATAATTTAGAAATATCCATGCCTGTTCTGTTGTAATCAATAATAAAAGCAAACAAGAACCTTCAAGACATCATTGCTCGCAATTTTTAAACAAACAAGGAGCATAATAGTTTCTCTAAAAACAAATCACATATCTTACAAAACTATTCAAGTGCATACACAGCGCCATCTGTAGAACCAAAATACAATGATTGACCATCGATCCAGACCGTAGAAAAAATACTGCCCATCTGCAGGTATCCCGTAAACAATTTATGGATATCATGTGCATATTTTTCATCCAGTCCAGTTCGTAACTTATCTTTTTCATCAAAAAAATTTGACCGGTTCAGTTTACTGGATGCCGTTTGAAAAACACTTGAAACCGTACCTTTCGAAAGATCTAACTTATAAAGCACACCATCCAACGCACCAAAATAAGCCGCAGAATCTGTGATCGAAGCACTGCTAAACGTATTTAATGGAATTCGTGGTTCATAAAGTTTCCCTCCATAAACCTTATCCAAAGCGAGCACACTATAAGAATCCGACATGGTCAGCAGCAGCTGCTTTCCAGCAAGACTAGGTACACTGATCCAGCTTCCGGGCTGATGATAAACCCAATGTCCAGTACCATCTTTAATTTTTAAAGCATAGCTATTAAAATCCCGGGCTCCAAAATAAATAGAACTATCCGCCGCAACCGCATGAAACTGCACCTCCCCCTTCGGAAAATAGTGCTCACCAATCGTTTTAAATTTCCAGCGTAAATCACCATTTTTCTCTAAACAGTAAAAATAACCATCAAAACTACCGATCAAGATTTCATTGGCTGTCACAGTAGGCGAAGCATGTACAATACCTGCTGTTTTATATTTCCAGATTTCTTTTCCATTTTTGGCATCAACCGCATAAATATGTCCATCTCCAGATCCAAAATACACGATTCCCGACTCTACAGCTGCCGAAGATTGAAAATAATCCCAGATATCATAAGTCTTTTCACCTTCCGTTTTAAAAGTCCACAATTGCTTTCCGGTATGCACATCTAGCGCATAAAAATGACCATCAGCACTTAAAAAATAAACAACCTGTTGATCCACCGCCGCAGTAGCCCGTACCTCTCCACCTGTCTTATATTTCCAAAGTACGCTTCCATCAGCTTTATTTAGAGCATAAAGATTACTGTCACAGGATCCAATAATAACTTTGTTGGTATATAAAACGGGAGAAGAATAAACCTGGCCTTCGGTTTGAAAACGCCACTTCACCTGAGGCCGTTCCTGAATCAAGGCACCGGAAGTATAATTGTGACGGTCAGCAGTTCTAGCTAACTGTTGTGCTTGCACAACCATACCTAAAAAAAAGAAAGCAAACACAGTATAGTAAAAATATTTTTTTAAATGGGCCATACGGATTCCAGCGTTTTAAAATTGGTCAATCAATTATTTATTAGGTCATTATATAGTACCAATAGAGCATTGGCACCAATCAAATGTAATAATAATTGGACAAAAACTATATACTTTTCATTATGCCCCCCTTAGTTATCCTAAATGATAAAACTTATAGCGGCTATGGTAACCCTTTTGTCAATTCATTAAAAATCACTACCTTAGTTCAACTATTAATTTCAAAATGATTAATATTTAAACTTAAATATATGAACCTCTTATTCATAAATCTTGGCACTTCTGAGATAATTGCTGTTAGTCTATTCATCTTACCGGTGCTGTTAGCTTATTTATACTGTTTATTTCACGCAGCGACAAATAGAACAATACCAGGCATACACCGCCTTCTCTGGTTTTTCATAATTCTTAGCATCCCTGTATTAGGCAGTTTTGCTTATTATTTTATCGTATTAAAGAACAAATGGTCTATCAGCAAAAATTAAACAGTTAGATAACTTACAAAAAGACATCCTTTGCAGAAGAAAGGATGTCTCTCAAAAACTTTCAGAACCTGTGGATTACACAAGCTAAAGCAGTATACCACTTAAGATAAAACCGACAAAAATAGTAACGGCGATTGCAACCAGACCCGGAATCATAAAACTATGGTTCACGACAAATTTTCCAATTTTCGTACTTCCCGTTCGATCAAAATCTATTGCAGCGAGCAATGTCGGGTAACCAGGAAGCAGAAAATCACCATTTACAGCTGGAAACATCGCTAATAAATGTGGACTTGTAATACCCAGTGCCAAACCCATTGGCATAATTGTCCTTGTTGTGGCTGCCTGACTAAAAGTCAAAGCACCCATCAAAAATAAAGCAATCGCAAAAGTCCAGGGATATACCGTTACAATATCCTTAAAAGTATGTTCAATAACTGCCTCATTCGCCAGCATAAAAGTAGCACTCATCCATACCACACCCAACACCGAAACAACAGCCGTCGCCATCGATGTAAATAAACTCATCATAGCGACTTTTACAGCAGAAGTTTTTGTTATCAGCATGATAAATGCTGAAGCCGACAAGGTGATCATAATGATCAAACTGGTCAGATTGATCGTTCCATTTGCATTTACACTGAAACTAGGACCTCCACCCACATGAGGAACAAAAGCAGGAAAAGCGCCAAAAAATATAATCAGCAGAATTGCAAATCCAAATATCGCAACCGCAATTTTAGCCCCTGGCTCAGGTTGGTATTGGGTAGTCCCATTTTCCATCTGACTAGGATCCATCGATCTCGCAAATTCCGGATCCTTCATTTTCTCCAGAAATATCGGATCTTTATCCAGTTCCAATCCCTTCTTTCGTACCGCTAATATACTGGCAAATATACCACAGAGTGCCGCTGGAATACATATTTTCATGATATCGATAGAAGCCGAAGAATAAGCGAGTATAGCAACTAAAGAGGCACTTGCAGCACTCATCGGGCTGCCCGTAATGGCTAGATGTGAAGCAATGACCGATACCGAAAGTGGTCTTTCCGGACGAATACGCTGTTTAGCCGAAACCTCTGCAATAATGGGCAAAAGCGAGTAAACAATATGAGCCGTCCCTGCAAACAAGCAAAGAAAATAGGTCGTAAATGGCGCAATAAAGGTGATCTGACTCGGATTCTTACGGATTATACGTTCCGCTATACTCACCAGATAATCCAAACCACCTGCGGCCTGAAGAGTCGCCGCCGTCGTTACAATAGCAAGGATAATCAGTAAGACCGATATGGGCGGATCCGCCGGTGTCATTTTAAAAAACAGCACAAAGATAAACAGTCCGATCATTCCCATGACACCCAGACCGATTCCTTTCATACGTGATCCGATTAAGATCATCGCCAACAGAATCACAAATTGCACAAATATCATTTCGATATAAATTTAGGATGAATCAAATTTTCGATCGAATAAATCTCATCCCACTTCGCCTGCGTAATCAACTTACGCTCCATGACCACAATTTCGTAAATAGATTTACCCGTTTTTAAAGCTTCTTTTGCTATAGAGGCAGATTCTTCATATCCTAAGATCGGATTCAGTTGTGTTACGATCCCGATGCTCTGCATCACCAGATTTTTACTATGTTCAACATTTGCGGTAATACCGACGATACATTTATCTTTCAAGGTACCACAAGCTTTGGTCAGGTACTGCAAGGAAGTAAACAAAGCCATGCCAATGACAGGTTCCATTACATTCAGTTGCAACTGACCAGCTTCTGCCGCCATCGTAATTGTAAGATCCGCACCGATAACATAAAAACAGGTCTGGTTCACCACCTCAGGAATAACCGGATTAACCTTTCCCGGCATAATCGAAGAACCCGGTTGCATTGCCGGTAGATTAATTTCATTAAGACCGCAACGAGGGCCGCTGCTCAACAGACGAAGATCATTACAGATCTTACTCAATTTTATCGCATTACGCTTCAGCGTTCCGCTCAGCTGGACCAAAGCTCCAGTATCGTAAGTCGCTTCGATCAGATCGGCGGCAAGCGTAACGGGAACCTGGCTTATTTCAGCTAGGTATTTTACACATAACTGTGCATATCCCTCAGGCGCATTCACGCCGGTACCGATTGCAGTAGCTCCCATGTTCACCTCTGTAATTAACTGCGAAGCCTCCCGAATACGCAGCACATCTTCGCCCAGCGTGGTTGCAAAAGCATTAAACTCCTGTCCCAAAGTCATCGGCACAGCGTCCTGCAACTGCGTACGCCCCATTTTTAAAATGCCGTCAAATTCCTTCCCTTTATTAAAAAAGGCGCCTTGCAGATCCTCCAAAGCGTGGGAGAAAGCCCCAATTTTAAGATAAACTGCAATTCGAAAAGCAGAAGGATAAGCATCATTTGTACTCTGCGACAAGTTAACATCGTTATTCGGGTGCAAATATTTATATTCTCCTTTTTGGTGCCCCAGATATTCAAGTCCCAGGTTGGCAATCACTTCATTGGCATTCATGTTACATGAAGTACCAGCACCGCCCTGAATCAGATCGCTGATAAACTGATCCGTAAACTCACCTGCGATCAAACGGTCGCAGGCATAAGCGATCGCTTCGGCTTTCTTTGCATCCAGAATACCCAGATCCCTATTCGCCAATGCTGCCGCTTTTTTCACAAAACCAAATGCCTTTATAAAAAGAGGCTCACTGCCGATCGGAATTCCAGTAATATCAAAATTTTCCTTCGCGCGTAACGTCTGTACACCGTAATAGCAGTCGTTGCTAATTTCTTTTTCACCTAAAAAATCGTGTTCAATTCGAGAAGATGTCATAATCTTTATTATTTAAAATGATAATCGTTTATAATGCTATTAATAACGCAAGAAATAACCTTGCAATGTTTCTTTATCATGTGTATTTAACAAGCCCAACATCAGTAGTATCCGTGCTTTCTGTGGATTTAGATCATCGGATACCAACGTTCCTAATTCATCATCATTCACTTCTCCATCTTCAACAACCCGACCCGATACACATCTGCTTCCACGACACACCATGATGCCTGTTTTTACAGCCTGTTTGACCTGTTCAGTAAAAGCTTTCGAAAAATTCCCATTCCCTACACCCGCGATTACAATACCCGCGGCCTTCTCTTTTACCAGCAGGTTGAGGTAAGCTGGTGAAGCATCGGCATACATGTATGCAATTTCAACCTTTGGAAAGACCGTATTAGCATCTATTTTAAAAGGAGCCAAAGGTTTCACCTGACGGTCTGAAGATTTGTAGAATTCCACTTTTCCGTCAAAAACCTGACCGATTGCACCACTATTAGGTGAACCAAATGCATTGACCTTTGTCGTACTCAATTTGGTCACATCCCTTGAACTAAAAATGGATTCATTAAAAGATACCAGTACACCTCTGCCCTTGCTTTTCGCATCAGCCGCCAAGGTTATGGCATCAAATAAATTCTTAGGGCCATCAGCACTGATAGCGGTAGAGGCACGCATAGCACCAGTCAAAACAACAGGACTATCGTAAGCCACCACCAGATCCAGAAAATAAGCCGTTTCCTCCTGCGTATCGGTACCGTGTGTAATCACAATTCCGTCGGCTTCCTTTTTACTGAAAATCTCATTAATGCGAACCGCTAACTTTTTCCAGATATCCAAACTCATATCCTGGCTGCCAACAGAAGAAATCTGTTCACCGCTCACCTCCGCGATTTCGTTGATCGATGGAATACTTCCGATCAAATCAGATACCGGAATCTTTCCTGCAGTATACCCTGCACGATTTGCCGAAGCCCCCTGTCCAGCTATGGTTCCACCCGTGGCCAATATGATGATCTTAGGCTTTTGTCCATAGGCCAACTGCAGAAACAGCAGCAGGGTTAGAGATATCAGTAGTCTTTTCATTGTATTATAATTTGATTGGTTAAAAATTAAATAGCATTCCAAAATTCATCCGCATTGCATTTTTCCCTTTTGTAAGCCCTTCATCAAATTCCAGCTGTTTATAACCGAACTGCGGTTCTAATCCTAGCATCAGATTTTCTAGAACATTGTATGAAAGATTTAAGGTAAACTGATAATTATTCATTTTATTCCAAGGACTTAGCGTATTTTCTCCGCCCGAAAAATGATTATAGGAAGTCATAAGCATCGTATGGAATTTAGGTGTCCAAAAGCGCTGATACGATATAAATCCCGCAGTTACATCCAACAAATTGAGCAGCCCGGGCTGTTCCTCATGAGCGAAGCCATCCAGTCCCGAACCTCCGATAGCCAAAAAATAATCAGCGATACCCCGCCCCATATTCCATTGTGCCTGCAGGTTGTTGACCAATCCTGATTTTTTATTAAAAAAAATACTGGCCATCCCTGTCAGTCCCCAGCCATTGGCTGTTCTGTACCTGTAGTCCGTATCGCCAGTCAATACTTCTTTCGAATCGTAAGCAATATTGCGGTAGACCCCTGCGACCTTCAAGAAGCTTCCTCCATCGTAGTCATAGCGCAGTGCACCGATGACGTCAGGAATACGTCGGGGTGCATAATCTACCCCACGATCTATATTGATGGTATAATCATACAATCTACGGGGTTCCATTTGCTCTATCGCAAGTTCATAACCAGCACCGCCCTTTTCCGTAAATTTGTTTTTATAATTCAATTGGATGCGGCGACTCAGAACCATCCCGGTAGGACCATCCCAGTCCAGCAAACTTGCCGGCCACAGATCCGGATCTCCAAAGGTGGACCAATTCTGTCCCAAAGTAAAGTGATCATACTTAATCCAGGCATGGCGCAGTCTGAACAGTGAAGTCCGGTTAGGTCCGCCCTCGAAATCACCTTCCAACATCGCACTGATCTCCTTGCCATTCTTCAGCTGCGTCGTGGAAGCAAAACGTATTTGACTCTGGCGCATGTCAACCCAGAATGCCGGTCTATCACGGCCATAAACATCATTTTCGTGGATTAAAAAAGAACTGTTACCATGCAGGTTACCCTTGATATCGTAGATTCCGTTTAATTTCAAACGGCCGATTAAGAAAGAGGTCATTTTAGGTTTCCCATTCAGCGAGTCCTTTGTCTCATAACGTATGAGTTGCGCACAAAGGGGCTGCACAAACAGTAAACAACAAGACATTAATATTGCTAATCGGTATTTAGTAGTAATTGGTCTATTCATAAAGACTCTAATCTAAGCCAACAGTAAGTAATCAGTATCCTTTACTCTCAGTTAAACCAATGCCTCCGTTAAAATGTTTTGCAAATTTTCAAATAAACCACAACACACTTAAAAACAATTAATTACCACCAAAAATCATGAATACAATTTATTTAGATCATATTTCAGTTAATTCTAACCTAATTCAACCACACCGTATTTTATATATTTTCTTAAGACACAAGTCTAACAGGAAAATTATTAAAAAAATATAGCAAGACAACTTTTAAAGAATATTGCTATCCCCATCTATGCCATATCATTGTCAACAAACACATTAAAAATCGCTATTTTTAAATTGCACACAACCTAATTGTAAATAATATTTATATTTGTACCGCAAACAAAATTGACATGAAAGATCTTTTAAAGTTGGACAATCAGCTCTGTTTTCCCCTCTATGCACTGAGCCGGGAAATCATTCAGCGCTACCGCCCTCATCTCGATGAGATCGGACTTACCTATCCACAGTACCTGGTATTGATGGTTCTTTGGGAAAAAGACCAGCAGACCGTCAATCAGATCGGTCATAAACTGTTTTTAGATAGCGGTACACTGACACCGTTACTAAAACGTCTGGAACAAAAACATCTGCTCGTGCGACAACGAAGTACGGTTGATGAGCGGGTTGTCGAAATCTTCCTGACAACAGCTGGAAAAGACCTAAAAAAAGAGGCCAAGTGCATACCGCAGAAGTTAATAGAAGAACTGGAGATCAGTGCTGAAGAGATTGAAAGTATGCGCAACATTGCCAATAAAATATTAAAAAGTAAAATAGTAACAGAAGTATAACCTTGATATCAGGAGTATCTGACAATTGAAAACACCAAAAAGAACAAATCTTTTAATATCAAAATTGCACGCTCCGTTATCAACATATCATTAAAATTAAAACAATGGCATTAATTGAAGATTTACAGTGGCGCCATGCTACAAAAGCATACGATCCCACAAAAAAAGTAAGTAAAGAAGACATCGAAAAAATTGTAGAAGCGGCACGCTTAGCGCCCACTTCTTCAGGATTGCAACCTTTTAGAATCATCGTTGTCGAAAGTCAAGAAGTACGCGAAAGATTAGTTGCTGGAGCTTTAAATCCAGAGTGTATGCGCGACTGTTCTCATTTATTGGTATTTGCTGCATGGGACAAGTATACCGAAGAACGCATCGATACCATCTACAACCGTACAACAGAAGAGCGTGAATTGCCTGAAGGACGATTCAATAGTTATACAGATATGATCAAAAAGCTATACGCTTCTCAGACTGAAGAACAGCATTTTGTACATACCGCAAAACAATCTTATATTGGTTTAGGGCTGGCATTGGCACAGGCAGCGGAATTGCGTGTTGATACTACTCCTGCTGAAGGCTTTAACAATCAGATCGTAGATGAAGTACTTGACTTAGCAAGCTTAGGTTTAAAAAGCGTATCATTAATGTACGTGGGCTACCGTGATGCTGAAAAAGATTGGTTAGCACCGATGAAGAAAGTAAGAAATCCAATGGAAGAATTTGCTATCTACAAATAATAAAAAGCAGGATTAGTAAAATAATACCATATCCTGCAATCTATTGGTTAATAATAAAGAAAGGGTTATGTTTTACACATAGCCCTTTTCTGTATAGAAACATTGCGATGCTAAGGCAGTTTCGGCCTCAATATGATGGAGAAAGATTTAAATGTGATTATTGGCACAAGATTAGTATAAAATTGCTATCATTTCAATGCGTAACTTTGGTAAAGAAAAGAAACATCTTTTAGGTTTGGCGGTAAGTACCAGAAATATTATATTAAGATCAAGAATGGAAAAACAAGTCAATGCGAACGAATTTGTCGAACGGTTTATGTCCGGCAGTCTGGAACATCTAAAATACATGCAATCGTCAGTCAAAATTTTTCGATTGAGCGAAATTGCGCCCTATATTAAATTTCCGACACCGCCTATTTTTCTAGGTTACAATTTACTTGTTCATATAACCGAAGGCTATTTTAAACACCAGATCGGCCCCAAAGAATATGTGGTTCAGGCGCCGGCGATCCTGATGAGCAACTATGGTAATATATCGGTGATCAGATCGGTTGATAAATCAGCCAAAGGACATTGTATTCTGGTCAATGATGCAGCCATGACCTCCATTTTCAGAGAGCAGGAAATTTTAAATATTTTCACCATATCACCGCTTCACAATCTCTCTACAGCAGATGATCACGATCTGCACCAGCTATTTAGATTGCTTTACAAAGAGTTGCATACGGCATCTCCGTATAAAGAACTATTTGAAAGCTTGCTTAAATCAGCACTATTAAAAATCATCAAGCTTTCCAACACCAACAACATGCTCAACCGCAGTCAGGAGATTGCGATGATGTTTAAACAACTTGTGCACAAAAATTACCTGAAACAGAAGGAAATCGGCTTCTATGCCGATAAATTAGCCGTATCGCCCAATTATCTCAATAGATGTGTCTCCGCTGTTTTTAAAAAATCATCAAAGGAACTTATTCTGGAAGTTCTGGTTATGCACAGTCAGCTCCTGCTATTCGAATCCAACAAAAGCATTGCCGACATATGTTATGAATTGGATTTCTCCGATCCGTCCTATTTCTCACGCATCTTTAAGAAAATTGTAGGCATGTCACCAACCTCTTATCGAAATAAAGCCAGGTAGTTTCGTGCCACACATGCACGATTTGTCCTAATCTTTATACTAAATAAAACAAAGAGATTGCGTTTTTAGGTTTATTTTTGTACAAAGCGATGGTGAATATGCAATCACTTTTATAAAACTCATGTTAAACCAGAAAAAAATGTATTTTTTGATAACAAGTTTTTTGTTACCTTACTTCAGTACTCACTTCTCATTAGAAAAGTTAGGAGACACTGAACAAGAATGGTATCTGCATAAGCCCCTTCGTTATTGTTCATCATTTAATCCTACATTTTAAGATGCTTAACTTTTTAGAACAATCAACCATGACGCAAGATTTTGATATTTACATTTCCTCATTTAAGGAAAGATTATCCAGCTTATTTAATCAGGAATATGACTATAATAACCTTAGTCTATCGCGCGATTTACCGCCTGATTTTTTGAGCAAAATCATGGACATGACACCGCTTGCGGTTGCTATTCCAGAAAGCCATGGTGGTCGTGGAGTACATGTTAAAGAGTGTCTGGGAGTACTAGCTGCCGCTTCGTACGAATCGTTATCGCTGTCCCTTATTTTCGGAATCAACATTGCCCTTTTTCTAGAACCATTAGCGAAGTATGGTAATATCACCGTTCAGGAAAAAGTATTCAAACACTTTTTGGAAAACCAGGCAATGGGTGGCTTGATGATCACAGAGCCTGACTTTGGCAGCGATGCGCTTAATATGCGTACTTCTTATGAGCAGGTAGGAGATCATTACAGCATACAGGGCCAGAAACATTGGCAAGGTCTTACAGGAGCAGCCGATTACTGGCTGGTGACTGCACGTAAAAGAAATGAAAATGGCGATCTGACCCGTGATATTGATTTCTTTTTAACGGAAGACGCAGCCGCAGAACAAAAAATTGAAGTTGAAAGACGTTACAACAGTCTTGGTCTATATGCTATTCCTTACGGAATCAATAATATTGACATCAAAGTACCCGCAGCACAGCGATTGGTTCCAGAAAGTACCGGAATAAAATTAATGCTGGATACACTGCACCGTAGCAGACTGCAGTTTCCGGGTATGGGTATGGGCTTTATCAAGCGTATGCTGGATGAAGCGATGCAACATTGTCATGAAAGACGTGTTACAGGCATCCGCCTTAATGAAATGGACTCCGTTAAATTTCAGTTATCACGTTTACAGGCAGCCTTTACCCTATGTTCGGCAATGTGTGCATACAGCACCACAGTAAGCTCAATCAGTAATGACTTATCTAGTCATGGTGTAGATGCCAATAGTGTAAAAGCATTCGTGACAGATCTGATGCAGGAAGCATCACAGATATGCTTGCAATTGTCAGGAGCAAATGGATACCGCTTAGACCATATTGCCGGCAGAGGTGTTGTAGACAGTAGACCATTTCAGATTTTTGAAGGATCTAATGAAATGTTATATACACAGATTGCTGAAGCAATTGCCAAACTGATGCGCAAAAGCAAAGAAAACAATCTTCTGGCATTCTTAAAACAATATAAAGGGACAGAACTTGCTGCACCATTCTTCAGTGAAATTCTTAATTTCAATCTTCCAGATCAGCCAAAACAACGCGAAATGATGACTTTGGGAAGAATGATCGCACGCGTTGTTTGTTATCAATATGTATTGTTGATCAACAATGCAGGGTTTAACGATAAAATGACCGAAATAACACGTCAGCATATCAAGATGGATCTGGCGATGTTTGCTGGTCAGTTGCATAGCAATAACACAGCAGATCCGTTAATGGATTATGAAGAAAATGCGGACTGGATGAAATTCGCATCTTTATAATGAATTAGGACTGCAGTTTCAAAGCATATAGAAAAGACACATCGTCGTACGATGTGTCTTTTTCTGTTTAGGACTGATTTTAATCGGTTCATCATCGCAACATAGTCAAACTTCCCTCCCCCCAATGAGCATGTAACCAAATGAATAAGCATAGTGGAATTCATATTTTTTAAAAATATTTTAAAAAAAATATAGCCCTATTGGCTTTAAAAACAATAAATAATGCAGAAATGTCATAAAATCTTAATTTTACGGGAAACCGTAAAATCCCGTTATTAGGAATTTTAACTTTGTATCATTCACATTAAAGGTAGGTGCGAATTTTTATTTACAACGTTTGCAGTTGCATGCAGTTTATCCCTAAAATGCTGTATCGACTGCAAACAAATTGATTAATTAGTAATTTTTTACAGATGGTTAACGTACAGGTCATACGTTAACCATTTTTTATTTAAAATAAAATTCTTAATAGGGTTTATTGCTATGATTTACCTAAATTTAAACATAATATAAGGAGCAACTGTTTCTTTGTTATGAAATAATTTAAAAATTCCATTTATGTTGAAGAAAATCATTCTAGCAAGCTTATTCACATGCAGTATCCCGATTCTTGCATTTTCCCAGTCACATGAATTGCGGATAGGTATTACTTCAGGTTCTTCCAATTTTACAGGACCAGGAAGCGATTCTCGATCAAACCTAAACGGTTCTAGCCCACAGGACTATTATACCAACAATCCTTTTGGAGTAAAGTATGGCATAAACCTGGGCGGAGCGATCAACTATCGCTACGTATTTAGCAACAATTTCTTATTAGGTGTAGAAGGTGCATTTGAACGCTTGCAAACTAAAATATATCTTCAGAGCACAGAAAACACGAACAACACCATAGGCATGACCAAGCTGAACCAGCAGTTTTTAAATTTTAATCCTTTCATTGGCTATCGTTTTTCATTTGAACCTATTACTTTGGATATGCAGTTGGGCGTTGATATCGCCAACACGCTTCAGATCAAAGAAAAGGGAAGTATTGAAGACAATAAAGGCAATGAAACCGAATTTGAAAAAGACAGAGGCAAGGATATCATGAAAATGGATCTTAGACCCCGCCTACAGTTCAACGTCAATTATAACCGTTATACGGTATTTGCGGGTTACGCCTGGGGTACTAAAAACTATAAAGGGGAGATGGATGGTGCATCCTCATCAGATGCTGCCCGTTTAAATGTCTTTCGTTTAGGGTTGCAGTTTCAACTCTTAAGACCTTCTTTACAATAACAAAAAATACGTGCTAAATAGACAGGGATTCGCTTTCTGAATATAAATTCAGAAGCCCTGTATAACCGGTTCGGCAAGGATAGAATATCGGTTTATTTAAATTAAACCGATATCTTTTGAATAAGCAATAAGCTGTTCATTCTTAGAGAATTCTAGCACTTCTTTCATCAGGTTCAATCTTTTCTCGACACTGCTCAGTCCTGATGGCTTTATCTGTTGTTGTTGCAGATGTTGTGGAATATCTTTCTGCAGTATTCCTTTTGCCAGTAGGGCGATGATATGAATATCGAGCGTAGTAAATTCATGTGAATTCTTTTCCCGGATAGACTGTTTAATTTCAGGGGACTGATAAAGTTTATCCTGGTGTGCGGCCTGTAAAGCCTCTTTCAGGTATTGCGCATCTCGTCTTGCTTTACGCACATAACCATCGATGGCTCTGCTTTTAAAAAGTTCATCTATAACAGCAGTCCGACTTTCCGCTGATAACACAATGATTTTCAACTGAGATTGAATCTCTTTAACTGCCTGAATAAGTGCCAAACCTCCAGATAAACGTTGCGGATTATGATCTTCTTCGAAAGTCAGATCGGTAATCAACAGATCGTAGGGCTCACCGTCCCGCTGTGCATTTTTAACCCAGGTAAATGCATCATCACAATAATAGACATATTTTGCTGTCTGGATCCCCAGCTCCTGAAGTGTTTTCTGAACCGAAATATTGGCAATTTCATGATCTTCGGCTATAAGTACTTTTTTAAACATATAATAAGATCTTTTTAAAAAATAGGGATGGACACTTCAACCTTTAGCCCTTTCCCTGCATTATTGACAAAGGTAATCTTACCATCCAAATTAGAAATACGGTTTCCCGTACTGGTAAGACCATTACCTTTTACCTGCGTTTCGGGCATTCCTACACCATTATCACTGTAAAAGATACGCAATAGCCCAGGAGACCAGTCAAAACGGATCACCACATCGGTTGCTTGGCTATGCTTACGCATATTAACCATTAACTCCTGTAGGACATGATGGACTTCATGCTTGATATGTGCCGTAACCCCCTCCCATTGCTCTGCATCATTTCCGGCAATAATGACCTTTCTATTTTCGGTCACAAAAGATTTTAATAGTTCAGCAACTTGTTTTTGCCAATCTGGCTCTGCATCTGGCGTTATTTCGGTTTCGTAAGAAATATCACGGGATTTCTCATACATCATTTCCAGGCGGTCGAGGATCCCATCTCGGTCAATATCTTCCCTATTCTCGATTTCGGTCATGACGCGGTAAAGGCCATTGGCTACCACATCGTGAATCTTACGTGAGATATTGAGCTGATTGGCTTTGATTCTATTTTGTGCCTCAAACTGCATACGTTCTTTGCGTCTCTTATACCATAAAGTACCGCCTACAATAACCGTAACACATAATAAGGAAACGCAGAATGTCCAGATCCGCTGCTTAACAATATTATAGGCTTTTTCAGCATTGTCTTTCTGCAGGGTCAGGTTATCAGCCTTATTTTTTTCTACCTCATAGCGAATCAAAGTAAACTGATTGGTCGCGGCCAGACGCGCTTGCTGAATACTATCATTTAAGTTATTATAAATTTCAAAATAGGACTTCGCAGAATCACTAGGGCTTAGTTTAATTAATTTTTTTAATGCTAATATTTCATCATTAGAACTTGCTATTTTTTTTGCAATATCATATCTTTTTTTAGCATAAAACAAAGCCGAATCAGGTTTACGATTTTCGTAATACTCGGTAAGAAATACCAAACTTGAATTTTGCCCGCGAAGATCCTTCTCCTTTTCACGCATCTTCAAGGCTTTTTGAAACTCATAAATAGCGGGATAGTTTCGGTCTTGCTTCCATTTGACTCGTGCCAGATTCGACAATACCCGCGCATGCTCAATGGGATTTTTATGGGTTTCATCGATAATATCATCGTATATCTCTCGGGCTTCTTCATATTTTTCATCTGAAAGATAACTGAGTGCCAAATTATTCCGGTAGATCAGTGTATTTTGTGGATCGTCAGAATACTTAATTGCTAATTCATAGAAGAGAATAGCCTTTGGATAGTCGCGTAGATCATCGGTAGCCAGTCCAAGGGCATTGAAATTCATACTCAGAAAAGCATGATGCTCAGGTTTGTTTTCATCCAGAAAAGGTACAGCCTGCAATGCCGTTTCCTGCGATCCAAAATAATCACCTTTCTCCTGTTGGGTAAGCGCCATATTGATCAAACACTTGGCCACTTGGAGACTATCGCCTTTTTCCAAAAAGACCTGCTTTGCTGCATTAAAATAAAAAAAGGTGCTATCTGCTTTTCCCATTTCGAGATACTCGAACGCCTTATCATAAGCCGGATTATCAATGGAAGTTTCCTTTTGAATGACTTCTTGTTGGCAGGAGTACAAAAAGACTAAAAGTATGTATAAGCTAAAGCGTTTCAATAAAGGATCTATTTTGTTCGAAAATATCGATTTTTTACCTTAAAAACAACCAAGCTATTAAAAACGAAAAAGGTAACATAATGTTACCTTTTTTCTATACAGAAAAGTGTATCGCTTATTTATTAGGACGGACAGGTCCCTTACCTCCAGTGCCACCTGTTTCATCACTGCTTCTCTGTGCAGAAGCTACAGTCTGATGATCATTTGTATCTGTATTGGAAGGATTGCCAAATAAAAGTGCTAAAATGAAATACCACATTTTTCAAAAAATTAAAAGTCAAAAACCTGGTAGTCCCGCGGGCCTCATGCCCGGGGTTACTACAATGTTTTCAGAAGGCCTTCTGAATTTTTTGGGAAGTGAGTGAGCTTCAATCGCGGGAACCAATAACTGCTTCCCAAACCGGTTAAAAACGACCGCGATATCCACTCCTTATGAAATCTTTTCGTCGCTTTCCTAGAAAGAACTAGTCGATTGATCAACTGATTTCAAATCAAAATTAACGCAGATAAAAAGCTAAACATCAAAGGATTCCGATCTTTCCAACCTTTCCGTTATTATTCCAGAAATTCCGATAGAATTCCGAAAATTCCAGTGCAAAAAAGTGCGTAAAGAGTCTATTATTTTACGGAAAACCGTAAAATCGGGTGCTAGGGTTACTTTAATTTTGGGACAATGTTTGAGTTTGAAGAATTTAAAAAAGAGGTGATAAGTAACTTTAGGGAGTTGCTTTCCCAACATGAGTTAGATCTAAAACTTGAGAATCCCACACCCGGGAATCTAAGAGATTTGAGTTTAAAATTATTTGCAAATGGACTATCGAAAGAAGATACACAGGTATTTCAGGATTTCTTTAATCCGATCAAACGATATGATGATCTGGAGACCAGCATCCGTCGATTTCCGTTAGATAAACTGAAACCGCTTAAAAATTTTATAACGGCTAAAACGAGCAATCCCGACGAAAACATCGTCAAACTACTGGCCATACTCACACAGTTTGGTCCAAGACCATTCCATAAATGGCGGGAATTGCGCCATTTAAAAAAGCGAACACCTGAATTTTGCGATCCTGATGATTATGAGAAAACGATCGTACCTGAAGCAAGTACAACAGCAATTGATCACGAGAGTCAAGAACAGGAAAATCACATAGCGGAAGAGGAAATACTCGAAAATGAAGAGGTGGAAATAGCTTCTGCGGATAATTCGAGCGATGGGGAGGTTATCTTAAAAAATAAAGACAAAAAAAAAGGGCGGCTTTCCCGCGAGGAAACCCCCAGGGAAAAACCGCCCTCAAAAAGAACGTCTATGAAAGTGCATGTTACTTTCTCTAATTTTCAGTTGAAGCAACTGATTTATTTTATGGGTATGATCGCTGGTCTGTTCTTCCTGTATGCTGTATCCCATTTCTTGATCGCAAAACAACGGATGTGCTTGATCGAGGTACAATATGTTTCTGGAAATGATACAACGCAACAGCCATATTCAGAAATTATTACACTAGATCCTGATCATCCAAATTATATCAAAATAAAAACAAATCCTGATACCTTAACAGAAAAAACAATCTACCCCGTACAGATCTCTAAAACAAATAATCATGTTGAATTTTCAACTGCCCCAGACGCATCAGCTTTACAGGATCTCAAATTATTAAAGGATCCCAATCATTATATCATACTGCTCTACCCGGGAGAATTTTCCGTCGGAGAAAGCATGAGACGGGGACCGTAAAATAATTTTTATTTACCTTTTACCGTCAACCTATAAGCGATTAACATAAATGGAATTGTCCCTACCATGACAATTGATGTAGCCAATAGTGCATCTTTTGAAAAAACAGAAACGATGGCACTCGCTATAAAACAGATTCCAAGCTGAATTGCATTTTGTAAGCCCGCGGCTTTACCCAGATTATTTGGAAAAACACGTAGTGCCTGAGCAACTACAATCGGGTAACATGCACCGTTTGCTAATGCCATACCGCAGAACGGGATCAGTAATAATGTCAATGTAGGTCTCGTCATCACACTCATAGCATATATCGCTAGAAGAGAAACGGAATATAAAATCAGTAAAACCGGCATCAGTTTTTTGGTCTCAATACGGTTTGCCAGCGCACGATAGCCATATCCGCCCAGCATAAATGCAATGGTCTGCGGAACAAAGCTCAATCCGATCTGACTTTCGTCGTACCCCAGTTCTTTGAGAAAAAATGGAGAGCCCGTTAACCAGGCAAAAAATGAACCTGAGCAAAACGCATAGATGAGCACATTGCCCACATACACGTTGGATTTTAAAAGTGAAAAATAGGACTGTTTCGTTTTTTCACCTGCTTTTGTATCAACTGGAGCATCCAACTTTTGCTTGCGCATTAAAGTGAAGGTATACAGCATCAGGAGCACGGCGATACCAGCTAGGGTGATAAAGATGGATCTCCATCCAAAATGTTGCAACAGATATACACCCAGCAAAGGAGCCAGAGCCGGAGATAAAGCCACCATGGGCATGATCGTCGCGAAAATTTTATTGGTCTGCGATGCCGGATAGTATTCTACGACCAGAGCCTGCCAGCTTACCGCCGCTGCACAGACACCGATTGCCTGCAGTAAACGTAAAATAAGCAACCATAACACATCGTTGGTAAAAAAAATACACAGAGAAGCCAGCGTAAACAATGTCAGTCCGATGAGGATTGTTTTGGGCTTCCCGATCTTATCAGCTATTGGCCCCCAGATCAGCTGTGCAAGAGCATAACCAGCTAAAAATAAACTTAAACTCGCGCTGATACTACTCTTATCTGTCGAAAGATCCACACGCATCATATCAAATGCCGGCAGATACATATCCGTTGCCAAAAAACCAATAATACTCAGTCCAACCAAGTAAATCAAAAACAAAAAACTATTCTTTTTCCTATCCAACATATCGTTTTCACTAAATTTCTGCAAAGGTAACAATTTTAATGGAACGCTTACCCAAAGATGCTCAATGTTTAATTTTGTGAAAAATTAAGTAATTTAAAAAGCCCCCTCACTTACGATTTGACATTTTACGTGATCTTCTCCTTATTTGTCTATCAATAGTACGATGCAAAACATATAGCAAACCAATTAGGGATAGTCACAAAAACTACTATAAAATTAAAACTAGGAGAAAATAAAATGTAACACAATCGATTTCGTAGATTAAGCAATCGATTGTCTATACTTGGTATTCTAAAATCGACCAAGTTGTTATATAAATTCGTTAACATGACTAATGTGGTGATTAATCTGTTCTCCGGTATATTCTATTTTGGGTAAAACCTGGATAAGGAAAAGCTACTATTTTCATTATAAATCTAAGAATCTATGTTGTCAAAAATGAGTATTTCAGATTGTAGATACTGACAATGAAATCATCTGTATTCTCCTACCCAGGATCATATTGTGTTCAAAAACTGGGTTTTAATTTATCAAAAGAATCATCAAACGAACGAACATGAAACGGATAACAATAAAAGATATTGCTAAAGCTCTGGGTTATTCACCAGGTACAATATCAAAAGCATTGGCGGATAGTTATGAAATAAGCAATATAACGAAGATAGAAATCCAGAAATATGCCAATGAAAATGGTTATTCATTCAATCATTATGCAAAACTATTAAGAACAGGAAGGACAAACATTATTGGAATGATCGTCCCGGCAATTGGAAATTCTTTTTTTTCGCAGATTTTAGAGGGGATTGAGGAACAGATGTCCAAGACCGCTTATAACCTGCTCATTATGCAAAGCAATGATGACCCTGTATGTGAAATGACCCATTTGGAGACTTTATATAAGAAAGGTGCAGATGCAATTGTTATCACACCGACCGGAAATAGGGCCTCGATGGAGTATTTGAAGAAATTAAAGGATGAAGGAATTCCAGTAGTTTTAATGGACCGGACAAATTACAACATCGACACACACAAAATAGGCATCGATAATTATGCAGCAGTATATGAAAGCATTACCCATTTAATCAATCAAGGACGCACTAATATTCTCTTTATTTCAAGTTTTGCGAAGGGAGTGGTAGAAGAGCGTCGGCGTGGCTATCTACAGTGCCTTAGAGACTATAATATCCAATATCATAGTAAAAACTTACTATCAATTGATGTTGAGAAAAAGGGACGAAAAAGTCAAGAAGAGTTAATGCTCTATTTATCCCAAAAAATGAAATCAGAATTGCCTCCAGATGCCATATTTACGGCTTCAGACCAATTAACATACCAAACTTTAGAAGTTCTGCACGCGCTGCATATTGAAGTACCAGCTCAGCTATCCCTCATTGGTTTTGCTAATTTCCGGTTTACAAACATCTTTGAACCGCCGTTATCTTGCATCGTCCAACCTTCCAAAGAAATGGGAGCTCAAGCTTTTTTACTCCTATCAGAGATATTGGTTAATCAATCCCAAAAGACTACCTTGTTTAAAAATATAAAGCTACCTGCATCGGTCGAAATCCGTCAATCTTCTTAAAATAATTAGTAAATAAATCTACATTAAATTATCTCCTTAATCGTTTTCGCACATTACGCAAACGTTTGTTCTGTTTTTTTGCACCAGTTAATATAAAGTTTTCTCTAATATTAGGAATAGGTTTAAGTTGATTCTCACATTTAGCAAAATCTATTATATTATAACTAATTAAAATTCATGAAAAAAAAATCATTGAAACTGCGGAGATTTGTCAAAACATTCGTGCTCCCGTTAATAATAATGTGTTTTTCATGTTCACAGACCAAGATTGATAGTAGGAATATCAAGGATCAAAATTTAAACAATAATAACAATGAAAATGTCTCATTGACGAATCAGGAATTCGTATCAAATCCTGTTAACTTAAACATTGTCATGTTTGTGCCAACAGATAATCCAGCTTTAAAAGATTATAAAACTAGGCTCTCTGCGTTATTCGTTTATTTTCAAAACTGGATACATACCGAGATGATGCGGTATGGATACAGCACCTACTTAGGCCTGCCTGTAGATCAACTAACAGGACTCGTCAAAATTATTGAAATTCCAGCTTCAGGGACACAGGCAGATTATCCCTACAAGTCTGCTATTTCTGTAGGTAAGATCATCAATGAAATCAAAACTTTTAAAACTAAAAATCCAGCTCAGTTTTCATCCGATAACCACTGTTTAGTTTTGCTGCCAGCAAGAACTGACGACGGTAATCAGCCTTTTTATGGTCACGGAAAATTTTGTTTTGCTGTTGACAATTCGGAAATGTCTGTTACTGGTATACCAAACCCCAATTCCAACTATTTGGGAGGTATGTTACATGAGCTGGGTCACGGATTAAATCTTCCTCACAGTGAAGCTAAATACAGTGAAGGATTTATACACGGTACTTCATTGATGGGCAGTGGAAATTACAGTTTCAGTAAAGGGCAACCAACATTTCTAACCGAATCTGATGCCGCTATTTTGAACAGAAATGAAGTTTTTCAACCCGCCAAATCTTCTAGCACCCCCTATCTAAAACCCATATACAGCTTGCAACCTAGATTTAATATTGACAATCGTCAACAAAAACTCTTTGTAAACGGCTCCTATACTTCAACACTTCCGGTAAGTGATATTTTAGTCTATATGGATCCTAATGTTAACAATGAAGGCACGGGAGTCAATAAAGATTATAATGCTGTTACATGGCGATTTTCACCTCAATCTATTGGATTAATTCAAGGGACAATTGATTTAAATGTATGTCTTCAAACTAATCAGGACAACTTGCTAAAGAGTGTTTCTTGTTTATAAATCTATTAATTTTTGTTTTAGATATTCTTTTTTTCTGTTA
>NZ_SLYV01000026.1:0-30663 GCF_004342035.1 Sphingobacterium sp. JUb20 | reverse complement strand
TTATGATCTTTGGGCTTGCCTTTTTCATCCGCTATCCCGAAGTGGTACCTGTATCTATGAAGTTCAATACCAGTAGTGCTCCTAAGGTGCTGACCGGTAAAGTAAACGGAAACTTAGTGAAGATTCTGGTCAAGGACGGTATGGCTGTAGATAAAAATACAGATATTGCCTATGTGGAAAGCGTAGCAGACCACAATCAAGTCCTCAATCTGCTAGATAAGATGAAACTTGTGCGTAGTAGCACCATCGAACTAGCAGATCTAAAAGATATCGTAACTCCGACAGAACTGGAATTAGGCGAGCTCCAGAACAGCTATCAGAATTTTTATCTCGCCTATTTGAACTATGTGGCGATCAATAAAGAAGGCATCTATCAAAAAAGAAAAAGTTTTATTCAAAACGAAGTAAAGTATATCAATGAACAGAGTCAAAGAATTCAGGAAGGTTTCGATCTTCAGAAAAAAGAACTGGCACTGGCAGAAACAGAATATGCCAAATACCAGATTTTAGCAGAGAAGAAAGTGATCAGCCAGCTTGAACTCCAGCAAAAGGAGGCACTATTGCTCGCTAAGCGGCAGTCCATTCCCCAGACGGAAAATACGATTATCAGTAACCAGAGCAATCGACTTTCGAAAGACAAGGAGATGTCGGAGATCAACAATCAGATATTTGAAGAAGAGAAGAAATTCTATCAATCACTGAATACGTTCATCAGTGATGCCGAAAATTGGAAAAAACAGTATGTGATCAGCAGTCCTTCAAGGGGCACCTTGATCTATGGTGATTTTTTACAGGAAAATCAATTAATCAAGATGGGTGAAGAGCTGTTTTATGTCAATGCCAATAAAGATGATTACTATGGCGAAATACTGATTCCACAGAGTAAGTCATCGAAGGTAAAAGTAGGACAGGATGTACTAATCAAAGTGCAAAGTTATCCATATCAGGAATACGGTTACCTGAGAGGAAAGATCAACTATATATCTGACATACCGGTCAGGGACAGTGTTTTCTTTTCTAAAGTTATCTTAAGTAGAGGTGAGCAAGATTCCCCTATTAAGCTGAAACCGGGTATCCTTGCAGATGCCGATATTATTACCGAGGATCAGTCAATTTTTAAAAGAATTTGGCTAAATCTCACCAAATCTTTGAAGTTTTAATCAATTATATTCCTGTTCACTTTTTACTAATTTTAAGTCGCATTATGATAACCACTTTTTTATTGAATAAAGATAACAGTTTTGTAAATTTTGAGGAATCAATTTTAGATATCAATCCGGAAGGATTTATAAATCAAGGTAATTTATATAAAAATTTAAGATCAGCTATCGAATGGGCAATTTCTCATGATGAGGACGCCATTTATTGTGTATGCGGAAGTAATTTTCGATATGATTTTGATATTAATTATTTAAATAAAATAATTAACGATTTGGCATCTGAGGGAATATATTCAATTTATATCAATGCAGATTACAAAAATATTGTTGCAATTAATGAAGATTTAGTAACAATTTCAAATATTAGATCTGTAGAATCATTTATTTTATTATCTCCAGTTTATGAAGTTGTTCTTTCTCTAATTTCTACATTAGAACAAAATTTTTCAATGGAATTTAACCAGTTTTTAGAGACGATCATTCCCAATGCATTTCTACTGTTAAAGAATAAAATTTCAAATGTGATATCTCATAAAATTTATATTATATCACCTTTTAGAAATGCAGTAAATTATATAGATGATTATCTAAATTCCGTGTTGAAGCAAAGTTTTAGAAATTACCAGATCATAATGATAGATGATTGCTCCACTGATAACAGTAAAGAAAAAATACCTGAATTACCGATTGTGAGAAAAATCATTAATAGTAAACGACAGTTTGCTCTGCAAAATATTATAGATGTACTCATGACGAATAAATTTGAAGATGAAGATGTGATATGTTTGGTCGATGCTGATGATATGTTGCCGCATAAATATGTGTTAAATATTATTGATAGAACCTATCACGATAATTCTGTTTTGATGACATATGGCTCAATGACAAATATTGATAACATAATGAAAATCGGTATATCGTATACTAAGGAAGAATTTGATAATCTTAGATTATCAGATTGGAAAGTGACCCATTTAAGAACATTTAAGTATAAAGTATTCAGGGAATTGCTTTTTCAGGATAATAATTTAAATTGTCTCAGGGATGATACAGGTAAAATATTTAAAATGCCTTATGATATGGCTTTATTATTTCCTTTACTGGAATTAGCAGGTTATGAAAATATTAAGTTTATCAATACCCCAACTTATCAATACCGATTACATTCGGAGAATGATCATTTAAAGAATAGAGATGAACAGTATGCGGGTGAAATTCAGATTAGAAGAAAGAAACGTTTTAAACAGGTTTTTTAAATATTGTTCTTCTGTGTACACTTCGATAATTAGATTTGCACTAGACTACTGAATATAAATCTTCAGTAATTTTATAAGTTCCGGATTCTCTTTCGCTTCAAGTTTTCTTGCGAAAATGTAATTAGATTGAACAATTTTCTTGAAGTCTATATTCGTTAAAATTCTGGGATATGTAGGCCCACTTTCCCAATCTATATACCTTAAATTATTATTTACTATCTTTTTATTTAATTTCTCACTATTCAATAAAATAGTTTGAAAAAAAGACTCATCTGGTATAAATGTATTGTTGTAAAAGGTTAGGTAAGATCGATTGGATTCTAAATAGTTGAAAATATATAATACACTTTCTCTGGTTATACTCCACCATTGGCTTCCACCATATAAAGATTTAATATTGTTAGGTCTATAATGTTTGTTTGGATTATTGTGGATATAGCGATCCATACCTCCATTAGGAAACCATTGTCCATCTTTGCGTGGGAGCATAAAGTAATCAATGTATATTTTATCATTATTTTTAAAGAAATTAGCGATTTCTCGCATTGACTTTATAGGAAAATCTTGTCCACTTATAAGATGGAAATATTTAAAGTTATTTTGCGAATTATATGCTTTTTCTAATAAAATTAAGCTTGCACGAACCATAGAAAATTCTCCCCATTGTATTTTGAAATTAGAATGAATGATCTCAACTCTGTCTTGAGTTATTGATAATTTCTTTAAAGTTTTTTTTATTGTGAAATTTAAATCGCAAAAAACAATGCAATGATTTTGTTTTTGTGTTAATATGGTTTTAATAAGCTCACAGATTTGTACTTCATTTTTATGACAGATTATTAAAAAAGCATTGTTAATCATTTATATATGTTTTGTAATTATCTAAAATAGTCTATTTATTTGATTAGTTAGAAACTATTGCAGTCTTTAAAAGAAATATTAATCTCCAATAAATTTGTATATAGTGGTCAAATACAACTCCTCATTTCATGAACTTATAACTGTAGTTTAAAAGTCAATCGCTATAGACTTTTAAAAGTAGTGATTAAATATAACTTTCTTAAAAACGTTGTTAAATAAAATGAAAAGTGAGTTTATTATTTTATTTAACTCTGTAAAAAAAGAATAAAAGTACTTTGATACATAATAATATTGCACTATATTAGAGAAATGTAATTTTACCTAAATTAAAAAGCCTTTCGGAACTATATATGTTGTTTAGAGAATGTATACATAATAAAGTTGAGGAAATTTATAACGTGATTCTTCTGTCTCTTAAAGAAAAAAAATATTCTAACGGAAAGGGGCTATATGATGGTAATATTGGTATAAGTTTATTTTTAATCCAATACCTTGAATATAATGCAGAAAATATTGACGAAGTCGAGGCTATAATTGGTGATTTAATAACTGAGTTTATGAGCTCATTTGATAGTTATTCATTTTGTAGTGGCCTCTCTGGAGGTTTGTATTTATTTGAAATATTGAAAGAAAAGAATCTTTTAGAGATTGAAACTAATGATATAATTGAACAATTAGATAAATACTTAAGTAACAATCTGGAATCTGAGTTAGAAAACGGACATTATGATTTCATGCATGGAGCTCTGGGTATTGGATTATTTTACTTAAAAATAGGCCAGATAGAAAAAGTTCAAAAAATTGTTAATTATCTGTCTGAAACGGCTATTTATGATGATAAAAGTAAAGGATATAAGTGGAATTCAAATGTTGATTATTCAGGTGAAATTGCAGTTAATATTTCGCTGAGTCATGGAATGTCAAGTATTGTTATTTTTCTTTCAAAAGTTATTGAAAAAAAAATAGCAGTAAACATGGCTTTCAAATTATTAAGAGGAGCGGTTAATTTTCTTCTTTCACAAGAACTAGATTATAAACAATATGGGAGCTACTTTCCTTATAGATGTATTGAAGAAAAATCCAAAAGTAGATTATCCTGGTGTTACGGAGATTTAGGTGTAGCAATAGGATTGTTTAAGGCTAGTTTTGTGTTAAATGATAGTAGTCTCCGAAGAGAGGCATTATTTGTTCTTGAGGAGTCTACTAAGAGAAATATGTTAACTGAAGATAATATTATTGAAGGTGGTGTATGTCACGGTAGTGCAGGACTAGCGATGATTTATAATCGGATGTTTTTGGAAACTAAAAATGAGATTTTTTTAGATGCTTCAAAATATTGGTTAGAACAAACGTTGAGGTTTTCCAAATTTGATAATGGATTAGCTGGATATTTGACAAATTATAATAAAGAATGGCACCAAGATCTTAGTTTGTTGACGGGTATTTCAGGAATTGGTGTCGTCTTTCTTTCATATTTGAAAGGTGATGAACAGTATTGGGATGAAATGTTTTTAATGTAAATTTTAGTAATTATTTAATTTTTTTAGAGTATGAAAAAGCTTAAAAAGTTGTCGTTAGACAAAAAAACTATTGTAAACTTGGATAAGTCCTCATTGAAAAACATTCAAGGAGGGCGGGGTACTTGTGGTTCAGGATCTTCTGATTGTCAGACTACAATGCCTGCTGGGTGCGATCCTGGTTCAGGTGCTCCCATTTGGACAGTTGCTCCATATGCAACATGCGGAGGATGTAATCCTATTGATTAATTTTTAATCACTCTTACACTATTTCATTATATGTAGTGTAAGAGTTTTTTTTTGCTCATGATACCATACCACGCATTTAATAAAATAATTTTTAGAGTTCCTCAGTTTTCATTTAGCGATTACATTACTGTTTTAAAATCAGCGAATTCTCTTTATGAAAAATTTCAAGAACCTATTTTTCAGGAGGCCATTTATATTTCTTCTCCAATTTTGTATAGTGAATTAACCAAACTTCTTAAATTTTCAACAAATGAGAAAACGAAGATTAAAATAGAAAATAGCCTAGTAAAATATTTTTCGAGAATGTCAACGCGATGTACTCCTTTTGGTTTATTCGCAGGTTGTATTGTTGGTGAGATTGGAGTTCAGTCTAATGTTGAATTAATTCTCGACTTAGATTTAATCCCTCGCTTGGATAATGAAGTTGTTTGTTATGTCCGAGATTTTATGTTACAAATCTTAGATAGAAAGATGATTGATTTACAATACTATCCAAATCCAACATTATATAAATCTAGGCGAAATATTCGTTATTATGAATGTTCGGATATAGTTAATGGTAAATCAGCTATATCTGAGATCGCTGATAGTAAACTTTTAAACGAAATTTTGCAACTTACTGAAGCTGGGTGCACGATTGGTACACTGATTACTTTTTTTATAGATAAAGGTTTTGAAAAGGAAGAATCAGAAGAGTTTATATTAGACCTCATTGATAACCAGGTTATAGTAGATGAACTTTTCTATTCTTCAATTGGTAAAGATTATTTTAATAGCATTGTTGAAATATTCCAAGATGACAAATTTCTAAATAAAGAAGGGGTTTTTTTAAGAGATATCCATAGCACATTGAAAAATTTACCGAAGCAAAGTTCAGAGCAACGAATTAGTAGCTATATTAAAAGTAGTAAGCTTTTGCTAGAATTGGGTGTGCCTATTGACAAAATTAATCAATCCTTATTTCAAATAGAATATTTTAAAAATACCTTTAACGCGACAATTGGACAAAAAGTGATCGACGAGATTAAATTGGCCATCGGTTTTCTGAATAAAATAACACCTAAGAATAATGAAGATAATGATTTAAATGAATTCAAAAGAGCGTTCTATAAGAGATTTGAAAAACAAAAAATAGAATTGTTAATTGCTTTAGATCCAGAAATAGGGATTGGATATCCTGTGGGTACCACTTATGGAAATAAATCAACACTTATTGATGACTTAATCATTAATGAGCCAGGTAGGATAAAGTCACATTTTGATGTTGTGCAGCAGCATTTGAGGAAAAAAAATCTAGAAGCTCTAGAAAAGGGTGAATATGAAATTATATTAACAGATGAAGATGTTTTAGAGCTTCCTGAAGATTGGGATGATTTGCCAAATTCTATATTTGCTATTTTTGAAGTGATTAAGCATAATGATGATGATATTATGCTTAATTTGAAAGGAGTGAACGGTTCTTCTGGAGCAAATCTGTTAGCACGATTTGCACATTGCAATTCAAAATTGGAAGATTTAGTAACTGAAATAACGGCGAAAGAGCAACAGCTGAATCCTGATATTATTTTGGCAGAAATAGTTTACCTGTCGAAAGCAAAGTTAGGCAATGTTACTTCTCGTCCTCATATTCGAGATTATGAATTGATTTGTTTTGGACATTCTGATTTACCAAAAGAAAGAAGAATACATGTAAATGATCTGCTTGTTTACTTTGAAAATGGTGAGATTATTCTTTATTCAAAAAGGCATAATAAAAGAGTAATTCCGAAATTAACAAACGCACATAATTTTAGAATGTCAGACTCACCTGTTTACAGATTTTTATGTGATTTACAAACACAAGGTCAAAGAAATTCCTTATTTCTCAAGGCTTTTGATCATATCACCAATTTGTCTTCATTTCAACCTAGAATTAAATATAGAAATGTTATTTTGAAACCTGCATTTTGGTATTTTATAAAAGAAGACTATCAAATTTTATATAATTATGAAAATGATGATCAATTAAAGCTTTTAATAAAAAAATGGAGACTGCAATATTCTGTACCTAGATTTATAAAGCTTTATCAGCATGCACTTGAGCTCGTTATTGATTGGGAAAGTTTAATTAATGTTAAATCTATTCTTGATGTTTTTAGAAAAGTAGATAGTGTAAAGTTATATGAATTTATTTTCAGTATGGAAGACGCTATTGTAAAAGATAGCAAAGGTCAATATGTGCATGAAGTTATAGTACCATTTTATAAAAATAATCTTAATGAACATTAAAAGAATATTTATTCCTGGTAGTGAGTGGCTCTACATTAAAATTTATTTAGGTACATCCTCAAGTGACAACTTCCTTGTAAATGACTTGCTGCCTGTTGTTCATAAACTGCTTCGTAGTAAATCAATTGATAAATGGTTTTTTATTAGATATAATGATCCGGAGCCACATATTAGAATTCGTTTCCTCTTGAAAGAAAAATCTTCTTTTGCAAATGTGCTAAATATTATATACAAGAGAATTAATAAAGATGTAGGCTATTTAATCTGGCAAGTTCAATTAGATACGTACATTAGGGAATTAGAGCGGTATAATAAAGATTTAATTGTAGAAAATGAAACATTATTTTATTGTAATAGTAATTGTGTATTAAGTCTTATAAAAGAAATTATGAAAAATTCTTTTGAGGAAAAATATAGATGGATGATTTCTTTAAAATTGATAGATAGTATCCTAACTTCTTTTAATCAAGATACTGCTGCTAAACTTCGCATATTAGAAAATTTGAGTGCATCTTTTAAAAAGGAGTTTAATATTTCATCAAAAAATACGACACAGTTTAAGAATAAATATAGAGCTAATAAGGAGGTAATTTTTAAAGTTTTAAATAATTCCATTAATGAAATAGGTTTTGTAAAAATGAATTCAATTGTGGATAATAGTTTGTTAGATTATAATATTACGGCAAAAAAAATCATGAAAAAAATAAGTAATAAAAATCTTCCAGTCAATTTAGATAGTTTAATGGGAAATCACATACATATGATGATGAATAGGATGTTTTGCAGTGATAATCGAACTTACGAGCTGGTTATATATGACTTCTTATTTATGTATTACAAGAGTATACATTATAAAAAGTGATTACTTATTTTTTCATTTTTTTTAAATTCATATGTTAATAAAAAATTGTCAATTATCAGTAGATATTGATGAGGAGCAAATTCATCGATTAATACTTGATTCAGGTAATATTACTGATTATGGTCTATTAAATGGCAAATTTGGAATCGCAATATGTTTTTTTCACTTAAGCCAATATCTTGAAAATAATTTATTTTTGGGCTATGCTAATAATCAATTAGATGAAATATGGGAATCGCTGGCACAAGACTTAAGTATAGATTTTGAATCAGGATTTTCAGGAATTGGATGGGGTATTGAATATTTGATTCAAAATAATTTTGTTAAAGGAAATTCAAATTTGATTTGTAACGATATTGATAAGATGGTTATGAAAATTTGCCCAAGACGATTTAATGATTATAGTTTAGAAGCCGGACTAGAGGGAATCCTAAATTACGTTTGTGCTAGACTTGCTGGAAGGAATAAAAATGTAAAGCGTAATCCATTTTTAAAAAGTTTTATTGATGATTTAACGTATTTATATAAAAATGCTAAAAAATTGAAACTATCGGAAGAAATAATTTTTAAGCTTGGAATAATTAATAATTTAGTCCCTTTTGACGATTTTAAAATGGATTTAGATAGATTTATTAGAGTTGATATAGATGCACAATCGGATAACATTCAATTAGAAACTCTCGGTATTAGAGATGGAATAAGTGGGTTATTATTGCGGAAAATTTTACAAATACCTAGAAGTAAATGAAGTATATTTATATTTTTGATGACTATTATCAGTCCCTCCGAAATGGTATTGGAACATTCAACACACAGCTTTTGTATACTTTGAAAGAGGCTGGATATTGTATTGTAATAATTGAACTTAATAGTGATACAGATAAGTTTATAATTTTAGAAGTTGATGAAATTATAAAGATGAGATTTCCTTCTACTATTCAAGGTTGGTCGGCAAATAATTTCAATAATGTTTGTACTTTAATAAATTTATATGTTTTAGATAGTGCAAATAATGTGTTTATTTTTAATTACAATTATTTTGATAAAATTCTTTTAAAAATAAGGGAGTTATATCCCCTGTCTAAAATTTTAAAGATTGTACATGATCTCAACTGGACATCAAGTTTATTAGGAGATGAAAGTACTTTTAGAAATATTATTAATAATCATGGCGTAGTATCTAATATTAACCATCGATTTATCAAAGACTCTTTTGTTTCCGAAAAAGATATGATGAGTAAAGCTGATTTGATTGTGTGTTCATCAGTTGAAACAAAACAGTTGTTAAAAGACTTTTATTTAATAAAGAAGAAGAAGATAAAATTAATTTCAAATGGACTTGTAAAGAAAAATCATCAACTATTGAAACCAAGATCCGAAATAATAAAGGAATATGGTTTTAATATTGAAGATAGAATTTTACTCTATGTGGGTCGTGTTAATGTGGTAAAAGGAATTTACATTGCGATGAAAGCATTTGAGAAGATTTTATTAATACATCCTAATAGCAGGTTGGTAATCTGTGGAAATGTATCTGATCCAGATCATATCTTTTCATTTAGTAAGCACATCTCAAGTAGAGTATCTTTTTTAGGCCATGTTGCTAAGGATGAACTTATATCTTTATACCATATTGCTGATGTTGGGATATTGCCGTCCTATACGGAGCAGTGTAGTTATACTGCAATTGAGATGATGAAATTTGGTCTTCCTATTGTATGCTCAGATGCTAACGGACTGAGATCAATGTTTAAAAATAATGTAACGGCAATAGTTACCGAAATTACAAATTATCAAGATAGTGAAATGTTTGTAAATTCTTTCTATAAAGGGATTAAAAGCATTTTGGAAAGTGAGTCTTTAGCGAAGAGACTTCGCAGAGGAGCCCATAAAAGGTATCTTCAATCATATACCCAAGATAAGATGATCAGCAAATATTTAAAATTATTTGCGTGATAAACTACGGTATTAGGGAGACTATTTTTGAGTAATGTTTGCATCATTAAGTTGATTATATAAAAAAAGCGCTTACCGGTTATCCGATAAGCGCTTTCAGCGTAAAAGTTAATTTACTTATTTCTTTACAGGCGTAGCCGGTGTAGTTGTTGTTGCAGGAATTGTCGTTGGAGCTGCAGCAGGTGCTTTTCCAGGGATAATATCAAGAACTTCCACGTCAAAAATTAATGGTGAATATGCTGGGATCTCTCCTGCTTGACGTTCGCCATAAGCTAAATTAGAAGGGATAACCAAAGTAGCTTTTGAACCTTTATTCAATAATTGGAAAGCTTCAGTCCAACCTGTAATAACGCCATCAACACCTAAATGTAAACGTAAAGGCTCGTAAGGTCTTTGTGGATTAAATTTGTTATGTTTTTTAGCTAGATCAGCTTGGTTGGTATCAAATACTTTATCGTTAGCCAATTTACCTAAGTAATTAACGACAACAGTATCACCTACCGCAGCATTTTTACCTGTACCTTCTTTAGTAATAGCATACTGTAAACCAGAAGCTGTTTTTTTAGTTGCTAATTTGCTGTTTTTCAAGAAAGCCTCAACTTTTCCAGCTTCAGCGCCTTTTAATTTTGCAGTTTGTTCTTCATAATATTTGGTAACCTGCTCACCTAATTGTTGATCAGTTAACTTACCTTTTTTGAAGTGTTTTTGAACTTTAATCGTGTAGATAATATATTTATCTGCAAATGGTGGCTTTGGTTGCTGTGTTTTAGCTGTGATAGAATCTAAATTAATCTTAAATACCAAACTATCACCTTCACCTACAAATTTGAATAAACCTGTTGGATCTCCTGGATTTTGCTTGATAATGCTATCTGGATATAATTGTACGATTTGAGGAGTTCCTGTTTCATATGTACTTGACAAAGTAGAGTCTCTATCAGATGATTGAATGATGTCTACTGCTAATAAATCACCTGATACAGCTTTTTCAGCACCGGCATCTTTAGCGATTTTGTATTCTAGGCCACCTTCAGCCTTTTTAAAATTTTGGCAAGCAGTTAATAATAATCCTGATGCCGCGAATAATAGAATTGATTTCTTCATTTCAGTTTAATTGCTATCTTATTTTGTTAATATTTCTTTATAATTTGGTAAAGCGGATTTAAATGTACTGATAACCGTTTGTAGATCATCATGTGAATTTCCTCCAGATGCATTGAGATGACCACCGCCATTAAAATATGTTTTGCAGATTTCATTGCATGGAACATCACCAATCGAGCGCAAAGATAATTTAATTTGTTCAGTTCTGTCAATAATTAATGCAGCTAATCGAATTCCTTTAATTGATAACGCATAATTGACAAGTCCTTCGGTATCTCCAGTAATCACTTCGAACTTTTTCAAATCTTCTTGGGTGACATAAATCATGGCTGTATTATATTCAGGGAATACTTCTAAACGATTGAGTAAGCAGTATCCTAAGAATTTTAACCTTCCTTCCGAAGAACTGTTATAGATCAGCTCGTGAATAGCCCAGTTCTCTGCGCCACAATCGATCAAGCTCGCGATTATACGGTGTATTTCTGAAGTCGTAGAACGGAAACGGAATGAACCTGTGTCGGTCATAATGCCTGTATACAGGCAGGTTGCCATATCTGCAGAGATACTGCCAGCATCTTGCATTTCTGTTGTTATAAATCTGAAAATTAGCTGTGCAGTTGCCGCAGCTTTAGGATCCCAATATTCATAATCATGAAAACCTTGAGGTTCAAGATGGTGGTCAATCATACATTTTATACCTGTCGCGTTTTCAACAGGAACTGCCATATCATGGATACGGGACAGTCCATTAAAATCAAGGCAGAAAATGATTTCAGCATCGGCAATTAATTTTTGATTTTCTTGTACTTCTTTGGTGTAAATGCGCACATGTTCTAAACCCGGTAACCAGTCTAAAAAGGATGGGAAATCGGATGGAACGATAAGGCTTACATCATGTTTATGGGCTTTTAGCCAATAAAATAGACCTAATGAAGAACCCAGCGCATCGCCATCCGGCTTGAAGTGCGTAGTGATTACAATTCTTTTAGGTTCTGATAAAAGTGTTTTTAGTTGTTCTGATGTCAGCATATTCGTATTAAGTCTGCAAACCTACTATAAAAAAAAATATTTATAGCATTTTTTTATAAACATTTGAGACGTTTTTGATTTTTGATTTTTGTTTTTAAATTTTTGAAATACAATTTGTTAAAATTTATAAACATAAATTTTGTGATCTCGTTTAGAGCTAATTAAATACGATGAATTATTCCCGAAATCGATAGGACCAAAATAGAATTTTGACATACCTTCTACAGGAAAGCCATTTCTTACAAGACCATCTTCATTGAAGATATAAATCATACGGTTATCTGTACCTACAGCAACAAGATCGTTATTGTTTGTCACTTTAAAGAATAAAGGTCTGTTGCTGACATCGTCCACAAATTTGTATGCAAAATATTTAGTGCTATCTTTCTGGTTATACACAGATAGATTATTGTCACTAAGAACAACGTAATCTTTATCCGCACTGCCACTTACATCTTCAAAGTTGAACGTAAAATTTGTGCCCCAATCGCCAATTTTTAATTTGATCGGATCCCCCTCGAAAGGAACTTTAATCACTTCTCCTTTATCTTTCGGTACAATAACAAAGGAATTCTTCATATCCGAAGTTGTTATCAACCCAATTGGGTTCTTTAACGTTTGCCCATTGACATTAAGCTCTTCTTTACGGATAAGAGTACCAGCTTCATTAAAAAAGTAAACTGACCCTTGGCTGGTTCCTGCAATGATAAAATTTTGATTAGCAATTGTAGCTGCTTTCAAATCAAATAAAATTTTGCTGTCCAAGCTTGGATTTTTCCAATCTTCGATCTTTTTTCCCGTCAGATCGTATACAGCTATCTGGTTTGAGCACGGAATATAGATTCTTTTTTCATTGTTGAAATTTGTCAGTGTAAGACCTGCAGAGGCATTGCTCGGTAAACCCACAGAAAAACCAGGTATTAACTTTCCATCAGGAGAAAAACGATACAGACGACTTCTGGTATTCAACAGTATACTACGGTCCTGCATTTGAATCGGTTGCCCTAAAATTTCTCCATGAAAGAGTGTTTTCCATAATTCTTTACCAGAAGGGCTGAGTGCATAGACCGTATGATCCTGCTCTTGTACTAAAATAAATTTGCTGTTTTCAGTCTGATTAAATACCCAAGGATTATTGATTAATTTTGAGTTCATTTGAAATGTCCATGCCGCAGTCCCTCCAAAACGATTTTTAGATTTGTATAAGGCATAAAAACCTGAAATAAATCCACCAGCATTTCCACTTACTTGCAAAGAAGTCGAGTAAAAATTTTGATAACCAAAAAGTTCCTTATCTCTGAAGTTTTTAGCATACTCCGACTTTAAGTTATTAATGATTGTATTCTTCGCTGTTTCAGGTTCGATATAAAACGTAACATTCGCTCTGTTGCTCTGAATGGCACTATGATTCTTGAAGATGGCTGTTCCAGACATCATCTGGTTATCGAAATAAGCCTGGCGGTACTTTCGTAGAACACCGGTCTGATTTGCCACAACAAGTACTTTTCCGATTCTTGTAAAGTATGGACGCTGAAAACTTTTGAAGGGATCTCCGAAACTTGAATAAAGAATGTTGGAATAATCAAATTGGTAGATATCATCTCCTTGATTGCTGCTTATTTTTTTTGAAGTTTCTATAAATTTACTGCTATCAGCTAAACTAACAAGACCTAGAATATTCTCATTATCCAATTCCGCAATTGCAAATTCATCATTCCATAAAGGTAAAATATCAGTTTGAAAGATTACTTTTCCTTCATTCTCAATGAGCTTTTGATGGCTCTTAATTTTATCAGCTTCCTTTCGATAGGTAAATAAATCGCTAAGTGAGCGATGAAAGCTATTGATATCAGAAAGGCTATAGTTAATGTAGGAAGAGGTGTTTTTTGGTAAAAAATTAGCTAAAGTTTGCACTTGTGGTGATTGATGAGCAAAAAGTTGCAGATAGTTATGCTGATTCAGGTTAAGCTGCGTTTCTCCTTTAAAAATTAATGCATCATCTTTGAAGTTTAGATTCCAGGCTGTAGATCCTTGTAATGAATCAATTTGATTAAGATACATGCCAAACTTACTGCGCATGATTTTTTTTGCTAGAGCTGCAATTTGATTATTACTAAAATAAAGACTTAACGGAGTATTCTTACTGTTTTGACTGATGAAGAATTCAATTTGCTTATGATCTAATTTTTTAACCGATTTATCAATGACCTGATGGATAATTGAAGGATTATAGCCAGCAAAAAGAATATTTTCATGAAGTGTACAGAACAGCACAGAATCTTTAATACCCCTATCAAAACTGTAAATGCGGTGACCTAGCGTGTCAGTTTGATTTTTCTTGTATTTCTTATCTACACCTTGAAATAAAGCTTCTAAGGTCTTATCGTTTATTTTTTCATTCAGACCGACCGTATATAATGATGTAATACCCGATTTTGTAGGGTGATAGGAAAGAATGACTTCCACATCTTGCACTTTGCCTTTAATCGATGCCGCACTTAAGAAATCCTGCTTAATTGTTTTGAGATTGTCAAAATCTTGTTTTCCCTGAATTGCTTCAAACAGTTCGAAATTCTGGAAAATTGTATCCGTTGTTTCGTTATTTCTGAAAGCTGCAATAAAGTAGGTATCAGCAGGTAAATACTGGAGTGTTTTTGTCGCAGTTTCTTGCTTGCTGCTGCTGTCGGAGAAGTAGTAGATGGAAGCCGCAACTACGGCTATAAAAAGTAGGACAGTAACAATAATCGTATTTCTCATATCTAATAACAAACGTACTAAAAAATATCTGGAACCTGAGTTGTCACAAATGTAAGTACTCCTTTGTAACAATAAATTTAACAAATATTCTCCTTTTCTGAGGAAGATTTGATACATTTATCCAGCATTAATAAAATATAGACGTAATTTTCGATTAATGAATAAGAGAATCATCCTAGTGGCTGCATTTTTTGGTGCACTAGCTGTTATTTTAGGCGCTTTTGGTGCGCATGGTTTAGAAGGTAAGATTAGTGAACAACATATCGAAACTTGGAAAACTGCCAATCAGTACCATTTTTACCATACTTTGGCTTTGTTGTTTCTGTCCACTTTTTCGCGGGCAAAAACTGCATCTATCCGTGTCTCATTTATAGCCTTTATAATTGGATTACTTTTCTTTTCAGGTTCTTTATATCTGTTAAGTGTGCGCGAAATTACAGGTTTTGGAAACCCAGCTATTCTTGGCCCAATAACACCGCTGGGTGGGGTCGCCTTTATAGTAGGTTGGGCAGCACTTTTCGTTGCTGCATTAAAGAATAAGTCATAATTTAACGGTTTTATTACCGTAAGATGAGCCCTCGGAGAAATTAACGTTTTTTCGAGGGCTTATTTTTTAGTAATTTTACATGATACTTGAAATGAATATGCCAGAGCCTCAAAACTTATTTTTTACAGACCGAGCAACTGTTTTTGTTGATGTTATTTTGCCTTTAGCATTAGCGAATACCTATACTTACCGAATTCCAGTTGAATGGAATGATAAAATCCAGGTCGGTGTTCGTGTTATGGTGCAATTTGGAAAGAATAAAATCTATTCTGCTATTGTAAAACAAATAACGAAAGAGGCGCCAAAGCATTATGAAGCAAAGTATATTTTAGACATCATTGATGAAAAACCTATCGTAGATGGTGCACAACTACAGTTGTGGGACTGGATATCCGATTATTATATGTGTTCATTGGGAGAGGTTATGCAAGCTGCTTTACCCTCTGCTTTGAAATTGGCAAGTGAAACTAAGATCGCCTCGGCTATTCCAGAAGATTTCGACCGTTCGACTTTGACAGATAAAGAGTATCTGATCATTGAAGCACTTGAGGTGGCCGGTGAATTAAAAGTAAATGATATCGTTAAGCTATTGAGTCAAAAGTCTGTTTTCCCCATATTGAAAGCGATGTTTGATAAGGGAATAATATTGATTTCTGAAGAGATTACTGAACGATATAAACCAAAGACTAAAGTTTTTTTCTCTTTTGCTCCGGAATTTCGGGATGAAGATGGTAAACGGAACTTATTAGATGCCTTAAATCGAGCTCCAAAACAGCAGGATGCCGTATTGGGTTTCATGCAATTGTTGAAAAAAGGAGTGGATGTTACCCGACAGATGATAATGGAAGCATCGGGATGTGGTTCGGGCGCCATTACAGCATTAGTTGATAAAGGCGTATTTCAGGTTAAAGAGAAAGTCGTCAGCCGTTTTCAAGGAGAAGATCTCGAATTGGAGGCTAATTTTGAATTTAATGATAATCAAAAACGTGTTTTTGACGAAATTCATCAGTGCTTTGAAACTAAAGATGTCACCTTATTGCATGGTGTGACAGCATCGGGGAAAACACAACTCTATATCAGATTGATTGAGGAAGCATTGGCAAGAGGTCATTCAGCCCTATATTTACTGCCTGAAATAGCTTTAACATCACAGATTACCGCACGTCTCAAATTGCATTTTGGCGATAAACTTGGTGTATATCATTCGAAATTTAATGATAACGAACGTGCTGAGGTATGGCATAAGGTAATGAAAAACGAATTTAAGGTTATCGTAGGCGCCCGTTCTTCCGTGTTTTTACCTTTTCAAGATCTGGGAATTATTATTGTCGATGAAGAGCATGAGAGTTCTTACAAACAATATGATCCCGCACCGCGCTATCATGCTCGTGATACAGCGATATATTTGGGGTATATTCATCAGACTAAAGTCTTACTAGGTTCTGCAACACCATCTATTGAAAGTTTCTATAATGCAAAATCCAAGAAATATGGTTTTGTACAGCTTTTAGAACGTTTTGGTCAAGCACAATTGCCAGAAATCCATATTGTCGATATACCGCAAGAAGGAAGAAAGGAAAATATGTTTTCATACTTCTCGGGTACTTTATTAAAAGCTATAGAAGGAGCATTGGAACGTAAGGAACAAGTGATTCTATTTCAGAATCGACGTGGACATACCACCATAATTCAATGTAACACCTGTGGTTTTGTAGCTAAATGTGTGAACTGTGATGTCAGTATGACTTATCATAAGAGTTCAAACATGATGCATTGCCATTACTGTGGCCACGTGGAACCTCCAATTAAAATCTGCCCCGCATGTGGTATGCCACATATCGAAAGTAAAGGTTTTGGAACCGAGCGTGTAGAGGAAGAACTGGAATTACTGATGCCTAATGTCCGAATAGGACGTTTGGATCTAGATTCTACAAAAGGGAAAAATGGTTTTGATAAAATTATAGGTGCTTTTGATGAACATGAATTTGATATTCTGATCGGTACACAAATGGTTGCAAAAGGACTGGATTTTGGAAAGGTCAGCTTAATCGGTATCATCAATGCAGATACCATGATTAATTTTCCTGATTTTAGAGCCTATGAAAGAGCTTTTTCACTTTTCTTGCAGGTCGCAGGACGTGCAGGAAGAAGAGAGGCAGGAGGACAGGTTATCATTCAGACTTACACACCAAAACACCGTGTGTTAGAACAGGTTGTTGCGCATGATTATCAAGCCATGTTTGATACGGAGATCATTGAACGTAAAAATTTCGCATATCCGCCGTTCTACCGTGTGATCAGAATTGATATTAAGCATATGGATATCCAGAAATGTTATGACGGAGCTAAAAAATTTGCGTCAGGTCTGCGCCAGCAATTAGGTTCACGGGTTCTTGGACCAGAAACCCCTTTAGTAGGAAGAGTACGTAATTATTTTATTCAGACGATCACATTGAAAATTGAACGCAATAACATCAGTATTGTTAAAGTAAAAGATCTGATTAAGATGGTGAAGAATGATTTTATTGCAGATAAAGCAAACACGGGTTCACGCATTGTGATCGATGTAGATCCTTATTAGAGGAATCGGTAGATGAAATTAGCCAAAAATTATTCTTTTCAAATGAAATAGCTTGCAGGCTAATTGATTAGTTATGAAAAAGTTCTTGTAGTGGTAATTGTTAAATAACAATAGTATTTTTGAGTCATAATGGCGTATAAATTTGTAGATAATTATAGAGAAAAAGGTGCTCGTAAGCAATTGGTGCAGCTGCTGAAGACAAGAGGTATTAGTGACCAGAATGTGCTGAATGCCATTGCTAAAGTACCACGTCATTTTTTCTTTGATGAAACCTTTTGGAATCAAGCATATAAAGATATCGCATTTCCAATCGGCGATGGACAAACGATATCTCAACCGTATACTGTTGCTTATCAATCGGAACTGCTGCATGTTAAAAAAGGAGATAAGGTTTTAGAAATAGGAACAGGTTCGGGATATCAAACTTGTATACTGCTGGAGCTAGGCGCTCAGGTTTATACCATAGAACGACAAGAAAATTTATATAATAGAACCATACAGGTATTGCCATATATGGGATATAAACCCCATTTTTTCTGTGGGGACGGTTCTAAAGGAATTGAACAGCATGCACCATATGATAAGATTATCGTAACTGCGGGTGCTCCATTTGTACCCGAGATTATGCTGAAGCAGTTAAAAATAGGGGGTATATTTGTAATACCGGTAGGTGATGAGAAAGAACAAAAAATGGTCACAATCATTCGGGTTGGTGAGAATGATTTTGATAGAATTGAATTAGATACATTTAGATTTGTCCCTTTGGTTGGGGATCAAGCTTGGTAATAACCAGGCTTTTTTTTAGCGATTTGGATTATGATCCCTTCTTACTATTAAATGTTCAGAGAAATGACGAATATAGGGCTGATGATAAAGAATAGCACTGTGATCTCAATGCATCAAATTAATGAGGCAGTTTTACTGCGTGCATCTAATAACTAATGATACATCAAACTGCTGGTAAAGAAGATGTGAATGCCTTAAATAATTAATAAAAAGTAAACAAAATGAGTGTAACGTGCCTATAATGCCGTTGAAAATGGATACTCATAAATAATTATATTCAGATGGAAGCGAGCATGAGCATATGTATTGCTTTTGGGGAGGAGTATGCTTATGCTCGCTTCATTACCGTTAAACAACAAATTATACTTCAATGAAAGATAAAATAATGGATTTATATCTTAGCAATAAGGAACAGATTGAACAGGAAGTAAAAAAGCTCGACAGAGTGATCAATAAGAATAGTTTTTATCGCCTCGGTGTTATTATTTTTGGTGGGGCAGCGCTATTCTATTCATTTCAGCTTGAAAATCTTGTTCTTGTATTGATTTTATTTTTTGCACTGATATTTCTTTTTGCTTTTTTGGTTAATAGACAAAGTAAATTAGAAAAAATAAGTGATTACCAGAAAGCGTTATTAGCGGTCAATGTCAATGAGCTAACGCTAGCAAATACAGGAGTCAATATCTACGATAACGGTATGCATCTGGAAGATGGTAAGCATCCTTACAGCTCCGATCTGGACATTGTAGGAAATCATTCGCTATTTGAGTTATTAAACCGCTCAACTACAAAACTGAGTATAGCGGTATTAGGTAGTTGGTTACTTAATGATGCAAAGCGTGGCGAGATTGTGAAACGTCAGGAAGCTGCAGCTGAAATAGCTAGTGATATGCGTTGGAGTCAGGATTTTCAAGCAAAGCTTTTATCAAATCTGAATCAGAAGCTAGATGTAAAGTCTTTTTTAGCAACCTATTTTGAGTCCGGAGATTTTACATTCGGAAGCGCAATTATGCGGATCTATGTTAAGCTTGCCCCTTTTATATTTATAGGATCGGTCGTTTTAGCCGTTTTTGTTCCATCTGTGGCATACCTCCCAGTCATCATAGGATTGATCCATATCCTTTGGTCAATGTTCAATGGTGGCAAAATTTCTTTTTTTTCCAGTCGGATCGATAAAGTAGGAAATCTGCTGGATTCATATGCCGCAAGTATGGAACTGGTCGAAAATAGGGCTTGGACAGCGAACCGTAACCAGGAATTACAGGAAAAATTAAAAATAGAGGGGTCATCAGATTCGGTTTCCCATGCGTTCAAGAAATTGGGTAAGCTGATCAGTAATCTGGATGCCCGAAACAACATGATGGTCGGGACAGTTTTAAATCTGATATTTTTATGGGATTTTAAGCAGGTATTGGCCATTGTAGACTGGAAAGCTAAGTATCAAGCTAATATTTTGGAAGCTTTTGATACTTTAGCAGAAGTAGAGGCTTTGGTGAGTTTAGGTACTTGGAAGCGTAATCATGCTGAATGGACTACCCCAATTATTCTTGACCATCTGGAGACACCCATAGAAGCTGTCGATTTGGCGCATCCCTTGATTGCTTCTGATAAATCTATTGCCAATACCTATACCAATGCTGACCATGAAATCGCTTTGGTGACAGGATCCAATATGGCTGGAAAGAGTACATTTCTGCGTACTGTCGGTATAAATGCTGTTTTGGCTTATGCGGGAGCAGTAGTGCCAGCAAGATCTTTCAAAATTCCGATGTTTCATTTGATATCTTATATGCGCATTAAGGATAATCTGAATGAAAGTACGTCAACTTTTAAAGCAGAATTGGACCGTATGAAATTTATTTTAGAAACTGTAGCGGAACGCAACGATAGTTTCTTTTTAATCGATGAGATGTTAAGAGGAACTAATTCTGTTGATAAATACTTAGGATCTAGAGCTATTATCAAAAAATTGATTACAGAAAAAGGAAAGGGAATGGTTGCAACGCATGATCTGCAATTATCAACGTTAGCCGATGAATATCCGCAGGTTGTAAAGAATTACCACTTTGATATACAGGTGATCCAAGGAGAAATGCTATTCGATTATAAACTGAAAATAGGAGAGTGTAAAATATTTAATGCTTCAATGTTGTTAAAAGGTATTGGAGTCGACGTAGAACAAGGAAGAAATTAAACAAAAATGACATTACAAGAAAGAATTGAACAGTCGAGAACACATCATTTTATAACTGTTTTTCCGTTTACAACAAATCACCACGCAACATTATTTGGTGGTAAAGCCATGGCGATCATGGACGAGGTAACTTTTATGTGTGCAACACGGTTTTGTAGAAAAGCACTCGTAACTGTTTCCTCAGATAAGATTGATTTTGAAAAAGCAATCCCTGCAGGTAGTATGATTGAAGCTATTGCGGAAGTAATACATGTAGGAAGAACTAGCTTAAAGGTAAAAGTGGAGATCTTCTTAGAAGATATGTACAAAGATGGAAGAGAATTAGCGGTGAAGGGTGTTTTCTCATTTGTTGCCTTAGATGACAATAAAAAGCCGATACCAGTTTTACAGGGACTGGAAATCGAAGATTAGTATATCGGATATCCTAAATTGCGTATGGAATAACAGGTCGTGTTATTCCATACGTTTTATAGGAGATAGTTCGTTTAACTCTTCCTCAGTAAATAGCCTATAGTGTACTTTGAAAGTTTTCCCCAAAGAAGACTCTAAAGAAAATCCCCCCGGGCCAAACCCATCAAGTACATCAAGTGTGAAATGTGAAAATTTCCAATATTCAAATAAATCCCGATCGATCCAAAATTCATAACCTTCAGCAAGCCCGATCATAGCATCATTCATTCTGGGATAGTATCCCCCTTTTTCAAAACATTGAGGCTGTGTGCCCTCGCAACATCCTCCGGCCTGATAGAACATCAGATCTCCGTGTTGAGCTACTAATTCACGAATCAGTTCTTTGGCTTTTTCAGTAACTGCTAAACGCTCTGTCATCATATATTGCTTTTATATCAGTATCATAAGAAATTAAAAAATGGGATTATATCGATAACCCCATTTTTTAATATTGTGTTTTGCTGATTAGAAAAATCCAAGTTTCTCTTTGCTATAAGAAATCAGCATATTTTTTGTTTGACGATAATGGTCGAGCATCATTTTATGATTCTCACGTCCGATACCCGATTGCTTATAACCACCAAAAGGAGCGCCTGCAGGATAAGAGTGATATTGGTTGACCCATACACGTCCAGCCTGGATAGCGCGCGGGATTTGGTATAGTTGATGAGCATCTCGTGTCCATACACCAGCTCCCAGCCCATAAATGGTATCATTAGCAATTTCTAAAGCCTCTTTTTCATCTTTAAATGTAGTTACTGCTAATACCGGGCCGAATATTTCCTCTTGGAAAATACGCATTTTGTTATGACCCTTAAATAAAGTTGGTTTGATATAATAACCATCTTCTAAGCCATCACCCAAATGGTTCTCATCGCCACCAGTTAATACTTCTGCCCCCTCTTCTTTACCCAATTTAATATAGGACATGATTTTATCCTTTTGGATTTTTGAAGCCTGTGCACCCATCATAGTCTCAGGGTCCAAAGGATCACCAACTTTAATTTGATTCACACGGTCTATTACTTTAGCAATAAAGCGTTCGTAAATATCCTCCTGAATCAATAAACGCGATGGACAAGTGCAAATTTCACCTTGATTTAATGCAAACAGAACAGCTCCCTCAATTGCTTTGTCTAAAAATGCATCGTCGTGGTCCATGACAGAACTGAAGAAAACATTTGGAGATTTACCGCCCAATTCCAATGTTACAGGAATGATATTTTCAGTTGCATACTGCATTACCATACGACCTGTTGCGGTAGAACCTGTAAATGCAGCTTTAGAAACTTTAGGGTTTGTTACTAATGCGCGACCTAATTCACCACCAAAACCATTCACGATGTTAACAACACCAGGAGGAAGTAAATCACCGATTATTTCCATTAAAACAAGAATTGATGTTGGGGTACTTTCCGCAGGTTTTAGAACCACACAGTTACCTGCAGCTAATGCAGGAGCTAATTTCCATACAGCCATCAGAATAGGGAAGTTCCAAGGGATAATCTGCGCGATCACACCAATAGGTTCATGCACAATAAGAGACACCGTATTTTGATCCAATTCACTTAGTGAACCTTCTTCAGCACGGATAACACTTGCAAAATAACGGAAGTGATCAATGGCTAAAGGAATATCGGCATTTAATGTTTCGCGAACAGCTTTTCCGTTGTCAACAGTTTCCACTGTGGCAATATATTCTAAATTCTGTTCGATGCGGTCTGCTATTTTATTTAAAATGATGCTTCTTTCGGTTGCTGAAGTCTTTCCCCAAGTTTCAAATGCTTTCGCGGCAGTATCAACAGCTAGTTCTAAATCTTCTTTTGTAGAATGTGCGACTTGTGTAAATACTTTTCCATCTAAGGGAGAAATATTGTCAAAATATTTACCTAATGTAGGTGGAACAAATTCTCCACCAATGTAATTTCCATAACGTTCTTTAAACGATGGTCTTTGAATTGCTGCCATAATATTTATTTTTATAATGTTATACAAATTGTTGAATACCAAATTTAACGAAAACGATTGTTCTCGTATAGCATTATAGTTTCAAACGATAGCACTATAGGTGCAACACTGTCAGCAAATATTTCTATTAATCAAGTTAATACTATTGGATATTTAAGACAATTTGTCTAAGTTTGATTACCAGCCAATTATAATAAAAGATAGGGATATGATAAATAACAGGCTTGTAAATACATTACCATTTTCGTCGCGTCATGAACTTTCTACTTTGGTAGAAAATAGGAGAGCTTTTACGTTAGAAAATTTGGAGCTTAATGTCTTTGAAACATATAAGGCGTCAGAAAAAGTAGCGTTACAGTTTGATGATCTGGTAATGATCAATATGATTCAGGGTAAAAAAGTGATGCATTTGCAACAGGTGGATTCCTTTGATTATTTACCGGGTCAGACCATGGTTTTGCCAGCCTATAGTAAGATGCAGATCGATTTTCCCGAAGCGACTTTTACCGACCCTACGCAATGTACGGCGCTGACCATAAGTAAAAGTAAGATAGACGGTGTGATCAACCGTTTAAATGAGTGCTATCCCAAAGAACAACATTTAGCAGATTGGAAATTAGATATGAATTTATTCCATCTCTATAATACACCCGAATTGACAGATTTAATTAATAAATTATTTCAGACCATTACGGGAGATAATGTGTTGAAAGATGCATTAGCAGATTTAGCATTTAATGAATTAGTTATTCGTCTTTTACAGACGCAGTCACTATTATCACTTGATATTGCCAAGACAAAAACAAACACGGTATTACAGCATATTCGGAACTATATACATGCCAACCTTTCAGAATCCATTACTGTGGAAATTTTGGAAAAGCAGGCAAATATGAGTAAATCAAGTCTATTTCGCCTTTTTAAGAATGAGTTGGGAATAACGCCTATCGAATATATCATACGAACGCGTATGCAACAGGCAAAGAGCTTATTACGAAAAACAAGAAGTGTTAAAGAGACGTGCTTTAGTTTGGGATTTAATGATGTAAACTACTTCGTCCGTCTCTTTAAAAGCAGGGTGGGAGTGACACCCGGTGCTTATATAATAGGAGAATAAAATTTTATTTTTTCATCATCCTATCAAGCTCTCTTTTGCCTTCTCTTTCCTTAATTGTATCACGCTTGTCAAAGTCTTTTTTACCTTGTGCTAAGGCAATTTCGACTTTTGCAAATCCTCTGGCACTGATGAAAATACGTAAAGGAACGATTGTAAAGCCTTTCTCTTCACCTTTCACGCGTAATTTTTTTAATTCTTTTTTTGTTAAAAGCAACTGGCGATCTCGTTTTGCTTCATGATTGTAAAAAGATCCATGCGAATACTCGGCAATATGCATATTCCGCAAATAAAGTCCATCATGGAAAAAGTTGCAGAAACTGTCGTTGATATTTGCTTTCCCTTCCCTAATTGATTTAATTTCAGTGCCTAGTAAACGTATTCCTGCAACATACCTGTCCAGAAGGTTGTATTCAAATGAAGCTCTTTTATTTTTTATATTGATATCTGATGATATTGCCATAATTTCTTAATATATTTATTCCTATTCCATTTCCAATACAAACCAGATTAAGTTTGTTAAATGTAATCACATAGGAAAGCAAATATAAATATTATAATGGTGTTTTTTTAGCATTGTTATTTTTGGATTTTAATTTAAGTGTTAAATTAAAATTATTTTTACGATATTTATATGTGAAAAATATGACTAACATTAAGTGAAAGTCAGCTTTTGTTTTCGTATGTTTGCATCGTTTTTGATTTAATACTGTTTTTCGTGCAGTATTATGAAGTCATTTTGTGTTAATCTATTTGGAAGTAGGAATTGAAAGTGTTGATGATGAAGCTATTATTTTGGTAATCATTACAATCAAAAACAATTATAAAATTTAAGAAATACCTTTTAATCGCATGAGTAAAGGAAAATTAGGCGAGAGAATATCGCAATTTAAAATCGTTAATGAATTAAAAGCTAAGGGCTTATACGCTTATTTTAGACCGATTCAGTCGAGACAGGATACCGAAGTGAAAATTGATGGCAAGCGTGTTTTGATGTTTGGTTCTAATTCTTATTTAGGGTTAACGACGGATGAACGTATTATCAAAGCTTCTCAAGACGCATTAGCAAAATATGGAACCGGTTGTGCTGGATCTCGTTTTTTAAATGGTACTTTAGATATTCATGTGGAGCTTGAAGAGAAATTGTCGGCTTATGTGGGGAAAGAGTCTACTATTTTATTCAGTACAGGTTTTCAATCAAACTTGGGCCCATTATCATGTCTTACTGGTCGCAATGATTATATCTTATTGGATGAACGTGATCATGCCTCTATCATTGATGGAAGTAGATTATCTTTTTCTAAAGTAATCAAGTATGCACACAATGATATGAATGATCTGCGTGCAAAAATTGCTAGATTACCAGAAGAAAGTGGTAAATTGATTGCAACGGATGGTATCTTCAGTATGGAGGGAGATATTGTTAATTTGCCTGAATTGATAAAGATTGCAGATGAATTTGATGCAACTGTTATGGTTGATGATGCACATAGTTTAGGTGTAATCGGAGAAAAAGGTGCAGGTACTGCCTCTCACTTTGGACTAACCGACAGTGCCGACTTAATTATGGGTACTTTCAGTAAATCATTTGCCTCTCTAGGTGGCTTTGTATCAGGCGATGCTGATGTTATCGATTACTTGAAACACTCTGCGCGTTCAGTTATGTTCAGTGCAAGTATGACACCAGCTTCTGTCGCTTCGACATTGAAAGCTTTGGAGATTATACAAACCGAACCTCAGCATATTGAGAAATTATGGTCAAATACAAATTATGCTAAAAAATTACTTTTAGAAAGTGGATTTGATTTAGGTGCTACAGAAAGCCCTATATTACCGATCTTTATTAGAAATAACGAGAAAACATTCTGGGTAACCAAAATGCTTCAAGACGATGGGGTTTTTGTTAATCCAGTAGTTTCACCTGCTGTTCCTGCAGAAGAATCATTGATTCGTTTCTCTTTAATGGCAACACATAGCTTTGATCAAATTGATGAAGCTATTGAGAAGATGGTAAAAGTCTTCAAATTAGCAGATGTTGAATCTTTAATCTAAGTGTCTATTATGATACAGGTTATTCCCGTTGAAACAAAGAAACAGAAACGGTTATATATAGATTTTCCGCATAGTTTATATGCGGAAAATCCTTATTATGTACCAGAGCTATATCTTGCTCAGTATGATTTGCTTACTCCTGGTAAGCATCCTTTCTACAAACATTCCTCCACACAATTATTTTTAGCATACAAAGATCAAAAACTGGTCGGTCGTATCGCCGCAATTTGGAATGTTAATCATAATTCATTCAATCAAGTGCAGGAAGGGCAATGGGGATTTTTTGATTGTATTAACGATCAAGAGGTTGCAAATGCTTTGTTTCAAGCAGCAAAGGATTGGGTGAAAGCTAAAGGTGGAACTAATATTGTTGGTCCAATTAATTTAACGACTAATGATACTTGTGGTCTATTGATCGAAGGATTTGATAGCCCACCTGTAGCGATGATGCCTTATAATTTTCCTTATTATCCAGAATTAGTTACTCAAGCAGGTTTTCAAAAAAAAGTTGATTTGCGTGCCTACCTAGTGATGGAAAATAAAGCAAGTAAACGATCTGTGCTGTTGTTGGAGAAACTGGAAGAACGATTAAACCGTTCGGGAATTAAGATTCGTCAAATGAACTTGAAGGATTTTAAAAATGAAACCGAGCGAATTAGGGAGATCTATAATAAAGCTTGGGATAAAAACTTAGGTTTTGTGCCTTTTACGGAAGATGAATTTAACTACGCTGCAAAGGAAATGAAAATGATCGTTGATCCTCGATATGCTTTATTGGCTGAAAAGGATGGAAAGGTCATTGGATTCGCTTTAGGAATTCCGGATATCAATCAGATTCTAATTAAAATCAAACGTGGTAGACTATTGCCGACTGGGATTTTTAAATTGCTCTTTGGATTGAAAAAGGTAAACCTAATTCGAGTTTTGATGCTTGGCGTATTGGATGAGTATCGTAAATTAGGAATAGAAGCCTGCCTTTATGGTAGGATAATTAAAAACTCTGGCGATGGCTTTACCGTCAAAGGAGCAGAATGCTCGTGGATGCTTGATACTAATTATATGATGAATCACGCCATCGAGCAAATCAATGGAGAATTATACAAACGCTATCGTTTGTATGAGCAAGCGCTATGAGAAAAAAAATCCTAATCACAGGCGCAAGTGGTTTTGTCGGTTATCATCTCGTTCAAGCTGCCCGTGAGGCAGGTTTGGAGGTGCATGCAGCTGTTCGGAAAACCAGTGATGTCAGTGAAATAAAGTCTTTTGTTGATCAATTTGTTTATCCTGATTTTAAAGATAAGGATTCATTATTGAAACTGCTGGAGCAAGAGCAATATGCCTATATTGTTCATGGAGCAGCTATGACTAGAGCGAAGAATGAGCAGGATCTTGTTGATGTTAATGTCGGTTATACTGAAGTTTTAGCAGATGCGGTATTTCAGGCTAATATTCCTCTTGAACGTTTTGTTTTTATCAGTAGTTTGGCAGCTATTGGGCCGGTGGCCTATGATGCACCAGCGATCAATGAACAAAATGAGTATCATCCCGTCACTGCATATGGTCGAAGTAAGGTGTTAGCAGAACGCATGCTTGAAAAATATGCGGCTAATAAGCTTTCTATTATTCGCCCCACCGCTGTATATGGTCCCAAAGAGAAAGATCTTTTTGTTTTATTTAAAACATTAAATGCTGGATTTGATGCCTATATCGGGAAATCACCCCAAAAATTAACGTTTGTTTTTGTGAGAGATCTGACAGATGCTATTTTAAATGCTTGTTTTCTCGATAATGGAGATAAAAAATCTTACAATATTACAGACGGCCAAGTTTATGGTCGTTATGAAATGGCGACAATTTTCAAGAAATACACTTCAAAATCATTATATAGATTTCATCTTCCATTTAGTCTTGTGAAAGGTGTTGCTCAGGTTATGGAGCGGGCTTATAAAAATTCCAGCACCATACCGGTATTGTATCCGGAAAGATTAAATGAATTGACAGCAGCCAGTTGGGCATGTGACATCAGTTCGTCAAAAGAAAATATTCAATATAGACCGCGTTATGATTTGGATGCTGGACTGAAGGTTACAATTCAGTGGTACCGTGATAATAATTGGTTATAATAAAAAGAGAGATGAGTGGTCAAAAAATAAATAAAAAACTTTTTCAAGATAGAAAAAGAACAAATATATTGAGTAATCCGGAACAGAAATTTATTTCATATTTAGTTCCACGTATTCCAAATTGGATTTCGTCCGATGGTTTGACAGCGATCGGTCTATTTGGATCCGTCATGATTATGGCAAGTTTTATCTTGGCCCAATATTGTGACATTAATTATCTACTGCTAGGTATTCTAGGCTTTTTTATTCAATGGTTCGGAGACTCTCTTGATGGCCGTATTGCTTTTTATAGAAATAAATCGCGTAAATGGTATGGATTTTCACTGGATATTGTAATGGATTGGATCAGTACGGTACTGATTGGTCTGGGGTATGTATTTTATGCAAAAGGTAATTTTGAATTAACAGGTTTTGTATTGGTAGCTTTGTATGGCTGGGCCATGATTCTTTCTTTGTTGCGTTATAAGGTAACAGATAAGTATACAATAGATGCAGGAATTGTTGGGCCTACAGAAATCAGGGTCATTATATGTCTTGTTTTACTTATAGAAGTATTTTTTGTAGGTGCAATTCATTACTTAGTGATGGGTATCTGTGCTATTCTTTTTGTTATCAATTCTATTGATACTAAGAAGTTATTAGATTTAGGCGATATCAGAGATGCTGAAGAGAAGAAAACTAAAGAGTCAGAAAATTTATAAGATATGAACCCAAAAATCAAAGAGTTCTTTAAGGCGCAGTTATCTGCTTTTGTAGGTGGTCTTTCCGATTTTGGTATTTATACTTTTTGTTATAAAGTGCTGAGTTTTTCTCCAGCATTTTCAAATGTAATCAGTGGCTCTTTAGGAGCCATTGTTAATTTCGTTATTAACCGTTATTGGTCTTTCAATAATACTGCCGCCCCGTTGGGCCAGCAGCTCGGTAAATTTGTAGTTGTAGTTGCAGGAAGTATTTTATTAAAGTCGGGTGGTATTTATTTATTGGATGATATATGGCACTTACATCCATTAGTCTCCAAAGTAATAGTGGAGATTATTGTTTCCTTGGGATTTAATTATACACTTCAGCGATTTTGGGTTTTTAAAAAGTAGAAATCGGCTTTTGAAATATTTATGGAATAAGATTATTAAGGTCATCTCAACGGAGATGACTTTTTTATTTTTCGGCCTTTTCCTTAATAAAATGAATCATAGCTTCTTTGCGTATATTTTGATTTTTACTTCAATTTTATTTTTCCTTAATATTACGATGCTCATCGTAAGGACGCTGTAGCTTTCATTTATTTAAAGAGATTTCAAGGTGTGATTGCTTCATGGAGCAGCATTGTTTTGATAAGATGATAGCACGACGTTAAAGTAATTAGTAACGTCATAAATCACACTGTACTTAAGTAAATAAAAAGAAACCTACTATTGTTAGCGAGTTGATACCATGTTATAAGCAAGTAGGGATCTTGTTCGAATATAGTAGAGGTATAACAGGGGTATAAGAGGGGGTTTATAGAGGGTTAGTAGTGGTCAAGCCCTATTAACCCCCTATAAAATCCCAGTAATCTCTCTATAAATCCTAGCTTAAGTAATAATCAAATCCCAATCAGGTTATAGTATGCCCTATTCCGGAGTATCTGTACGGAGGGTAGCGGGCTATAGTAAAACACCAGCACTTCTCAGATCCCTTTGTAGTATAAAGTAAAGATGTCGGCCCTGCGGAAAGCATGAGAAGACATGAATCACCTTATCAGCTATAGTAATAGTAATAGTAATAGTAATAGTAATAGTAATAGTAATAGTAATAGTAATAGTAATAGTAACGATGATCCTGCTGTACCG
>NZ_SLYV01000025.1:0-31393 GCF_004342035.1 Sphingobacterium sp. JUb20 | reverse complement strand
AGTTACTAAGCGTAACTTAAACTCGAAATCATATTTCTGTTTTTTGCTCATAAAAATGCCCCAAATAAGTGTCTAACTTTTTGGGGCATGTCTAAAATACGATAAGCCTTTTATTATTTATTGCAGGGGATACTTATATACCCATTTCTTTTAATATAAATTGAGCATTGTCAATTTTGTCTGCTACCCATAGTACGTAACGGATATCAACACCTATCGAACGGCTATAACTATCGTTCCATGCAAAATCATTAATGGTTGCATCGTATGAGCGGTCAAAATTGACTCCGATCAATTCGCCATATGCATTCATAATAGGAGATCCTGAATTACCTCCGGTAGTATCCATATTATAGAGCATATTAACAGGTACATCGTTCAGTTCTTTCTTAATATATGGTCCAAAATTCTTGTTTTCCCAAGCAGTTTTTATTTCAGCTGGATATTCAAAATCTGCCTCTCCAAGATTGCCTTTTTGTATAATACCTGCTAGTGTTGTAAATGGCTTCATGTAAGTAGCGTCAACAGGAGAGTAACCTTTTATGTTTCCGAATGTTAGTCTCAATGTGGAGTTCGCATCAGGAATAAAGTTTTTAGACTGATACAATTCCTTAACTGCCACATAATCTCCCATCAATTTATTTAACACTCCATCTCTTCTTTTTTGCTCAACAGCAAATTGCTGAATATCTTGTTCTAGTGACGATTGAAATTTCATTAGGTTATCTGAATAAGCCAATAGATTAGTCCTATTTGATAAAATATCATTAAATACTGCTGCGCTGTTATTTAATTTCGATTCTGTAATAAGCTCCCCGGCATATGCACTTGCAAGATTATTATCTTGGAACTTCAGTTTTTGAATTGTTTCGATTTGATTGTTCCCTTGGAAAGCATGTGCGTCAGCTAGCATCTTAGCAAAGATACGGAGATCTGCATACATGCTGTAACTTTCGTAGATACCTTTTAAGTTTGTTTTTAACTTATTAATATTAGCTTCAAAAAAAGCATTTTGATCTTGTGATGTACTTTGTTGTAGCATCGCTACTTTAAACGTATTTATTTCTTTTGCAACGCGCATTAAACTCGTGCTCGTGTAGATATTATTCATCCACATTTCCTTGTAGACGTCTTGATTGATTAATTTGTATAGACCATCAATATCATCCATCAGAGTACCATATTTATTTTTTAAATCTGATTTGCTATTGATAAAAGTACTTAGCGCTTGATCTTCTTTTATTTTGGTATTTATTAAATCAATATTACGAAGACCTTTTAGTTTTCCTTTATAGTTTTTTAAAACATTAGCGTTTCTTTTAATACGTGTTGCTAAGTAAAGGGCGGCATCATTATCTGTTTTTCCTGCTTCATACATGCGCTCATTTTGAAATTCATACAAATTAGAAACATAAGGCAGTAAAAAATTTTGTTGATATTGAATATATTGCGCAGGACGGTGTCTAAATGTTTTACCTGGATACCCTAAAATGAAGACGAAATCATTCTCATTAACACCTTTTGGGTTTACTTTTAAAAACTTCTTCGGTTGGTAAGGGACATTTTCTTTTGAATATTTTGCAGATGCCCCATCTTTACCAACATAAGCACGTAAGAATGAATAGTCTCCTGTATGTCTTGGCCAGATCCAGTTGTCGGTTTCACCTCCAAATTCTCCGATGTTTTGACGAGGAATATATACTAGGCGTACGTCTTCAATTGTTTTATATCGGAATAGTACATATGTCTTACCGATAAACATTTCAGAAACTTCAGCTTTGATCGTTGGATCCTGTTTTTGAGCCTGTTCTACCAGTTCTTGTTGCTTTTTCTTAATAATTGTTATTCTTTCGGATGGATCCGTGATATGTGCAACTGCCGCCAGAATTTTCTCAGAAACATCTTCGTAAGAGTCTGTAATACGTATAGTTAGTCCTCTTGCTTCAATTTCTTGTTCATGTGACTGTGCTACGAAACCATTTTTAAGATAGTTGTTGATGGGAGTACTCGCAAGCTGTACTGCTGAGAATGCACAGTGATGGTTCGTGATGATCAATCCACTTCCTGATACAAATGAACCCGTACATCCGCTTACTTGTACTAAAGCATCAACTAGTCCAACTTTTCCTGGATTATAGATATCCTTTTCATTTATTTTTAGTCCCGCATTTTTCAATCCCGCTTTATTCAATTCGCTAAGAGGAAACATTCCTTCGTCAGGAGATTTCGCATGGATAGTAGGGGCAGCTGTTGCTAAAAGTAGGAGTAAACTCCAGGATTTTGTATTCAGTAACTTCATGTTTGTTTATATATTATTAAATAGGATTGTTCTGTCCGATCGAAGCTCAAAGATAAAAAATATTAAGTACATATCTTTCGATCACGATTCGATCATTTGGTATGAAATATGTTTGTTACTTTTGTATAAATAAAATTGATAAGATGACGCTCATTCAATTAGAGTATATAGTCGCCGTTGATACATATAGAAACTTTGTAGCCGCTGCCGAAAAATGTTTTGTAACACAGCCCACATTAAGTATGCAAATCCAGAAACTGGAGGAGTCTATTGGAGTTAAAATTTTTGACCGAAGCCGTCAACCTGTAATTCCTACTGAAATTGGAGAAAAGATAATTGCACAAGCTCGTATTATTCTGATAGAAAGTAAAAAAGTTTTGGAGATTGTCCAAAATGAAAATGGTGAATTGGACGGAGAGTTACGTATAGGAGTGATTCCGACGATAGCCCCATATTTGTTACCGACGGTTCTAACACGGTTTATGGATAAATACCCCAAAATGCAATTACAAATTTGGGAGTATACCACCGAAAGAATTGTTCACGAGTTGAAAGTAGGACTTTTGGACTGCGGGATCTTATCGACACCATTACATGAAGCAGGAATAATTGAAAAGCCACTTTTTTATGAAAACTTTGTGGCATATATTTCGGAAAACAGTCCGCTTTTCGGTAAAAAGATGTTGAGCTCTGATGATATCGGAGAGGATAAGCTTTGGTTATTGAATGAAGGTCACTGTATGCGTGGACAGGTATTAAACATCTGCCATCATAAACATAATTATGATAGTTCTGGTCGTTTTGAATATAATACCGGGAGTGTAGAGACTTTAAAAAAGATGGTGGATATCAATTCGGGAATTACAATATTACCCGAATTATCTATTGTAGATTATAATGAAGATCAGCTAAACCGGATTCGTTATTTTAAAGCTCCGGAACCTGTCCGTGAAATAAGTCTTGTAACAACACAGAATTTTGTCAAAAAACAAGCTATTGAAGCGTTATCGCGTGAGATTATGGAAGCAATACCGGAGAAGTTTAAATCAAAGAAAAAGAAAGAGGTTCTAAGTTTTCAATAATATAAAATGAATAGTAAAACATTAAGAGGCAGGCTTAATAGAAAATTAGATGCGCTTAATCATTGGCGGATGCATAAAATTTCGAATCGAAACTTTATCATTATTTTAGCTTTTGTAGTCGGGATTATAGGTGGTATAGCTGCTTCTGTGTTAAAAGCATTAACGCACTTTATTGCTTCGACCTTACAGGATGATGTGGATTGGCATTATAAATATTCATTCTATTTATTCTTCCCATTATTAGGTATTCTTTTGAGTGTCTTGTATGTGCGTAAGGTGCTAAAGGCAAAACATCTTGAGCACGGTATAACACCGATTATTTATGCCATTTCCAGAAAATCGAGTCAGATTCCTGTTCACAATGTCTATTCGCAGATAGTCACCTCGGCTATAACCGTTGGGTTTGGAGGATCTTGTGGATTAGAGGCACCTATTGCGATGAGTGGATCTGCCATCGGATCTAATACGGGGCGATTTTTTGGCTTGCAATATAAAGAGGTGACGATGCTATTGGCTTGTGGGGCTGCAGCTGGTATCGCAGGCGCTTTTGACAGCCCTTTAGCTGGGATGGTGTTCGCCATCGAAATTTTATTACCGGAATTCTCTATTCCGGTGCTTATTCCGTTACTGATTTCGGCTGCAATGGCATCGGTAGTTGCACAATCATTGTATAGTGAACCCCTATTTCACACTTTTAGTACAGAGTGGGAGGTATCAGCACTATTTTTCTACTTATTGTTAGCTTTATTGGTTGGTGGATATTCTGTTTATTTTGCGAAAATCAGCAGTATTGTCAAGAATTGGTTTACTAATATTAAAAATCCTTACAATAAGGTGTGGGTTAGTGGCATATCATTGGGGTTGATGATCTTTATCTTCCCTGCTCTTTACGGAGAAGGATATATTGCGATTCAGCAAATATTGAATGGTCAATTTAATGCCATTGTTAAGAATAGTCTATTTGCAGATTATCAGGATATCGGGCTTGTAATATTAGCTTATTCGGTTTTAACTCTTTTTGCCAAATCATTTGCCGCTCTGTTTACCCTTAATGGTGGTGGAAACGGCGGTGTTTTTGGTCCTAGTCTGGTGATGGGCGGGCTATTGGGCTTTGCTTTTGCTTATGGAGTCAATCTGACAGGAATAACAGAATTGAATGTTCCTAACTTTGTAGTGGTCGGCATGGCCGGCGCCTTGAGTGGAATCATGCATGCACCATTGACAGGTGTTTTTCTAATCGCAGAAATCACTGGAGGGTACGGATTGATGGTACCGCTAATGCTTGTCACTTCCATTTCATATTTAATTAATAGATCGATACTGAAATACTCTATTTATACGAAAGTTTTAGCTGATTCAGGAGACTTGCTGTCTTACGAGGACAAGGATCGATCTGTATTAAGTATGATGAAGGTAAGGTATGTTTTAGAAACTAATTTTGTCATACTAAGACCTGAAGAAACCCCTAAAATGAGACAATCTGATATTATTCACAGTAAGCGTAATATTTTTCCTATTGTTACTGAAAAGGGCAAATTGCTAGGTATCTTATATAGCGAACGCTTATTTTCTATTTTGTTGGGTGAGGAGGAAGGTATCGACCAACCTTTTAGTAAGTTAGCGGAAACACCTACTGATCTTGTTAAAATACATGAAGAAGATATGGAGTCGGTCATGCTCAAGATGAAAAAAGATGATGTATGGATATTACCAGTGATTGATAAGGATGGGAATTATCTCGGTTTTGTATCGAAATCAAGTGTCTTTAATAAGTATAGGGCATTGCTGATGCGACAAGGACATTATTTGGAGTAACATAAAATATGGCTTTGAGATTAACCTCTCAAAGCCATAATTTTTGATACATATTTGCCTATGATATCAAATTCCAGATTTACTTTTGTACCTACTTCTACATTTTTTAAGTTTGTGTGTTCAATAGTGTAGGGGATAATTGCGACAGAAAATTGATCAATTTTAGAGTTAACTACAGTCAGGCTAATCCCGTTTACTGTAATAGATCCTTTTTCAACTGTGATATTCTGAAGCTTTGGATCATATTGAAATGTAAATACGAAACTTCCATCTTGATCTTGTTTGTTAATACATGTTGCTACCTGATCAACGTGACCTTGTACAATATGTCCGTCAAAACGCCCATTGGCCTGCGTACAACGTTCTATATTCATGACATCGCCAATCTTTAAATCTTGAAGATTTGTTTTTTGCAGTGTTTCATCAATTGCAGTTACTTGATGCAAATTTTCTTCAATTCCAACAACGGTTAAACAAACTCCGTTATGGGCTACACTTTGATCTATCTTTAATTCATTGGAAATCTGGCTCTCGATATACAAATGAATATTTGTATCTTCTTTGACAATATCTTTGACCTTTCCTAAGGTTTCTATAATTCCTGTAAACATGTGTTTTTCTGATTTTATACAAAGATAAAGATAATCTGAGGATATAAAAACACTTAGAATCATTCTAAATTGTAGTAAAATCACTACAATTTAATATTATTAAAAAAAATAAGAATAAATAATTTGTTATAGTGTAATATATACACTATCTTTGTTGCATCATAATTTAGGTTTATAATTGGTTTTAAAGGTTTTCATTCTCCCCGTTTGAAAACCTTTATTTATTTATAGAGATATTATTTATCTTTTAAGTTTTAATATTGTCATTTTTCTAATTATATAGGTTTTAATTCGATTTCACTGTTTTTTATTCAAAAAAAGTTATTGTGTTGGATTTACACCATATCAAATGGGGCATACTGATATCTTATTACTGGTTAAAAGAGTTGCAGTAATGGTATTTTTAGCATTATTTTTTATTGAAAAATAATAAATAACGTATCGTTTTACACTATATTTCCTTATTATTTTTTCAGTGTTCAAATAATTATTTTGTAAGAATAATAAATATATTTTACCTTTGACGTAGGTTTAGGTTGATTACCTCTTTCAAGAGGTACTTTAAAGCCTGGGAAATCGCTCGATTCTCTCAGGCTTTTCTATTTTATAGCCATATTATCAATCATTTTTTTAAATTTGAAGATTAATCATTTATTCCATACTATGCGTATATTATATCTATTTCTATCTCTCTTTTTTTTCCAATCACTTTATGCTCAGAAAGGCATTTTAGTTGAATATCAGCGTTCCAGTAACAATAAAGTTATGGAATCGCAGGATCCGACTTTAGTTTATGCAAATGCCGAGCAAACAGTGATTACAAGCCGTAAGATTATGAGCGGTGAAGCGAAGATGCCTTATGAGATTTTTGTTATTAAAAGACCTTCAAATGCTTATTATAAGATGACACGGGTCAATGCAATGAAACAAATAGGTACAATTGATTCCAATGCGATCAATAAACAAAATTTGGAAATTACTAAGGAAACTAAAAAAATATTAGGCTATACTTGCTATAGGGCAAAAACTAGTGTAAACTCGAATAGCATTGATATCTGGTATACGACCGAGCTGAAGGTAAAAGGTGGTCCTTCAGATTTAGGGCAGAACCTTGGCTTTGTACTTGAAGTAGTCCGTAATGGTAATTCTGCAGTAACAGCAAGTAAAATTGAAAAACTAAAGGAATGGCCAACGTCATTAAACTTGCCTCAGTCATTGGTTTATGTTGATGATTTGACCTATAAAGATGAGCTGTGGAAAAGCAGGTTTACACAAGTTCCTGTCTTTAAAAATGAAAAGATCAGCTTCTCTGATGATAGTAAATCGGATAGTATTTTAAGATTTGCAAATGGTACTGTCATTGTTAAAAAAGTAAAAATTCCAAAGATTAATCCAGGACAAACTGTATTTGTGCAATTGACTGAAAAATCTAAAGGTGACGCTTACGATCGTACAGGTTCTGTTTTTATTATTCCTCAAGATCAGCAACTGTCTTTTTTAGATGGTATGCAAAAAGGGATGAATACGCTACCGTTTTATGATAATGGCAATGGTAAAAAATACCAAGGTGTGATCCGTACGGCTAATTATTCTCCTATCTTAGAGCTTATGCGCTTCTTTACACCTTTTGGTGTGAGTCAATTTAATTATTTAAAATTGAAGGGCAAGACCTGGCAAGATTCTGTATTATATAGACAGGATATCAGCGAGCTTGCGGGGGCTATCAGTGATCAGGAAGTTTATGTAGGTGCTTTTATTGGAAATTATGATAAAAATGGCCATGAGATAAGTCTTGAATTGACGGTACATCCGGGGTTTGATAGAAGCCAATCATTAAAAAAATTACTGCCAATTTTTAATACTACTAATGTAATGGAAATGGGTGGGCAGGAGTACGGAACGATGTTCAATAAGGATCAAGGTTTGGTAGTAACTTTTGAGTTGAAGGAGGATGCGGAAAATGTTCAACTGCGCTATGTTACTACTGGACATGGTGGATGGGGGAATGGTGATGAATTTGTCCCTAAAACAAATCGTATATTTCTTAACGAAGTGCCGTTATTTAGCTTTACACCATGGCGTAATGATTGTGGATCATATCGATTAAGTAATCCTGCTTCCGGAAATTTTGCTAATGGTCTATCTTCTTCGGATTTGAGTCGTTCTAATTGGTGTCCAGGAACGGTAACTTATCCTATTTTTATCGATATAGGAAAACTTAAAGCTGGAAAGCATACTGTCCGTGTTCATATTCCGCAAGGCGAAAGCGAGGGAACAAGCTTCAGCAGCTGGAATGTATCGGGTGTATTATTATATGAATAAAACGAAAAGGGCTGAAAATATTTATTTTCAGCCCTTTCTAATTATTTTAATATTAATTATACATTGAATCTGAAGTGCATAATATCACCATCTTCAACAATATATGTTTTTCCTTCTACCGATAATTTACCAGCTTCTTTACAAGCTGCCTCAGATCCTAATTCGATAAAATCATTATATTTAATGACCTCTGCACGGATAAATCCTTTTTCAAAGTCTGTGTGGATAACACCTGCTGCTTGTGGGGCTGTAAATCCTTTTTCAATTGTCCAAGCACGAACTTCCTGCACACCAGCAGTAAAGTATGTTGCTAAGTCCAGTAGTGAATAAGCTGCCACGATCAATTTAGAAACACCAGATTCTGCTAAACCTAGATCATCTAAGAACATCTGACGCTCTTCAAAACTTTCTAATTGTGCAATTTCCGATTCAATCTGAGCAGAAATAATTAATACCTGTGCATTTTCATCCTTAACTTCTTCTTTTACACGGTCAACATAAGCATTACCGGTATTGACAGAAGCTTCGTCCACATTACACACATATAATACAGGTTTTACAGTTAGTAATGCTAAATCTTGAATGAAATCGAAATCGTCTTTTTCAAGAGGTGCTGTACGAGCTGATTTACCAGCTTCTAAATGGTCTTTTACAATAGATAAGATTTCATAAGTGCGTTTTGCATCTTTATCTCCACCTGTTTTGGCCATTTTTTCTACTTTTTGAATACGTTTCACAACAGTATCCAAATCTTTCAACTGTAACTCAGTATCAATGATTTCTTTGTCACGAATAGGATCTACAGATCCATCAACATGGATCACATTGCCGTCATCGAAACAACGTAAAACGTGAATAATTGCATTTGTTGTACGAATATTCCCTAAGAATTGATTACCAAGACCTTCACCTTTAGAAGCGCCTTTTACTAAACCAGCGATATCAACAATCTCAATTGTATTTGGAACAATTTTTTGAGGATTAACCAATTCAGCTAATTTATTAAGACGGGTATCAGGAACAGTGATAACCCCAACATTTGGTTCAATAGTACAAAAAGGAAAGTTTGCCGCTTGTGCTTTAGCGTTAGACAAACAGTTAAATAGTGTTGATTTACCTACGTTAGGTAATCCAACGATACCGCATTGTAAAGCCATAAAATATGCTAGTTTTTTGAATTTACGCAAAGATAAAAAATAAGTCGAAACTTTCTATGTATCTTTAATTATGTTGCAATGGTATAAGATCGATAAGACGAGTATTTATGTTGAAGACCGAATTTATGAGGTAGAAGCGGGGCGTACCCGGTTGTGTATTTTGCATAATGCAAATGGCTGGAAAGCATTTTCTAGGAAATGTCCACATGCGGGAGCTTCATTTGTAACGGGTTGGTGCGAAGGTGAAGAGATTGTTTGTTCTTATCACCGGCATAGATTTAATTTGACAAGTGGCAAAGGTTGTCCCGGACAAGGGGATTTTATTAAGATATACCCTACTAAAGTTGAAAATGAAGAATTGTATGTTGCCATTGAATCTTCAGGTTCTTTCTTTAGCAGGCTATTTAAATAAGAGTTTTTTGATTAATGATTGGATACGATTATTTGTTGTGCGGATATTCCTGTATCCAGTTAAAACCACGATTCATTAACTCAAATGTTTTCGGATCTCTTTTTTTAAGTCTGATTTCTTCCAATCGCTCTTTTATTTTTACTTTTAATAGCACATCACCATTCTCCTCCAGTTTATAATCAAAGGTGTAATTGTTTAAGGTCATCTTATTTTCTGATGTATTAAAGCCGACTCCGATTCGTTGTACATTGTAAAAATTATCACGAGCTCGTGCATTTCCTTCATATTCAAAGATTAGAAATGACCAATCATTGGGTATGCTAACTCTTTTTTCTGAACTTGTGTCAATTTGATAGATACCATACAATGGCGATTTTTTGAAATATTGTGCTATTAATTTTTTTTGATTAAAAACACCAAATAGCTGGGTTGAGATAAACAGCATAATCACTAAGACTTTGCATATCGATGCAACCCACTTTTTCCATACTCTATTGAACACTGGCCTATTAATTTGCTTAAGTTGACTAGACTCGCCTTTGAAAAAAAGGTCTGTTAAAGATTTGAGATATGGAAGTAATAAAAATACCGATAATAAGACTAGTGCAGTTGACATCAACTTTACAGGTACATCGTAAAAATAGTTTATGGCCATTATATTTAAACTTGTAGCCACTGTGATTAAAGCGCCTAAAACCATTGTTTTCCTAAACAGGAGTAGGCCTGCCATTACCTCCACAATACCAATAAAAATATTGTATCCTTTCGAAAAACCAAAGAAATTCCATGCCAATCCCATTGGAGAAAATTCACCTAGAGGTTGCATAAGCTTGGTCAATCCTGGAGGCGGCATTTGCGCATGCATCAATTTGCTTACACCATAGTTGATGAGCATGAATGCAATGTAATAGCGAATAAAGACCGTCAACCAATAATAGCACTTATTGTAATTATTTCTTTTAGTATCTATCAAGGTCCAAATGATTGTTCCCAGAACTCCAATGATAACTAATATCAGAAGTGTTACCCAGTCATAAGAAGTATCTCCGCTACCGTTGGAGAAAATGGAATAGTCGTATTGATATTTTAATATATTTTTCGAAAACCATGGTGTACAGATATGCATTAGCATAATCAATGGTCTATTGATGAAGCTGAATAGAGGGAATGAACCGTTATTACATATCACTATAAATATTAAAATAAAAACGAAAGAAAAACGGAATCCTATTTTTTTTCCAAAACTCCAGTATATGGTCGTGTTATTAGTGGAATTAATCATAAAATGGTTTAAATAATTAGCTATTGATTACTAAGATAGTGTTTTCATTTAATTTTCCATTTACTTGCGAGAAATATTGTTGGGATGTTTATGGATTGATGTTAGGAACTGAGTTCGGTATGCTTTTTATGAATCTTAATTCTTAACAAAGGAAGTTATCTTGAATAATCTGTTGCAAATTCAATTATAGTATGATTTATTTTATTTAACTTGGTCGATTGACTTATATATAACACCTATATTATATAGAACCTACAAAAATAATTGGATAATTTATGAAATATTATTGTTTCCTGGCTTCTTTGTTCATCCATAGTCTATGTCAGGCTCAGGATCAAAGAAAAGAGGTCGTTTCTTTAGACAGCGCTTATAAAAGAGCGTATCATATTACAAAACTTACAGGAGAACAGCCTCGAATTGATGGGAAACTGGATGAAACTATATGGAAGGATAGGGGAGAATGGTCGGAAAAGTTTTCTCAGGTAATTCCTTTTGAACGCGTTTATACACCCTCATGGACTCGGATGAAAATATTTTATGATGATGAAAATGTTTATGTAGGAGTTTATTGTAAGGATGTACACCCGGAAACCATGAATGCATTTATTGGTAATCGCGATGATAACAGTAATGGAGATTTGATCAGTATTGCATTTGACACCTATCATGATTATCGTGTGGCATCTGAATTTAATGTTAATCTGGGGGGAAATAAGACAGATTTGACGGTGACGGATAAATTATCTGTCAATCTGAGTTGGAATACTGTGTGGGAAGGACGGACGAATATCGACCTTGCAGATTCAAGCTGGACGGCAGAACTGAGGATTCCTTTTAGTCAATTACGTTATAATCAGAAAAATGAAGATGGTATTTGGGGTTTACACGTAAGGCGTATCATTCGGAGAAATAATGAGGTCCAGAATTGGAGTTTAATTCCAATAAAAAATAATGGACATGTTTTTTCTTTTGGAGAGATGCACGGTATGACAGACTTGCCAAAGCCAAGAGGAATTGAATTTTTGCCATACACGATGAGCAAATTTGTCCGAAATCCGAAAGTACCTAACAGCCCTTTTCAGAAAGGGAGCAGGTGGCAAGCCACTGCGGGTTTAGATGCGAAATTTGCACTGAATGATTTTACACTGGATATGACTATAAATCCAGATTATGGTCAGGTTGAACTGGATCCGTCGGTCATGAATCTATCTGCTTTCGAGATTTTTTATGATGAAAAGAGACCTTTTTTTCTTGAAGGTAAACATATTTTGGAGTTTGATAATAATGAAGAGGGGATGATGTTTTACTCCCGTAGAATAGGAGCAATGCCTACTTATCGACCTAAAAATATAGATAATCTGACAAGTTTTGCGAGCACACCAAATCCTATTCCCATTTTAGGTGCTATGAAGTTAACGGGCACGAACAGAAATGGTGTTACAGTTGGGTTTCTGGAAAGCATTACTGCGGAGACTACTTCTAAACTGATGCGAAATGGTGAACCCGATAAAGAGATTACAGAGCCTTTAACCAATTATACGGTGGCTCGTGTACAAAAAAATTGGGAAGGTAATACGCTATTAGGTGGTATGGTAACTTCGGTAAATCGTAAGTTAGGAAGAAAACATCTGGAAGATGCAATGGTTGAAAATGCTTTCACAAGTGGAGTTGATTTTACGCAGTACTTTGCTAAGCGTCTTTACTATATCGATGCAAAAGGTATGTTCAGTACTTTACATGGCTCAGCGGATGCGATCCTTAATACGAAAATGAATGCGACCCACTATTATCAACGTGAATCAGGCTCGGGGTATCTGAATTTAGATCCGGATAAGAAGACCTTACAAGGTACAGGTGGTTATGTAAAAGTGGGTAAGAGAGGAAATGCACAATGGAATTTTGCAGAAACTTTTAGTTGGTCATCACCGGGATTCGATCTTAACAATGTGGGGTATCTTCGTCAATCTGATTTTAAATTTAATGAATCTGAGATCACCTATCGAAAAACAGATCCATGGGGCCCATTTCGTTTTGCAGGAATTAATCTAACGCAGAAAAATATGTGGAATTATGGTGGAAAGGCTATTAATAATAATATTGCACTCCGTTGGAGGAGTTTAAGTACGAAACGTCGTATCGAAATGGATATCAAGGAAACCTTTAACTGGAATACCATTGATAGCCGTCAACTTCGTGGAGGGCCAGACTTAAGATTGAATTCTAATTTTGAATCTAATGTAATGGTTAGTTCAGATCGTGCAAAACGGATCGTTTTTAAATTAGATTATAATGGGCGACACTATTTGGAACAGGAGACAGGGTATAATGCAATACACCCAAGTATGATCTTCCGGTTAGGGGACCATGTTCGTCTTACAGGACAGCTAAATTATGCATGGAATAAAGATAATCTGCAATATGTAAATAGTATTTTACCAACGGAAAACAGTACAGATCGCACGACCTATATTATGGGGCGTATGAAACAACAAACCTATGGTATTACCTTAAATATGCAGATGAATCTAACACCTGATATTTCAATTCAATATTATGGTTCTCCTTTCACTTCAGTTGCTAAATATGATCACTTTAAAGAAGCCGCGAATACAGATTCTCACACTTATGAGGATCGTTTTAGAACGTTTACTGCAGAGGAAATAAGTTTTAATTCAGGTGTTTATGAAGTTGATAAAGGAAACCATGTGCTAAAGTTCAAAGATCCAAACTTTAGTTTTAATGAATTTCGCTCAAACTTAGTTGCGCGCTGGGAGTATCTTCCTGGATCTACTTTGTATCTTGTCTGGGAACATAATCGATCTAATCGTGACGAGATTTATCAAACCGGCTGGGGAAATAATCTAGATCGGATGTTTGGGTTACCCGCAAGCAATACTTTTATGATGAAGATCAATTATTGGATCAATATGTAGTATTCGCTTCTTATCTTGCTGAGGATAAGAAGCGAATAGTTTTTTTATAATGCTATCTCAAACAAGCTAAATGATCCTTCTTTATAATGTTCAGGTAATTCTGGGGTCCATTTAATTTGACTCACTCCTTTAAATATAAAACCACAGCTTATGTAGTAGTTGTTTATTTTATCATTCCCACTATGAGTATCTAGTCTAATGAATTTTTTTTCATTTGCAATTGCATATTCTTTAGCCCAAGCGACGATTTTTGTTACATAAGAATTTCCTCTAAATAGAGGATTTGTCGCTATTCTGTGAATATAAATTGCGTTATCGTTAGCAGATTCTTTCCAGATAACATCATCTTTGAAAGTAAGTACAAATGTACAAGCTACAACTGATCCTTCTAGTATAACAAAATGTCTATTTTCATCGATCTCCTTTTGTACCTGAGCTAATTTAAACCCCTTCCAACCTTTATTACCAACTTGTAGTTTATATGCTGAGGCCTGTTCGTAAACTTTGAAGATATCCTCAATATCATGAGCTGTGCTGTTTCTTATTTCCATTTCTAAATAAATTTCTGATGTACCTGCTTATTTTCGCTTTAGTAACATTATTTGGTGATCTGTGGCAAATATATTTTATTTTTTCCTTTAACAGAGCAAGGATAATGGGATTCAATTGAAAAAGATAGGGATCCACCAGATCACTATAAGCTCTAGGACGAAATGGAAGTTTTTAGCTGATGAACAATGAAACTTAATTTTTTTAGTCAATTTCAAAGATAGCTTGAATTTCTACAGCAGAATTTACAGGAATGGAAGATGCACCAAATGTTGCGCGGGCATGCTTTCCTTTTTCTCCGAAAACATCAACTGTAAGATCAGAGGCTACGTTCATTAAGTCAGCATGCTTGGTATAACCTTCGGGTGTATTGAATATTCCAGTTAACTGAACACAGCGTTTAACCTGTTCGAGATTTCCGCCAACAGCTTCGTTTAGCACAGCTATCACATTCAGCATTGTTGTTCTGGTCGCTTCTTTTACTTGTTGTTCGTTGAGTTCTTTTCCTAATTTTCCAGGGTTAAGAATCTTTCCGTCTTTTAACGCTACCTGGTTGATGAAGATTAAATTACCTGTACGAATGTAAGGTTTGTAATTACCTGCTGGTTGGGGAACTTCTGGTAGTGTAATCTTTTTTTGTTTTAATGTTGATGCAACTGTTGTTTTATTTTCTAACAAAGGAACAGTGCTCTTAAAGAAGGTGCCTTTTAAGGCAAGTGCAATTTTGGCAAAATTTTCACCTTGGAGCTTAATTAAATAGCGCTCACTTTCGCTTGGTCTTTCGACATTTTTTGCAGAGGAAAGACTTGTTGTACCCAATACCGTATTACCTTGTGGAATTTTAAAGTCAATTTTTTCATTACCACGAATGCCATTTGAAACGAGTACCATCCCATGTACAGCGAGGCTATTCCAAATGGATTGAATGGCTAGTTCTTTACCCGCGCCGCTACCTGCAGACATGAAAACGGTAGCAGGCATACCTTCCAAACCATGTTTTGTCCAAAGATCGACAGTCTTTGATAAAAATTCGCTCATAGCAGTACTCATGTTCCCAAAATAAATGGGTGAACCAAAAGCTATTCCATCATATGATGAAAGTTCATTTGGGGTAGCAACAGGAATTTCTTTTAATTTTGCATGCTCATTTTTTTTAACCATTTTGATAATTGCTTCTGCTTGATTGGAACTTTCTAGTCCTTTTGCAAATTCTTTAGCGAGCTCATAAGTGCTTCCATTGTCGGAATGTATGAGTACAAGTACACGCGCTTTTTTTTGTTGTGCGTGTGCTACAATTGAAAATATTGATATTAATGCGATTAATATATTACGTAAGTTAATCATAGATCTTAATTATTATGTTCACTTGCAAAATTAGGTAAGTCATTTTTATTAAATTTGCCAAAAACAACATGCAAAACGACAGATCGAAATGCGGACTTACGGAACAAGGTAAAGGAATCTATGTAGATCTTATTCCAAAGGATATGTATGTTTGGTATGAAGATAATTGGCAACATGATGAACATGAGCATCTTCATGCGCGAAGTCAATTAACTTTTGTAGAAGAGGGGTACCAGTATTTTCATCTGGATCGTAATATATACCTTGTTCCTAAAAATCATGTTATCTGGATTCCTTCGGGTCTCAAACATCGTGTTGTTTCGGAAGCTTCACAGGTGAAACTTATGGTCGTCTTATTTAAATCTGATTTAGAAAACAGTTTTTTTCAGGACATTCATGTATTTCCTGCACCGGCTGTTTTAATAGAGATGCTTCGGTACGCATCAAAATGGAATAAACTTCTTACTGAGGATGAAGAGCAGGCTATATTCTTAAAAGCATTGCAGATTAGCCTGCCTAATTTTTGCAAAGAGAGCAATTACTTACAAATACCTGTACCTGGAGATCAACGTTTGTTGTCTGTTTGCAATTATATAAATAATCACTATACTATAAACCTTAAAATTGAAGAACTTGCCGCGCAGTCCACATTGTCAATCCGTACACTGCAGCGTTTGTTTAAAAAGGAAACAGGAATAACCTTAAAAAAATACATACAACTTATTCGGGTGCTCAAGAGTATTGAGCTCATCGATACGAAACAACATACTTTAAGTGAAATTGGTTTTATGGTTGGATATAAAAGTTTAGCTGCTTTTACAGCGTCTTATTATTCCATTATGCTAAATCATCCAAATAGGAAATATTAAGAAAATCTCTTTTTAACTGTATCGTTTGCGATGATTAAAATAAAAAATCCAATGTAACTGTTGTAATTACATTGGATTTCATGTTGCTGATTAGCCTTTTATACCTTTTATCCAGTCTTTAAACTTGGTGATCTGTTCTTGCACAAAAGATTCATGATCATCATTTTCGTTACTTCCTATTGGTAAAATATGTTCAAAGTATGAACCTTTCAACACCTTTCTTAATAGACCTTCTCCAACGAAAGGCTTATCGTCGTTCAAAGTTTTAGCCGCTTTCAAGAGGTGGCGGATATCATATTGTAAAGGATTAATATCTGGAACTTGTTTATTCAGGTTCAGTAATTCATATACTGCGATTCGTGCTGTTCTCACCGAACTTTCCATGGTGAACACGACATCATTATTTGTTTCAATAAATTGCCCCACAAGGCCTAAATTTTTGCAACCATTTGGGACTACTCTTGGGCGGTCTCCTTTGGCGCGAGGCATAAACATGGAGGTAATGTATGGCATGAATGAGGTTCTTACTATGGTGTTTTTAATCACATCATCCAATTGATCCACAATACCTAGATGAAAACATAATTCGCTCAAAATTTCATCTCCTGTACATGCTGGCATTGTTTTTTTGATGTAGTTACCTTGTTTATCCATAAACAATGCATATACCCATAGAACGAGTACATCGTCAGGTTGTCCAGGGAAATGGGGTTGCCTATTGCAAGTAAAACTCATCAACCAATTGGAATCTGTAATCGTAATTATACCTCCAGTAACTGTTTTTCCAGAATATGGATCGTTTACCGAATATTCCTTCAGTTTATCAATTAAAGCAGAAGGTTTACAAGTTAATGTAGCTGATTCCCACGATGACTTTTCAATATTACTACAAAATTTCTCTGGTTTTCCAAATACTTCCGACTTAGCAGCGAGATTTTTCCATAATTTCCATCCGGCACTTTGTCCACTTGTACTGTTATCGATTTCAATAATGGGTGCTGTTTTATTGTCGCCATAAAACGTATCTTCGGTCATAGAGCCTGTAGTAACGATCACAAAATCTTCCTTTCCTACTGGAATGATTACTTCCTTTCCATCTTGTTCAGTAATGATACTTTCGACGGTTTTCCCTTCCGTATTGCTGTGAATATGTAGATCACTAACTAATACATTTAATCTGATATTAACGCCCTTTTTCTGTAATACACGGCGTAATGGTATAACGAAGGTGTCGTACTGGTTATATTTTGGAAATACAAGCGAAGATAGGTCATTTAGCCCATCAATAGCATGTAGAAAGCGATGCATGTATAGTTTTAGCTCCAGTAAACTATGCCAGTTTTCGAAAGCAAACATGGTTCGCCAAAAAGTCCAGAAATTACTGCTCAAAAATGACTCACTAAAGTAATCCGATATCGTGATATTGTCTAAATCTTCTTTTTTCTTTAATAAAAGTTTAATGATAGCAAGCTGGTCTAATTTTGCTAATCCAAATTTGCTGAAGTCCTTAATTTCTCCATTGTTATGGATCAACCGTGCTTTGGAAAAGTTGGAGTCATTATCATTGATCAAACGGTATTCATCAAGAACTGAATAAGGTTCAGGCATTTCAAGAGCAGGAATATCTTGAAATATGTCCCACAAATTTTCGTAGGTCATATCCATTTCTCGTCCTCCCCGAATCAAATAGCCTTCTGTAGCATTCCCAGATCCGTCCAGGGAACCGCCATCAATGTGAAGTTGCTCTAGAAAGACTATGTTTTCTGCAGGAATATGTCCATCTCTTATGAAATAGTAAGCGGCCGACATACCTGCAATACCACTTCCAATAATATACACTTTACTATTTTGATACGATTTTGGGGGAATACCTTTATTGCGTTGATAATTACCAATTTGATCGGAAAATGGCATTGATTTCTGAGGAGTATTTCGCTGTTGTTCTTTGCTTGAATCGGGTTCGTGATTTACATTACCATAACAACTAGATGCATTAAGTACTTTTTCAAATTTTGAGGTGATTTCTTTCATGATACTGATTTTTTCTTATTTTTAATTTTTACTAAATAATGAGCATTCTTTTTAAAATTTATTTTTCCATTCTAAAATCTAAGCTAATCTGGTTCGCTTAATATGTTAATTGATGCTTTTTAAGTACCTTACTTAATGAAATATTTTTTCACTATCGCTACTGATTCCATAACAGTAATTAATAGATTTTTGTTTAAAATAATTGTTAATTAATGTAAATTCATCTTTTTGTGGTTATTTAAATGCGCTAATTTGTTTTTTTTTAAGTGTAGCATATGAAATGTAAGTATGTGTTATAAGTGACATATTCAAACGTTTTCGTAAATAATTAATTTGTTTTGGTGGATTTTTAGAGATGTAATTGATACTATTGTTTTAATTTTAATAAAATGATAAACCAACTGATTGAAAAATTACTATGATGTATGTTTTCAATTGTAAACCGTTTTATATTATTTCTTGATCAATAATCATATTTATGAGTTAATTTCATAAATTCTTTAATTATTGTTTTTACTAAAGCATTTATCATTGCAATTTATGTGAAAACATATAGTGATTGTCCTGATCATATTGATTAAATATGAATAAAATGAGCCTTGTGCTCAATAACTAATTATGTAGGTGAAACTATTATAGATCAATTCATGCTTTATACGTGATTCATCTTGTTTAAAAATATAATTCCAATGAAAAAAAATGCAATTGTCAAAGCAGTCTTTATCGGTGCAATGTTAAGTAATGGCGTATTCTCATATGCTCAGATGAATACAGATACAGAAAAAGGGTGGATGAGTCTATTTGATGGGAAAACATTAAATGGCTGGAAATCTGTAGGAGGCAAGGCACCCTATTCTGTAGAAGGGGATGCTATTGTTGGACGGATGACTAAAGGGACACCTAATTCATTTTTAATCACCGATAAGGAATACGGTGATTTTATATTAGAGCTAGATGTGAAACTTGAGGGAGACCAAACAAATTCGGGTATTCAGACACGGAGTCATTTAGACCCTACTGCGAATGGCGGACTTGGACGGGTGTATGGTCGTCAGGTTGAAATTGATCCTACTTCAAGATCATGGACAGGTGGAATATATGATGAGGCACGTCGTAGTTGGCTTTATCCGCTGGATCTAAATGAAAATGCAAAGAAGGCTTATAAGCAAGAGAAATATAATCATATCCGAATTGAAGCTATTGGAGATGAGTTACGTACCTGGGTAAATGATATTCCGGTCTCCTATGTCGTGGATACAATTGACCGATCTGGATTTATAGGTCTACAAGTACATAGTATACCTGAGAAATTAGATGGAAAGAAGGTTTACTTTAAAAATATCAAGATCCAAACTTCTAATTTAAAATCTCGTGCTTTTCCTAAAGATATTTACATCGTAAATCTAAAACCTAACGACGTAGTTGCTTCTGAGAAAAAAAATGGAGTTAAATTGCTATTTGACGGAAAGAGCAGCAATGGGTGGCGTAGTGTTAATGGGGCAAAATTTCCGGAAAAGGGTTGGGAAGTAAAAGATGGGCAATTAATGGTTTTGAAGTCCAATGGTGGTGAGTCCACTAATGGTGGCGATATTGTGACAAAAGATAAATATAAGGTTTTTGATCTATCATTTGAATTTAAACTCAGTCCGGGAGCTAATAGCGGCGTTAAATATTTTGTAACACTCAAAGAGAAGACAAAAGGATCTGCTATAGGCTTGGAGTATCAGGTGTTGGACGATAAGTTGCATCCAGACGCAAAGTTAGGTAGAGATGGCAATCGTACATTGGCTTCACTGTATGATTTGATGACATCAAATCAAGATGGACGTGCTCGCAGACCAATTGGTGAGTGGAATAGAGGTCGTGTTGTAGTGACTGCCGATAATAAAGTTGAACACTATTTGAATGGTGTTAAAATGTTGAGCTATGAACGAGGTTCTAAAGAATTTAAGGACTTGGTTGCAAAAAGCAAATATAAGGATTGGGTGAATTTTGGAGAGGCTAATGAAGGTTATATTCTATTGCAGGATCATGGCGATCAAGTATCATTCCGAAGTATTAAAATCAATGCTAGTAACTAAATTATAAAAGTATGAATCATTATTTATCGCGTAGAAGTTTTATGAAAAAATCTGCGTTAGCGGGTGGAGCTGTATTAATGGCAAATAGTGTATTTGGAAACATTAATTTGGCGAAGCCTAATGAACGTGTTAATTTAGCTTGCGTAGGTTTGGGAAACAGAGCTGGAGAAATCATCAAATCGTTATATAAGACCGGTTTATGTAATATTGTTGCCCTTTGCGATGTTGATCTGGGCGCTAAACATACACAGGAGATTCTTTCGATGTTTCCTGATGTACCCCGATTTAAGGATTTCAGAATTATGTTTGATAAAATGTCTAATCAGATTGATGCTGTAAGTATTGGAACACCTGATTTTTCCCATTTCGCGGTTACAATGTTAGCTTTAGATCTTGGGAAGCATGTCTACGTAGAAAAACCTATGGCAAGAACTTTTCTGGAAGTTGAATTGATGACAAATAAAGCAAAGAAATCCCCCAAGCTAGTCACGCAGATGGGTAATCAGGGACATTCGGAAGCTAATTATTTTCAATTTAAAGCATGGAAAGATGCTGGAATTATTAAGGATGTGACGCGTATTGATGCACACATGAATATGCCTCGTAGATGGCATGGTTGGGATGTGCATATGAAAGGGTTTCCAGCTGCTACAGCTGTTCCTCAGACATTGGATTGGGATCTGTGGCAGATGCAGACTATGGGGCATGACTATAATAAAGATTTCGTCAATGGGCAATGGCGATGCTGGTATGATTTTGGCATGGGCGCACTTGGTGATTGGGGAGCACATATATTGGATACTGCTCATGAATTTCTTAATCTGGGTTTACCTACTGAAATTACAGCCGTTAATCTGGAAGGACATAATTCATATTTCTTTCCGATGTCTTCTACACTTAAGTTTCATTTTCCAAAAAGAAGGAGAATGCCTGCAATAGATATTAATTGGTACGATGGATTGAACAATCTTCCTCCGATACCTGAAGGTTATGGTGTTTCAGGATTAGATCCAAATATTCCTGCACCAAGTACAGGGAAGCTTGAACCAGCAAAATTGAACCCAGGTAAAATTATCTATAGTAAAGATCTTCTATTTAAAGGCGGTTCACATGGAAGTACTTTACAAATCATTCCAGAATCTAAAGCGCAAGAACTGCAGTCAAAGTTACCTGTGGTACCAAATTCGCCATCAGACCATTTTGCTAATTTCTTAAAGGGGTGTAAAGGTGAAGAAAAAACAAGATCGCCGTTTGAAATAGCCGGGCCATTGAGTCAAGTTTTTTGTTTAGGTGTTATTGCACAGCGTTTAAATACAAAGCTTATTTTTGATTCTGAAAAGAACGAAATTGTCAATGACATTTTTGCTAATGCTTTATTGGCCGGCCCTCCACCTGCAAAAGGGTGGGAGGAGTATTATCGCATGTAGCCTTGGTTTGAAAGATAGTTGTTGTCGAATAATACCAATAGAGCAATCGCAAATTGCTCTATTGGATTATAGGGGATAAATATGTAAAATAATTATGTGGTGCATATTTAGTGAATAATATTTTTTAATAGGAACTAAGGGAAATTGGATTCTCCTTATTTATTATTAGCAAGAATTGCGATATCCTTAACTTCTATAGTATGTGATGGATATCCGTTAACAGTAATATTTATCATCGCTTTTCCTACCTCTTGTAACGTTAAAAAATAGTTTTTATTGAATGCTCTCAATAATGGAAAAATAGCGTTAATTACTCTGTAAAATCCTTTTACATTTTTAGCCCCTTTATTGGGTTTCATAAATGCTGGTCTGAAATTGTAAACAGATTTAAAAGGAAGTTTCAAAAGATTATTTTCTGTTTTTCCTTTTACTCTTGCCCACATTTGTTTCCCTTTTTCACTGCTATCCGTACCCGCTCCAGATATGTAGCAAAATATGCTATTGGGATTGACCTCAGCAAAGGTTTTTGCAAAACCTAAGGTTAGATCATAAGTAATCTTGGTAAATTGATCTTCATTTATGCCTAAAGATGAAATTCCGGCACAGAAAAAACATGCGTCAAATTCTTTTAATTGATCAGAAATAACGGAGATAGTACTAAAGTCGCTGTGCAGGATTTCCTTAATTTTCCCTCCCGAATATCCACAAGGTTTTCTACCAATGACAAGAATACTTTGAACTTTATCATCAGCAATGCATTCCTGTAGGACACCTTCTCCGACCATTCCACTTGCGCCGGTGATGATCACTTTAATTTTGGAATTAGTCATTTTGTAGTGGTTTCGTTTATTGAGTGTACGTACAGTTTTGAATTCATTTATGATCGTTCATTAATGATTTAATAAGATGTCTAACATGCTCTTTTCTGATTTGAAAGTATTTTCCCAAAATTTTTATAAGAACCAATATTAATCCATTGATCTTGCTCATAGATTAGTTCATTACTAATTTAATGAAAATTAGTATTATAATCAATGAAAGTCAGTACTCGATTCGATGATTTATTTTAATATAATCGTTGTCATTTTTACTGTGTTATATTGTTTGGGTTCATTATACAGGCATAATTGTTGTGTGGATATTTAATGTGGAAAATATTGATTTGTTGGTCAATTATTTTCTAGTAAAATGAATATGTAGCTATCAATTAAATGATTTGATTATGAAGTCTATTCTTATTCTCACCGATTTTTCTTCTGCTACAGAGCAAACAATAGGTTATATCAAAGAAAATGGATTACAGCTTGGTATAGAACGGATATTGATTTATCATTCATTTGGCCCCCAAGGTATTGACACATTGGTGCCTGATGGGATTAAAATTCCTATTCTAGGTGATGAACATCAATTATTTGAAAATTCAATTGCCACACTTCAAAAATTACGCAATGAATTATTAGAAGCATTGCAAGATGTCGAGATCGATGTTCTGATTGACTCTAAACCTGTTGTTGAGGCGGTTCATGAAATCGTACAGGAGAAGAATATTGATCTTGTCGTATTAGGTATAAATGGAAGTGATGATGGGGGTAAAAACAGTGTTGGAAAAATACCTGCCCATTTAATGAAAAACCATAGTTTAGATCTTCTGCTTGTTCCTTCAAACTCGAAATCATATCGTATGGATAATGTAATGCTGGCTTGCGATCTAAAAAATATTGTTCAAATTCTTCCTGATAAGAAGCTAAAAGAGTTTGTACGTGATCTAAACGCACATCTTTTTGTAGTCAATGTTGGTGAGGAAAGTGATATGGATGCGGTATCTTTAGTACAGGAGCAGACCGTTTTACATGAGCTTATCTATGATCTCAATCCTGAGTTTCACTATTTGAAAAGTAAAGACACCGTGCCGGTTTTACTACAATTTGCACAGTCTAAACAAGTTGGGCTCATTGTTGCAGTACCTCTTAAAAGAGGTTTTTTAGAAAATTTATTTCATAAAAGCGAAACAAAAAAGTTAACATTAAATACCAATATTCCATTATTACTGATGCATAAAAGGTAAGTGTTAATTTCTTACTATATATTATTGATAAACCTCTTATTAAAAAATATTGATTAAATTCATTTTTTATATTACTTACATGGAAGGAATTATTGGAATTACAGCAAAAATTGTGATTGGTATTGTTGCTGTAGAACATCTTTATATTTTATGGTTAGAGATGTTTGCATGGGAAACCAAGGGTAAGGAAACATTTAGATCTTTACCTCAACACTTATTTAAGGAGACCAAAGCTCTAGCGGCAAATCAAGGCCTCTACAACGGCTTCTTATCTGCTGGTCTTTTTTGGTCGCTTTTGATAGGAGACTGTTTATGGCAACATAATATAGCTTTGTTTTTTCTAAGTTGTGTTTTTATAGCGGGTATTTATGGGGCTGCAACAGCAGAAAAAGGTATTTTTTTTAAGCAAGCATTACCCGCTTTGATTGGAATTATACTTCTATTATTAAGTTAGAAAAGTTTTATAATTAACTGCTATATATTTTGTTGTATTTATTTGTTTGAATATTCACTTTAGTATTTGATATTTATTTTTAATAGATAATCTTTGTTTTGGATATTTATAAAAGCTATTTTTGCCCAAATTGACTTACAACAAAGAATGAATCTAGGACGAATTTTTATTATGACAATGACTATGGTCTTTCTAATGAAACCGTTTGTTCCTACGCTTTTTTATTTGGCGAATGTCGACTATATCAAGGAGTATTTTTGTGTGAACAAAGATAAACCGATGTTGCATTGTGATGGTACTTGTTTTTTGGCTAAGAAAATCGCAGAATCTAAGAAAAAGGAACAATCTGATCGTCTTCCGGTTGATAATGCAATGGTTCAAGTTGATTGGATCAAAGAAATTCAACATTGTTTCTTAAGTCCTATTATACAAAAATCTAGTAAAGTTGCTTATATCCCAGTTTATTATCATAAAATATATCTAGGAAATCCTTTTCGTCCTCCCCAGTTTACATAAAATATTTTGTTTCTGAATTGAAGTTTTAGAGAACTTCACATCAGTATCCTATGGCTACAGGCCTTATTTTACATTAGTTTTAACAATTGGATGGTTCCGATTATGAAGTTTTTTGTTGCATTATATGAACTATAATGTTAGCGACTGTCATGTGAGCCAAACAAGTATTTTATGTCATTATGCCACTATCTAAAAGTCCTATGGGACTAGGTTATGTGCTCGGCTTGATCATTATATTGCAATTGATCAATAGTCGGGCGCTATTTGCAGGAGTATATCCAGACCAGATTTTATTTAAACAAATTACGATTACTGGGGCCGTTGAGGATGCTAAGGGTAACCCGATTGCTCATGTGACTGTAGTCGAGGTGGGAACAGTTAATCGCACTCAAACGAACCAGTTCGGTCAATTTTCATTAAAAACTAATAATAATACTGCCACATTGCAATTTTCTGCAGTTGGTTTTAAAAATAAGCTTATCCAAGTTAATGCAGGGCATAAAGTCTTGGTTACGCTAGAAGAGGAGTCGAGTATGATTGATGAAGTTGTGGTGACTGCATACGGCAGTGCCAATAAGCGTAATTTCACGGGCTCGTTACAGGAGATAAAAGCGGATAACTTAACGAAAACATCAGCGGCAAGTTTTGAGACTTCATTGCAGGGAAATGTGACAGGTCTTCATGTTTATACTACCGGTCAACCTGGTGGTAAGTCGAGTGTTCAGATTAGGGGGATGGGTTCGATTAATGGAATTAGAGAACCTCTTTATGTATTGGATGGAGTTGTTATGAACAGTGATAACAATTCAAAAATAGGAGGTAACGGCGCCGTTAATCAAATTAATCCACTGACATCTATCAATTCAAATGATATTGAAAGTATTACTGTTTTGAAAGATGCGGCCGCTGCTTCTCTATATGGTTCAAGAGCTGCAAATGGTGTTATCTTAATCACGACAAAAAAAGGACGTAAGGGTGAAACTATTCTTAGTGTACTTTCGCAAGGTGGAATACTTTCTAATCTAACTAAAGAGAAGACTATTTCAAATCAGGACTTTAAACAGCTTTGGCAAGTTGGTCAGGTGAATCAATATATTCAAAATAATGAAGGATCGGATTATACCCGTATTTATAACGATTCACAGTTGTTACAACATTATCAATCTTTGGCTCAAAAAGATTATTCTTCCGTTTATGGTCATGATGATGCGAATTCAAACTGGTTAGATGCCATTTACAGAACAGGAACTACACAACAGTATTCTATTGCTGCAAGTGGTGGGAGTGAGTCGACTCTTTTTTACGCATCGGGTGAATATCTAAAACAAAATGGTACGATTATCAAATCTGACCTCGAACGAAAATCCGGTAGGTTGAATATGGAGAATAGGGCTAAATCATGGTTAAACTTAGGAGCAAATTTATCTGTCGCTCAATCAGACCGTAATAGCGGACAGTATGATTCAGAATACGTTGGCGGATTAAATCCTTTATTTATGGCTAGGGTCTTGCCGCAGGCAGCTCCTATATATGATAAAAACGGTTATCAGGGAATAGCAGACCTACCAAATCTCATTGAAAAAAATGCTAACCCTATCGGAGTGATTGAAGTGGGAAAATATGAAAATAAAGATTTGCGGTTAAGGGGTTCAGCCTTTGCAGAATTAGTATTGCCTTATTCAATTAAATTTAAATCAACTTTAGGTATTGATCATCAAAGTCTGGAAGAGACTTTATATGATAATAAAGTATTTGGAGCTGGAGGAGGACAATGGAATGGAGCGCTTTATGTTGCTCAGGGACAGCGCTCTCAATTAATGACTTCTAATATATTGTCTTATCAAAATAGGATCAATAAGCATTCTTTTGATATTCTTGCTGGATTTGAGGCAGAGGAATCCAAAATGAAGTCCATTAACAATTCAGGATATGATATTTTGGATAATGAATTGTTGTCTTCGAGCAGTATTGGAACATTGTGGTCATGGAATGGTCAATCGGATAACTATGCTTTGATTTCTTATTTCAGTCGTTTGAATTATAATTTATCCAATAAATATTTTATTTCTGGAAGTATACGAAGTGATGGCTCATCGCGATTTGGAAAAGATTCCCGTTGGGGTAATTTTTGGTCGGTTTCGGGAGCATGGTTAATCTCTGATGAGAATTTTATTAATCATAATAAAATTAATCTTTTAAAACTTAGAGGAAGTATGGGGACTAACGGAAATCTGCCGCCAGCTTCTTATGCTTCTTTAGGTTTTTTCACAACAGCAGGTAAGGCTTATGCTTCGGAATCGGGATTGTCTTATGGACAGTTAGCTAATCCGAATTTATCTTGGGAGCTAAGTAAAAATATTGATCTGGGTTTAGATGCGCGATTGTTTAATACTTTAGATATTACATTAGATTATTTTAATAAAAAAACGAGCAATTTATTGTTAAATATACCAGTTTCTTCAACTACAGGATTCACTAGCCAATTGCAAAATTATGGCGAAATGAAGAATTGGGGTTGGGAATTTAATATGAAATACAGAGTAATTGATCATAAAGACTTGAAGTGGGATACACGTATTAATGGGACCATCCTCCATAATGAAATTACTAAGTTACCATCTGATCTTATTCCGACCTATAGTTCATCCAACGGTCAAAATCCCCTTATTACTAAAGTTGGCGAAAGCTTAAATTCATTTTATCTACGAGATTATGCTGGAGTAAACCATGAAAATGGTTTGGCAAGCTACCATGTTCTTAAAGATGGAAGAAGAACAGGCGAGCTGACGACAAATGCAGAGGAGGCCGGATTTGGAATTTTCGGAAATGCTGTACAAAAGGTTCAAGGAGGTTTTTTAAATCAATTTAATTTCAAAAAATTTAGTCTTGATGTATTGTTAAATTATGGAATTGGAGGAAAAGCTTATGATTGGACTGCATTTAAACGTGATGATGATGGTTTTTTACCACAGTTTACAAGCACAAAAGCTCAATTGAACCCTTGGACCCCACTTAATCCAGATTCAAAAGTACCGATACGCATTAACGGTAATAATACTTTTTCAAATGATGTGTCTACCAGACATCTATATAATGCCGATTATTTAAAGGTTAGAAATATACGGTTGAGCTATCATTTGGATAAATTTAGGTTTTTGCAAGGTGCTACCTGTTTTATTCAAGGCGATAATCTGCTTTTATGGACAAAATTAGACGATTTTGATCCTGAAGCAATTACTAATGGAGTCAATTTATTTCAAACGCCAACTTCGAGAAGTGTTTTAATAGGCGTTCAATTCAAATTATAAGATATCTTACATGAGAAATAAATACTATATAAGTGGAGCTTTTATGCTGATTTTGACAATCTTTATGGGGTGTCAGAAGGACTTATTAAATCAAAAGCCGGATCATGTCATATCAGAGGAACTGGTGATCAATTCGGTAGACAAGTTAAAACGCTTGCTCGCGGGATCATATAATGAAATTTCAAATGGTAATTATTTGGGAAGAGTGCTATATAAGCGATCTGCCGTAAAAAGTGCAGATTTTAGATTTGTACAAACCATATACAATCCAAGAAATTATGAACAGATCGAATATCGTTATGAAGAAAGTGGTAATAACAACGGTAGTGCGTCGATATTATGGTTGCAATGTTATAAAGTAATCGGCAACCTCAATCTTATTTTGGCTAATATAGATCGTGCTATTGGTGATGATGCACTTCGTGCACAAATTAAAGCTGAATCTTTAGCATTACGTGGAATGGTCTATTTTGATCTTTCCAGAACATTTGCATATCCATGGATAAAGGATAAAGGAAAGTCACAGGGGATTCCATTAAAGCTTACACCAAATGAGGTAGTTATTGAAAGAGGATCCCTGGCACAGACATACAGTCAGATCTTGATGGATTTACAGATGGCTGAAACTTTGCTAAAGGAGAGTGTTCCCGCAGCAGGGAGTTCCAAGTATATTACTAAAGTTGGAGTACAGGCGCTTATGGCAAGAGTATATTTGTATCAAGAGGATTGGCAGATGGCACTTCATTATGCTCAAAAAGTAATGGAAGTTATACCTGAAGAAAAACTGATGGGATTGACGAATTATGTTTTTTCAGATTATACTTCTGAATCAATATTTGAGCTCAGTGTCACAAATGATAACTCGCCGGGGAGTAATGGTTTAGGTGCTCAATTTGATTTTAGAGCAGGGGGACAGGGAGATATTTTAGCGACACAGACTTTTATTGATTTACTGCGGGAATATGTTGCAGATCCACGTGCTAATCTACTATTGACTGATAAGGAAGGGACGAAGAATGCTTTTGTGAAATACATCAATAGAAGTGGTGGATCTGGCTTAAGTATTCATAACATTCCTGTCATCAGGCTTTCAGAGATTGTGTTAATTGCTGCTGAGGCTTGTGCAAATGGGGCCACAGGAGGAGAAGAAGCTGCACTTCGTTATTTAAATATGTTGATTAAACGAAGAACTGGCGATTTTCAACGGGATAGGGCTACTGAAAGTGGTGTGGGGTTATTAAATAGAATTGCAAAGGAGAGACGGAAAGAATTAGCTCTAGAGGGACATGAAATCTATGATTTGATCAGAACTGGAACGGCTTTAGAAAGGAAGCTAACTGATCATATCAATACTGGACTTAATAGTAAAAATTTGAATATACCAGCTATATCTGTAAAAATGATCTATCCGATTCCGGCTAATGAAATTAGCGCTAGTGGAATGAAACAAACTATTGGTTACTAAAAGTTATTCTTATGAAAAATACAATTAAAATAATTGGATTGCTATATATGATACTATTGCTGTCTGCATGTGATAATAAGCTTAAAAAGGAAACTGATTTTCAGGAAATTCCATTTGAAGAAGGATCAAATGCTGTTCTGCCACATCTAACGTCTTATGCGGGGCAATTATATTTATCTTGGGTAGATACAGTATCTAACTCGAATCCTAGCTTACGGTACAGTAAGCTTCAAAACGGGAAATGGCAACCACAGGTACTACTAGCTTCTGGTAAAAACTGGTTTGTGAATTGGGCCGATTATCCTATGATTGCTATGCATAAAGGGAAGATATTGAGTCATTATCTACAAATCTCAACCACAGGTAAGATGGCTTATGATATTAAATTTAATGTTTCTGATTATCAAGGATCTACTCATTATAAATTGTTGCACAGTGACCATACGGCTACTGAACATGGATTTGTATCTATGATTCCTTATCGTGACAGTAGTTTTTTGGTTACTTGGTTAGATGGTCGAAATATGGTTACTGATGCTCATGCTCATGGACATCATAGTGGAACAATGAGTGTAAGGGTTGCAGAAGTAACAGCTCAGGGTGAAATAAAAGATGAAACTATTGTTGATGACAGTGCATGTACTTGCTGTCAAACGACTACTAGTCTAACAGCAAATGGGCCGGTGGTACTGTATAGAGACTGTACTTCTGATAATATACGTGATATTGTTATTGTAAGAAAGGTGGGAAATGGGTGGACTAAACCGGTTCCTATTCATGCCGATAATTGGTTTATCCAGGGGTGTCCTGTAAATGGACCAAAATCAGCTGCTATTGGTAATACTTTAGCGGTTGCATGGTTTACTGCATCAGATGAAACTCCTCGTGTGCAACTGGTGTTTTCAGGTAATGGTGGAGAGCATTTTATGGATCCTATATTGATCAGTAACAAGCGTGCACTTGGGCGTGTTGATGTAGCCCTTGTTGATACTGACCAAGCGATAGTAAGCTGGATGCAAACTGAAGGTGATTTAACTTATCTATATGCGATGCTCGTTAATAAAGATGGTACAACCGGTCCGTTGAGAAAAGTTACACAACTTTCATCTAGTCGAAAGAGTGGTTTTCCTCAGATGGAGCTTGTAGGAGATCAGGTATATTTCGCATGGGTGGAATTACAAAATAATGATACGAAACTCAGAACGGTATCAAAACCTATAAATCAGTTTAAATAAGAGAAAGTGCTATATGTAACCTTAATTTATAAATAATGTATCGTCCTAGAATAGGTTGACATATAAATTTAACGATAATTATCCTTACTTGACTATTTCAAGTAAGGATTTTTTGTTTATGTACTTGACTAGGTGT
>NZ_SLYV01000024.1:0-43221 GCF_004342035.1 Sphingobacterium sp. JUb20 | reverse complement strand
ACCACATAAAAACTCTGTTTTTATTAAGAGGCCGACATTGATTTTGTTTCACACCAAAAGATGCGGCCTTTTTTTAATTTTAGCTAATGTAATGGCGAATTACTTTTGCTAAAATCTGTTGATACAAAGTTGCTACTTACAGACGGTGTCGAGAGTCAACATATCTGGACCATATATAAAAGTAATGATGGCGAATTATGGTTTGGAGGAGCCAATCCGAGTGGTGTTTATCGATTCAATGGTGTTTCCTTCGAAAGAAAATATTAGCTAGCTAACCATACCCACAATATAAGTTATGTGATCATTTATGCTGGGGCGTATACCTTTTCAATAGCTCTAATGCAATTAAATTTTTAAGGAAAACTGAATCTCTGATCTGTAGCATGTTTTTTCTCACCTAGTGGTCAGAATTAGCAACATTGCTATGCATTTCTCCAAAATCTTTTTTCAATTACGCGAACATTTTCGGCGTCTTTTAGTTTTTGAAGATAACTCGATAACTGTAGCAATTCATCATCCACAGGGTCGCCGGTGAATTCAGATACCTGGACTGCATTACCATAGTTTAGCATTGATTTTTCAGCTGTATCATCGATTATAAGCGTCCTTTCCAACTTAAATCCTTTTTGCTTTATTTTAGATAATCTTTTTACAAAGTAGTAGTCATCAGTCACACTTTTACGTTTTTTTGTCGCTCGCGATCTTCCCCAGACAAATTCAAATGTAATATGCGCAGGTTTGATTCTTTCAATCAATTGTTTTACATAAACATCGTCTGCTGAACTCCATATCGCTAATTTGAAATCCCTTGCTAAAAACGTAAGGAAGTGATCTAAATAAGGTCTTTTATAAATGAAATATGAATCCATCTTGAAGTCTTCATCTCTTTCAAGTTTATTTTGCACAGCATAAAGCAGGGTTTCGTCTAGATCCAAGACTATTAGGGTTTCCATTTTACAATCATAAGGAGATTTTCGCAATATTTTACTCGAAATTTTCAGATGTCACTAAAATTGGATCATTTTAATAATCATGTCCCTCATTTGGACCAGATAAGATTGATTATTCGAAAAAAGTATTAACAGATCACTGAATCTTAAATACTTTAATTTTTAGGAATAAGGCCAGAAGATTATTACTTTTACTTGTGAAAGGAACAAAGTAATTACAGTAATTTTTTTCTGATAAACATGCGAGATCTAGATGTCATCTATTCCAAATTTATTGAAAAGTTAAAATTAGTATTGCGATATATATTGGAAAATTTTGGGGAGAAAGAAATCTTGATGCGAAAAAACCAAGGACTTATTCAAAATCGAAATTTTGGCATCAAAAACTCTCAGATTAAAGGATATGTTTTTCATGGTTATGGTTGCGATTTTAGATTTAAAAATGAAGATGTGGATATTGAATTTGAAAACGATAATATTGGATTTACAGATTGGAGTTTTTATTTATTCGTGGATGGGCATAATTCAGAGATAACAGAAGCAATGTGTAAAGCATTTTTGAAAGAGAAAGTTGAAAAACAAGAATTAAGATTTCTAAATAGAATATATGAGATTAATGAATAGCAACTTTTATGAAAATGCGTTCTACATTTAAAGTTCAAATTACTTAAATTAATTTTTATATTCCTTAGATGGAAATAAAAGGCAATAAAGTACACCTAAACCAAGGGTTATTTCAACTTTGTAATATAGACTAGAAACTATAGATCTATATTTCTGAAAAAATAAATCAGGTTATTAGTTATAGAGTCTCGGTGTCTGCAGAATTTTTACGTCTTTTTCAAGTTTTTTTAAACGATCGTCATAGTTGGTCGTTATTTGATCGACCTTCTGTTTTATTGCAATCCCGTTCTGGAAAGTAATAGTGGTAAATAATTTGATATCGCCCAAAACTTCTACGTAGTGTAAATCTTCGTTTCCCACATCCTTTTGCACTTCAGCAGAAGTTGATAATGGAAGGCCAAATTTTTTTATAATATCTTCTTTTTTCATACCAACTGATTGCGCATCTGCAAATCGGCTTTGAGGTATTGCTTGTCTTATTTGATTTTGAGTTGTCAAATGAGACGAAAAACATGAAGTTAGCGTGAAAATTAAGTAACCGCAAGAAACTAAACTATAAAATTTTCGCATAATGATTGGAGTAATAATAAGACAATGGATTACTTATCTGTAACCGTAATTTTTAAATATATAGATTATTATCTTTTAAATCGTGAAGGTTTTCTTATGTCTATGTAACTTTTTATTTACTTTAAAAAAATAACAATTCTATTTCCGTAAGTTGTTTTATAATGTCATTAAAAAGAATATGAAATGGGATGATTTTAAAAACTTATTTAATGAAATACTGTTTTTTTAATTTTATGGTACACTGCATATAAAAATATTATAGTATGTGATCGATGGCTAATATAAACTACTGCAGTTAAATCAGATATTGAAATGAATAATTATAAAATATTTTGTTTAGATAATAGTGAATTAGCACAATATGAAGCGTATAGCAAAGGTTACAGAAGCGATATTTATGTCTTATTAAATGGAGAATATTATCATTTGTACTTCTGTAATATCATTCGTCTAAGACAAGATTTTGACTGTGAATTTAAAGATTATGGTTATTTCTCTGTAGAACCAAATTTGATATTGGTTAAGGAAGTAAAATTGGATTTTATAGAGAAAACGGTTCAGATGTTAATCTCCGACTCCTATTTTGATCGCATCAGGCCTGTTCAGATTCCCAGTCATCATGTGGAGCAACTTCAAGACTTGATCTAAGTTTTGTTCAAAAATGCATAAACTGAGTAAAACATAATGCGAATCAATGGCTTTTTTATGTTATTTTGAGTGTAGATTGCTCGAATACCATTAACATGATCATTATCCTTGATCGCTATCTTCTTTGCAAGTCCAAAAGGGTGTTCCTTATAATCATGCTGCTTCTTAAGCAATATTATCTGCACTCATTTTTCTTGATACTTTTAAAAGTCCCAGAACTATTAATAAAATACCTGGGTAAATGTAGCTATTGGGAATTTCGGATAAAAATAAATAGGCAAAAACAATAGCAAAAACAGGCTCCATCAATAGTAGGTTGGATAATAGTAACGGAGGCAATTTTTTAGACGCATATGCAAAGCCAAAAGTGGGGATGGCAGTCGAAAATATCCCTAGAGAAAATATACTCAAAATATTCACTCCGTTTAACTCTCCCAAAGGGAAAACCGTTTTGTCAAATAATAAGATATATAGGAAGATTAAAGCACCAAAAAGACACGTTCCCAAAGTTACACTTAAAGTATTTATTTGTTTATTTAAAACATTCTGAGTGTTGGAAATCATCACAAAAATAGCAAATAATAGCGCGCCGGATAAAGCAAAAATTTGTCCCAGAAGTGAAGATCCCGATAGCGATAATTTGGTGCTTAAGTGCGGGTAAAAAATAACAGCAACTCCCAGAATAGCAATGATAGTTCCTATATATTCATTTTTTGAAATTACAATTCCCTTTAATTTCTTAAATAATATAACAAAAAAAGGAGAGCTGCTGATCAATAATGTAACTTCTCCAATGGGAGCTAGCATAAAGGCAATCGTTCCAAAAAGATAAGTTAGAAATAATACTAAACTTAATACAATTATTGTGTTATTAGAGAAAAGATCTTTGAAAACCTGTTTAGTTTTTCCTTGGACCAATAAAACTATTAATAAAACAGAAAAAGTGATCATAAATCTCATGGATATGATCAACAATGGAGACTGCAAAGAGGAAAGTCTTATAAAAACGCCAACCAGACCCCAGCCTACGATAGAAGCTAAAGCTATTATCAAAAATGAATTACAATTACGACTAATGATCATTATCTTTCCTGATTAGAAGAGGGAATTTTTAAAACCTTATTAAACATCAAATTATGTTCTCCAATACAAAGAAATAACTTTAAAACTTAACGTTTGCAATATTAATAATAATTATCTCACTATTGTGAAAAAAGTATAAATAATCTAAATTTCTTAATCTGTAAGATATAATTATCAGCTTCAGCGTTAGTAGCTCGATATATACGTTCTTATAATCAATTAATATTTACATCTCGAAAAAAAAGCAACTATAAATTGCTAATCAAGGATCTGAAGAGTCAAATCTTTTGAGTATTATCCATTTCTTGGTGATTTCCTGCTTTCATGATCGAATCCTATTAAATATTTTAATACGATTTATTATCAATCAGATGCAAAACTCCTATAGCTTATAGCAGTTTTGCATCCTGTACCATTTAATTTTAATGCATAAGAAGGTGAAGCAAGACAGCTATCAGGCTAAATTTTCCAGATAAAATAAGACCTCTTCCTTTTTTCTAATTGATACCGGTATCATTTCTTTATTGGTCATTTCGAGAAAACCCTCCCGATAGTATTTTTTTACATATAAGAAGTTTACTAAATAAGACTGATGGCAACGGAGAAAACCACATCTGGCCAACATGTTCTCATAGAGCTTGAGCCCTTTAGAGACCAGCACCTCTCTTTTATCTGTGAGAAAAAACGAAGTGTAACTTTTATCGCTTTTACAGTAAAGGATATCGTCCATCGATACGATTTCGATATACTCTTGACTTTTGAGTGCGATCCTTCGGTTCAATGGGGTTTCCGGAGAGAGGTAGTGATCTTTAGCTAGAGTAACACGTTCCGGATCCATTGTCATTTGCCCACGGTGCTGTCGGCATTTATCCAGCATATCATGTAGGGACTCTTTGTTTACAGGTTTTAAAAGATAACCAAGTGCTCCAAGGTTCAGCGCCTCAATGGCGTACTGATCGTATGCTGTTAAAAAAACGATCTGGAAATTTTCTGTTCCGATTTCATCAAACAATTGAAAGCTATTGCCATCCTTCAGTCTGATGTCAGCAAGGATCACATCTGGTTTTAAAAGAGGTATTTCCACTTTCGCTTCAGCGATCCCTTCGGTATAGCCAAGCACCTTGATGTCCGGCATTTCATTCAGTATCTGCAGCAGATGGCGCAGAATAATTTTTTCGTCTTCTAAAACGTAGACCTTTATCATAATTTCCTTATATATTTTTGATAATGGGTAAATTTATTTTAATGCAAATGCCTTGTTTGCTAAAGGCTTTTTTTTCAATGAGCTCAAAACGTGCTTGCTGATTGTTGAGTCTATATAATAACTGAAGACGTTCTCTCAATATATCTTGCGCCAATGATTTCTTTTTCTGACTTGATGTTTTTTGGTGTGTTAGACCGCTTCCATTATCATCGATCGTTATGATAATTTCATTTTCCTCTAATTCAACCCGGATAATAAGTTCGCCCTTATAAGCAATATTCCTAAACCCATGTTCGATCGCATTTTCTACAAAAGGTTGCAATAACATAGGTGGTATAAACACCTCTTCGGTATCCAGTTGTTCATCTATATCTATGCGGTAGCCGAAAAGGTTGGGATAGCGCATCTGTTGCAAATGGATATAATTTTCGAGCGAGATAATTTCTTCATTTAGATCTATAAAATCCATCCGGCTCTGTTCCAATATATCCCGTAGCAATTGGGAAAACGAAGAAAGGTAACGTACAGATTCTGTGCTGTCTCCTGTTGCGATGAGACCTTGCAGGTTGGCGATGGAGTTAAAAACAAAATGTGGATTGAGCTGGGTCTGCAAAAGCTTATGCTCCAGTTTTAGCCTACTGTTATCACTGTGAAGTAATTTGTTTTTTTGCTTTAGACTTTTTTGCTGATATACGTTATAGATAAGTGCCAGTAATCCAGCTGCCAAAGCTAGACCTGAGAACAGCATATATTTCTGTTGCCTAATGATGTCTTCACTATGCTGATTTTTACTCTTTAAGGTCAAAATATTACGGTCTTTTTTTTCTGCTTCATATTTCTCTTCTATTTCCGCAATGTTAGCCGCTTCGATCTCTTTAATCGTTTTTACTTCTAATTGGCTAGCCATATCTAAGGTTTCATATGCTTTTCTGTAATCACTTTGTAGTACATAGGCCTCGGACAGGCCTTTGTAAAGAAGATATCTAGGTTTATCTGACATATTCTTCTTATTCATTGCAATCGCTTTTTTGTAATAATATACTGCCGAATCTAGTTGGCCGATATTTATAAAGCTTTTGGCTAAATTGTTGTAAGCTACATCATGAATATCGTTGTTTTTTTCTAAAATGGAAACAACCGCTCTGCTCATCTTTAGACTTTCATCATAGAATCCCATGCGGGCGTAGATTTGCGCTTCGTTGTCGTAGGTACGTGCCAGGGCGAGGTTATCGTTAGAGGCTAATGCCAGCTGTTTTGCCAGTTTGTTGTATTTTGCCATTTTTTCATAATCATCCAGTCGGGATGCTAGCAAGAATATCATATCGTAGTAGCGTCGTTTGACAACAGGGTGCTCCTTATAGGGGTGAGCGTGATAATATTTGTCCACATATATTGCTGCCGCCTTTTCGTTTTTATTCTGATAAAATGACTTGGCGGTGAGGTCATAAAAAAGATAAGTGATCCTACTGGATGCATTTTCTGCTTTTTGCAGGAGCTCTTGTATTTTTCTCATCACTGCAGCATCTACGACATTACTTCCTCTTGTCTGTTGTTCCAGCGAAGCCCATTTTTTTAAAAAATAGAGATCGCCAGATTGGTGTCCTACTTTCATACTATCCAGCAAGATAGACGCATTTTGAAAGTTGTTATCCCAATAGTTAAGCTTTGCTTGAAAGAAATAATGCATCGCTATTGCGACGCTATCTTTACTTCTTGAAAGGATACGGTCTTCTGATGTTATGGCATTTATTTTTGCCACTAAAGGTAAAGTATCCGTGCTTATAAGAAAGGCGATATAATCTTTTTTTGAGGTGCTGTTTTCCTTTTCTGTTACACTAGAAGAGCGATTATTTTTACCGCATGAAAACAGCAGTAGTGTAATTAAAAAGACAGTTATATCATTTATTTTGGAAGAAGGCATACTAGATGAATATAATTATATTTAAAGATAATGGAAAGTACCCGTACTATCGAAAAATTAGCTCAATCTGTCGCTCGCCCATCTCGCTGGTATAGGGTTGTATGGTACATACTTTCCGAGGCTAGCTAAAAACTCAGGTTTATACCAAGCATAACCTGTCTTGGACGTAGCGCATAAGATTGGGTGGACTGATGGCTGTCCGAAAGCACAGATTGCGTAAATGTATCTACATTGAAGATGTTTTTTGCTGTAAGTTCCAATTGCATTTTTTTTAGGATAAAATACTGTAGAGAAAAGTCCGAGAACAGATAATACTGGCTTGGGCTGTACTGCCCTTTTTCGAATCGGTACAGTTCGTTTTTCAGTGATGTACGTATTTTTTTACTCAAGCGGGCATTGATATTCGCTTCAAACTTAGACTGGATAACACTTCTTGTTGATCCATTTCGAAGTATCGAATTATAGAACTGCAGTCCAGTAAAAATATTGATCGGACTCTCCCAGACACTTCGGTAATCAAGACTAACCTGGTAAACTGCCGTTTGTATCGGTAAGGGTGGAAGTCCTTTGACCTGCGTCTGGTAATTTGCCAGCTGACCATCCCCGGTAAGTCTTATATTACCTTTTATTCCAGCGACGAAATAGTTCAGCTGCGCATTAAAATAAGTGAGCGTTCTGTTCTTAAAAAGAACAAGATTGTTGCGGTTGTAGTCAGGATTCAGTTCTTGCTGTTGTCCGATGTAATCGAACTGCTGACTATATCCACCTGATAAGATTGTATACAGTTTATCCGTCATTTTACCTAAAGTATAGACAGCATTGACACTAAATATATCCAGGATGGGATTTTCTTTTAAACCGCTTGAAAAAGTCCGGTTTCCCTTATAAACAAAATTGGGCAGTACATCAAGAGCACTTTGCGACATATTCATTTGGTAGGAAACATCACTGCGCAGTTCCCCCTTGCTATGCGTCCTCCATAGAATAGTAGCTTTTGGAGACCATAATTTATTTATGCTGGACTGGGCCTGTGGAGCAAGCTTGTCCTGTAAGGTAGAGTGAAGCAGGCGTGCTGTGATGCTCGGTGTCAACTCCAGCCTTCGGGATTTCCAGGTATATTGTGCAGATAATGCTGTATTGTGTTCTTCAAAATTCAACCGATTAAAAAAATCCTTTGGACGATAAGTTTCTCCAGAACCATTCATCAGATAGAATGCCGAATTGAAGCCACGAAACGTAATTTCATGCGCTATCGAAGCACTGAACGGATTGCCTTTCCCATCGCGCTTTACTAACTCGGTGATCATTCCATAATAATCCACATTATTTTCAGTATCCTGCCAAACGTTTTTGATACTATCAGCCTTTATACCTTCAGCTTCGAATAGATCGCCATACAGGAACTGGTCTACCGCATAGTTGATGGGGGAACGTTGCCTGATCCAGCGGAATGAAGAGACCAGTACGGTACGTTCGGCTAATTTCTGCGTGTAGCTCAGTAAATGGTTTGAAAGGAAGCTTCGTTTTTTGATCGTTTCCAATGATCCGATACCATTGAAGGTCAGTTCGCCGATATCATTAGCTTTGATATTGCCCAATGTACCTATATATGTAATGGTCGAATTTTTACCTGGATCATATTGCAGCTCTATTTTGCTGAAATAATTAATATCCGAATTGATGTAGTGAAGATCTTCGTGATTTGTGAATTTTACATCTTCAATCGCGTATTCGGATAAGCTCCGCCTGACAAAACTATTTTTCTTACTATTGCCAAAACCCAGCCATTTGATCTTTAGGTCTTTTCTTGGCGAAAAGATACCGTTGAAGGAGAGGAGCTTGTCGTTGTTGAAGTTTGAACGTTGCGGGTCAAATTCATTTAAGCTCGGTTTGTTCTCCAGTAGGGAAGGAGTTGAAACTTGGAGACCTACCTGACCAGGTTCATTCGGATCCTGGCTCAAGATCAGATGGTCTATGCCACGTAGAGTCTCCAGACCATTATTATTGGCCGATCCCAATAGATAATATTTTGTTTTTTTTCCAAAATTCATCAGATTAACCTGTGCATCGTAAAATTCAGTAGGGATTACACTTGCTGCCGCATCGATACTGCCTACCCATTCCGATTTACTTTCACTTTTGAGGGTCAGGTTGAGGGCTATCTTTTCAGAATGTTCAACTCCTTTCAGGTGCTTATTGTTTGAGTATCGCTGCAGCACCTGTACCTTTTCTATCGGATGTACGGTGAGGTTCTGCGTGAGCAGTTTGTAGCCTTTTCCAAATAAATCATCTCCTTCCACCATAACCTTTTCAATCTCTTTGTTGCCCACTTTGATCGTACCGTTTTCACTGATCTGCATACCCGGAATCTTGCGCAACAGGTCTTCAACAGTACGTTCTTCGCCCTGCAGATAGTTTTTGGCATCAAGTTCAATAGTATCGCGCCCGGCCCTAATAAATTTTTTTGGTGCTACATATACCTCCTGCAGCTGTATCCTGCTTTCTTCCAGCTCGATTGAAAGTTCCAGCGTATCTGAACTGAGATGAATGGATCTGTTGAGGGACTTGTAGGCCAGCGACTGAAAAATAAGCGTATAATTTCCATGGCTTACCCCTGAAAAGAGGAACAGGCCTTTAGCATCTGTAAAGGAGTAATGCGAGCCTCCAGAACCATTCTCAGTAACGAGATTGACGCGAATACCAGCTGGGGTAGACGATGGTGCAGTTACCTTACCCCGTATCAAGGTTTGGCAGTAACTTTGTGAAAACTGTATTAAAAATAACAGCAAAAAGCTAATTCGAACCATGCTCCCATTCATACACCTGCTCTACTGTGCCTCGAGTCTTCGTTTTATTTTCGGTACTGAATTCGACCCCTTCAGGTAGTTTGGAACGCATAATGCGCATCTGCTCTGCAATCTTACGTTCATCCTGCTCTACATATTTTTTCAGTGACATCTTAGGCAAGGTTTGTACATAGTTGCGGTCTACAGGAATCTGACCTTCGAAAGGGTAGGAGACCTTTTTCAGTAACCAATAGTGCGGATGAGCGCTTTCGGTGTATAGCATCACAATAAGACCCGGGAGCCCTCCGAATTTGTACGGACCAGCCGGTACAGGAATAGCCGGATCATAATAGGCCACAACTTTTGTACCCCGGTAGTCTGCGGTCGCTTTTTTACACACTTTATCCCCGAATTTTTCTTCTTCCGGATAATCGGTATTCCAGTTGATAGCTTTGAATGTCTGATCTTCTACCAGGTAGTTTTTACTATCCAGTGATCGCGTTTCTATCAGTCCCTTTTGTTTAGGATCCTGGATAACAATTTTACGGAATATTTTGCCTACATCTAGCACAATAGAAAGCTCGCTCGATTCCATTTCATCATCAGACTGATCTGTAGCAGTTTCTTTTTTCAGCGAAATCGAATCGCGGACCGCAATCTTTACAGTACCGTCATAATAGACATCCTCTTTAAACGTGGCAACAGGCGAGGGAATATATTCGTAACTCGCCATCAGCTGTTGGGCTTTCGAAGTAAGACTTCCGCTTACCGCTAAAAGCAGTAAAATTACATTACGTATCATGGGTATTATATTTAAATTGTAGATTCGGTTATAGCGCGTACGAAGAGCACTATAAATATGATATGAGCCATAGAAAAAATAACACTATGGCTCAGATTAGAAAAGCTTTTCAATTTAGGATATCCTAGTTCATCGAAAAACCTTGATCAGTGTACATTTTTTTAATGGCTTTAAAGAACGTGTGGCACGAGCCATTGGTCGTTGTGATGTAATGATCGTAACCTACAGCATCACCGTTCACATAAACGGTTACAGACATTGTGCATCTCCATGCCTTTTCGTTCTTTACTGCAGTTTCTTTAGAAACATGTTTAGTATTCATTTCAGTTGCCATGCTCGAAGCATAAAGTCCAAATGTGGCAATCAGTGCAAATAATATCTTTTTCATCTTGGTAATTTTTAGTGTAAGATCAGTTGTTTTTGTTAATTAAGTTGATATCCTTGCGATGCGTAATACGATCGCATGGTTTTGAAAAATCGGCCGCAAGATCCACTACCCTGGTAGGATAATGTGACTTCAGAGTCTAAAAAATTTCCGCTGGAGTCGTAGATATTTAGCGTATACTCACAGAATATTCCCGCATCTTTCGCTTTAATCGGTGCCTTGCCCGATCCTGCAAATGCAGCTGAGGACATTAATCCGACAGCGCAAAGTGTCATTAAAATCTTTTTCATGTTCTTGTTTTTAAAGAGTTACTAATTGTAGTTTATACTATCAAATATAGATAGAGGGTAAGGGGAAGACTAAGGCTAAGCTATATTCGTAATAAAGTATCTGATATTCGCTGTCGCTAGACCAAAATACGTTAGTAAGATGCAGCACCGCTGGGTAGTTGTACGCATAAGGTTTGAATGCTCTTTAAAAACCTGGCGATCGCGTAGCTATAGCTTGAACGTGGATTCAAAACTCCGACGCAATGTAATTGCTATTTTGATTATTTCTATTCGTGTATGAGGATCGTTAAGTTTTGTCTTTTATAACGATAGACTTGCGAGGGTGTGTCGTAAGTAGCTTTTAGCTAGCTGTCTGAGCGAGGCTTGTTAGCGCTTTTATGATTGGGACTCATTAATTTTTTTTAATTTGAAGACGTCGGAAGCTTCTCTTTTTTTTATCCTTAGGCATTAGAAGCAGTAGCTCATGTCTCAATGATTCTTTATAACTATTTTTTTTATTTATGTATAAGAGACATTTATTTATGATGTTTCTTTAAATCTGTAAAAAAAATGTATAATTTAGCGTAACACAATATAAAAACTTTAATTCGGTACCCCATTCCGATCATTAAAGGCTCTAGAGCACCTTCTAGAGCCTTTTTAGAACAGATGAAAAGCAGTGGGATTTGAGATCTCGCCGATAGGCTGCTTTTACTGTCCGACCCTTTTAACAACCATTCATTTCAAATGGATATTTAATGCTGTTCTGCGTTGTTAAATTGCCAAAACACATGAACAATTTTCCAGGATCCACTAAGTTTAACAATATGCATTGTACTTATGGGGTTGATAGTTGTATGTTTATGATTTTAAACGAGACTGGCGAAACGAAGAGGGTTAGTGTGAACGATGACTAAGTTTATGATTAATAATTCCGTTCGCTATACGCATTCAATGCTTATTGATAATAAGTTTATTAGACACTTTCTGTTAGGAATAATGATTCGTCATAAACTGTTCTAATTCTCCCTTATCATATAAAACAGGTCCGTGTCCAAAACAAATGATCTTGGGCTTTAGGTTATAAATTTTTCGAATAGATGTTAGGTTCAATTTCTTATCCTTAGTAAATAGATCGGGCGGTTGGCTTAACCCGGAAACAGTGGTTACTAAATTCATATTCACAAGCACATCACCGAGGATTAAAACCTGATCTTCCTCTCTAAAAAATGAAATATGCCCCGGTGCATGTCCAGGAGTTTCGATAACAATAAAACTACCAATCGTGTCGCCCTCCTTTAAAATACGGGATACATGATGACCTTCTCCAGCCCAATAATGTTGCTGAAACCGAGCAATAAAATGCCTTTTATCCGGATATTCATTCGTGACATTTCCTGATTCCGCATTATTTTTTTCAAATTCAGAAGTCCAGAGTGGAATCTTTAACGTGTTGCATAGCACAGCAGAACTTCCCTGATGGTCAGCATGGGCATGAGTTAAGGCATGGGTGGTGATTTTTTTATATTTAAGTGCCTGTAGTATGGTTTTGCTTGAACTTCTTATTCCTGCATCAATCAGTACATCGTCAATGATATAGCAGTTGATACTGTTTCTTGGTAGCACCGGAATTTGGTATACATTTTTAGCGATCTCTTTCATTTTTGTATTTTTTTATACAAAAATGTCTAATCGATTATTGTTTCTCCTTGATAAATGTTAAGAAATCTCGCTTCTGATTCTACTTAACGATTCAGGAGTAATACCTAGATACGATGCAATATGGATAAGGGGTGTCCGTTTCACTATTTTTTCAGAAGATGTTTTTAAAAATTCAAGATACTTTTCTTTGGCTGGAATAGATTGGAGTTTTAACAGCCGATCTGCTAAACATAACACATTCTGTTCTGAGAAAAATCTTCCTATTCTTTCCCATTGGGGAACAGTTTCATAAAGCTCCTGCATATCCTTGTAGCTGATGGCCAGCGTTTGCGATTTTTCCAGACACTGGATGTATTCATAAGACTTTGACTGGTTTATAAAACTTGAATAGGAGGAAACAAAACCATTGTCACTCGATAAGTAGCTCGTTATTTCTTTGCTATCTTTTACGTAAAAGATGCGTACCAGGCCAATCGCAATAAAATGTAGGTGCGTAGAGACCTGACCTTCTTGAAGAATATATTCTTTTTGCTTAAACTTATGTTGTGTAAATTTTGACTTGATAATCGCAATATCAGCCTCGGAAAACCTCGCGTAAGTTGAAATTAAAGCTATTAAATTATCGATTCCAATTGATCATCGTGTTGATGTGTATTTTTTTAATCTGTGCAATTTCCGAATATAAGCATATTGCAGTTATTTTATTATTAAAAGAAAACCTCTTAAAAACGAGTATCCATAAAGCCTTTTCATTTGAAGAAATAGGAAAGGCGCGTTTAAAAGTGGAAACAAATCGTGACATCGATAAAGTCGTTGTTAATATCTAAAACAAGACAAAGATTTGCTACATCAATCTGTCAGGATAACATTGAGTCAAATCAGGGTAATATAGATGCAATGCCCAGGTTTATATCGGGTTAATTTTGAAATATAAACCTTTTGCACTGTTCCGTTGATATGACACAATAGCTGAGTAACTGTTTTTCAACCTAATTTTCGGTGTTTAAATATGCCTTAAAAAGAACTTAATAAAGTGATGATATGAAATATTTTTTAAACCTTCTATTGTTATTGACCATTAGCGGACCGCTCTCTGCTCAAGTTGAAAAAGTGACACCCATTGTTAAAACATCGAAAGTTATAATCGATCAGTTCATGGATTTACGTTTTGGCCTGTTCATCCATTGGGGGCCTGTCGCGTTGCGTGGTACCGAAATTGGATGGAGTCGAGGAAACCAAGTTCCCTTTGAGGATTATGACCAATTGTATAAAGAATTCAATCCGGTATTATTCAATGCTGAAGAGTGGGTAAAGACTGCAAAAAATGCAGGTATGAAATATTTGACCATTACAGCCAAGCATCATGATGGCTTTTGCTTATGGCCGACCAAATTTTCAGATTTGAATATTATGGAGACACCTTTTAAGCGTGATGTTGTGGGCGAACTGGCGGCAGCCTGTAAAAAGCATGGTCTAAAATTCTGCATATATTTCACCGTACTGGATTGGCACGATCCACATTACCCTTATGCACGTGCGGGTACAAAGGAGATCAACGCAACGACTGACATGGCAAAATTTGTTGCTACTATGAAAGATGAGTTAACGGAGATCTTGACCAATTACGACCCATATATGCTTTGGTTCGACGGTAACTGGGACAAAGAATGGACCGATGCCCATGCACAGGAAGTATATGCTTTGTTAAAACAGTTGAAGCCCGATGTCATCATTAACAATCGTTTAAAAGGTATAAGTGATTTTGATAGGACAAGAGAAGACCATACACGCTTGTCTTCGGATGCTATCGGAGATTATGCGACACCGGAACAGAAGATAGGTGCATTAAATATGGATTATCCATGGGAATCCTGCATGACTATTGCGAACCAGTGGGCATGGAAACCCAATGATGTACTAAAATCCACTAAAGAATGTATCCAGACCTTGGCAAAAACAGCTGCAGGAAACGGCAATCTCCTTTTTAATGTTGGCCCGATGCTGGATGGCCGTATTGAAGCCAGACAGATTAATCTATTAAAAGAAATGGGCGATTGGTTAAACACCTATGGCGAGAGTATTTATGGCACTAAAGGAGGTCCATTTATTCCGAACAATACCTATGCTTGCACACGGAAAGGCAAAATATTATATGTGCACGTTTTCGATCGAAAAGAGGATGTACTCACACTTCCTGCTTTAAAGGGCATAAAAGTCAAAAAAGCGCATATACTAAACGGAGATGTCATTACTTTTTCACAAAGTGTTACTGGGAGTATAGCGCTAAGTTTACCAACGCAATTACCGAATCCAGATGATACGGTGATTGTACTTGAATTAAATAAAAATGCTGAAAGCATTCCCGTTGTTGCGCAAAGTAATTAACCTGCAATTGTTCTTAATTATCGATGACAAGATGTAAACAAACACTTTCATCTTTTGCTAAAGATGTAGCGATTCATTTTCTTAATACACAGACTAGCAGGATTACTCGCTAGCCTGTGTATAGATGAAATCACCATAATGATGGAAAACACTATTTTAAGTAAATAATGCTTTTTAAACACATCATCAAGCGTACTGAAGTTAATCACACATTAGCAATAAATAATTAATCCATTACAGTTAGCCCACAGGGATTCACCTTCTTCAGCTTAAAGGTTGTAAATTTTTGTTTTTTAGGGGTTACATGTTCTTTTAGAACGATGAAAATTAAATCTTGTTAATACCTAGTGATATGTAAAGTTTTATGAGTGAGGTGTTCAGCATATTTTCTGATGCAGCGATCTGTAGCTCATTCTTTAATAAGTTTTGTTGTACATCTAAAATTTCAAAATATAAAGCTTCACCATTATCAAACATTAACTGTGCATTTTTTAACGAGAGTTGCAAAACTTTACTTTCCTCTTGTAGAGACCTTATTTTTTCTTTGGTCTGCTCGATCTGAATAAGTGCATCTGATACTTCATTTACCGCTATAAGATAAGTATTTTTAAAGCTTAATATTTTTTGCTGAATATTAAATTCTTGAACTTTTACTTCGGTTTTATTTTTACGTCTATTAAATAAAGGTTGTGTCATCTGCGCTACAAACTGTGATAAAAATGAAGCGGGGTTAAACCAGTCACTTACCCGCATGCTATTTAAGCCTTGGTTTGCAGTGATCATAAAGGAAGGATAAAGATTTGTTTTACTAAGACTTAATTGCCCATAAGCGATCTCTACTTCGTGTTCCTTAGCTTTTAAATCTGATCGTTTGGACAGTAAGTCCGCTGGTACACCCAATACTATTTTTTGATCATCTACCATAGCCTTAGGAGATATGAAAAGTAAAGATCCCGGATTTTTACCCATTAATTGATTCAAATAATTTTCGTGGATTTGAATTGCCTGTAATAGATCTGGAATCTGTCCTGAAACATCATGATATTGGCGCTCAGTTTGTTGTACGGCGAGGCTACTAATGTTTCCATTTATGTACTGACTTTTCATCATTTCTACTAAACTCTTCTGTATGCTTAAGTTTTTGCGGGTAATGAGTAATTGCTTATTGAGCATTTGCAGCGTGCTATAAGTTTGTGCAGCGGAAGATAGTAGTGCCACTTGTAAACTATGTAATTGCATCTCCGATTTTAAACGATTATAAAATGCAATCTTTTTTTTGTTTTTTGTACTGCCGTAAAAATCTAAAGCCCAATTAATATTCGCATGTACAGAATAATCTTCAATTTTTCTGGAATTTAATGTCGACGCTATGTTAGTCCCCTGACTTCCGTAGAATCCTTTTTCTGAAAAGTAATCCATTTTTGCCCCTAGCACTAAATTTACTTCAGGCAACCCCGAAAGGTTAGCTTCTTTTTGATATTCTTTATACATATTTAAAGATTGTTGAGCCATTCCTATTTCGAAATTATGGGCCAGCATCTCATTCAATACCCAACGCAAAGAATCATCCTTAAAAAAATCACTCCACGAATCAAATGAAGTATGATCAACCTCTTTCGATTTATTTAAATCTAATTCCGTTTTATATTGTGGCTGGATCGATATATTTTTTCTGTAATCTTCTTTTACTATCGCGCAGGAAGAGAAGAAAATACTAAGAGAAAATATGCTTAAGTTTTTAATATTAGTTGATCTTTTCATGCGTTATATTAGATTGTTTTTTTTAACTCCAAATATTTTTTCATGCAAATATTGAAATGTAACGAATAAGACAGGGATAATAAAAATCCCAAGTATAACACCCAAAAACATACCTCCAATGGTACTGGAGGCAATGGAAAGATTTCCTTGCTTCGTTGCGCCACCTGAAAATAATAACGGCATCATCCCTGCAATAAAGGCAAAGGAGGTCATCAGAATAGGTCTTAAACGTGATGCGGCACCCTGCATTGCGGCTTCTACCAAAGAACGACCAAAATGCCTGCGTTGCAGTGCAAACTCTACAATTAAAATGGCGTTTTTTGCCAGTAGTCCGATGAGCATGATCATACCAATCTGCACATAAATATTATTACTGACCTGCATGATATTGATAAATCCAAAAACACCCAATATACCTGGAGGTAAGGAAAGAATGACTGCAAAGGGAAGTATATAACTTTCATATTGTGCCGCCAGTAAAAAGTAGACGAAAACAATACAAAGTACAAATACCGCAACAGTCTGATTACCCGCTTCACTTTCCTCTTTAGCCATCCCTATATATTCATGCGAGAACCCTGCTGGAAGTTTAGCTGCAGTCTCATTAATAGCGGTCATTGCATCACCCGAAGAAAATCCTTTAGCAGCCTGTACATTCAAATTAATGGAAGTTGCCTGATTGAGATGGGTAACTTGTTCAGGTCCAAATACAGGCTTTAGATTAACAATTGACTGTAAGGGAACCATTTGTCCATAGGTATTTTTTGCGAATACTTCTTTTAATGAGCTTTCATCTTGACGAAATTTGGAATTTGCTTGCACAACTACCCGATAATATTTTCCGAACCGGTTAAAATCTGAAGTAAAAGTTCCTCCAAAATATGCTTGCATCGTTTCCATTACATCTTTAACTTCCAATCCCAGTTGTTTAGCCTTTATAGCATCAACGTCAATCATATATTGTGGGAATTTTGCATTATAAGAGGTAAACGCCGATGCTATTTCCTTCCTTTGGGATAACGATTTTAAGAAACTATCGGTTATTGTTGCAAATTCCTGAATATCGCCTCCTGAATTATCTTTGAGAACAACATCTAGTGCATCCACATTTCCAAAACCCGGTACTGTGGGCATAGAAAATGTCAATTGCTTTCCTTCCGGTAATTGATTAAAATAGTACCGTATAGAATCCATGATTACATTGATATCATGATTGATCGCTCTATCTTTAGGCTGTTTTAGAATGGAATAAGATGCCGCGTACGAAGGGGATGCGGTACCTGCCAAAAGGTTATTGCCATTAACCATCGCATTATAGTACATACCGTCTATGTTGCCTAGCTTCTCACTAAGCTTTGCTGTGACTTCTTTTGTCCTTTCTAATGATGTTCCTGGCGACAAACTAAAGGCAGTCATAACCAGACTCTGATCTTCTGTCGGGATAAATGCTTTCGGTGTGCTTTTTGCAAGGAGTACTGTAATGATACTTACGATTACCAACCCGGTTATAGCGAGCCACTTCTTCTTTATCAATAAATAAACGATCTTTTTATATTTATTTGTGGCGGCATCAAAACCGACATTAAACACATAAAAAAATCTTTGTAGGCCTTTAGTTTTCTTATTGCTTTCGGTGTGCTGCTCTTTTAATAGAATAGCACATAGGGCAGGACTAAGGGTTAGTGCGTTAATGGCAGAAAGGGCGATAGCAATAGCCAGAGTAAATGCAAATTGTTTATAAAAAACTCCTACAGGCCCTTCTATTAATCCAATTGGTAAAAATACGGCAGACATAATTAAGGTAATCGACAATATTGGTCCTGTAATTTCTCCCATTGCCGAAATTGTAGCCGATTTAGCACTCTGATTTTTTCCATGCAGCTTACTATGTACTGCTTCGACTACTACAATTGCATCATCAACCACAATACCAATAGCCAATACCATAGCAAATAAAGTAAGCAGATTGATCGTAAAACCAAAAATACTCATGAAAAAGAATGTGCCGATAATAGAAACCGGAACTGCAATTGCAGGGATTAATGTGGATCGGAAATCTTGCAGAAATAGAAAAACGACTAGAAAGACTAAAATAAATGCCTCTATCAACGTACTTTTTACTTGACTAATGGAAGCATCCAAAAAGGTTTTGGTGCTATAAGCAATATAATACTTAATACCTTCAGGAAAATCTTTCTCAGCCTTTTCCATGAATTTGAGTATTTCTTTTTGGATTTCATTTGCATTTGAACCTGGAGTCTGAAAAATTGCTACTCCAGTACCTGGGTTTCCATTTAGCGTTTGTGCAGTTGCAAAAGAATGATCTAGGGAACCTAATTCTACTTTCGCTACATCTCCTAATTTTAAAACTAAGCCATCAGCATTTGCGCGGATAACGATATTTTTATACTGCTCTATATCATTAAATTTACCCTGATATTTTAAACTGTATTCAAAAGAAAGGTCGCTACCTTCGCCAAATTTGCCAGGAGCTGCCTCTATGTTTTGATTATCAATTGCTTGCAGTACTTCTTTTGCGTCAATGTTAGCGTTAGCCATCTTGGCAGGGTCTAACCAAATGCGCATCGCATAATCTTTGCTTCCAAAAACCTGTGCTTTTCCGACGCCGGGAATACGTTGGATGTATGGAACAATATTGATTAAGTCATAATTATTCAAGAATGTAGCATCATACTTCGGATTTGTACTTTCAAAATCAATGATCATAATCATACTGTTATTTTGCTTAGCTGTACTGATACCATTATCAATGACTTCCTTAGGAAGCTGACTCGTCACCTGTGCTACACGATTTTGTACATTTACTGCAGCCTGATCCGGATCAGTACCTAGCTTAAAGAACACCGTGATATTTAGATTTCCATCATTAGACGAAGAGGATGTCATATACATCATGTTCTCTACACCATTTATAGCTTGCTCCAGAGGGATAGCGGCAGAGCGAGCCACAGTTTCTGAATTTGCTCCCGGATAACGTGCACTGACGACTACAGAGGGAGGAGCGATTTCTGGAAAAGTTTCCATTGGTAAACGTATCATTGCCAAAACTCCCATGATCACCATTAAAAAAGCGATTACAGTTGCGGTAACCGGTCTATTTATTATTTTCTTTAACATCTTTATTCGTTTACGGGGTTAATACGTTGTCCTTCTTTCAGGCGGTCAGCGCCTTTTGAAACAATCCGATCACCGATGTCGACACCTTCAGACACCACATAGTGATGCTCATCCTTATCCCTTATTTTTAAGGAAGCAAGATGAACGGTATTATCTTTTCCAACAGTATAAACCATGATTTTATCTTGAATTTTAAATGTAGCCGATTGGGGTATTTTAATAACATCATCATAATATTTTGGCAAAATAATTCTACCTGTGTTTCCAGATCGTAGCAGATTGCCCGTATTTTTAAAGGTCGCTCTAAAATTGATAGCCGCTGTATGTGCATCAAATTGCCCGAGGACTAAGTCAATTTTTCCGTTTTCAGAAAAAATGGATTCATCTGGTAACTGTAATTGAACAGGAGGAAGGCGCTTAATTTTCTCTTCAATAGTTGAACCCGAATAATGCGATTTGAATTTTAAAAAATCTGTTTCACTCATGGAGAAGTAAATATGAATTTCAGATATGTCCGATAGTACAGTGAGCGGTTCCTTTTCTTGTAGACCAACTAACGCACCTTTTTTGTAAGGAATTCTTCCAATGTAACCACTAACAGGGGCAATTATATGTGTAAAGCTCTTCTTTATGGCCGCTAATTTTTCATCTGCTTCTGCTTTTCTAACCGCAGCTTTTGCAAAGTCGAGCTCCTCCTTAGCCGTTTGTAGTTGAACATTAGAAAGCACATTTGCACGTTCAAGCTGTTTAATTCTATCGTATTCAATTTGTCCTTTTTTTACTAATGATTGTGCCATTTCTGTCGAAGCTGTAGCCGATTGATAAGTCTCTTGAAATGTCTTTTCCTGAATAATAAATAGTACTTGTCCTTTTTTTACATAAGCACCTTCATCCACTAAGATTTTATCCAGATAGCCAGAGACTTGCGGCCGTAATTCAACGTTGTTAATTCCAGAAGCTACTCCAGGAAAGTAGTCCGCCATTTCATAACGCTCTTTCTTAATTTCAGCGATAGGAATTGTAATCGATTCCTCCTCAGATTTCTCTATTTTTGGGGAACAAGCCGCTGTTAAAAATAATAGTCCTAGTATAATTCCAAAATACCTTTTACTTTTGCGACTATAAAAATCATAAATATTGTCCATTTTTATTTTTTTGTGTGCCACAAAGCTAGTGTAGCTTTGTTTATAAAATAAATAGGTTAAATTATCGATATCTATAAAATAATTTATATCAAATGCTATGGTTAATTTAGAATGGTTTAGAACATTTAAAGCGATATATAATACAGGGACTTTAACACAAGCCTCAAAAGTTCTCTTAATTTCACAACCTAATGTGAGCCAGCATCTATCGTTTTTAGAAGCACACATAGGAAAGAAATTGTTTGAACGCAAACCCCGAAGAATGGTTCCGACGGATTATGGGAAATTGTTTTATTCACAACTGATTGGGCCATTGGAAGGCTTGGAGCGACTTGAATCTGAGTTTAGGTATACCAGAGAATCGGATATACCCCTTACCTGTATTGGTGTTTCAAGAGATTTTTATACAAATAAAATTTCTTCAAAGGTTGGACTTGCGCCCGCTAATCTTGTGTTTGAATTTGATGATTTTTCGATCCTAAAGGACAATCTGTTACTTGGTAATCTAAATTTTTTAATAAGTGAATATTCTGGTCAAGAAAAGAACATTCAATATGAAGAGATTTTTATAAGCGAGGATATTGTTGTAGCTAATTCCTCTTTGGATACACATGAACTAGATATACTATCTGTCGATCAGCAAGATGAAATTGAACAATGGCTATTAAATCAAAAATGGTATACCTATAGCAGTGATTTAATACTCGTCAAGAGTTTCTGGCAAGAGAATTTTAAGAAACGACCCAATATTAAACCATGCTTGATTATCCCTGATTTTAATGCTTTAATAGGTACGCTTATACAGGGGCATGGTCTGAGTATTGTTCCAAGTTATATTGCAGAATCCTATATTCAGGATAAAAAATTAAAAGAGATCTGTCCTAATCTAAAAAAACATCCTATTAAACTCTATTTAGCCTACAATAAAAATGTCGTTTCATCGCATCAAATTGATATGATTAAAGATCTGTTATTGTAATTATGGATCCAAGACGCAAAATTGATATCCCAAAATAGATGTCCTGTCCACCAAACGGTATTTTTTGTATGTTGTTTTATCTAACGTTTCATTATTACACTGCAATCAATCCAGCTAATTTCAGTAAAGATCTATGGAGTATCCTCGATTTTTAATGTTATTAACTATTTAGTGATTTCCCCTCTTGTCGATTTCTACTATTCTTGTTAAGAATAGAGCACATTTTGATAACGCAACATGTAACTCCGTCAGTAATTTTTCAGCCTAATTTTTCTGATAAATAGCGCCATTTTCTTCAAATATTAGAATGGCATTCTGCTATTATTATTTTTATACATAACTATAATTCTTATTATTTTGATGATAGCTATATCCGCCCGTACTTTGTATTGAAATAGCAAATAAAATGTGCGAAGTATTTTGCCATGAGCTGCAATGTTTGGATCATCAATTTAATTTAGAAGTCATTGACTATTCAGATGTATACAAACAAATATGCCGCGCTCTTTATTAGCTTGATCTCATTGTGTGCTTTTACTAAGAATACAGTTTAAGGATACATGACCAAATTGTAAATTATAATAATATGAATAATATAGCATCAAATTTACCCAAAGCCTCTTTGAGAGATGAGAAAAAAGGTCTGCCAGCAGCACTTTGGGCACTGACCATTACAGCTTTTGGAATTGGTACGACAGAGTTTGTTATTGTAGGACTGTTGCCTACTGTCGCGAAAGATCTAGCGATTTCCATTCCCTCAGCAGGTCTGTTAGTTAGTCTTTATGCCATAGGGGTAGCGATAGGAGCGCCTATACTTACAGCATTGACTTCCCGATTTCCTCGTAAACCCTTGTTAATTTCCATAGTCTTGCTGTTTATCATTGGAAATATATTTGCAACACTTGCTCCAGGGTTTATCACCTTAGTTATTGCGCGAGTTTTAACCGGTTTCGCTCATGGTATATATTTTTCCATAGGATCCACGATTGCAGCCTCTTTGGTTAAAGAAGAAAAAAGAGCGACTGCTATATCCATTATGTTTGCCGGGCTTACACTCGCGATTGTCACTGGCGTACCGTTAGGTACATTCATTGGTCAGCATTTTGGTTGGAGAGCAACCTTCGTAGGCGTTTCCATATTGGGCATTATCGGTTTGGTATCAAGTGTTATGCTGCTACCTAATACATTGAAAAATGCTAAAGGAATAGCATTAACTGCACAACTTAAAGTTCTGACGAATAAGAAGCTGATCTTGGCATTTTTGATGACAGCAATGGGGTATGGAGGCACATTTGTTGTCTTTACCTACCTTTCACCCATTCTCCAGGAGATTACAGGTTTACAAGAGTCGACAGTAACCGTTATCCTGCTGATTTACGGTATTGCGATAGCGATTGGAAATCTTGTAGGCGGAAAAATTGCCAATAAAGCTCCTTTAAAAGCATTGTTTTGGATGTTCATTATCCAAGCACTTGTTCTTTTCGTTTTCTATTTTACGGTATCCAATACGGTGCTTAGTATTATCACTTTATTTCTAATCGGTCTATTGTCATTCGCCACTGTACCAGGTTTACAATTGCTTGTTGTTCAGATTGCCGAAAAAGAATTGCCGGGCACAGAAGATGTCGCTTCAGCAATAAATATTGCAGCGTTTAATATCGGCATCGCGATCGGATCTTACGCCGGAGGGTTAGTCGTCACTTCATCCCTAGGTTTGCAGAGTACCCCTTGGATTGGTACACTATTCCTAATTGGAGCAGTATTACTTACTTTTTATAGTATTCGATTGAATCGTGGTCGGTAATTTTTAAGTTTAAATGATACATGATGAAAAAAAATAATATGAGACATAAAGGGTATTCAAATATTTTTAAACCCGGAAAACTCACGTTTGGTTTTATGTCTCCTATGGTGGGTTACCCCGACAGTCCGGTCCCTGATATATCCAGGTTAGAAAAAATAGTTTCGCTCGCAGATCAAGGTGGTATAAGTGCCATATGGCTAAGAGATGTTCCCTTTTTAGATCCCCAATTTGGCGATGCCGGTCAGGTCTATGACCCTATGGTATATGGCAGTTATTTAGCTGGGAAGACCAGTAATATTACGATTGGTACCGCTGGCATTGTACTCCCGCTTCGTGACCCTTTGATCGTTGCAAAACAAGCCGCGACACTCGATCAGCTTTCTGAAGGACGTTTTCTTTTAGGGCTTGCTTCTGGAGATCGCTTTGGTGAGTATCCTGCTTTTGGTTGCGATTTTGAAACCCGTTCGGAAAGATTTCGCGAAGCAAGACAAATTATAAAAAAAGTTACTGAAGAAAGCTTCCCTCAATTTCGTTCTGAATTTTATGGTTCCCTCGACGGTACCTTAGACCTGATACCGAAACCTATTTCAGGACATATACCGACCATTTCAATTGGACGTGGGGGGCAAAGTATTGAATGGATCAGCAATAATATGGACGGATGGATCTGGCATGGTGATGCGGCAAGAAATGTGAAGTTGCGTGTACAGCAGTTAGAGCAAGCTGCAGATCATGACTGTTTTATACCTTATGGTTATGGACAATTCTTTGATTTATCGGAAGATCGTTTTAGTCCACTAGTGTTGTCCAATTTTCATTTATCAGGAGGGCGAGACGCTTTAATTGAATTCTGGGAAGAACAGCGTAAAGAGGGATTATCACATATAATATTAAATATCAAACCCACACGAAGACCAGCAGATGAATTGATACAAGAGTTTACAGAGTTTATTGTTCCTCATTTCGCATAGCTGAAAAACGAATAGAGCCTAGCTATCGACTTTTGCAGGACTACATTCTTGCGAAGTAATGGAAATCGAGCGCTATATTTCTCATTAATATATAAAATACCTTAAATTAATACTATCAAACAATGAAGATGATCAGAAATGGAATATTGGCCTTTGCATGTTGCGCCATTTTTTTCTTAACAAATACCGCAACTGCACAAATTGCAAAATCTCCAAATATGAAAAAGAAAATTTTATTTGTGGTGACCAGTCATGATAAAAAAGGAAATACAGGAGAACCCACGGGTTATTATCTTTCGGAGGTATCCCATCCATGGAAAATATTTAAAGATGCAGGATATGAAATGGACTTTGTGAGTCCAAAAGGAGGAGAGTCACCTGTCGATGGCTTTGATTTAACCGATCAGGTCAATGCCGAATTTTGGAATGATCGCGTTTATCATACTAAAATAACCCAAGCTAAAAAACCAAGTGAAATAAATCCTGCCGATTACGTTGCTATTCACTATGCAGGCGGACATGGTGCCATGTGGGATTTTCCTGAAAATAAGGAATTGGCAACTGTTGCAACCAAAATATATGAGCAAGGTGGTATTGTGAGTGCAGTATGTCATGGACCTGCTGGTATAATAAACATTCGGTTAAATAATGGTCGTTATCTGATTGAAGGAAAGAAAGTCAATGGTTTTAGTGATGATGAAGAAAGAGCCGTAAAATTAGATCAGGTAGTTCCGTTTTTATTAGAAGAAAAGTTAAAAGAACGAGGTGGTATTTACGAAAAATCAGGTGTATGGCAAGAACATGTCGTAGTAGACCAACGATTGGTTACGGGACAGAACCCACAATCAGCAAAAGCTGTTGGTGAAGCCGTCCTGACATTACTTTCCAAGTAAAAAAATAGTGGACAAGTTTGTCTAAAGGTTGTAGATAAGCTTGTCCCCACTTAATAAATGAAGGGAGCAATTTGACAAGTGGGTAGGTGAAGACCAATAATTTGCCTGCTTTTAAAAATTAAATGTGGTTTTGATCATCATTTGTCGTCCTGGGAGACGATAGTTCGATACCTTCATTGCGTTTGGTGAAAAATCAATCGTTCCAAATTTTTTGATATTGGTCAAGTTTGTTAATCCAACTTGTAAATCGGTTTTTATTTTCACAAAAACGAATCTCGAGCTGAAATCTGAAAATATAAAGTTTAGGTTTGGCTGTCCCGCCTGCTTTGTAAAACGATGCTCCGCCGAAAGGGTTATAAATAAATTTTTAAAATAATTTGCAGTTAAACCGGATCTTTGCGTAAGCTGTTTCGGGTTTATTTTTACTTGTGTATCAATTCCTGGTATGTTGTTGGTGATGGAATAGTTGCCAAGGTACGACCAGCTGAGAAAATTTGTAAGCTTTGATTCGATCCCTGCGGCATAAGATACTGTTGATGTATTGAAATTTTCAACTAAACCATTTTGCAGCTGTGTGAACCTCTTGATTTCGTAGTTAGCCGAAACATTAAATGTACTTTGTATAGGAGGTAGATATTTACTGCCGTTTGCATTAAATGATAAAACTGAATTTCTATTTTTCATAGCCAGGATTATTTTCTGTTGCAGATTTTTATCGACCCGAAACGATGAAATAGTATTGAAAGATGTATGATCGTAACTGACAGATAGATTAAAGAAAAGCATGTTTAAAGACTGCTTAAATCTAAAGGTAGCGTTTACATGATGGGATTTCTGTTCTGATACTGGAGCATCATTTGCATACAGAGACCGATAGTTTTTTAAAATTATTCCTTTGTAGACTTCTTCGATTCCACCAAGTTTATTGTTGAAATTATAATTTACTGCTATCTCATTTTCAGTTCCAATCCGATAATCAACTTTTACACTAGGATCAACAAAAACACGGTTTAAGGAGGTGTCCAATTTTTTATCTACATCAAGGTAACTAATCTTATTAAATCCTACAGGTACAATAAGAGATGCTCGGATTTTATTTCCAGTATATTCGTAGGAACCTTCGGCATATACCTTTCTTTTAAACCACTCAATATCATTGGTCATTGTGTTAATCAGTTGCTTGCTTTCGTCATACTGTTCACGATAGAGGTTCGAAATAAGTTGCTGATCTTGTGTACTAACTCCCACTTTATAATTTTGTTTAAATCTACCAGTACGCAGACCATATGTCACGTAGTTGTTGGTGAAAAAAGTTGGCGTCTCTACTTGTTGTATTAAACTTGCATAAGGAATGCCATTATTGAGCAGGGAGTCATTTAACCCTGGATTTATGGAAAGCGATTCAGGTTGTGATGTGAGGTTTAAGTAAGAATGGAAGTTAACCGTATGAGATGATTTCATCTTCTTTATATAGTTTAGTTCATTTGATATATCAAAAGTTTGTTGTTTAAGTATCTGATCAGCATCCTTGAGGTTGATTGCTATTCCAGAATTCACCTGCTTTGGGTCGAAGCTTGCGATTAGCGTATTGTTAAAAAAATAAGAATCAGTATTGCCTGTTAAATCAAGTTCGCTATGTGTTTTTTGTATATTCGTTTTATTGAGCTGTGTTTCTTCGTAGCTGAATGTCTCACCGTTACTTAGATAGGTATGAGATGAAACGTCCATCTGTTGCGTTTCATGCTGATATAGATAAGAGAAATTAAATTTTGCAGTAAGATCGTTATTGATCCTGTAATAATTATTTAGGTTTGCTAATGCTGATGTATTGAACAGATATCTGCTCTGAGGTAGAGGAGGACTACCCCCAGTTCCGGTTGATAAAAGCTCCTGCGGTTTATTGTTTTCATTAGCATATTTATTGTTCCCATGTGCCTGGATTTCAATTCTAGGATCTATTCCAATATTGTTTGCTGTTGCATTGTTAATAAATTTAAACTTTTTACCGAAGGACATCGCAATAAAATTCGCTTCGAATTTTTTCGGGATTCCGATTCCTGCACGAACTTCCTTTATGATATCTAATTTGGCCTCATCCTTTATTACGAGATTGATAGCAACATTGTCGCTCATATTATTCTGTCGCAAAAGTTTGATCGGTTGATCTTTTTCAATGACCTGAACTTTTTCAACTGCTCCGTGTGGAATTTTCGTTCCGACATTGTAGCGGTCATTGAGCATATTATCACCATTTATATAGAAATTGGATATAGCTTTACCATTATATTTTATTTTTCCATCATCTTCGATTTTAATTCCCGGCATCTTCCTGATCACATCTGCAATTGTTCGATCCTCGCTACTGGTAAAATGAGCAGTTGTGTAATTGAGCGTATCCCCATTGGACGTGATCTTTGGTCTGCTTATAATATCCACTGTTTTTATTTTAAACGGCTCTTCGATCATTACCAGATCATAATTAGGTTTAATATTTTTTTTATCTAAAATGATGCGTTGATTTTTAAGACCGACTGCTGTTACAGTTAATATAATCGTGTCTGTGGTATTGTTCGGAAATGTAAGGTTAAATAAGCCTATTTTAGATGAACTTCCAAAATTTAAAACAAGTCCATCTTTTGTTTTCAAGATCAGATTTACAGCAGGAATAGGCTCACCATTTGAATTTGTAATTTTTCCTTTTATCTGCAACTGTGAAAATGCAGATAAAAGAAAACCAAATGTCAACACAACTGTCATGCATACCTTCTTTTTCATTTAGGATCATTTTTCTCAATGGGATTATTCTCTTTCATATTTTTGATCATACCGCTTCCGAATGATAATGCGGGCATTGTTTTGTGACGAGCATCCACAGTGCCGAAATCCATTTGTGATTTAAAAAATCCCTCTGGATCTTTTTCTAGTGCTTTTTTAAGTTTAGTGAGCTGTTTTATATCTGTCTTGATGATATGCTCTGGTAATTTAATTTCATCTCCCAAATACGTATTAATTTCATTGATATAGAGCTGCATTTCCGGACGTATACCAGCAGCTTCTAATTTTATTTTCTCTTGAGACATGCTGTTCGCAGCAGTTACATTTTCTATCCCTGCAAACCTGAACTGTACCTCTTCATTTTCATCATAAGCCTCTATAATTAAACCTGGAAGTCCGTTTAATTTCCATGGTCCACTTTGGAAAGGAAGTTCTGGAGAATACCAGGCAACCCATTTTCTACCTCTAAAGTCTGCTGTTGCTTTTTGGCAATGTATACCGGAGAAGCTGGTCGTATCATTAGTCACTGTCCAATTAATTTTTGGAGCGTCTTCCTGAACCAAATATTGTTTGATGATCTGTTCTTTTGTATAGAATTTTTGCTCTTTAAAAAAGAAAAAGTAATCTGTTAAAGTAGGGATATCCCTGATTTCAGACCCTACGGTAGTTGATGCCGAGGAAGCTGCACTTGCCGTTGTGGACATAACAGTAGCATGTTGTGCATTTGAAGCTATTAGCATACGCTTGATACCCTGAGCCTGCGCTATTTTAAGGCCACTAGTGTATAAGGATGCATTTTTCCCGATTATAAGCAACATTTCTTCTCTATGGATAACATCTTTCTTAGTCGTGTCCTGTAGGTGCATAAAATTATAACGCACTCTTGCTAATACCTTATCTGCTGTCTGGCTGTAGGTAGAAAAGGTTGCAGTTGCCAGTAGGCAAGTCAAAAAATGTTTCATATCTTTTAATTAATTTGGAATAGTAATAGTGAGATCCAACAGCCATTTATATCACTGTAAAGAAGGATAATGGAATTGCCAATAATTTGATCTTCAACCTGTATGACGAATTGGATCATTTTTTTAGAATTATATTTTTGATTTGATGCTGTTAATTTATGTGGTGTCAATGAAAAATTTCATTGACAATTTTTGGAATTAATCTCGCCCACAATTGGCATCCCAAAATTGCCTTTTTTGGCACGAGATTATCACTCCTTCAATTACCAGGGGTTTGGTGTGAAATTCCACATATCATAAAATGGAGTCGTTCCGGAACGGCCTGTAGTAATGTATGCGACATTACCATGTACAAAACTAACCGCTTGATGCCGGGCAGAACCGGGGAAATTCTGATGTTCTTGCCAATAATCTCCTGTTGCAACATACCTCCACGTTTTGTTTGCAGGAGCACCACTGCTTGTTGTCAAACCGCCAGTTATATATGCATTGTTATTGAGTACAAAAGCAGAAGCACTTAATCTTGTCAGATTGTAATTATATTTGTCATCTCTTCCAGCAAGTGGCTGTTTTTCTTTCCAAGTCGTTCCATCAAAGCTATAAAATGAACTTACATTTTGATTGTTACTTGCACCACCACCTAAATAAGCTAAATTATTCAGGATAAATACAAATGGAAATGACCGTTTATTTGGTGTGCTCGCTATTTTCTTCCAGTTGCCTCCAGTCGGGGTCGACTGATAAGAGAAGAAATCATTATAATCCTGACCATCAAAATCCCGCCCTGTACCGACATATGCTGTTCCATTTAGCGTAAAAGCAACGGCACCATAACGAGCTGCTCCTATAAAATCTGTAATTTTGCTCCATTTATCCGTTTTGGGGTCATACTCATAAAAATCGGTGTACATCACCTTTGAATTTGTACCTAGACCGACATAACCTTTTCCATTGATAACAAATGCTACTGCATTGTTTCTTGCTTCACCAGGAAAGTCTGCTACTTTATCCCAACTTTGTAACTTAGGATTGAAACACCAGGTATCAACAAAGCGGGTAGAATTTGTGCCATAACCAGTAGTAATATAGGTTAAATCATTAATGGTAAAAGAGGCGGCTCCGCTACGGGGTAAACTTTCAAAATCAGCACCACGTGTCCACTCGTCAGGATCATCATTTTTTTTGTCGCGGCAAGATATACTGACACTGCACATGACGGTCATTAGTACTACTTTCATTATCCAATTCATCTTCATGTATTTAATAGTTAACATATAATATATTTAATTTTATTGCGGGTTTGTTTTGTTGATTTGCAATGATCAGCCGATTGACAGAAGACAGCAAGTCTTTTGTAGGAAGGGTGAGCAGAAGACTCTGCTTTTCGTCAAAACCACTTTGCTTTATTAGTTTTGATACGTAATCTGTGATATCGAATTCATATCTGCCATTTATAACACCGCCACTCTGTGTGTTTGGTTGGTAGACAGCGGTTGCATTGCCGTTGGCACCCTGTACGATTGACGTGGGAGTTCCATATTTATTAGCAACCATCAATATTAAAGAAGTGGGCGGCGGCTGGTTCCCAATACCTGACTGCTCTGTTTCAATAATCATCGTAGCCTTACTCAATGCCTTATGATCAATACTTAAAAAAGACCGGAGGGTAGGAAAGCGCAATCTTGTCACTATACCCGTACTACCCTGTATGAACGTCTTATTTTCGGTCTTGGAGCTAGCGATCTCTTGATTGTCGAAGGTTAGATCAGCGAGATTAGTATTATTTCGGTTCGCAGTTATTTGATTATACTGGTATTTACTAGGGCCAATACCGAGCATCAACGCACCAGAGGCTTTTTTACCGTCAATCTCGTTATCATAGGAATAATGAATGCGTAGTTTTAAAGAATCTTGAAGTCCAATGGCTGCATGTGAAGCTCCATTCGAACGTAACAGAAGACCTTTAAAATATTCGACAAAATCATCGTTATTAACGAGTTTGCTATCCTTATTTACGGCCAGACCGAGTAGTTGTTTTCCTAAAATATCATCGAGTCTAAATCTTAGGGTATCTGTTTTCGTATTCGGTCGCGGTATGATCGTGATACCACCGAGTGGTATAGGGTCATAATCAAAAGTCCGATCCGAATATAAGGTAGCTTCGGAAACAAATACGGGATATTCATCATCTTCCAAAGCAATAGGGAGTTCTTTTGGTTCAATATCTTGAATCACCCGGTGAATATCTAGTCTTAACGCCCGGCTAGTGTCGCCATAACTATATTTGTTATAGTATAATTCGATAGAAAGTGAATCATATGTCACCTCGTCAGGTAATTTTTCTAGCGAAAGGTCCGAAGGTGATAATCTGAAATAGGAAGATACTGCTACTTGACCAAAATGCTCATCAACAGTGCCGCCAACGAGCAATTTCTTATTCGCCGCAGTTGGTAATGGATCTAATAAAAAAGATGAAGCAGTGATGGTAAGCGTATCAGCATTATTGATCATCAACTTTTCATCATTAATATCTATGGTAAGTCCATCGACACTCTTGCAACCGAGAATAAATACACTACAGCAACAGAAGAGTAGATGTATAAGATTTTTTGAGATCAAGTTTTTCATATCATTTTACTTATTTCTTCAAAATTGATCATATGCGTTGTAAACGAATGTTACATTTTGTTAAAGTAGGTTAACCCGTTAATTAGCTGTGATTTTGATTGTTATTTTTGTTCCGTAAATGAAAAAGAAATTAAAACTAATACTTGTTCTGGTGCTGTTGGGCGGCATGGGGATACTGCTCATTTTGGGCACCTGGTTATACGCGAGTTATAAGCAGCGCATGGGCTTATTTCTAACAACTGCAGAACAGTCCTTATATATGGCGATACACGAAACGATAGCAGAAAAGCAGGAGCTTGATCATGATGACAATCTAGACCTACCTGATAGTCGTGCTTCGCTGCTACCAGTACATTTAGTACAAACGATTGTCAAAAAATTTCCACAAGTACAGGAAGCTGATCTCCAGATTTTTTTAGATAGTTTGTATCATAATGAATTAAGAGTAGTGAGCACCACTAGGAGTATGCCTGCTGTTGCCGCCACCATGCATCCGGTACAAATTGCCGGAACAGTAGATAATGAAATCGCTGATATGTTGTGGAATGAAAGTGTGCATCGTAGGATAGCAGTGCCGCTGTTTAGTTTTTTAGGAGATTTATCGGACCAAGAATCGTTAAACAAAATTGAGAAACGGTTTCACAACGATCTTCTTGTAAAAGGTATTGATATCAAGTATGATCTGAAGGTTGTCCCCGCAGCAGAAGATAGTACCTTACTAAGCGGGCAACATTCTGTAGTGACTAGGAGAAGTGTAAATGATGGGGAAGCAGTTACTACTGGAACTGTTTCAAGTCTTTCTATAGATGATACAGATCCCTACGCAAGAAAATTCGTTACCGTTGATTTTCTAAATCCCTGGCAGTTCTTTTTCTATAGTTTGAGCTGGCAGTTGATTATATCACTGGTCATGGTTTGGATCATCATCGGCTCTTTTGTTTATCTCTTTCACACCTTGTTAAAACAGAATAAACTGGAAATACTTAGAAAAGCCTTTGTCAATAATCTGACTCACGAACTACGAACCCCCGTAACAACAGTATCTGTAGCACTGCAAGCACTTGATGGTACTGTCGGAACCTTAAGCGATCAGGTCTCCTATCATCATATTGCCAGCGAAGAGCTCGACCGTCTTTCTTCCATGATCGACAAAGTATTACAGATTGCCGAAGATGATCTATTAATGGATAGGCAGTTAGACTGTACAGAATATGATCTGATAGCATTGATACAGAAGTGCATATCAAGTGCCCGTTTGAGCAATAATCAGCATGATGTTAAATTTGTTTTCTCACCATCAACGGATAGTGAATATATGCTAGGAGACAGTCAGCATATGAGAAATGTAATCGCTAATTTAATAGAAAATGCGATAAAATATGGTGCTGACGAGGTTCATATTGTGCTACAGATCAAGAAAGAAGATTTTGTAACACTATCCATTCAAGATAATGGTATCGGAATTGAATCTGCATATCACGATCAAGTCTTTGAACCCTTTTTTCGAGTACCAGAAGGAGATCTCTATACGGTTAAAGGCTTTGGTTTAGGTCTGGCTTATGTACAGCAGATTGTTCATCAGCATGGTGGAACTATAAAGTTAAAAAGTGTGTTACATGAGGGGAGTACCTTTATCATATCTATACCTAAAAAAATGAAAAAATGATTGATATATTATTCGTAGAAGACGAAGAAAAAATGGCCAAAATTGTGCGTGATGTATTGGTCTCCAAAGGATTTAACGTTAGGTTCTGCACGGATGGCCAACAGGGGTGGGAATCATTTTTTCTCAATAAACCCGATATTGTAGTTACCGATATCATGATGCCCAGAATGGATGGGTTTACATTGGCTTCTAAAATCCGCGAAGTGGATAGCGCTATCCCGCTGATATTTCTTACTGCCCGCACCTCCGAGGAGGATGTGTTAAAAGGATTTGATATGGGAGGAAACGATTATCTGAGAAAACCCTTTAATATTGACGAACTTGTGGCTCGTATCAATTCCTTGAACAGACTGAGAAATAAATACAATCCGACCGACCGAATCCTGATCGGCAAATATGAATTAAATCCAAGCCAGCATACCTTGCGATCTGGTGATGAATGCATCGAGCTGTCATTTCGGGAGAGTGAATTGTTAAAAAGACTGTACGAACGTCGGAATACAGTTATAGGCCGTAAAGAAATCCTTTTTGAGTTCTGGAACGGTAATCAATGTGCAGGTAGGAGTATGGATGTATTTGTATCTAGATTACGAAAACATATCAAGAATGATCCAAATGTCAGAATCCTTAACGTAAGAAATGTAGGTTATAAACTATTCATCCGGGAATAGAAGAGAAAAAGTATTTTTTTAATCTAATATTGTTAATAATTTTAATAGATCTAAGTGCAATAGTATATTATTATACTTTGTATGCTATTAAGATTATAGAATTGCTCCTTTGAGCTGTAGTTTTGCATTAAACCAAGTATAATAACATGTTCCTGTTCTATTCAAAAACAATTGTTTAAATAAAAAATAAGATGATCACAATAAAAAGAAATCAGATCGATGAAATGGAAAAATTCTATCGGATCAGCCTGATCAATAGTCTGATCGGTTTTAAACCAGTCAATCTTTTGGGTAGCTGTAACATAGATGGATCACCTAATTTAAGTATTATCAGTTCAGCATTTCACTTAGGAGCCAACCCGCCCTTGATAGGACTCGTTATGAGACCTCAACGCGAGCATAACGATACCCTTAAAAATATCCAGGCTACCGGCCAATATACTTTGAACAATGTATTGCCAGATTGGTATAAACAGGCCCACCAGACCAGCGCCAGTTATGCTTCAGGGATATCTGAATTTGAAAAGTGCCACTTCAAGGAGTTGTATACCGATGGATTTAAAGCTCCTTTTGTCAGAGAATCAACTGTCAGGATAGGCTTGGACCTAAAGGAAATCATGGATGTACCGCTCAATGGAACAACGATTGTCATTGGCGAAATCGTCCAGATTTTACTGGATGATTTGATTATCGAAGAGGATGGCACTGTCGATCATGTTAAGGCAGGATCAATGGCTGTTGCCGGATTGGACCGTTATTTTATTCCGGAGTTTGTAGGTCGTTTATCTTATGCAAAACCAGGAATTAAGCTGGATGAAATAAACAAGTAGAGGGCCTAATTTTTTCATTAAATGCACTTTTCGCATTATAGGTCGTATGCCATCCTCAATAAGAATTCTGTTAATAAAAATCTTCGTTTTTTAGATCAAAATAATCAAATGGAAGCGCTGGGTTATATTAATAAATGATTGGTTCTATTTCGTTTTAAGCTTGTGATTTTGTCTTGTTGTTATATTTTTTAAAAACAAAATAACCCAACGAGTGTTTTAGTGAAATATGTAGTATATAACCAAAACGCTTAAATTCATGGAACAACATCATTCCCACCCGTATTCATGCACGCATTGCGCCTGCAACAATCCAGTTTTAAAAATCCTAAAAGAGGATATTTTCCATCAGAAAAATTACGAAGCTCTTCCTAAAGTAGAAAAGAAGGAGGAAATCCAACAGGTGCTGATGATCAGCGGCGGTATTATCCGACCTATGATTAATGGTTCTGTCGCGACAGTTGATGCCATAGGAATTGCATCTGGACAAGTAAAGGTCACAGGTACATTCCAAGAGGTCAATGATTTTATGACGCAACACTATCCTGGCTTCAATCAAAAGATTCTTCAGGAGGGACAAACTTTGTTGCCTGGTTTAATAGAGCCCCACGTACATATTGTTCCTACCGCACTGATGGCAAACTGGATAGACTTAAGTCCTTTTAATGAGCAAAATCTCATTAATGAATATGGACAGGAATATATTAAGGCAAAGGTTAACAACCCTATTAATAAGCTTACAGAAAATGGAGATTGGTATTTGGGTTTTGGTCTTGATCCTGCATTGATGGCATTTGATGAAACTGGAAAAGCATTGGTTACGATTACAAATCAGTGGCTGGACCAGGTTAATAACCAATATCCATTAATGGTCCTGAGTGCATCCATGCATACCCTTTATTTAAATACCTTGGCGATGAACGCCGTCTATGCAAAAAATGAGACAAAACTTCAACCCATATATGGAGATGTAAAAGGCTATATTTCACAAACGCAAGGACAGCTCCAAGAAGCCGAGGGAATGGGGCCAGCGCTAAAAACGATCCCCAAAAATCAATTAGCAGAAATGCTCAAACAATCTTTTAGTCATTTTGGTGCACTTTTCAAAAAAGCAAATGAAAGAGGAATTACTATGCTGTATGATGCTGGTATGAACAGTCATCTTAAGCTATTATTGGAAGCTTATATGTCGACACATCGTCGTAAAGTACGGGTAGGGGCCGCCATGATCTGCGACGATAGCAATATTGGCGATCTCCAACCTTATCAACAACCTCAAGAGTATAAAGATATCTATTATGGACATGTTAAAGTCGTTTCTGATGGTTCTAATCAAGGATTGACGGGCTATCAGTCCGATAAGTATATTTGTGTTACCGGTAAAGACGATTATGGTATTTATAATTATCCAGATGATGACTATGTGGATAATGGCACATTTCTATCTGATAAGCAGCCTCCAGTCAATGCTCCCGATGCCTATCAAAAATTAATAAAACAGTTATCGACACGAATGAATGGCCTCTGATGGTACATGCTAACGGTAACCAAGCTGTTGATTATGCTATTCAAACGTTTCAAGCAATTCCTGAAGATAAAATCAAAGGTAAACGACATCGTATTGAGCATTGTTCTTTGATTACCGATGATCAGTTGGATGTCATGAAGCAATTGGAAGTATCGCCAAGTTTTCTCATCGGTCATGTAGGTTATTGGGGTTATGCCTTTAAGCAGGTTATTTTTGGAGATCAGAAAACACTGCTGTTAGACCGCTGTAAGTCTGCTTTAGACCGTGGCATGCGGCTCACCTTGCATAGTGACAACCAAGTAAGCCCTCTGGGACCTTTACGGATGATGGAGCAATCCGTTACACGGAAAATGGAAAAAGATCCAAAGCATGAAGTGCTGAACAGTAATGAATGTATCGGTGCCGAGCAAGCGTTAGTTGCCATTACCTACGATGCAGCATGGCAATGCTACGCAGACAAGTGGATAGGTTCTTTAGAAGTGGATAAATTTGCCGATTTTGTAATCTTAGCGCAAGATCCACTTGCTATAACCGATCCGTATAAGAAACTACGGAATATACCGGTTCTCGAAACTTGGGTCGGTGGGCGAACTGTGTACCATAATCAGGATTAGAAGCAAGCATAAAAAACACATTAATTGATTTCCATAAGATCGTTCCTCTATAGCGAGGTGCGATCTTTTTCCTTGTCATACAACGCTTAAATAAAACGTGCTTTCAATATCATAGCGTTCGTATATAAGTAGCTGACAGGTCTTAAATTTAAACTGTAATTACGAAGTGATCTATCTTTACATTAGTGATTACCCATTGCTTTGCTATTTCTTTAGAAATAACAGTCCCCATTTTTCCGATATACATTGTTTTTTCAAATGTTTGACCGATTTCATATGGTTGTTGAACCTGCAGTTTAATTATTCTTTCAAAATGATTGTCTTTAATTTCAATATAATGCTTATCATTCCTTATAGCTAATGAGTAATCGATAATCTTTCCACTTATATCTATGCTCTTACTGCCCTCAAAATAAGCGTTGCTAAGAATTATAAAGGAAACAACTGTGCCACTAAAAATAAATGTCATACCTAGTGTCATAAAAAATATTCTAAAAATTGACCTTAGGGTTGTCTGTATTTGTGTTGTATAATTTTTGGTCTCGTGTTGCTTAATAAATTTCAAATAAATGAAGGAACAACTTGGGATCATCACGATTAATATCGGTAATACAAAAAAATTAACGGTTCATTTTATGGCCAGAGAAAACTCCGTAAATTTTAATAAGAAAGTGGGGAGTATCATAATCAATATAGAAAGTCCAATGACCAGATAGAAAGATATTTTAAATTGTCGCATATTTATGGCTATAGTATGCGTAATACTAGGTTGTTATTGTGCTGGTTTAAAATTTGTATAAATAAAGAATATGAGTCTCGGACTATAATTCCATTAAATTATAATACTTTTTTAAGCAACAACTCAATTTCTTGAGCATGAGTCATGGTCATAAAATGACCTGCATTTTCAATCACATAAGTTGGTTTAATGTTACGAATGGGGATGATACGATCTTTGTTACCATGAATATGGATGACAGAGGAAGGGACCACGTTATTTTTCCAGTGTAAGATTTGATTGATCGCCCATTTTAAAAATTTGACATCAGTATCTTGCAATATCTGTTTGAGCATCCGTTTATCTTCTATTGAGCTGATACCAAAGAAATAATCGACCAACCTATTGTGCTGCTTTAGAAAAGCATTCGGTAGAATATAATTGAGTTTTAGAGCACCTATTATTTTGTAAAGAAAAGGCAGTTCATATTCACCTTTAGCAGAGGCAAGCAGGATAATCTTCTGCACCTTAATAATTTTAGCTATTTCCATGGCCATCATTCCCCCAAAAGAGAGACCAACTAGTATCGGTTCTTCATCATTGATCTGCAATGACAGTCGCTCAGCATATGCTGCCATAGTCTCTTTTTTTAGCGGGGCGATCCAGTCGATATGGATTACCTGAAGACCTTCAAAATTTATTTTTGAAAATACCTTTCGGTCAACACCTAAACCACTTAATATATAAATATGACTATTGCTCATTTACATTTTATGGAATAACATATGATCAGTTTTTGATCTTTAATATTGCTAAAATAAGCAATTTGAATTGCATTTAGTTGACCAATTTCGCCCATCGACTTAAGCTCTAGGAAGTATTATACCCTAACTTTCAAATGGAGAAAATTTTCCTGTAATTTTCCGTGTTTTTTAAAGTTCGCATAGTTTGTTTAAGTTATTTAAGAACATAAACCATGTTTTTATATGAGTTAATATCATGTTATCTCAGGGTGCAATCTTCAGTTTAATAATAACGTTATTTTTGGATTTTTACTCTAAATTATTCGTAAATTAGAGCATATAAATACTTCGCTATGGAATGACCGATTCCATACCATATTCTACCCAGAATGCTCAGTAGCATGGGGTAGACACTGCAAGAAAGCAATACTAAATTTGTTGAATTATTAACGCCATTAAAATGAAAAATCTACACAATTTGTTATTAGTCGCATTTGTACTAATGGCTTCATTTTGCTTTGGACAAATATTGCCCTTTACTGAAAATGGACTTACCATCAGTTATGATGGACCTAAAAAAATAGGTACCCGTTACGATGAATATTGTAAAACCACATTCGACATTTATAAAGTAAAAGGGATCGTGATAAATGCCAATAGTGATAAAGCAGCCCATGTGAAAGCTATTTTAAACTTTGAAGGTCACACCTGTAATAAAATCTACGGCGAAAACGGGCCTTCAGGAGGAGAGGTAATCAATAAAATTTATACCCTCAATATTCCTCTACAAACTAAACATCAGAGCCAATATTGGGGCAATCGGTTTGTATCCCTGTTACCTCAAGACTCCATGTCTGCCGAGATCAATGTCGAAGTAGTGAAAGACGAAGAATGCCCGGATCCCAGTTTTTCATTTAGCTACGAACTTGTGGATTCGAAAGGCAATGTGCCCGATAGCAAAACCGAAGCGACATTAGTAGAAGAGATACCTGAAATAAAAACGAGCCCGAAAGGTAATTTTAGCAACTACAGCACGCTTATTCTGGGTGACTGGTGCATGGATCGTGCAACTGGGGTTGATAACGGAAGAGAAGTAGCGCTGGGATTTGAATATGCCAAAGATAGTTTTCGTTTTGGAGCCGATGGTAACGCTATACATCAGGCCTATAGTACGAAAACTAATGTCATCTGGAATATCGAAAATGATCAACTTAATCTTACTATAAATGGAAGCATAAGAACTTTTGAAATCGAAAGATTAGATGGTTCATCATTGCTTTTAAAAGACGGTTCAGGACCAAAGTATTTACGTCTTGTTTATATAAAGAAGTAAAATATAGATAAAGTGCTATTTTTTTTCTGACTTGGCCTTATAGTCTAAGAGAAAATAGCGATCCCAAGTGGTTCGCTATTTTTGTAATCATTCGATGATTTCCTTATTTCCATTCAAAATGAAATATTACTAAACAGATGTTATTTTTTTTATTTTCCGTATATGATACTTAGTTAATCAAATGTTTTTGAATTCGATAAATAATTGATTTTAAAATTTTAATTTTATACTTTTTGGGAAAATAAAATTATACTACAAAGTGTATTTAAGTTTTGTAATTTCAATATTAGTATTTATATTGCTAATATTGAAATTCTTTCATAAGGGAATTTCTTAAAAAATATTGTTTTAAATGTTATAATTCTATTTATTCGTATATCTTATATAATATTATAGAAGATCAATTTTTAAATTTTTATTTATATAATCCTTATTATTAGATTTTTATATATTTTACTCTGATTAATTTTTAATAAAATATTCATGTATCGCGTTTGTTACTTTTGATTAATTAGTTGTTTTACTTTAAATTAATAACTTTGACAGTGGTGAGTAATTGTGAAGTGTAATTAAAGAGTATTTTTATTGATAAAAGAAAATAGTTTTTAATTTTTTGAATATATTTTTGGTAATAGTGATTGCACTTAAGTATTTTTTGTTTTTGATCATTACTTAGCTGTGATCATGTTGATTATAATTATTTGAAAATATGGGTAAGAATCCAATTAATTTAAAGATGAATGGGTGCTTATCATATTTTTTGTCATCAAACCATATTAAGTATTTTACTTTAATAAACATAATATATAACAAAAGGATTAATGAAAAGGAAAATTTATTTTATGCTAGCTACGTCTAGTCTTTTAGGATTTGGCTCATGTAGAAAAGGTGACTCTGAAAAAATGGAACCAACGCAAACAGCTCATGCTCTTAAGTCAGATTTGAAAGCATTTTTAATTAAAAATAATACTTATTCAGAGATGGGGAGGATAATTGCTAACTCCGTATTTGATAGTAAAATTGTTCAAGAGGTTTATACTAATACCAAACTATCCTTGTCTCTTGGTTTAGATGAGACATTTTATTTAAAAGATATCGTAAATGATGTTAAGAAGATCAATAAAAATATAAAGAGCGATCTTTTTATCTCATTAATTAATGAAAATTTACAAAATAGCCCTGTCTCATCTAAACAAGCCAATTCTAAAGGACTTGCAGGTACTTCTGGAATTGATAAATTGAAGATTTTGTTAAATGAGGCAGATTACCAAATTTATTGGCCATATGTAGAAGATTGGGATGGAAAAGAAAAGCCAGCAATTGTGTTTATAGATGAAACTAATGAGAACAATGATAAGATCGCTGCGCTAATACCTTTAAAAGATAATCCTGTAAAATTTGATACCATTATAGTGGATGAAGACTATGCAAAGAAACATCCAGTATGGGTGCTTAGTAAAAAGTCAGATTTAAGTTACAGTGAAATTCCAGCACTTGCGTCAGGAGAAAGGACAAAGGGTAATGTATACTTCTCTGAAATTAATCATTTAGAGGATAAAGTATCGGTTTCAAACCAGAATTTAAAATCTAATGTAAATTTAGTAAGTAATACCGCCACGCAGATATATAATGTTAAATTGGGTAGATTTATGGCCACAAAACAATGGGATCCATGGTTAAAAGGTGGGTCAGAGTTTTATCTACTTTTTACAGAAACGTCAGTTAATTCTAATGTTGGAGGAAATGCAAACGAAATTGGAGCATCAACTTCAATAAATATGATTTTTGTAGATAGACCTAGAAAAACGATTAGTAAAAAACGATGGGTAGATGTTTATAAAAATGCGGTTTCAAACTGGAGACCAGAAGTTCATAAAAGTACTTTAGTGATAATGGAAAAAGACTGGGAAGGTTGGGGAGTTGACGAACGAAAAATTCCTTATGACATTCCTGTCACTGTGCAAGGAAAAACTTATAATATAAAGGGTGATATTATAATCGAAAAACGTGATGACCATATCACAACAAAAGTTTATGATCGAAATTATATTTTTTCAAATTTGAATTTTTCTAATAATAATTGGACTACTTACAGCGAAAATGGTGTAAATTGGACACTTCCATATACAATTGGTACATCGATAACTAACTAGGTTTTTATAATTATTATGAAAATATCTTTTTTAACATTAAGCTTAATTCTGTTTTCCACCTATTTATGTCTTGGACAGGAGAGGAAAAATTCAATAGGATTGACTTCGGACTTTCAGCTTGAATCACCTTCTTATAATCTTTACTATGGATTACAGGGAAAACATGATTTTAATAAAAGACACGCTGTTCAATTACAGTTTGGTTTTAGTGATGCAAATATAGGTTTTGTAGGAGCAGACTACCTCTATAATTTATTTTTATTAAAAGAAAATCCACTTATATATGTTGGAGGAGGGACTGCGTATGAATACATGACTAAAGGTAAAGGAAATGAACTGTCTTTTAATGCTCAGGTAGGATTTCAATTTAAAATAGGAAAAATTCAACCTTATATAGGTTATAAATCTAAATTCTATTTTGAGGCAGAATCTTTTGATCCAAACTTTTTAACTTTAGGGGTAAGATACAGACTTTAGTTTTATAAAATCTCAATTCACGTTTAAATTATGTGAAAATGTAAGTGTCCAAAAAAATCAAACAGCTTAAAACTGGACATAAATGTTTAGATTTAAGTAATAAGATGAAAAAGACACGTTTTACAGAAACACAGATTGTAAGAGCT
>NZ_SLYV01000023.1:0-53472 GCF_004342035.1 Sphingobacterium sp. JUb20 | reverse complement strand
TAGTTAGTTAGTTAGTTAGTTAGTTAGTTAGTTAGTTAGTTAGTTAGTTAGTTAGTTAGTTAGTTAGTTAGTTAGTTAGTTAGTTAGTTAGTTAGAACTTTCGTTACTATGTCACTGGTCACTTCGTTACTTGGTCACTGCGTTACTGATAAAATAAAAGTTTATTGTAAATATGGATATTAGAAAAACAAAATTAGAAGATTTAGATCAGGTGATGGCTATTATTGACATTGCACGAGGTTTAATGCGTGCTAGTGGCAATACCATTCAGTGGACAAATGGCTATCCCTCTCGGGAATATATCCAGTCAACAATAGATATCGGAGAGAATTATGTCTGTATAGAAGATGATTCAATAGTAGCCACCTTCTGTTTCTCACTAGAACCTGATCCAAATTATACCATAATTGAAGATGGGCAGTGGTTGAATGAAGAGCCATATGGTGTAGTACATCGTCTGGCTTCCAATGGTCAAGTAAAAGGAGTAGCGACACAATGCTTTCAATGGTGCTTTGAGCAATGTCACAACATTCGGGTCGATACCCATGAAACAAATATCCCGATGCAAAAAGTACTCACAAAACTAGGATACATACGTTGTGGCATTATCTACGTCGGCGATGGGACACCTCGGGTAGCCTTTCAAAAGATAGATTCATAAAAAAGATAACTCACAAAAAATGGCTTCCGATCAACATCAGAAGCCATTTTTTATTGCGTCAATCATGGAGACTAATATCCCGGATTTTGTTGTGCACCAATACCTGGATTTGCATTGATTTCATCTGTGAAAATCGGAAGAATCGTTTTATTAAATGATCTATTAATTGTTTTAGTACGATGGATCGCATTGATGGATCCAAATTCATCATTAAATTCAATCGCTTTATTCCATCGGATCATATCGAAGAAACGATGACCTTCTCCAGCCAATTCCTTGCTTCTTTCTTCAGCGATTATATCTAAAGATATGGTCGACTCATTTGTAAGGCTTAACTTTGGAGAACGTTTACGGATTTCATTTAAATAGTTTGAAGCAAGAGTTTTATCCGATTTTAGCGCAGCTTCTGCAGCTATTAAATAAACTTCAGATAGGCGGATAACCTTGAAGTTCACGGCGGTACTGTTTGAAGATTTTTTATCCCCCTCTAAGTTAATGCCACCACTATACTTATAAATTGCACCCAATCGAGTTGCAGATGTTTCATCACGTGCCATGATACCCCAACGTACATCTGTATCATCTTGTTTAAGACGATTTAAGAAAAAGTCGCTCGCCATAAAGTTTCCTAAAATAGCCGAACTACCGTGAGCCGATCTTCTAAAATAAGCACCTAAAGACGAATTACCTAAGTCAGTTTCATTTGGATAAATTCCTAATTCAAAAATTGACTCTGTACCAAATTCTGATTTCCAAGAATCAACCCAAGCCGTATTGCTGTACAGTGTGTATACTTTTGAGTTGATCACTTCCTGCGCGGCGGTCAAAGCATTTGGATAATCTTCCATGTATAAGTAAACCCGGGCCTGCAAAGCTTTATTGGCGTAATAGTTTAAATAGCCATTCAATTTTGTTTTCGGAAGTAAAGTTTCCGCAGCTTTAAGATCTAAGAGGATTTGTTTGTAAGTGTCTTCAACTGTGCTTCTCAATTCCTGAGCATCAGCCTTCAAGGATTTCGTGATAATGGGGATACCCCAAGCCGCTTTATTTTCATTGTAAGGTTCTCCATAGAGCCGCACTAAGTCAAAGTTGACCAAAGCTCGAGCAGTCAAGGCCTGACCTTCATAAGAATTGAAATTTTCCAATGATCCAGTCGCTTTTAGACTTTCAATATTTTTCAGCAGATTGTTGATTTGAGCAATTGCATTAAATCCTTGTGTCCAAACACTTGAATAGTTATTGGAAGAAGCACTATGGTTAAAAGTATACAAATAATCAAATCCTCGACCAGCCGCAAAGATAGTGAAGTCACCACCTTTTACATCGGCATATAACGGGAAATTTCGACCATAATAATCTCGATTTGAAAGAATGCTCATAATACCATTGACAATAACTTTGGCATCAGCAGCCGTTTGTATGGAAGTTTCAGCATCTCCAGAATTTGTCGGTTTTACGTCTAAAAAGTCCTTACAAGATGAAGCTGATAGGGATATAAAGATGCACGAAGCAATAAATAATTTTCTCATTTTTCTTAATTCAATAGGTTAAAAGTTAAATTCTAATCCAAATGTATAGGTTTTAGGAGTAGGGGTTTCCCATCCACGTGTACCATACTGATTAACCTCTGGGTCCATATACTTATATTTTGAGAAAGTCAATAGATTACTTCCATTAAAGAAAATACGCGCATTGTTGATACCTATTTTGCTCAAATAATCATTTGGAATTTTATAGGATAATGAAATATTTTTTAATCGCAAATATGAAGCATCATAGAGGTGACGGCTACTGATTTGGTTGACATCTTCTAGATCTCGACCAGAAACCATAGGGAAGTTGCCGTCCATATTGGTAGGAGACCAAGATCCATCAACAAAATATTGGGCATGAATTCTTTCCCAATAGTAACCATCGTCAGCAACATCTTTTGATGTAGCATCATACAGTTTTCCGCCGATTTTGTAGGCGAAGTTTAAACCTAGCGATATGCCTTTATATTCCGCATCTGTATTAATGCCACCGTAAACTTTTGGATTAGCATTTCCAATAATGGTTTGTTGTGCCTTAGTATAGTTGTAACTGGCACCTCTTCCTTCGAATAGAAAATCTCCCTCGGTACCATCATTCGTATACCAGACATTTTTACCATTTTCTTTATTGACACCCGCCCATTCTAAACCATAAAAAGATAATGTCGATTGATTTTCTTGATAGATGAAACGTGCGCGATCATCCTTACCTGTTGGATCGTACCAAATAATAGGTTTACCACCACTTAGCTTGCTGACTTTAGAGTCTATAAAAGTAGCGTTTACACTTGCGGTCCATCTGAAATCCTGACTCTTTATAATATCAGACCCTAATTCAAATTCTAGACCTCTATTATTGATCTCTCCAATATTTTTTAGTGTATTGGAAAATCCAGTTATTGTTGAGATCGGAACTTGCTGAATGAGATCTTTAGAATCTCTGTTGAAATACTCAACTGAACCAAATATTTTGTTTTCAAAGAGTCCAAATTCTAAGGCTAGATTGGTCGTGTAATTTCTTTCCCAGCTGAGATTAGGGTCAGCGATATTACTCAAAGCACCTCCAGGTTGTGTCATATATTTGTTCGAATAGCTGGTCAATGATCTCCAACCGTAATTTGGAGTTGGTAAAGTACCGTTGACACCATAGGAAGCTCTTACCCTCAACGCATTGATATTTTCTACTTGAGCAATAAAACTTTCTTTAGCAATATTCCAAGAGCCTGCTACTGACCAAAAATTGCCCCAGCGAGGTATTGGGCCTAATTGAGAAGAACCATCTCTACGAAAAGATGCCGATGCAAAGTAGCGTTCATCAAAGTTATATTCAGCACGAGATAATACTGACATCATATTGTTGCCCCAAGCATAAGCTCCTGCATCCAACTGTCCAGCTGTAGATACGGTATGTAAAGCTGAAGAAGGTAAGTCTTTTCCAGTTGCACGGACGAAACTACCATCATTTTTTTCAGCTTCAAAACCTGCTAATAAATTTACATGATGAAGGCCAAAAGTTTTATTATAATTCGCTGTGGTCGACGAAACTAGTTTTTGAATGTTCGAAGTGACTTCAGTGACGACGCCATTAGTAGAAGAACCATTATAATGTTTCGCACTGTAGTAAATATGATCCTTAGATTCCGTCTCATCATATGAAAAGATCGTTTTAATTGTCAATTCAGGGAGCAGTCTTAAGGTCAATGATTCAACAGCAGATATCTTACTAGTTTTGGAACTGTTCTCCCATTCCTTATTATAATAAAGCGGATTATAAGCCAAACTACCATAACGAGCTGTCCACTCGTTGCCAGTCTTGTAATCGGTAGGCCAATACAGTGGCCAAAGTAGATTCCGCGTTTGCATTAAATAATTACTTCCAGTATTTCGAGTATCATTCATACCGACCAATTTTGTTTTAGCAATATTGATATTAGACCCAAATTCTAAGTATTTACCAATTTTTTGATTAAGGTTCACTCGTCCACTGATACGGTCATAATCATTTAAAATGACACGGCTTTTATCCTGTGTATAAGAAAGCGATGTGTAGTAGTTCGTATTGTCTGTTCCTCCGCTTACAGATAGATCATTTGTATTGAAAATACCTGTTCTGAATAAAGCGTCATTCCAATCATAATATTTACCCTCCCGATTTTCGATACCATCGGTTAAACCTGTAATGTTGACTTTTTCAAACATCGATGTTCCACTGGTCGAAAAATCATAACCATGTATACCAAATTTAGTTTTGAAGCGATCTATCACCCACTTGTTTGCTGCAGCTTCGCTAAGTCCGCCGGCAATACGAGAATCATAGAGTACACTGTACAACATATCAATTTGATCTTGCACAGAAGCTGTTTCGTTGTTATCAGTTGCCCAACTTGGACTGATACCTAAAGATGATTTTAAATTAATTTTAGGGGCTCCATTTTTCCCCTTTTTAGTGGTGATGATGATCACACCATTGGCCGCTCGAGAACCATACAAAGAAGAAGCTGCGGCATCTTTCAATACGGTTATTGTTTCGATGTCAGAAGGGTTTAACGTACTCATCACGTTATTTGAATTGACCAAATAATCGTTCATTTGTCCAGTAGACCCCGACACAACGGGTACACCATCGATCACATATAAAGGCTCATTTGAAGCATTCATGGATCCTATACCTCGGATACGGATTGCCGGAGTAGAACCAGCTTGCCCCGAACTGGTACTGACTTGTAGTCCCGGAACACGACCTGTTAACGCATTTTGAAACGAAGTGACAGGTTGCTTATCAATAGCATCATTCTTTACCACCGCAGCAGAACCCGTGTAGGTGCTCTTTTTAGCCGTACCATAAGCGACTACCATAACCTCATCCAGTGCATTCTCTTCTTTTTGTAAGGTTATTGTTAATGTTTTTCGGCCATTTAGTTTGATTTCTTGTTTTTGATAACCGACAGCACTGATGATGACTGTTGCATCCTGATTCGCATTTATCGTAAACAATCCACTGGAATTTGTGGATGTTGCGGTATTTGTTCCTTTGACCGAGATCGTCACATCTGGAATGGCAGCGCCATTTCCATCTGAAACTTTCCCCGCAACCTGGATTTGTTGCGCATGTACGACCTGCAGAGTCCCGCAAGCCATCGTACATAACGAGGTAAGTAAAATTTTATTCATAAGAGTATTGGTTAGTTGTTGCTTTTAATAGATGATCTATTTATACCCGTAAGGTACAAGATAAGAATAAGATCATGATATTTTTTCTGAAAATTCATGATCTTATGAAAATTTAATGTGTTTTATTCTGCTAGGATACCTATCCCTGGACGATCTGGTAAGATACATTGTCCGTCAATGACTTTCATGCCATCGTAAATATCATTTCCGATAAGAAGTGCACCATCCAGATCTGCCCAATCTACCAAAGGAGCCAACTGAGCCGCGGCAGATATGGCACAAGAAGTTTCAGTCATACATCCGATCATTACTTTCATTTTTAATGACTGCGCTAACTCTGCCATCCTTTTTGCTTCACGCATTCCAGTGCATTTCATCAGTTTGATATTAATGCCCGAATAAACACCCTGCAATGCAGGAACATCACTCAATCTCTGGCATGCTTCATCGGCAATAGTCGGTATGGGGCTATGTGCTGTTAACCAGGCATTATCATCGATCTGTTCTTTTGGCATCGGCTGTTCCAAAAAAACTACGCCTCTTTCAGCGAGCCAATGTGACATTTCAAGTGCTTGCTCCTTTGTTTTCCATCCTTGATTCACATCCGCGCACAAAGGACGATCCGTACATTGGCGAATAGTGTCGATAATCATTTTATCCGTTTCAAGGCCCAACTTTACTTTGAGGATTTTAAACTGATCTGCCTCCATGACCTTTTTACGGATCACCTCCTCCGTATCGATACCAATGGTATAGGAAGTAGCGGGAATTAATGCGGGATTTAATCCCCATATTTTATAAAATGGCTGTCCCAGTATTTTTCCTATTAAATCATGAAGAGCAATATCAACTGATGCTTTTGCAGCCGTGTTTTTAGCACTTATTTGATCCACATAAGCCAATAACTCCTCCGTTTGAAAAGGAGAGTTGAATCCGGATAGGTCGATTTTGTTTAGAAAATTGATAACGCTTTCCTGCGATTCTCCTAGATATGGAGGCATACTTGCCTCGCCGTAACCAATAATGCCGTCATATTCCAATTGTGTCAATACAACCGGAGTAGTCGTTCTGCTGAAAGATGCAACAGTAAAGACATAACGCATTTCTAAAGTGTAAGGTTTATATCTCAGTTTGAAAGCCCCAAAATCTTTAGTAATCCAGTCTGAATGTGTACTCATGATCGTTGTTATCTTTTATTTGATGCTATAATAAGGGTTATTTTGTACTTTCTGTATTTGTGGATCGTTTGATCCCAAATATCTTTTTGCAGCAACGACAGTGCGTGTCTGAAAATCATCGTAATTTGCAGCATCTTTCAACATACTATTGATCCGTACAGATCCCGCTGCATGAATAAACGTTCCGTTACCGATGTAAAGTGCTACATGCGTAACACGGGCATTGGGATTCGTATTTTTACCTGCAGCAAAAAACAAAAGATCAGCAGGTTTTAAATTTTTAAGCGCTTTTTCTGGATCAAAGTGACCTTCAGCATCCAGGATATCCACCGATTCACCTGCTAATACCTGTTGAGAAGCATCACGCGGAATAACATAACCGTTCATGAAGTAAGCTGTCTTTGTAAAGCCGCTGCAATCTACTCCCTTTACAGAAGTACCCCCCCAAAGGTAAGGAAGTCCGAGCATAGATTTGGCACTCGAGATCAAGTTGTCAGCTGTAGGATTGCGTGAATCAACCCATTTTTTTAGCGATAAAGCTTCTTCTTTTTTGATGTATGCTTTCCTTTTATCTGGATAGGAAACTTCGAAATAGTTATTTTTCTCACCCGTCAGCACCAGAATATCGCCATATACAAGATCCGATACACGTTGACTTTGCGCATGCGGTTCGGAAAGTGATTTTCCAAATTCAGCGGTATAGATTATTTTAGGCTGACTGTTCCATTGTGCCGCCTCTTCCTTTGTCATCGCTGTAACCGAAGAAGTCGGTAACCAGGCAATGTAGCCTTCCGGAGTACGGATGCGGTATTCACCATGATCCTTTTGTAAGAGGTCAACCTGTGTTCCCATTAATACCTGACTCGCCATTTCAGCCGCATTATCAGGCTTAGTTCTCATATTTCCGACAGATAAATGTACGATACCGATCAGTTTATTTCCTAAGTTTTGTTCGGGCAATAAGTTAATGGCTACCGTTGCCGGAATATTTTTAAATTGCTGTTCGAAAGCTGTTTTAGCGGCGGGTTCTGTCGTTTCTATCAGATAGTCATTTTTGGCAATATCTGTTTTTGTGAAGGCAAATAGCTTTGTACGCTTATCAGGAGCATATGCTTTTCTTACGGTTTCTTGCAGTTCTTTAACCTGAAGATAAACAGTGGAATCTAGTGCTTGTGAAAAGGCATGGTTAATCGTAAAAAAGCCTGCACAGGTAAGAATAGCATATTTTAGTTTATTTGTCATGCTGATTAGTTTGGTTTTTAAAGATAGTCTAAATTGTATGTTTTCACAAGAAATGTTGACGATTTGTGAATTAATGATCGATTCTTTTGCATAAATACGAATGCGGAGCCTGGGTAGAATTAAAAAATTCTTAAAAAGAAAAATGCAATTGTGTATACTTGTATTGCTAAATCGATTAAAATATGAGTTCAAGACGCCAATTTATTAGACAAGGTATTATTGGAGCAACAGCTATAAGTACTGTAGAGACATTATCAAGTTTTTCAATTCCGCAGAAGCGGTCGGGAATGAAACCGATCGTTATTTCAACTTGGGACTTTGGTATCGCGGCAAATCAGGCGGCATGGGAAGTGCTAAAAAAAGGCGGAAAAGCAATTGATGCCGTAGAGCAGGGAGTGCGTGTACCGGAAGCTGATTTAAAAAATATGACAGTAGGAAAAGGTGGATATCCAGATCGCGATGGTATCGTTACCTTAGATGCCTGTATCATGGATTCAGAAGGAAACTGTGGTTCCGTAGCGGCCTTAGAGCATATCGCACATCCAATTTCTGTAGCTCGTCTGGTAATGGATAAAACACCACATGTGATGCTTGCAGGAGATGGTGCATTGCAGTTTGCGCTGGAGAATGGTTTTGAAAAAGAAGACCTGCTTACCCCTGAAGGAGAAAAAGCATGGAAAGAATGGTTAAAAGAAAAGAAATATAAACCGGTTATGAATATTGAGAACAAGTCATTCGCGGTCGAGCGTTTGCCAGGTAATCAGTATAATCATGATACAATAGGTATGCTTGCATTGGATGCTCAAGGAAATCTATCTGGTGCATGTACAACAAGCGGTATGGCTTTTAAGATGCATGGCCGGGTAGGAGACAGCCCGATTATCGGAGCTGGACTTTATGTAGACAATGAAGTAGGCGGGGCCACTTCTACAGGAGTAGGAGAGGAAGTCATCCGTACAGTAGGTAGTTTTTTAGTAGTCGAATTGATGCGTCAGGGATATTCACCGGAAGATGCCTGCAAAGAAGCTGTAAAACGTATTGTTAAGAAGAAACCTAATATTGCAAAAGATATTCAGGTAGGATTTTTAGCATTGAATAAAAAAGGTGAATATGGATCTTATGCTTTGCAAAAAGGATTCTCATACGCGGTATGTCATAACGAAAAGCAGGATCTGCTGATTCCAGGTTCCTATTACTACAAATCATAATTTTTCAAAATCAGTAAACTATTATGACGCTTATTCTGTCATTTAATTTCTAAGTTTCCTCAATTATTTATTTTTTGATGACGGAGGAGAGATCGATAAATTTGAAAGTTTGTAATTTTACTAAACAAATTTATCTAAGTTTGAATATAAAATATATTAAGATATGAAAGCAACATTTGGAGGCGGCTGTTTTTGGTGTACGGAAGTTATTTTTCAAAATACTGAAGGTGTAAAATCCGTTTTACCAGGATATATGGGCGGGCTGAATGATAATCCTACCTATGAGCAGGTATGTACAGGTACGACAGAACATGTTGAAGTGGTACAGATTGAATACGATGAAGATCTTGTTAATTACGAAGAATTATTGAAGATCTTCTTTAAAACGCATAACCCAACGACGTTAAACCGTCAAGGTAATGATGTCGGTACGCAATATAGATCGGTCGTATTTTTCCACGATGAGGAACAGGAAATACTCGCTAAGAATTTTATTGATGAGTTAGATAGTGAGGATGTTTTTGAAGACCCTATTGTGACTACTGTAGAGCCAGCGGTTACTTTTTGGGTAGCAGAAAACTATCATCACAATTATTTCAATACGCATCCTGAAAATCCTTTCTGTTCTGTTGTTATTGCACCAAAACTTCAAAAATTCATCAAAGAGTTTAAAGATTAAAAGATACTAGAACATAAAAAAAACCGCTATTAAGCGGTTTTTTTTATGTTCTAAAATAGCTGTAAAGCTATTTGCATCTATGTTTTAGAATAACTCAATCTGACCGCCATTATCCGTTTGGATATCGTCAGGATTTGTTATTTCCAGTTTAATATCACTTTGGCTATTCGTTGCTTCAGCTGTCTTTTCCGTTTCTTCATCAGATTCCGAAGTTTCAGTAGGAGCTGTCACCTCTTCCTTAGCATTCACGGCCAGATCAATTTCATCAGTAGTCAGTTTAACACTCTTCACCGTATGAAAGGATAGGCGGTTACCTTGCGCTTTCAAACCTTTGACATCAATGATCTCATTCAAAGGTTGATCTAAACTCTCCTCTGTCTGCGATTTTCCTTTCAGCACTTCCAGGTGTACCACAGGGTCTGTACTGTTTGTCAGCACGATAAGTTTTGAACCCGGTTCATCATTAATAAATGATACACTTTTACCGACAGGAATATCATCAAATTTAAATCGCTTCACATAGTAGGTGCCCGATTTACCATCTTGATGGATTGCAGTATAGACATGATCAGGGAAGTATTTCTCGATGCGAATCATCTTATCATCGAAATAATTGCTCAGATCAAAATTAGACAGCTCGTAAGTACCGTCCGACATGACGATCAAAATTTTGTCGTCACCATCAAACTCCCCTAAATACTGACCTCTTTCATCAGCATTTAGACGTTTCGTTATTTTATCAAACCAGATCTTACGGCCAGCTAAGGTAGAAACCCCGGCGCTTTTGAATGTGATCTTTTTAACCGGATATTTCGAAACAATATTTCCTTGAGATGCACGGCCTTTAATAGCAATCTCAGCAAAATTCATATCAAAATTAAGCTTTCTCAATTTCGTATGCGGTTTCAGTTGAATATTGACAATCTCCGCCTCTCCATTCGGATTTGCAGTGAAGTAAGTTACTTTAGAACCCTTTGATCCTTTGCTGATGTCATATTCTTTATCACGTGTTACACCGACAACAGCAAAACGTTTGATGAAACTTGTACCCGTGTCTCCTTCTTTATAGATGGCATTGTAAATTGTTCGCTCATCACCTTTTTTAAAGACAGCGACATGGATGATATCTTTTCCGACAAATACTTTGTCCTGAATTTTGGTAACGACATACTTACCATCCGCACGGAAAACAATGATGTCATCGATGTCCGAACAGTCGCACACAAACTCGTCTTTCTTCATGCCCGAACCGATGAAACCCTCTTCGCGGTTGACATACAGTTTTGCATTGGCCAAAGCTACCTGTGTAGCCTCCACACGATCAAAAGCTCTTAATTCAGTTTTACGTTCACGACCTTTACCATATTTATCACGCAATCTTTCATACCATGCAATGGCATAATCAGTCAAGTGTTTAAGATGGCGTTTAACATTCTTGATTTCATCCTCTAGAGAAGCCATATGATCATCCGCTTTCTTAACATCAAAGCGCGTGATGCTACTCATCGGTTTATCGATCAATCGCTTATAATCTTCAGGAACGATAGGACGGTAGAACTGGGAGAAGAACGGTTCGAAAAGACCATTTAGTACTTCAACAACCGTATCAAAATCTCCAGCATTTTCGTACTGAGGATGCTTATACATACCCTCTTGAATGAAGATTTTCAGTAAACTGCTGAAGAATATCTTCTCTAAGAGATCATGTAATTTGATTTCAAGTTCTTGTTTTAATAAGTTCTTTGTATTGATGGTGTTTTCAATCAAGATATCATTAACACTCAAAAAGTGCGGTTTATCTTCTTTGATCACACAGGTATTTGGTGAAATGGAAACCTCACAGGCTGTGAAAGCAAATAAAGCATCAATCGTAACATCAGGAGATATTCCCGGAGCTAGATGCACTATAATCTCCACAAACTCTGCCGTATTATCTTCGATTTTCTTGATTTTGATTTTTCCCTTATCATTCGCAGCAACTACGCTGTCTATCAATCCACCGGTAGTTGTTCCAAAAGGAATTTCAGTAATCGCTAACGTTTTCTTATCACGCTCCTCAATTTTTGCACGGACACGGATCTTGCCACCGCGTTGTCCTTCATTGTAAGCCGAGCAATCTGCCATTCCCCCCGTTGGAAAATCAGGAAGGATATGTGGTCTTTCGCCATTCAAAACCTGAATGGAACCATCAATTAACTCCAGAAAATTATGAGGCATAATTTTAGTAGCCAAACCTACAGCAATACCTTCGGCACCCTGAGCTAGCAATAGCGGGAATTTGACAGGTAACGTAACCGGTTCTTTATTACGGCCGTCATAACTCAATTGCCAGTTTGTTGTTTCTGGATTGAAGACAACATCCAGAGCAAACTTCGATAGACGTCCTTCGATATAACGAGGAGCAGCAGAAGCATCTCCGGTAATAGGATCACCCCAGTTCCCCTGACAGTCAATCAGTAAATTTTTTTGACCGATCTGAACCATAGCATCGCCGATTGAAGCATCACCATGAGGATGATATTTCATCGTGTTACCGATCACATTTGCGGCTTTGTTATATCTTCCGTCATCCATCTCTTTCAATGAATGCAGGATACGTCGTTGTACAGGTTTAAAACCATCATTGATATGAGGTACAGCGCGATCTAAAATAACATAAGATGCATAGTCCAAAAACCAGTTTTCATACAAACCCGAAAGTGGAATTGTTTTACTGTTATTTGTCTGTCCGTTATTTAATTCTTCTTGATTATCGTCTGCAGGATAGTTTGTTTCTTCACTCATGTAATCAATAATATGGTGTTTTTATTCTAATTTGCTGCAAGAAAGCATCGTTTTTTGCAAGCGTAAAAATACGAAAAGCATTTCGTTTTATCCAAAGGATATACAAATAGATTTACATTGAAAATTTCAACATTCAAAAGTGGCATTCTAAATTCAGAAAAGATGCATTCAGGTCTTATTTAGCATCTTCAACCCGATCATACCAATAACAGTCCATGTCCCAGATGGTAAACTTAAAAGTATCCGTAATCTTAAATCCAGCCTTCTCCAATACATTTCGCGAACCTTGATTATCGACGTGCGTAATGGCATGGAGAGGTATATGCGTCATGTTTTCATAGTAAAAGGCAATACAGGCCAATGCCGCTTCTGTGGCATAACCTTTACCCCAGGACTCTTTACGGTAGCGATAGCCAAAGTCTAGAAAATTGACCCGATCATTCATCGGTTCGTCGATAAATTTAAATCCGGTCCAGCCTATAAATTGATTTGTTGCTTTTTCAATAACAGCAACACGTCCTGTACCATATGCGTCATATTGTTGCAGCAAACTAAGAATATAATCTTTTGCCTCTTCACTCGATTTTAAAGGAGATCTGTTTAAATAAAGATGAACTTCCGGTTGCGAATCCATCGCATAGAATTCTTCAATATCATCTAAAGTTATCGGACGAATAAGTAGTCTCTCCGTTTCGAGTGTAGGTACGTATTTCATAAAAATATTATTTAAAGTAAAGTTAATAGAAATTAATTATCTTCAACTATTTAAAGCTTAGTGAAGAAAATGGATACAATGGGGGGAGAAATTGTTGATTACTTACATCAGGCAGATTTTTCGGTAGTTGTACAACTAGCATTTCTAGGGAATTTTCTGCTATTTTTCTTATCCATTACATTTTATGCTTTGGCGCACTATCTGTATAACAGCAAGCAGGAGTTGGTTGAGCGTCATCCCATATTGAAAGCAGATATTGGAAATGCAATTTTAAATATCTCCCTTAATGCGGTTGTTGCCATTGCGGGCATTTATATGTTAAGAATTGGATGGATTAAAATAGTTGATCTTGATTGGAAGGTATTTCCAATCAAATTTTTAGGCGTTTTGTTTCTTGTGGATTTTTTGATGTTTATACTGCACTGGCTTGTTCACAAATCCATTTTATATCGTTATTTTCATTATAGGCATCATACTTTCGAACGTACAAATGCATTGAGTCTCTTTGTGATGCATCCACTAGAAAATGTGATGTTCGGAGCTATTCTGATCATCACCTTTATGTTAATTCCCTGCGATATTTTTACAGTTGGTTTTTATCTAGGATTCAATCTCTTGTGGGGAATATTAGGACATATTGGGTTTAATCTGTTAGAGTTTAAAAATCGATGGATCACCAATGGTCTTTTTCATATGAATCATCATCATGATATTCATGTCAATTTTGGTTTTTATACCTCAATCTGGGATAGACTCTTCAAAACTCATCGGGAATCCTGAAACCAGGAATACACTTAATTCAGCAATGTCAACCATCAAAAATCCGGTTGCAATAAAAGATCATATAAAATAATTCGTCCAAGAATCATCTTTCAGATCCTTGGACGAATTGTTTTATCACTTAGTAAAAGAGTATTTACAGTTTTTTATCTGTACTGTTTGTATCATCCGGCGAAGCCGATTCCACAACAGTTGGTGTAAGAAACTTTTTAGGTTTCCGTACGATTCCCCATTTTTGAAGCAGTTCCTGTGTTGCATTTCGTTTGAGATGCTCTTTTTCAGGCTCACCGATTAAATATCCGAAAGGCTCCATGCTAGGGATCGCATCAAAAATCACCTTTAAGGTTGCGAACACCGGTAGCGCTAGAATTAATCCTGCTAAACCAAAAATCATTCCGCCCAGTAGAATAGCAATAATGGCCATCAGGGGATTGATACTTACTTTGCCGCCGACGATATTAGGAGTAATGATATTACCTTCTAAAAATTGAACCACCTGGAACCAGGCAATCACACCGACCGCATATAAAGCGCTATCTTTTGTCGCCAACGCAAACAAAGCCGGTAAGATTGAGCCAATAGCGATACCGATATAAGGCAATAACATGAGCAAAGAAGCCATAGAGCCGAAAAACCAGGCGTATTGAATACCCATCAACATGAGACCTACTGTATTCAGCACAGCGACAATTCCCATCACCATTACAAGCCCCAAACAATAACTTTGTACTACCTCATAGATTTTGCTCAGTACAGCATGAATTTTCTTGTTATCGGTGTTTTTAAATGCTTTAAAGAAAAACTCTTTAAAAAAATCACGGTAGTAAAGGAGAAAGAAAATAAAGATAGGAACTAAGATAACACCTGCTAATGTACTTCCGATTGAACCAAAAGCTGTTGACATATACCCCCCCACATTTTCTAAAGCATTATTTCCTTGCTCTTTCATCTTTTGAATCACCTCACTTCGCTCTAATCCGAATTGAGATTGAATCCAGTTCTGTATCGATTCTACAGCAGCCAATACTTTTTCCTGAATCGCTACAGCATCTTTTCCAATGATAATACTTTGATGTACAATAAACCATATTAAAGTGCTGATAATTAAGATGGCAATAATAACAGCCATGATCGAAGCGGCCGCCTTCCCAAATCTCAATTTATTTTCAAAAAAAGATGCAATCGGGTAGAGCGTCATTGAAAGAATGATCGCAAAAAGTAACGGTACGATAACACTTTGAGTAACATATAAAAATCCGATGATTAATGCTAGGGCAAACAAACTTGAGGCAAGCTCAACTGAATACGGTTTTTTTCCTGATTTACTTTCCATATATGACTGCTAACAAATAAAGGGTTAATCTTAATTGAGAATACAATTAAGCTTTTTTCTTTCTATAGCTAAATCCTTGCCAAAAAAACATATACAGTAAAGCGATACCTAAAAACAAAGCATTAAAATACATCACTTGGGGTATCCGGGTGATAATATCCTGATAGTACATCCCTGCAAATAAGGCACCTAAACCAATACCTGCCTCCATCGATATGTACATCGTCGCTACCGCACGTCCACGTTGATTATGCTTACCAAGGTCTATAGTCCAGGCATTGATCGCAGGAGATAAGATCCCTGTACCGATACCGTATATACTTGCTCCTAACATCAGTTTGTTAAAGGAATCTCCCTGTCCAATGAGGTATAAAGAAATACCAACAATAAATAACCCGATCATAATTACTTTGGTACGTCCATATTTATCCGATGCTTTTCCAGATATGAAGCGGATCAAAATTGATGCAATCGTATATGCAGCAAAGAATATCCCTTTGTTGCTCAGGTTGAGGTGATCACTCCAATCGGGGATTAATGTCAATATGGCTCCGAATGCGGAGTAAGATAGAAACGTTACAATTCCCGCTGGTAATACACCGATATCAATGATGTCGGTACGCGAGATTTTGAACATGGATAAATTGAGCTTTTCTTTTTTTGCAAGTGTTTCTTTCATATTCATAACAATAACAATAGAAAGAAGTGCAAAAAGAGATGAGCTATAGAACATGATATTGATACCAAAGTATTGAAAAATTGCACTACCGATAGCGGGACCTACTGCACCACCAATTGCAAAACAGAGACCATGCATCCCCAAAGCCTCACCCCAGCGTTCGCGGGGAATAATATCAGCAACATAAGCTGAAGTAGCAGTAGGTTTGAAACCTGTCGAAAAACCATGAATCAATCTCAAAAGAAGAAAACCGGAGACCGTGGTGAGTATCGGATACAGAAAACCACATAAAAAACAAACAATAGATCCGATGGCCATAACCGGTACGCGTCCCCATCGATCGGTCAATTTGCCACTGAAAGGACGTGAGATACCAGCTGTTAAAGTAAATAGAGCTATGATGAGACCTTTATGTTCAGCACCTCCCATTTGACTCAGGTAGTTCGGAAGTTCTGGAATAATCATATTGAAACTTGCAGAGAAAAGTAACGAACTCAGACAGAGAAGGGCAAATTGTAATGTATATATGGATTTATTTTCAGTCATGGTAAACGGACTCTTGTTTTTGTAAAAAATGAATCGCCTTCTTTTTGAAGAGAAGGCGATGTCTTATAATTTTTTTGTTCGCGCTATTTCCGAACAAAAGATCGTGGTTGCTACAGCGACATTTAAAGATTCTGCCTCACCGATCCTCGGAATCGTGACAGGTTTGTCGACCAATTCGATGAGCTCATCCGAAATTCCATTTCCCTCATTTCCAAGAACAAGGAGACCTTCATCTCTCCAGTCGGTTTCGTAAATACTATCGCCGTTGAGTAAAGCACCAAAAACTGGTAATTTAGCGTCTTGAATAAAAGCCTTTAAATCGAGGTAATGGATCTCGATACGTGAAAGAGAACCCATTGTAGCCTGGACGACTTTAGGGTTATAAGCATCGACAGTACCGATCGAACAAAGGATCCGTTGAAAACCAAACCATTCGGCTGTGCGGATAATGGTGCCGAGATTTCCAGGATCCTGGATGTCATCCAATAGTAAGGTGTGCTGTCCTTTGAAATCTTTTATGGCTAAAGCCTCCTGTTTCGGTATATGTACCAGAGCTAGTATACCCTGCGGAGATTTTAAGCTGCTGATTTTTTGAAATTCGTTTTCAGTCAGCACATAAGATTTTATTTTTCCCGATATTTTACCCACTTTTGCGAGTACATCTTCTGTATAAAATAAGCTGTCAACTTGATAAGAGGAAGATAGAAATTCGATAACAGATTTTATTCCTTCGACAATAAAAAGACCATGTTGTTTGCGAAACTTTTTATTTTGAAGTGATGATATTAGAGTAATTTGTGCTTTTGACAACATTTTTTAATGATAAATAATCAACGCCTTTTAGCTTTTACAAGTATAACGCTTTTGTTGCTAATTTTCACATCTTGCCGTACAGCACGTTTCTTAAATGAGGACCAAGCTTTGGTAGATCATGTGGATATCCATGGTGTAAAACCTGAGCTCAAAGAAACAACCTCACTCTACATCTCGAATGAGATTAAGGTCAATTCGCGGGTTAACTTATTTATCTATAATCTTTTTAATACAAAAGATGGAAAATATAAGAAACGTAATATCAGAAATGTCGGTGAAGCCCCCCATTTATTAGATTCTGGTTTAGTTGATTTATCTGCGACACAGATAAAAAGATTTTTATTTACAAAAGGTTATTTTGGTGCCAGCGTAACACCTGAAATAGCAGTTAAGAAGAAAAGAGCGACCATTCATTTTAATGTTACTCAGGGCGATCCCTACTACATGAGCAAAATTACGTACAACTTTGCAGATCCTATAGTTGCCGACCTTTATAAAAAAGAAGTAAAACCAGCTACAGTTATCAAAGAAGGAGATCAATATGATGCGGTAAACCTGATCACAGAAAGAGAAAAATTGTATATGGCTATGCGTGATCATGGTTATTTTGATTATATCCGTCAATACATGCGTGTTGCTGTAGATTCGATGTCAAAGAAAAATCAGTTAAATTTAGAAGTGCAGGTTGAAAATCCAAGCGATTCAACAAAACATCAGGCATATACCATCGATAATATCTTTGTTACTATTCGAAATTTTGGAACTGCAAAGAAAGAAATTAAACAGACATTTGACAGCATCAATAAGATCCATTTCACAGACGAAACAAATAATTTTCGTCTGAAACCATTGACCAGATATATGTATATCAAATCTGGGAATCCTTACAATCTGACGAAAGAGAATCTTTCTTACGATCGTTTGTACGAAATGAATGGATTTCGGAGTGTTAAAATTCATTATCAAAAGACAGATTCAAATAAATTGGATGCTTTCTATGAGATGGTACCTCGCCCGTTGATGGGAAATCAGATTGAAGGTGAATTTACACTGAGTTCAGGGATGAGCGGTTTTAATATCGGAAATACATTTTCACATCGTAATATCTTTGGCGGAGCCGAACTATTGGAAGTAAAATTACGTTATGGTATTTTGTTTGACCCTAGACTTAGTGGTAGCATTTCTAACAAAATCTTTAATAATGATATTCAGATCGGTGTAAATCTGATTGTCCCACGTATGATGACACCTTTTCCTGTCAGCAATACCGCACAGTATGGTTTAGCCAAAACGACTTTTTCGACGAGCTTACAAATCTTCAATCAGGATGCCACCTATTCAAACCGTTATTTTATCAATACATTAAATTACTCCTGGCACGAATCTGCAAACAAATTCCACAGCTTTACGCCAATTGTGTTAGAATATAGACAAGGACGTTTAAACGATAATTTTGCTCAGAACCTGATAGATCAGGGGTACTTATTATATGTACGAAGTAATAACCGCGAGTATTTTGGTCTGGGATCCCAGTACGCATTCACTTATAACGCCAAGAAGCTGACCAAGAAGGAAAATTTTAATTATTTCAAAGGCTCAGTAGATTTAAGTGGTAATATTTTAGATCTTGTAAGCCGGGTAGTTAAGTTTGACCGGACGACGGATGGCGAAAAAAAGGTTCTTGGAGTACCTTATTTGCAGTATGCCAAAACGGAATTAGACTATCGTCTTTATCGTAATCTAGGGGGCAATAGACAATTTGTTTTTAGGATCAATCCAGGTATTGCTATTCCTTATGGAAACAATTCGACGCTCATGATTTTCGAAAAAAGCTTTTACGGTGGCGGAATGAATGGCATGCGTGCCTGGCAAGCTCGGACATTGGGTCCCGGAAATTATAATCGCGAAAGTGTAAATGAAGATTTACGGTTGAACCTTCGGAACTTAGATCAATTGGGGGAAATCAAAATTGAAGGAAATGCTGAATATCGTTTCCGTATATTAAATAGTGTTTTAGGAGCTAAGATGAATGGTGCTACCTTTGTAGACTTTGGAAATGTTTGGCGATTAAAAGAGAACGAATTAAATCCAGGCGGAGAGTTTAAGTTTAATAAATTTTTAAATCAGATTGCAATAGGAACGGGTTTTGGACTTCGTTTTGATTCCGACTATTTTATTATCCGATTGGATGCAGGACTTAAAGTTAAAGATCCGCAATTCTCAGGAAGCGATCAATGGGTTTTAAAACATTTTTTCGATTCCAAAGAATTTAAGGATCAGTATTACCAGACACATAGGCCTGACCGTTATAATTTTATTCAGTATAACTTTGGTATTGGATTGCCTTTTTAGAAAATTAAGTTTTTTAAACTTGCAAAAATAGATTCTATAATAGACGAGATATTTAGGCCCTGCGAGTGATTGAAGAAAAAGAAACATACAGCCAGTACAATTGCCGTTAATAATAGTTTCTTAAATGCATAAGCAATAAGTAAGATCACTGCCGGGATAATGAGAAACATAAGTCCGCTGATTGCAAATGCTGACAATCCTTTGTCAGATTTATAGATATAAAATAGTCGACCTTTTGATCTGTCTTGATTCTTATGTTTGAAGAATACAAATGTTGAGGATTCAATTTTATCATTTGGAACCCCAATTCCATCGTGGAACTGTAAGTCCTGGGTAAACCCATTAATGCTAAACTTATACGTACCGTTGATACGTTCATTTGTCTTCTCTGCCGAATCTACAGCTATAATGGCAAGTTTCCCATTGCCTGATAAATTTTCTTTTACTATAAAATTCTCTATTTTTTGCATTTGTGCATGCCCTAAAAATGGAATTAACAGCAGGAGAAACAATAGTTTTTTCATTATATAATTTGTTTTTTAACGGATATCAAGCGATCATGATCTGCACTTAGCTATCTGTAAGATCATGATGGTTTCATTATTAAATTTGTTTTTTATCAATAATGAAGCAATCATAAATCCAGTAATCTTCAAGATTTGAACTGATTTAGTTCATGATGTTTCATTAAAAATTGTTTGCGTTGCAATTTTAGACATTTTCTATCTCTTTATAAAATAGATAGCCTTAATAATTCAATAAATGTTTTTGTTATTTTATTTCCGAAACAATGAATAATTTGTACCTTTGTCTTGTAAAAAAATTAAATCGAAATGGCAGAAACAGTACAACATAGAGAACCAAAAAAGACTGATAATAACGCAAATCAAACTCATTATTACAAGACTTTAACAATAGCTATCGTTTTGGGTCTTATAGGAGTATTCATTAGATTTGTACCAGATGTTTGCACAAACTTTGATCAACATGTATCGATGTTTTCAGCAATAGCTAACATTAGCCTTGTAGTAGCATCTCTTATCGCTTTTAGAACAGTTTTTGGAATTTTAGGATTCGGAAAAAATAAATAAGTCTTTATAAAAATATAGTAAACGTCAATTCTTTCGAATTGACGTTTTTTTTACGCTGTTTTTCTTCGAATTGCCTTGGTACGGTTCCATCTAGATGACAGGTAACCCCCTTTTGGAGGTTAAGATATAACAAAGCATAGGGTTAAAAGTTTTAAATATTTACTTACCCGCGCCAAGATAAAATGTCGAAAAAAAATACGCTGTTTCCCGTAAGAGAAACAGCGTATTTTTTTATAGTACGAATAGCAATTAATTATGCAAATAATGACCAAGTTCCCCAAGGAATACGTGCTAAGATTAAGATTAATCCAAGAATGTAAAAAATCAAAACAGTTTTGTTAGCTTGTTTGGCATCAGTCAATTTTTTAGCTTTTATATAACCAATAGAAATTAACACAATCGCGATAATCATCGTAAGCGGATGCTCGATAATTTTAAAACGCATCGTAGGGTCTTTCATAATAGAACCTGAGATCATGGATGGGTATTTTAATACGAAGAATAAAATCAATCCAATTAATAATTGCAAGTGAGAGGCGATAAAACCTAACAGCGCAATTTTTCTATTATACGGTTTGTTACCTGAGAAGTTTACAAAGGTAATGATGATTGAAACAATCAGAGCTAACAATAAGATAATTGCTAATGTCGAGTGTAAGTGTAACATAATTTCTTCTTTAATTAATTCTTTGAATACAAAAGTATAAAATAACTAACGCTTTTCGCCTATTTCTTTAAATTCAGATTTTTCTTTCCATTTCGGGAAAGTCGCTTCTTGACTTAAGGTATAACCAATATCAAAAAATAGTCGAATATCGGCTAACATACCTTCAAAATTCCACTCCGGAATCACTTCATCGTTGACAGCATGATAACGGCCCTCTAATGCTTTTTTTCGTTTTTCAGTAATGGACTGATCTTTTTCCAGATAATCGTTTCCACTACCAGCATAAAATGCAGGAACACCAACCTTCGCAAAATTGAAATGATCAGAACGATAGAAGCCTCCGGATCCAGGATTGCCCTCTGATTTCGTATAGCGGTCAAATTTGAGAGCAGAACGTTCGGCATAGTCATCCATATCCGATTGCCCTTTCCCAACAATAGATACATCTTTGGTAGCACCCGCAGCACTGAAGGCATCCATATTGATATTAGCAACTGTTTTATTTAAAGGGTAAATCGGATTTCTAACATAATAATCCGATCCCAGTAATCCGTCTTCTTCCGAAGTCACAGCAAGAAATACAATGGAACGTTCGGGAGCTTTTTTAGCGGCTTTAAAAGCTTTTGCAATCTCAAATAGTGCCGCTACCCCAGCAGCATTATCAATGGCACCATTATAGATTGAGTCTCCATTGACTGCTTCGCCAATGCCGAGATGATCCCAATGTGCGGTGTAGATAATATTTTCATCTTTACGGCTTTTACCTTCAAGTCTGGCGATGACATTATTTGACTTTGATCTTTTTATTTTATTGCTGACCTCAAAATTTGATGTTATTCCCAAAGGAACTGCTTTGAAGCCTTTTTTCTTCGCATTTTCCATTAGTGAGTCATCATAACCTGCTAGTTTAAAAAGCTTGGATGTACTTTCTGTCGATAACCATCCTTCCACTTGTGCATATTTATGAGGGTCTCCCACATTATCTAAGTCCATCTGTGGCGCATTTCCCCAGCCTGTACGGATCACATTCCAACCGTAACTAGCTGCCTTTGTCTGATGGATTATCATAACGCCTGCGGCACCTTGACGTGCTGCTTCTTCATATTTGTATGTCCATCTTCCATAATAGGTCATTGTATCGCCTTTAAATAAAGACTTATCATAATGTCCGGGATCATTGACCATGACAACGACAGTCTTTCCCTTTACATCAAGATCTTGATAATCATTCCACTGATATTCCGGAGCAACGATACCAAATCCTACAAAAACGAGCTCTGTATTTTTCAATTCCACATGATCCTGCAGACGACGGCTTGTTACCACATAATCTGTAAGATTATTTAGTGTGAGTTCGTCTTGCGAAGATTTTAAAGATAGGCTTACATTGGGAGTGGAGGTAATCTCTACCATCGGAACTTCCTGAAAGTAACTGTTGCCATTACCTGGTTTTAGTCCTAGTGCTTTAAATTGAGCCGCGATATAGTTGGTCGCCAAAGTATCCCCCTTTGTAAAGGGTTTTCTACCCATAAATTCATCCGATGAAAGTTTGAGGATGGTGCTTTTATAGCTTTTTTCAGTGATGCTGCTGAGAGCTTTTTGATCGAGGGTATTTTGCTTCGTTTGCGCTGATACAAGATGCGGCATACCCATGCATGCTATACCTAACGCTATGTATTTAAATTGTTTTTTCATGTTGATGTGTTGTTTCAATAGGATAAATCTCCGCAATAGGATGGAAAAGATAAATTTTGTTACTGCTCAATTCTACGCATTTGTAGCGCTTTCTCACTTTTTCCTGCTTTTGAAATACCCGGCCATTCTGTAATTTGAAATGACTTTTTTCAGGTAACATTTCAACAGTTAATACCTGATCGGCATGTTTGTCAAATTTTTTAAGGGTACGAAAAAGATGAAGATCAGTACAACTGGATGCTGCCGGATTTGCTAAATATTGCGCTACAGCCATGGCAATTTCAGCAGGAAAAATCTGAAGCCCTAAAAATGGATTCATTAAATTTTGAAAATTAGACTTCCATTCACTACCATGCGGCTTCACAGCATGTTTATGCTGTTGCCAAGTCTGCAGATGTGCAAACTCATGAATGGTGGTGATCAAGAAGGAATAGGGGTTGAGATCATGATTCACCGAAATGCGATGGCCAGCCGTACGAAAAGGTGCACGATAATCACCAAGTTTTGTACTTCGGGTTTTAGATATTTTGAATAAACAGCCCGTATCATTGATCCATCTGGAGATAATGGGAGCAGCCTCTTCGGGCATAAATCTTTTCAATGTAGCACTATAATCCTGCATAACACAAACATAACTTTTTTTATTATTATAGCACTTATGCAAAAAGAAATTAAAAAATAAAAGCCGCACTATCACTAGTGCGGCTTTAAAAAAAGAATACTTTAATAAATGTTTACCTGTTTATCTTTTGGATATTTTAAACTATAGCCAAATCGGATCTTTTTACTAGCGCCAGCAGGAAGTGTGACATTCCATTTCAGTATACCGTTCTCTTTTGTTAATTCGGCACCGTCTTGGTCATCGACTGTGATTTCCATCGATTTGTCTGTCGAAATTGGTATCTGGTCCTGCAGGTTGATGGTTACACTGCTCTTCTTATTATTTTTTATGCTGATCTCATACACCAAGCTTTGTTTTTTGCTTCCGCCCAATATCTTGGTTTGAGATAGATCATTCACCTTGTCACGCTTAATGCTGATCATCTTGTCTCTCCCCATGCTCATTTTGAGCGTATCGGTAGACATATTTGGATCAATAAAGGTCTTGCCAACCAGCATATTTTCAAACATGACATTTGCAATTCCGGGCATCAGATTTAGTTTTTCGTAATCTGTTAATTCCGCCATGAGATATACGCTAGGATCTAAGCGAGGTATCGCTACATAATTGTAATTTGCCGGATGCTTGTATTCTTTTAACGATACACTATGTGGCTTGCCGTTGGATGCAATATCGTATGGGATAGTAATATCAAATGTCGTATTCAGCTGATTTTCGTTTTGCTGTGTATAAGCATTGATACCATTTGTTCCCCGAATGCGGATATTTTTTTTGTCACTTATGGTAACGACTTCATCAAGCACAAGGCCTGAAGCCTTATTTTGCAAAGCTTGAGGAAACGTGGGCTGATTATAATACAGTTGCCAAGGAACTAGTGTTGGCGCTATTCCGTATTGAGACGGAGCACCTGTTGACAAGGTCAGATGAACCTGTTTCCAGTCGATCCCGGTTTCTTGCGTGACATTCGCTTTGTAAATAATTTCCAACGGTGCAGTAGTACTAGCGGATCGTAGATCATATGATGCATTCCAGGATGCCTGTGAAGATGTGTACGTAATGTCGAAAGGTTGATTTCCAGCTTGGTTATTGATAACCTGAACAATCAGTTGTCCCCCTGAACCTGTTGTTTGTCCCTGTACCTCTTCTAGCTGGACTTTTGCTCTGTTAACGACATCTTGCTGGCTAACGATTTTATCTTCTAATATGGTAATATTACTTTTTACCTCCAGGTATTTAGTCTTATAATAATCGGCCATTTTAGCAAGTTCAGCAACAGTGGTACTACCATTTGTTCCAGCTATTTTTTGATTGTTTTCCAGTAGTTTTAAGATACTTTCTTCCGTTGCCTTTTGATTTTCAAAAGCTTTTAAAGCGTTAGCCTCCTTTTTGTATAAATTCTCTGCTTGTACAAATGCATCACTTTTGACATCCGCTCCAATATAATTGACGGCTGACCGTACGGACATCACCGTTACGTTAGGAGAGCTTCCGATCTGAATACTGTTTTCATCGATGCCATTTGCAACATGTGTAAATACAAGTTCACTAGTTCCTGTGGGCAGGTTTACGTTAGCATGATGATTCAGTTCAGCCGCATTGGTATACAGCATAACCTCTTTTAAATCCGTCTTAATAATTTTGGGGCTCTGTGCAAATAAACTGCCACTGATGATGATGCTACCAATTGTTAATGAAATCTTTGTTATCTCCATCTTGTTCATTTAGTAATTTATATAAAGATGCGGTAATTAGTTTTATTTCATAAAAATAATTTGGCGCAGGAATAATGTTGCCCCCTGTATCTGGAATAATAGATTGGGAACTGCTAGTATGGATACAATATGCTAGAGATGAATTTTGTTTTAAAAGAAAGAGTAGGTATTTAATAAAAGGCTGCTTATCAGTAGGTAAACGGTGGTTTAAGAAATTGTAATTTTAGTTTTAATAAACAAAGTTTATGTTTGCTAAACAAAAGATATTTTCTAACTTTAGTTTTACCAATGTAATGGGACCGAATTATTCTGGTGATGCAGTGAGTGAAATTCTGTTAAAAAATATAATATATAATACCATGAAAATAAGAGTATTAATAGTAGCATTGTTTATACTGGTTTACGTTAATGTAAACGCACAAAGGGTAGTTATAATTGGCCTTGATGGTTTTAGTACTGAAGGGTTCAACGGTTCTAAACACCCTAATATTGATCGGTTATTTGAAAAAGGACTGATTACGTTGACAAATAGGCCCGTAATGCCATCGATCACATTGCCAAATTGGACAAGTCATTTAACGGGACAGGGACCGGAAGAACACGGTATAACAGCCAACAACTGGACAATGGAAAACCATACATTAAAAGCCATAGAAACAGATGAGCAGGGATATAGTCCGTCTATCTTCAAGGTATTAAAAGATAAAAAAAACAATGCAAAAACAGCATTTTACTACAACTGGGCCGAATTAATCAATCCAATTAACAAAAAATATTTGGATGAAGTCTCCTTTGAGGAAGGGGACAGGTATAAAGATAATTATGCAAAGGCATTGAAATTTATAGAGAAAAATAAAAATGATCCTACTTTAGTCTTTTTGTATAGTGTGCATACAGACCATGCAGGACATGAATATGGATGGATGTCGCCGCAGTATATTACAGCAATTGAAGAGGTGGATGTAGAAATCGGTAATTTCATTAATAAGCTTAAAGAACAAAAGCTTTACGATGATACCTACTTTTTGTTTATTACAGATCACGGCGGTATAAAAAAAGGTCATGGTGGCGTGACTATGAATGAAATGCAGATTCCATGGGCGATTACCGGTCCAAAAATTAAAAATCTAGGGCTTACTGATCAGTTTTTTAATAGTAATAAAAATACCTCTTTGGTACTCGCTAAGCTATTTGGCTTGAAGAATATTCCAAAATCCTGGACGGGAATTGCGCCAACTGTGATTTTTAAATAACGATATTTTTCTGCTCCCGCTAGGCAGAGATCTGAAAGACAGGTATACGAAAATTTATCGTGCCTGTCTTTTTTTATTCAAATGCTTTTACTTATGATACTTGCCGAAGTGTTCTTTTCCCTTTTGTGCTAATACAAATTAACGCGCGCACTTCGTATACATTCGCTTATTTATCTTGTCTCCCTTACATATATTTTTGTACAGCTAGATGGTTATATAGGTTTGTTTTTCTTCCACATATCGCTTATTTATACTAATATAAATAGATTTTTAGCTATTTATATTAGCAAATTATCATTTATTGTTTTATCTTAGTGCTGGAAATTTTTATAGTTAGCTCGTTTTCAGTTAGCTTATAAAAAGATAATATTTATTATCTTTCCGATATTAAATAATTCTTGATGGTAACGGAGAGAGCGATATATTCGTTTAAATTTGATAGCGTTCAAGATTAATCTCATATAAATTAAGTCAAAAAATAGACACATAAAAAAATATGCTAGCGAGATTAGATATTAAGAATTACGCATTGATTGACGAATTATCAATTCAATTTGATAAAGGATTGAATATCATCACAGGTGAAACTGGTGCGGGTAAGTCAATTATCATGGGTGCGCTATCCCTTATTTTAGGAAGTAGGGTAGAAGGAAAATATTTTTTTAATCAAAATAAGAAATGCAGCATTGAAGGTTTTTTTCAAATTGAAGCATACGATCTGAAAGGTTTTTTTCAGGAACATGATCTGGATTATGAAAATGAAACCATTATTCGTCGTGAAATTAGTGTAGATGGTAAGTCGCGTGCTTTTGTGAACGATTCACCAGTTACCTTAGCTATCCTTAAAAGTTTAGGTGAAAAGTTGATTGATATTCATTCACAGCATGCCACCTTGCAGATCAATACGGAAGAATTTCAGTTTTTGGTCGTGGATAATGTCGCAAAGTCCACTGCTTTAAAAGCGGGTTACCTAACCTCATTTTTAAGGTATAAAAAAGTTAAAAACGAATTAAGAAAGATAAAGGAACAAGCCAAGCAAGCTCATATTGAAGCAGATTTTAATCAATTTCAGTTTGATGAGCTTCATCAAGCATCGCTAACTGCGGATGAACAGGTAAATTTGGAGGCCGAGCAGCAACAACTTGAGAATGCAGAAGAGATAAAAAGAGGCTTACTTGGTGCCGTACATATCTTAGAGGAGCAGGAGCAGAACGTAATCTTACAGGTGAAAGAATCTTTAGGTCAGTTAGAGTCTGTAGCTTCTTATCTTACAGCTTTGCCCGATCTGGTTAATCGACTTCGGAGTGTCTGGATAGAGGCCAAGGATATTGCTACAGAAATTGGTTATCTGGAGCAGGGAACAAATTTGGATCAGGACAAATTATTGTTGATCAATGAACGTCTGAGTTTGATTTATAACCTTCAAAAGAAGCATCATGTCGATACAGTTGAAGACTTAATAGCAATCAAAGATGCTTTAGAACAAAAACTACTGGATGTTAATAGTCAGGATGAGCGAATTATTGCCTTAGAGAAAGAGCTGACCGAGACTTATCAGCAGGCTTTAGAAAAAGGAAAAGCATTAACAGAGCTTCGGAAAAAAGCTTTACCTCAAATTGAAAAACATGTGGTTTCGATCTTAGCGGAAGTAGGCATGCCAAATGCCAAACTGGAAGTCAGGCTGGAGGATTTAGCGGAAAATGAACTGAAAGAAAATGGAATGAACAGTATCCAATTTCTATTTTCGGCAAATAAAGGACAGGAATTACAGACAATTCATAAGGTTGCTTCAGGTGGAGAGTTATCGCGTGTCATGCTAGCGATTAAATCTTTGATTGCAAAGAGTTCAGCATTACCGACGATTATTTTTGATGAAATTGATACTGGTATTTCTGGTGAAGTAGCATTGAAAGTTGGGGAGATCATGGAACGCTTAGCCGGAGATATGCAGGTTATTGCGATTTCTCATTTACCTCAGATCGCATCAAAAGGAAGATCTCATTTTAAAGTCTACAAAATTGATGAAGGTGATAAAACAAAATCTAATATTGTGCTTTTAAATCAAGAAGAGCGTATCAAAGAAATCGCTCAGATGTTGAGCGGAATAAAACCTACCTCTGCAGCACTAGCGCATGCTAAGGCCTTGTTAAATATTGTTGATTAGTACGTGTCAGTACTAAAAATCATCTGGTCAATTTTGGTGTGCAGGTATGTTTAAGATAGATAAAGAGCTAACAACATGATCCCTGATAGATTACTTGAATTTTGAACTTCTATAAGTTTTTGGCTTCTCAGCTTATGCAAAGGTCTTGCATAAGCTGAGATTGTTCATAAAATATATGATGATATATTGAACATGTTGATCAATTAACTATTTCTATCCTCTTTCAATTTTTTCACTTCACTGGCTAGATCTAAAACCGCTTTGCTTAATGCTGCAATAGATTGTGTTTTGATACGGTCTTCCTCAATGAATTTTTCCAGTAGTGCCAATAATTTGTCGGAACCATCAGAATTGAATGTTGGTTGGGTATGCTGACTATGACTTTGATCTATTGCATGATCATTAAATGTATTCGTGTTATTCTGGATATTATATATTACATTTTCGTCTTTAAACGATTTGACAAAATCTGGTGTCACTCCAAGTGCATCTGCCAATTCTTTTAAAAGAGGTTCGTCAAAAGCAACCATATTTTCAAAATCAGAAATACGTTGTTGAGAGTATTTGCTTCGGCATAATTGTCCTAGAGCTTCTTGTTTTATTCCTTGAATTTCTCTTATCCGTTTTATATTGTGACCGATGTGCATGGTTTCTTTTTTTTCTTCAAAAATAGTGTTCATATGCTATGATTTTGTGGATCGGTACTTTACCGGTAAATCGGTAGGATACCATGGAATGATTATGGTTGACAAAGTATAAATTTGATTTAAAATTACGAAAGTTTGTTGGTAAAGACAAAATGTAATGTGTTCCTCTGCAAGAGGAATTATAAACCAAGAATAAACTTCTTAGTTCTTTGACATATTGGTATTGATTGGAATAGTTAGTGGGATAGGACTCACTACGTGATGCATTAGTTAGATAGTTAGAAGGTTAGTAAGTTAAGGGGGGCGAAAGTTACTTTGGCTCTTATTATAAAATAATTGAGGCTTCTTGTAACGCCGTAGGGTGAGGGTTTTGCCACTCACTGAATACTGAAGATAGTATGATTTGTTTCTGATTACAAGTTGGAAAAGGTATATACAGCCCCAGTAGATTTCATACTTTAGATTTTCTTTTTATTACTGACTACAATTTAAAAGAGCGTTTGAAAATAGTTATAAAGTTAAGGGGTTAGAAGGTTAGTTTCTAGTTCACCATATAATATATTGAGGCTACTTGTAGCGCCGTAGGGTGAGGGTTTTTACCGCTCACTGAATAGTATTTATACACAATGGGAAGGTTTTCCTATTGATATAAATTTACACAACTTAGTCTCTGTGGAAAAATAAAGCATATGCAAAACAAAAGTGATTAGGATTTATGTAATTAAATATGTTTTAGGATTGGCTTGTTTACGAACTTGAAGTATACACAATCCTAGGAGTAACTCGAGGCATTAAAATAGGTTGTTCTATCTTAGGTAGTGGAATATATAAGCAACTTTACTGTAGTTGTCAACCTGATTTTAGAAAATCTATATACAACTAAGGCGTCAGAACTATGTTTGTTAATGATGCGATTTACAAACTAACTGTAGCATAAAATGATTGAGGTTTACATCCGTAGAGTGAGGGTATTTGCCACTCACTGAATATCGATAATAGGATTGGTGTTACCAACCACAGGTTGGAAAGGTCTGTACAACTCAGTACTTGCAAGGTAATCTTTTGTCACTGTTGTTGCTGACCATAATTTGAAAGGTATATACAACAGGCTCATCATTTATAATCTTAAAAGATGAGTTGCTACTGACTACAATTTAAAAGAGCGTTTGAAAATAGTTAGAATTTAAAGGGTTAGAAGGTTAATTTCTAGCTCACCATAAAATAAATGAGGCTGCTTGTGACGCCGTTGGGTGAGGGTCGTTGCCACTCACTGAATATTTATCAATAATCTGAAATTTATACAATGTTCTTGGCAGTAACACCTCATTGTTTAGGTTTAAGTTATATACACAATGCGTCCGCTTATTCGTTAATGAAATTAGAAAATAAGCTGTCAATTTTTTCTGGTCGTATTCTTTAATCTAAAAATATTCATATATAAAAGGTAGCTCTATATTGGAAATACTAAAATTAGACAAAATTGAGGTTCTCTTGATACGGTCATTTCAAACTATTGCCAGTTAGGAACTTATAATATTTATTACTAAATTTGGTTATGACTACATTTAAAGTATCTGTTCCAGAAGACAAGACTTCTTTTTTCCTCGAAGTACTCGAACTTATCGGGGCTACGTACGAAGCGAAAGAGACTGATTTCAAACTCACTCATGAACAAGAGCAATTCCTTCTGTCGCAGAATGATGTGCCGCTCGAAGATTGCCAGCCTGCTAGTTTAGTTTTCGAAGAGTTGAAGGTCAAATATGGCCTATAGCATACTTATAACTCCTGCAGCAAGAAAGCAAATTGAAGATGCTACCGCATATTATTTGGAGCACGCCTCTAAAAAAGTTGCCTTAAAATTTCTTCAGGACTTTAACAAAGCTGTTGCTGATATTTTGAAAGTCCGATACTTCCAGGTATTCTATCTTAACTTTCGTGGCAGGATGCTAACGAAATTTCCTTATATCGTTTTTTATACGTTAGATGAGGAGAAGGAGATGATCATCATCAAAGCGGTTTTTCATACCGCACAAACTCCGCAAAAATACCCTCACACATAAATAATTCTTGAGGCTGCTTGTGAAGCCGTAGGGTGATGACTATAGGTCTCTCACTAAATACTTATTTATTACAACTATCCATAGTTGAATACTTCTGTATATACAATCTATGGGATAGCTATGCTACTAATTACTACACAACGGCCTACTGTTAGTCCATATTCTAAAAACTCCATATACCTCTAGGCATGCTCAGGTCACTTTGATGACGATGAAAAAGTAAGCCTATACATTATCTAGGTACTCACTCTTTGAGTTTAAGTCGTTAGATATATAACAGATTGGTATTCTCTTGATAAAGCCACTAATTCCCGATCAATTCCAATATGACATTAACGTTCTAAGTCGTATTAATATACCTCAAACATGATCTCAGTTTCCAATAAAATCCGCCAGGCCGGCTGAGATCTGTTGAGGTGAATAACCAAAGAATTGGCATGCTCAAATGCCTTGACTAAAACGATGATTATGAATAAAACTTTACAAGTACTAAAAGCCGAAAAGTATATTTCCCTGCTTCAAGATGGAGATGAGCGTGGCTTAAATTATTGCTATAATCGCTTTTACGGATATCTTTTTGTGAAATCATTTCGGGTGACAAAGGATGATTGTGCAGCTGAGAGTATAGCTCAGGAAGCTTTATTGCGATTATGGCTATACCGAAAACAGGTGAAGAATATCGACGATACCTTCAATTTTTTAAAGGCACAGGTTAAAGCGGCTATATATGCATTCTTTAATACAACGCGAAATAGATTTCACAAAAGCTTACTGCGCTTAGATGGTATTGAGGATTATCAAGAGTTTTTACTCGGCTATGAAATAGAAGAAGAGGATGAAGTTGATCTGATATATTTGGAGAAACTTGAGGAAGAAAAACAAGAGCGATTGGATAAGCTTAACCAACTATTACCAAGTCTTAACAATCAACAGCAGCTATTCATCAAACTTTGTTTAAAATATAGTTTTAACTATGAACGTATTGCCCATTATTTGGGCGGTATATCTGATTATGAAGTTAGCTTGCAGGTTGAAAAAACCATTGAGATACTCCGTTCTGTATTCAATAATACGCAACAAATGGAGCAGCTGAATAGATCATCTAAAATTGTCCTTGAAGGTGAATTCAATGACCATCAGACAGAAATTTTTCATATGCGCTATGAACTACAACTGTCATTTGAACAAATCTCGGAATCATTGAATTTAAATCCATCGAGGGTGAAACAGCTGTTCGTGCAGGCTCATGCTAAGATCAAAACTGCAAAAAAGCTTAATTAAAATAGTCCGTTATGGAAAAAGATACGCTAATTTTAACTCGAAAAGTTCAGCTTTATTTGGACTGTGATGATAAAGAGCAACGATCTGAGTATTATAAGAAATTATTCGAATGGCAGGATGTTGTGTACCGCGGATCGAATATGGTGATGACGCACCAGTTTATTCAAGAGCAGATGAAAGATCTCATTTATCTGCGTGATGAAGTTAAAGTTAAATTGGGAGATTTTAAAAAGGATCCGGAAGGCATATTTACATCCTCAAAGATGCATACAACTTATCGCATATTGTCTTTATATTTTAAAGGAAAACTGCCATCGGATATTCTTTCTTCAATGAATATGACCTTGAACAGGGCTTTTAGTACTGATCGGGTGGCTTATTGGAAAGGTGAAAAATCATTGCGGAACTATAAAAAAGATATGCCAATTCCCTTCGGTGGAAATCAGGTGAAGCTGAGTAATGATGAGAAAGGGTGGGATTTTAAATTGCAGCTTTTCAAAATTCCTTTCCGCACGTATTTAGGTAAAGATCGATCAGACAAAAGGGTGTTACTACAGAGAGCGTTGGTCGGACAGATAAAGATTTGTACAAGTTCTATCCAGATCGTGAAAGGGAAAATATTTCTATTGCTAGCATTGGAACTGCCAAAAAAGCAACACGAACTAAAAGATCATATCATTGCTGAGGCATCCTTGTCTGTCGAGCATCCGATTACAGTATCTATTGATAAGGATAGTTATCAAATAGGAAATAAAGAAGAATTTCTATACAGACGGTTAGCTCTTCAGGCTGCTAGGCAACGATTGCAAAAAGCTGCAACATTCAACAAAGGTGGTCATGGTCGTAAGAAAAAGATGAAAAGTTTGGAACATTTTAATGAAAAGGAGAAACGATATGTAGATAGTCGTCTTCATCTATATAGTCGAAAGTTGATCGATATATGTGTTAAATCTGAAGCAGGAACATTATTATTAGTGAATCAAACGAACAAAGAAGAATTTGCTAAAGAGGATGAATTTCTATTGCGGAATTGGAGTTATTATGGACTGATTGAAAAGATTAAATACAAAGCCAATATGGCTGGTATAAATGTCATTGTAGAATAATTTTTTGGATTGTAAATCGAAGTAAATTAAATTTGGCGCAGATAACTTAAATGGAGAAGTTATAATTCTTATCAAGGCAACAGAAACTCGTTATTAGTTATATAGGAATAAAGTATGGATAAGTTATTTTTTGTGATTTTCAACAGTTATTATAAAGACAACGAATTTAAAAATGATAATCCGCCGCTAACAGTAGGTGGGCTTTTCACTGCTATGTTTTTTGGGATTTATATGTTTTTTTGTTATTCTTATATTTATTACATTGACATTGATGCACGTCAAGGCCCATCAAAAGCCTTTGGATACATTATTGCTTTGCTTAGTTTTATTACAACGTATGTTGTTTTCTTTTGGAATAAGCGTTATATGAACATTTATGAAAAATATAAGGATAATGCATTATTAAGAAAAAAATCAATAAAGTTCTTATGTTTCTTTTTAATATTTTCTTTGATCGTATGTCCTATGTTTATTATTTTGATTCGGAATAAGCTTGTGTTTGGTAACTGGATATAAGGAGGTGGCAATAGTTTGATTTATTTTTGAGAATGAGTAAAGTACAGTGAGTGATAGATCTACGCATTCCTCATTATAGTCTTGGAAAAATGGATAAGTTATTTTTTGTGATTTTCAACAGTTATTATAAAGACAACGAATTTAAAAATGATAATCCGCCGCTAACAGTAGGTGGGCTTTTCACTGCTATGTTCTTTGGAATTTATATGTTTTTTTGTTATTCCTATATTATATATCAAGATGTGAATGCTCGTCAAGGTCCGACAGATACTTTAGCATACTTGATGGTAATCCTTAGTCTTGCCACAACCTATTTTATTTTTTTCTGGAATAAACGCTACCTAACTATTTATGAAAAGTACAAGGATGATATTGCGTTAAGAAATAAGACAACAAAATTTTTCTGTTTCTTTTTAGTGTTCTTTCTTATATTTTCCTGTCTTTTTTTAATCGCTATTCGAAATAAGCTTGTGTTCGGTAAATGGATATAATAAGAAAGTATTAGGTCTGGGAGATTATAGAACTTTCAACGGGAGATTTGTGAGTTATTACTATTTCTCACCTATTGCTGATCACATTAAAAATTATAGAAGAAGATAAGATGGGGTATTGTATTGTTCTTTTGAGTTAGGAAGGCATGTCAATAAAATTATTGATATTTTGAGTGGTATAAAACCTAGCTCAGCTGCATTGGCTCATGCTAAGGCTCTATTAAATATTGTTGATTAGTAAAGTAAAAGATATAAAAAGAAAGAGCCCTTCGATTTGAGGCTCTTTCTTTTCTAGTTACCACCATTGCTTTTCTAGTTACCACCATTGTCTGCATCACTCAATGTTACTTTTGCTAACATATCTGGAGGAGCTATTGCGGTACCAATACCGGTATCTTCAGCATAGATGTTTAATACACCATCTAATTTATTATCCGTAAAAGTATACTCAACTCTAAAATTGTATTTAGTACGTTTAGTAGGAACATTTGGAGATGGGATGTTAATGAAAAAATCTGAGGCTTCATCAAATGAAATAGCAACGGCTACCTGTCCATAATCATAGTATTGTGCATCTATCTCTCTGAATGGTATGGACTTTACAAAAGTAGTTCTTGAAGTTCCATCAAATTTCCATTCACTTGATTTTACAGCAACATTATGTGTTACTCCTGGTAAAGAGTTAGTTATATACTCTTTCGTGCAAGAACTAAGTGAAGTTAAGGTTGCACCACCTATTAATAAGGCTAATAAAATTCTTTTCATATCTGTAGTTTTTTTGTTCCTTAATTTGTAAGACTGTTTGTAACTAAAATAGTTTAACAATCTTTTAACACTTCTAACAAAAAATGCACCATTTCTGGTGCATTTTCTTAAATAAATCAAATTCTATTAATCTTCTTTTTTATCTGCTGGCTCAATCGGTCTTTCAGAACGATCAGCAGTGACTTCAATTTCTTTAGTTTCAGCGTTTAAATCAACTTTTAAACGATCGCCAGCTTTAACATCACCTTTTAAGATTTCTTCAGCGATTGGATCTTCTAAATATTTCTGAATTGCTCGTTTTAATGGACGGGCTCCGAAATTAGTGTCGTATCCTTTCTCTGCGATAAACTCTTTTGCAGTTTCAGTCAAATCTATTGTGTAACCTAAATCTGTGATTCTACCGAATAGAGATCTCAACTCAATATCAATGATTTTGAAGATATTCTCTTTCGATAACGAATTGAAAACAATTACATCGTCGATACGGTTTAAGAATTCAGGAGCAAAAGCACGTTTCAAAGCTGTTTCGATAACAGTTCTTGAATGTGAATCTGCTTGTGTTGTTTTTGCCGCAGTGGTAAAACCAACACCTTGACCAAATTCTTTCAATTGACGTGCTCCGATATTAGAAGTCATGATGATGATGGTATTTCTAAAATCAACTTTACGACCTAAACTATCTGTCAATTGCCCTTCGTCTAAAACTTGTAATAATAAGTTGAAAACATCTGGATGCGCTTTTTCAATCTCATCCAATAAGACTACAGCATATGGTTTGCGACGAACTTTTTCTGTTAACTGTCCACCTTCTTCATAGCCAACATATCCCGGAGGCGCTCCCACTAAACGTGATATCGCAAATTTCTCCATATACTCACTCATGTCAATCTGAATCAATGCATCTTCAGAATCAAACATAAAGCGCGCTAACTCTTTTGCCAACTCAGTTTTACCAACACCGGTAGGGCCTAAGAAGATGAATGAACCAATTGGTTTCTTCGGATCTTTAAGACCGGCACGTGTCCGTTGAATAGCTTTCACTAATTTCTGAACAGCATCATCTTGACCGATGATTCTATTTTTCATCAGGTCACCCATGTTCAACAGTTTTTGACTGTCTGTCTGGCTAACGCGCTGTACAGGAATCCCAGTCATCATCGAAACAACTTCTGCAACATTATCTTCAGTTACGACATAACGTTTTGCTTTCGTTTCCTCTTCCCATGCTAATTTTTCACGGTCAAGTTCCTCTAACAGTTTTTTCTCCGTATCACGTAGTTTTGCAGCTTCTTCATATTTTTGACTGCGAACAACACGATTTTTCTCCAATTTGATCTCTTCGATTTTCTCTTCGATATCAATGATGGATTGTGGAACATGTATGTTTGTTAAATGCACACGTGAACCAGCTTCATCCAGCGCATCGATAGCCTTATCCGGTAAGAAACGATCGGTAATATAACGAGTCGTTAAACTTACACAAGCTTCGATAGCTTCAGGAGTGTAGTTGACATTATGGTGTTCTTCGTATTTTTCTTTAATACGATTTAAAATCTCAATAGTCTCATCACGAGTTGCAGGTTCAATGGTGACGCGTTGAAAACGACGATCCAAAGCTCCATCTTTCTCGATGTACTGACGGTACTCATCTAATGTAGTAGCACCGATACATTGAATCTCACCTCTTGCTAAAGCAGGTTTGAACATGTTGGATGCATCTAATGAACCCGAAGCTCCACCAGCACCTACAATGGTATGAATCTCATCAATGAATAAAATCACATCTGGAGATTTCTCCAATTCGTTCATCACAGCTTTCATACGCTCTTCAAATTGGCCACGGTATTTTGTACCAGCCACTAAAGATGCGAGATCAAGCGTAACGACACGTTTGTTAAACAGTACACGCGATACTTTACGTTGTACGATACGTAGTGCTAATCCTTCTGCAATGGCAGATTTACCAACACCCGGCTCTCCGATTAACAACGGATTGTTTTTCTTACGACGTGATAAAATCTGAGAAACACGTTCGATTTCTTTTTCACGACCTACAATAGGATCAAGACGACCTTCTTCCGCAGCTTTTGTTAAATCGCGACCAAAGTTATCCAAAACCGGAGTTTTAGATTTAATGTCAGAAACCTTCTTAGGTTGGATGAATTGCTCTTCTTCAGGATAATCGTCATCACCAGTGGACGAACCTGGAGCTTCATCTCGGATAGTTGTTTTATTTTGTTCTACTTCCGCTTTGAAGATATCATAACTCACTTGATATTGTTGTAGTATTTGAGAAGCGATATTATCTTCATCTCTCAAAATAGCTAATAACAAATGCTCTGTTCCTATGATTTCACTTTTAAAAATTTTAGCTTCTAAATATGTGATTTTAAGTACTTTTTCTGCTTGTTTAGTAAGTGGCATATTGCCAATTGGAGCGCGAGATACAGCTGAGCTTTTCACGGCCTCCTCTACAGACTGACGTAAAGCCGCAGTGTCAATTCCGATATTTTTCAAAATCTTAATTGCCATGCCATCACCTTCACGAATCAAACCTAACAACAAGTGTTCTGTGCCAATATAATCGTGACGCAACCTCAAAGCCTCTTCTCTACTGTACGATATGACATCTTTTACGCGCGGTGAAAATTTTGCTTCCATGTAATTTACCTTTCTTTTAATGACCAAGAATGATATAAATGTAATAAATTTACTTTATCAATCCTTAATATTTTAGTAATATTTATCAACAATTAAGCCATGCTATTAAATCGATCAAAATGTCAGTATAAAAGTTTACATTTGTGTGTATTTATTGTCCAAACAAAGAATAATTGATTAGTATGTCAGACGAAAAAATAATCTTTTCAATGGCGGGTGTCAACAAAATCTACCCTCCTCAAAAACAAGTTTTAAAAAATATTTACCTTTCTTTTTTCTACGGTGCAAAGATTGGTGTAATCGGTCTTAACGGTTCCGGAAAATCTTCACTGTTAAAGATAATTGCTGGTTTAGATAAATCTTTTCAAGGTGAAGTAGTATTCTCACCAGGTTATTCTGTGGGTTATTTAGCGCAGGAGCCTATTTTAGATCCGGAAAAAACAGTACTTGAAATTGTTCAAGAAGGTGTTGCCGAGATCACAGGTATTCTGAAAGAGTACGAAGAAATTAATGAAAAATTTGGCTTACCTGAAGTGTATGAAAATGCAGATGAAATGGATAAGCTATTGGCTAGACAAGGTGAACTTCAGGATATTATTGATGCAACCAATGCTTGGGAAATTGACTCAAAATTAGAACGTGCCATGGATGCTTTACGTTGTCCAGAACCTGATGCTAAGATTGCCAATTTGTCAGGAGGGGAGCGCCGACGCGTGGCAATGTGTCGTCTTTTGCTACAAGAACCAGATGTTTTATTATTAGATGAGCCAACCAACCACTTGGATGCCGAGTCTATCGATTGGTTAGAACAACATTTAAAACAATATAAAGGTACAGTTATCGCTGTGACCCACGATCGTTACTTCTTGGATAACGTTGCTGGATGGATTCTGGAATTGGATCGCGGTGAAGGTCTTCCTTGGAAAGGAAACTATTCATCTTGGTTAGATCAAAAATCTAAACGCCTAGCGCAAGAGGAAAAAACAGAATCAAAACGTCAAAAAACATTAGAACGTGAATTGGAATGGGTACGTATGGCTCCTAAAGCTAGACATGCCAAATCTAAAGCGCGTCTTCATAATTATGAGAAATTAGCTTCAGAGGAGACAAAAGACCGTGAAGAGAAATTAGAATTATTCATTCCACCGGGACCACGCTTAGGTAATGTGGTGATCGAAGCAGATAATATTTCAAAATCTTACGGTGACCGTATCTTATTTGAACACTTAAGTTTCTCACTTCCTCCTGCCGGTATTGTGGGTATTATTGGTCCCAATGGTGCCGGTAAGACAACTTTGTTCCGCTTGATTACAGGACAGGAACAGCCTGATACGGGTACATTTAAAGTTGGCGAAACGGTAGCTCTTGGTTATGTGGATCAAAACCATGATGACTTAGATCCGGAGAAATCAGTATGGGAAAATATTACCGATGGAAATGAGAATATCATGTTGGGCAACCGCTCATCAAACTCGAGAGCGTATGTTTCAAAATTTAACTTTAATGGAGCAGATCAACAGAAAAAAGTTGGTGTGTTATCTGGTGGTGAGCGTAACCGTGTACACTTGGCCATTACATTGAAGAAAAGTTCGAACGTACTTCTTCTGGATGAGCCTACCAATGATATTGACGTGAACACTTTACGTGCTTTGGAAGAAGGTTTGGAGAATTTCGGTGGTTGTGCAGTTGTCATTTCCCACGATAGATGGTTCTTAGATCGTATCTGTACGCATATTTTAGCATTTGAAGGTGATTCTCAGGTATATTTCTTCGAAGGGAACTATTCGGAATATGAAGAAAATAGAAAGAAAAGAATTGGCGATGTCACTCCACACCGTCTTAAGTATAAAAAACTAGTGAAATAGTAAATGGATAGTGCGAAGCTTTTAGAAGCAATTATTGATCATGCTATTGATGGAATTATTACGATCGACAATCGGGGATTGATCGAATCTATTAATCCGGCAGCGTCAAGTTTATTTGGTTATTCAGATCAGGAAGTTATCGGTAATAATGTTTCGATGTTAATGCCCGAGCCGGATCATAGTCGCCATGATAGCTATATTGATAATTATAAAAGAACAGGGCACAAAAAGATCATTGGAATAGGAAGGGAGGTTCTTGGAAGAAAGAAAGATGGAACCACCTTTCCTTTTCGTTTGGCAGTGAGTGAGGTGTGGTATAAAAATAGAAATATTTTTACTGGCTTTATTCATGATCTTACAAGAGAAAAAGCCGCGGAAAACCGATTGAAAAAACATGCTGTCGAGCTTGAACAGAAAGTGAGCGAAAGAACGAAAGATTTGATTATGCTTGTTTCGGAGCTGGAGAAAACAAAGGCTGAAGTTTCAAAATCGCTTGAGAAGGAGAAAGAGCTTGGTCAGCTAAAATCGCGATTTGTTTCCATGGCTTCGCATGAATTTAGAACTCCCTTGAGCTCTGTACAGTTATCAGCTTCATTGATCGATAAGTATATTGAAAAACCAGATTTTGCAAGTGTATTGAAACACACCGGTAAAATTAAGAGCTCTGTTCAATTGCTAACAAGCATCTTAAATGATTTTCTATCACTGGAAAAGTTGGAAGCAGGTGTTGTTACGGTCAATAAGCAAATGATCAATGTGGTTGGATTAGCAGAAGAAATTACCGAAGAGATGCAATTGATCTGTAAAAAGAATCAACATATTGTTTATCAGCACACAGGTGAGGTTGGACTGTTTATGATGGATTCTAATTTGCTTAAAAATACGGTTGTTAATTTGATTTCAAACGCGATAAAATATTCTGGTGAAGATACCTTCATTGAGTTTAATACTATAATCGAGGATAATATTTGCATCATCACAGTCCGTGATAATGGAATAGGAATTCCGGAGGAAGATCAGATCAATTTATTTGAACCGTTTTTTAGAGCTCATAATACAGGTAATATACCAGGTACAGGTCTAGGGTTGAACATTGTAAAGCGCTATGTTCATCTTATGGACGGATTATTGGAATACAAATCTGCTATCAACGAAGGAGCTTTTTTTAAGATGATATTTACCCAAAATAAATAATTGTAGGTGGAAAAGAAGACAATATTAATTATAGAGGATAATACAGATATACGGGAAGGAACGACAGAGATTTTGGAGTTAACAGGACGTTATCATGTACTTGCAGCGGAAAATGGCCGTGATGGTGTTGATTTAGCAACAACTCATTTGCCCGATTTAATTCTCTGTGATATTATGATGCCTGAGTTAGACGGCTATGGCGTTTTATATATTCTAAGTAAGAACGAAGAAACGGCACACATACCTTTTATTTTCCTTACGGCTAAAGTTGAACGGTCTGATATGCGAAAAGCAATGGAGCTAGGAGCAGATGATTATTTAACAAAACCTTTTGATGATGTTGAGTTGTTAAATGCCATTGATGTGCGCTTTAAAAAGCGGGGGCAGATAGGCGAGGCCATAACAGTTAAAAACTCCTTGTATTTAAGTCCTGAAGAACAAGATTTTTTGTTGAAAGAACTCATTGAAAAATCTCGTGTTAAAGTATTCAAAAAGAAACAAAGTATTTACGAAGAGGGTGATGTACCCGTATTCGTCTATTTTGTGCTGAGTGGACAGGTCCGCAGTTTTCTATGTTATAATGATGGACGGGAGCTTTCGACAGATATTCAGATTGCAGGTACATATATCGGGTATGAAGCGATGTTGTTGAATGAAAATTATTCTGATAATGTTGAAGCTATTGAAAAATCCGAAATAGCACTGATCAGTAAAGAAGACTTTTTTGAATTAATTTATCGCAAACCACTGATTGCAGGTAAATTTATCCAGTTGCTATCGGGAAATATTAGAGAGAAAGAAGAGCAATTGTTGGGATTTGCATATGATACAGTACGTAAACGTATTGCCAATGCATTAATTAGTGTTGCGGAGAAAACGGTGAATACAGCAATTGAAGATGAATGTGTTATTCAAATATCAAGAGAGGGAATCGCAACAATTGCAGGTACTGCAAATGAAACGATCTCGCGTGTTTTAGCCGATTTTAGAGAGGAAAATTTAATTGCAAAAGAGAAAAGTGCCATTCGTATTTTTTCAGTTAAAAAACTTCGTAAGGTAAAGCAATAAGGTCTTTTAGTACCACGATATTTTGATCAGAAGGGTCGCATCCAGTAAGGATGCGACCCTTTTTCGTTTTCAGATCATTTTTAAGCTTAAAAATGTGACGTAGATCACTTTTTAAGCTGATGAACTTCATGTGTAAGTATTTGAAGACTATTTACTTTTGTTCTAGTTCGGATTTAGAATATCAAAAAAGATAGCATGAAAGTAGTTGTTTACAGTATTCAGACCTATGAAAAGGAGTTATTAGCATTAGCTAATGGTAAAATGCATGATTTGACATTAATTTCTAATGGGCTAAATGAAGAAACAAAAGTTTATGCTACAGGGAAAGATGTTGTGGTCATTTCAGCACAGGATATTCTAGAAGCTTCCATGCTCCGGGTGTTAAAAGATATGGGTGTAGGCCGTATTCTGACACGTACTTTAGGGACACAACACATCGACTTAGTTGAGGCAGGAAAGTTGGATATACAAGTTGCCAATACACCTTATGAGGACCAAAGTCCAAAAGGTATTGCCGAACAGACAATTCGCAATTTGAATTTGTGGGGTGCTGGCAAATGTGTGGGCACTGCTTGTTGTTGTTTAAAAGTATGTCCTGTAAAATTATAATCTCATGAATTCGAACAATAGAATAGATTTGCAGTCTTTAGTACGGAAGTACAATGTTGCAGCCCCTAGATATACGAGTTACCCTACTGTTCCATTTTGGAATAGCGACCAATTCTCTGAGAAGGAATGGTCTAGTCGCGTATATCATACCTATCAAAAATCAAAAAAAGCAGGGATAAGCCTCTATATTCATTTGCCATTCTGTGAAAGTCTGTGCACATATTGTGGTTGCAATACCCGAATTACGAAAAATCATAAAGTTGAAATACCTTATATCGACAGTTTGCTAAAAGAGTGGGGGATGTACACAGCAATATTAAAGGAAGGTGCGCCTTTGATTTCTGAAATTCACCTTGGTGGTGGAACCCCTACCTTTTTTGCTCCAGAGAATTTAGCAAAATTACTGGCGGGTATTTTATCGAAAGCTCAGGTCGCAGACGATGCATCATTTTCTTTCGAAGCACACCCCGGCAATACGACTTATGAACACTTAGCCGATTTATATCAGTTGGGATTTCGAAGATTAAGCTTGGGAATTCAGGATTTTGATCCGCTTGTGCAGTTTACTATAAATAGAAAGCAGGATGTGGAAGATGTACGCCGCGTTATGCAAGAAGCTCGTGCTATCGGTTATACTTCTATTAATTTTGATCTGATATACGGACTGCCCAAACAAAATTTGAAAACAATAACAGAAACGATCAAAGAATCGCTGTTGCTTGATCCGGATCGTATTTCTTTCTATAGCTATGCGCACGTGCCATGGTTAAAGCCTGGACAGCGTCATTACACTGAATTAGACTTACCTCAAGGAGAGGAAAAGCTTGCGCTTTATACCTTGGGAAAGCAATTTATTCAAGATGCTGGGTATAGAGATGTTGGAATGGATCACTTTGCTAAACCTGGCGATGAATTGTTCATTGCATTTCAACAGCAAAGGCTTCATCGCAATTTTATGGGATATGCAGATCGATACCGTCCCTTATTGATTGGTCTCGGAGTATCTTCTATCAGTGATTCGTGGGATGCTTTTGCACAAAATGTTAAAAGTGTGGAGGAATATCAAAAGATGATTGAAAACAATCAGTTGCCGGTTGTGAAAGGGCATTTACTTGATGACGAAGATCTGATTATAAGACGCAACATTTTAGATCTGATGTGTAAAGGAGAAACAAAATTGATAGCAGATTTTGTTAAAAATGAAGGCATCGTAGAACGTCTTGAAGATATGATAAAAGAAGGTTTAATCCATGTTAATAAAGATCATATAATCATTACCCCATCAGGAAGATCTTTTCTACGCAATATCTGTATGGCATTTGATCTGAAGTTACAGCATTCAAAAAACGAGAAAGAATTATTTAGTCAAGCTATTTAAGATGATATAATGGTAGAAGTCAAAAAAGTTCAAATAGACCAGCATTGTTTTCATTGTGGTGATGCAGTTGTCTCTAGTGGCTATCAATTTGATAACCATGATTTCTGCTGTTTAGGTTGCCAAACAGTATACCAGATTTTACATGATAATAATATGCAAAGTTATTATCGCTATAACCAGCATCCAGGAAAATCAAACCTTGATAAAACAGCTGATTTGTCTTATCTGGATGAAGCTATTATTACCGATAAACTGATTGACTATAAAGATGAGCAGATCACGATCATAACATTTTACATTCCTGTAATTCACTGTAGCTCTTGTATCTGGTTATTAGAAAACCTGTATAGAATAAACCCAAATGTACTTGTCTCGAAAGTTGATTTCATGAAAAGACAAGCAAGTATCACATTTAAGCATACTGAATTGTCACTCCGTGATCTTGTACAGTTACTTCGAAGTATCGGTTATGAACCTAAAATTACATTGCAGGATGTGGTTAAGGCGGGCAAGAAGATTAATGCTAATCCATTGATAGCAAAAATAGCGGTAGCAGGTTTTTGTTTTGGAAATTCAATGATGTTGAGCTTCCCTGAATACTTTGGACTGGCAGGTTTTGAAAAAAATTATTCGGTGTTTTTTGGGTATGCAAATCTTTTATTTACACTGCCTGTTTTACTGTATAGTGCTTCAGATTATTTTAAATCGGCATTTTTAAGTATCCGTCAAAAAAGACTGAACTTAGATGTACCATTGGCATTGGGGATATTTATCTTATTTATACGTACCGCATATGAAGTGATCTCGCAGACCGGGGCTGGCTTTGGGGATACACTTTGTAGTTTGGTCTTTTTTATATTGATTGGGAAATGGGTTCAAGAAAGAACATATTATCACATTTCTTTTGAACGTGATTATAGAAGTTATTTTCCTGTGGCTGTAACAACGATACACGATGAAAAGGAAAAACCGATTCAGCTGGCCGATTTAAAAGTTGGGGATCGGATATTAGTCCGAAATAATGAAATCATACCAGCAGATGCGGTGTTGCTCCGCGGGGATGCCTGTATCGATTTTAGCTTTGTGACTGGAGAGTCAAAACCTGTGACTAAAACACTAGGCGAAGTGATTTATGCGGGTGGACGTCAAATGGCTGAAGCGATTGAGCTTGAAGTGGTCAAATCGGTTTCGCAGTCTTATTTAACCAAGCTTTGGAATAATGAAAATTTTAAACAATATGATAAACAGTTTCAGACATTTATAAGTTATATCAGTAAATATTTTACAGTTGCTTTATTGATTATTGCCCTATCTGCAACTGTTTTTTGGATGATGGACGCAGATACCGATAAAGCTTGGGGTGCATTTACAGCAGTATTGATCATTGCCTGCCCTTGTGCTTTAGCATTGAGTTCTCCATTTACATTGTCTGCAGCTTTAAGTGTATTTGACCGAAACAAATTCTACGTTAAAAATACAGATGCCATTGAGCAGATGGCATCAATTGACACGATAATATTTGATAAAACAGGGACAATCTCGTCACCTACTGTTAATGGAATTGTTTTTGACGGATATTTAACAGAAGAAGAAAAAATATTGGTGTATTCTTCTTGTCGAAATTCAAGTCATCCATTGAGCCGGGAGATTGTAAAATGGTTAGAAGGAGTAGATGCTGTACCGGTTAATCGGTATGAAGAAAAAATTGGAGAAGGGTCAGTAACTCATATTGGCCAATATACAATCAAGATAGGTAGTGCCCGTTTTGTAGATGTGCCTACTCGAGCAGCAGAAGCTTCTTATGTATTTGTTTCTATTAATGGTGAAGTAAAGGGTAGTTTTGCAATGGAACAGTCTTGGCGTGCCGGGCTTTCCGGTATTATTCATGATTTAAAACATTATGATCTTCACTTGATATCGGGAGATAATGATCGAAAAAAAGATTTATTAAAGGAGATTTTTCCTTCAACAACACGATTGCTGTTTAATCAATCTCCACAGAATAAATTGGACATTATCAATTTATTCAAGGAGAATGGACATCGTGTCTGTATGGTAGGAGATGGGCTTAATGATGCTGGAGCGCTAAAAACTGCCGATCTAGGGATCGCGGTCAGTGATGATATCAATAATTTTTCTCCAGGTTGTGATGCAATCTTGGATGGCGAATCTTTTGATAAATTACCTAAGTTTTTTGCTTTTAGTAAAGATGCAGTCCGTGTTATTCACTTAAGTTTCTGTATCTCTATTTTTTATAATGTGATTGGACTGAGTTTTGCTGTTCAAGGAGAAATGTCTCCCTTGTTTGCAGCAATACTGATGCCTATAAGTACGGTAACGATTATATCATTCACCAGTATTTTGACAAGATGGTTTGCAAAAAGAAGGGGATTATAGAAGATTTTTATATTAAAATAGTGTTATGAGTATCATCTTTATGTTGATTGGCTGTAGTGTATTTGTTGCGTTATTGTTTTTAGGTGCTTTTTTTTGGGCTAATAAAACGGGACAAAATGATGATACCTATACGCCTTCTGTTCGAATCCTGTTTGACGATGATGTGGAAGAAATTGAACCGGAACCAGAAAAGAAGAAGCGCTAGGTTTATCTTTGGCTTTTTATAACAGTTCCGTTGTCAGTGATCAGAAGATAATGATAGAGGGGAAATCTTTTTGCTAATAGAATACCTTCTTCTTGACCTAGAACCATAATCGAGGTGCTTAGAGCATTCGCAAACTCAGCAGAAGGGCCGTAGATCGTAACACTGGTCAGTCCAGTAGAAGGATAGCCAGTTTTAGGGTTGATGATATGTGCATATCGTCTGTTGTCAATTTCAGCATACTTCTCATAATTGCCCGATGTCGCAACTGCACTTTCTTCCATTTTTAAAATTTTAATCGTTTTATAAGCTTTGAAAGGGTTTTTTATGCCTATTAACCAAGGCTTATTATTTGGTTGAAGCCCCCAGGTTGACAGATCTCCGGAGGCATTAACGATACCAGCTGCAACAGATTTTTCCAGCATTAAAGCTCTTCCACGATCTGCCGCATAACCTTTCCCGATAGAGCCAAAACCTATTTTCATACCCGGGAGTGCTAAATAAATACTGCAATTGACACTATCTAAGATAATATGCTGATAACCCACTTTTTCAACTGATTTACGAATTGCTTCTTCTGTAGGTAATTCGGTCATACTCCCATCAAATTTCCAGATTTTATCTAAAGCAACTATACTGATATCAAAAGCCCCATTTGAATTGCGGGAATACGCGATTGCTCTTTTGGTCAGATCAAAAACTTCTTGATCTACTTTTACAGGTCTGATACCTGCATTGCGGTTTACTTCCGAAATCTGGGTTTCCGGTCTCCATTCTGAAATCAGATTCTCAATACGTGTAACCTCTGCTATTACAAGATCAATATGATTTCGGGCAGATGCGGTATCCCGGTCTACAATAGTGATTTCAAAGACAGAGCCCATTAAAGTCACTTGCTTTTTTTGTAATACCTGTGCCTGACTAAGCGTTATAATAAATAGGAAGGTGATCGTACAAAGAAGTCTCATGAGCAGTAGTATTGATTTGTCTTTTAATAACAATCGGTTAGAATCTGTTTCTTCTCCTTATAATAAAGCAGTGCTTTACCTTTTTGCGATAGGGTCATTTCTTCAAGGACCTTTTCGACGTCACGTTGCATTTGAAGCGATCCACAGATCATAATGACACCGTCATTCTCTAAATGTTCTACAAATAGTTGTACGTCATGTTTGATTAGATCCATCACGTATTGTGCTGTTGATTCTCTTGAATATGCAAACTGATAGGCTGTTAAATGTTTTTTTACAATTTCCTCTTGTGCAAATTGTTGATAGCGCTGTGTAAGTGTATTGTTGTATCTAAAACCAGCATATAAAAGAAGAGGTGTTTTTACATTGTTTTGAATCATACCTAAAAAAGGTGCAATTCCTGTCCCGTTTGCAATCATGATAACAGCAGGAGCTTTAGGAAAGTGGAAGTCAGGATTCGTCATTACCCGGGCATCAATATGGTCATTTTCCTTTAATTCATATAGAAAATTTGATCCCAACCCATTGGGGTGCAGCTTAACTTCCAGTTGAATCGTCCCATTATTTGCACCAATGGAATAAAAGCGTTCCCTATTATCATGTGCAGGATATATTGCTAAAAGATCGCCCGACTGAAATTTTAACTTTCTGAGAGGTTTAAATACGACAGTGAATGTCGCGTGATCTTCGCTTGTTTTTTTAACAACCTGAAGTTGCTGCAGATTGGCAACTTTTGACTGGTATAAAGATGGAGCAGTAGCTAGAGCAATGCATGATTTTTCACTCCAGTGATGTACCCAATTTGTAAATTCATGAGCAGATCGATCATTAATTTTATGAAGATCTAAGAAGCGTGTAGCCCATTCTTTGGTCGCAAGAAGTTTATCTATATGTTCTGCGTAGGCACAATAATCTGGGTAGGCTTTCGATCCGAATCCAATTACACTGTATTGGACTGTCTGTTCTTGAGGGAATTTCTCAAGCAGCTCTTTAAAATTTGATGCTCCAGTCGGTGCTGTTCCGATCCCATATGTCGAAGTGAATATTAAAATATGTGTCGCATTTGGATAGTTTTGGTATTGGTTCATCGCTGTAACAAACGAACGTTTACCATCTGCTAGTAGTTGCTTATGAATCTGATTTGCAAAAAATAAAGTACTGCCATTTTCTGAGCCAACTAAAATAATAAATTCAGCTTCATTGGCTTTATATTTATTTTTAATCTTAGTTTTTGTTCTTCGGAATGTGATGACAAAGCCAGTATAAATAAAGAATACAATGTTAAAAGAAGCAAGACCTAGAATAATAGCCCAAATCACATTTGTTCGGCCTGTATGGATATCGAGACTTAATTTCTCTAGTGCTGCAGTATAAGGATATTTTGTTTCTTTAACGATTTCGCCATTAAACTGATTAACTGTAACAGCACGATCCTTAAATTTGATCGTGTAAAATTCTTCAGGATCATCACCCATGAAAGGAAATTCAATCTTTTCAATTGTACCTAAAGTGTGCTTTTGAAAAATCGCAAATTCCTTGAAATCCTTTTGATTCTTAGTTTGCGTATCCTGATGTTCAAGCTCTTCGTTCGATTTCTTGATCAGTTCAATTCGTGCCATAAATAAATATGTGCCTGATAAAGCAATGATCAAAATAGGAATGAGGAACAATCTTCCACTGACAACATGAAAATATTGAGCAAAAAAATCACGGTTTATTTTAGAAAAGAAATTGCGAAGACCCTGCTGACGTTTAAGGATCAAGATGAGTCCACTAATGGTAATCAATAGCAGTATGAAGGAAACCATGCCGACTAATATACGTCCTGTTTCGTGTAGAAATAAGGAACGGTGTAAGGCGGTTGTCCACTGGATGAACTGGCTTTTGGGTTTGATTTCACCTAATACTTTCCCTGTGGTCGGATTGATATAAGCTTTAATGGTATTACCCTCTTCATCTAAAGCATCTATACTGACAAATTGATTGTGATCGACTGCTATTTCAATGATTTCGGGGTAAACCTTGCGCAAGGCCGTTATGGATTGCGCAAGGTTTATGGTATTGAAATCTTCTACTCGGTATGCTTGTGTTTTTTCGTTAACTGCATCTATCGCCAATATAATTCCTGTTACGGAAAGTATGAGTAAAAATAGGGATGATACTATCGCAAGAGCTAAATGTGCATACCTCCATATGGATAAGGTCATTTTAATTATTGAACTTTACTTAATTTTACAAATTTAATATATCCTTTGCCGCTAGCACGCTCCGCTAATGCTTCTGTTGTCAAGGGAATTTCTACGTCAGTGACATGATACTTTTGTTCTTCAACAGCCGATTCGAAACGTAATTTATAACCTTTGTTCAATTTTGTATCGTCAATTTCTATTGTTCTCATTGCACGGTCACCACCACCAACAGAGGCGCCTGTAATTGCACTAAGTTTGTTGTTGGATTTTGTTTGAAACTTATGCCATTCTTTAAGCGTATTATACCATTGTTTATCCGGGCCTAATACAGAAAGCGTTTTTTCGTAAGCGCCTTTTGGATTGATTAATGATATAATGATATATGCTCCCTCACCCTCATAGCTATTCATTTGAATCATGCACTTGAATTTACTTGATTGTGCAAATGAATTTGAGCTAAATAGTGTAATAAGAAATATAAGTACAGTAAATTTTAAAGAGGTTTTCATGCCGTTATTTTAAGAAATCGATAGATACATTATTTTTTGCTAAAAAGTCATTTTCTTTTGCAATGTCGTAAGCTGTTTCATCAAGTGATGTTAGCAGGTCTTTTTTAGCACCGATTGAAATCAATTCTTTAAGAATAGTATCATCTTTTGCTATTAAAGCCGCTTTATGTAAAGCGCTCATGCCATCATTGTCCTGAGCATTAATATCAGTTCCTAAGGCAGCGACTCTTTTAATCAGGTTTATGTTCTCTTTTGCAACAGCTAAGTGTAATAAAGAGCTTTTATTTTTTTGAAGATCAGTGACTGTTAAGCCATTATTCTTTAATAAGGTTAATTTTTCTTCAAAACTATCCCCTTGTGGATTGCGTTGCTGGCCACCTTGTGTTTGAGGATTAGGTTCTGTGTATGAATTTAACCAATAATAAGCAAGATTGTTTCCGTCTTTATTCAGCACTTTGATATCAGCACCATTTTTAAGTAATAAAGCTGCTACTTCTGAAGAGCCATTTGCAATTGCTTTTGTCAATGCAGATTCTCCTTTATCATTTACAGCGTTAATATTTGTTGTTTTTGATAATAGAAGCTCGACCAACTTCGCATCTTTACCGGCAGCTGCGACCATAAGTACAGTATTTCCTTCATTGTCCGCTTTGTTGATCGCAACGTCCTTTGCCAGGAAATAGTTGATTACTTCCATATTGGGTCTACGTACTAATGCATGTAGAATTGTAGCACCATCTTTATTTGTTGCTTTTGGATCTAACTTTAGAGTTTCTACCAAGTATTTATAGGTTTCAATACCATTAGTAACCTGTCTAGATCCTTGAGTAGCGAAGAAAAGAGCATTATTTGTTGGTTTAACTCCTCTTTTTATCAGTTTTTCGATAAGTTCAATATGACCAAGTTTAGCAGCATAGTCGACTGTAGTACGTCCAAAGTTATCCTTATCTGTTAGCGATAACCCTTTCGATACAAAATAATCAGTAATGCTTAAATCATTATCTGATGCGACTGATAATAAAAGTAAGGTCGCCCCATCTTCATATTTTTGTTTTGGATCTACACCTGCTTTGAATAAAGCATCGTAAACAGCTGTGTTTTTGTTTCCTGTTGATGCCGCATAGGCTGCAATAGGAAAGCCATGACTATCTTGATAATTGACGTCCGAGCCTTTAGCTATTAAATATTTGACAAGCTCAAGATTTCCCGTAGAAGCAGCCCAATGTAAATAACTGCGGCTATGGTGTGTTTTTTTAGTAACACTATTTCCTTCTTGTTCAATTAGATATTGGATAATATCATTAGGAGCTTTATTTAAAATAGCGGTAGTAACAGGATCGAATGAAGCCGCATTTGGTTTTGAAGGGCTATTTCCTTTTGCGATTTCAGTTTTAACAGTAGCTAAATTTGGCGAACCTTTCCAAAAATCCGCATTCATCAAGGTATTGTTATTTTGGGCTTTTCCGTATAAAGCCGATAGTAATAAAGCTGCTAGAAAAATCTTTTTCATGTTATGATTGGAATATCTTGAGTTTGGAATTTATTTATACTAAATCTAAATAGAAGGCAAATCTATTAAATTTAATTATAGAAAAAAAATATTATTTATTGAAAATTACACTATTTAAAGGCATTGCAGTGATTATGGTAACAGGACGCTATTAATAATATCTTGTACAATCTGACTTTGTACGTTTAGCTTTTACTTTTGTTCTAAAATAACTTTGTTATATCGAGGGGAATTGGATCATTAAATGAATTTAATTACTGCCGTTATGCTATTTGTAAGTAAACTAATATCCTCTTATTACTTTTTCACCTGTTAGAAGTTATTTGTATAAGCTTCTATGGTGTGTATTTGTATGAATAATTTGTATAATGGGCTATTGGGATCGCAATAATTATAAAAGAAGGAAACATAAGGATACTGACTGTTACGAAAGTGATCATTAAGCCAATTGAATCTGGAGAAATCTACTGTTGTTAGCAGGGTTATACCATATTATAAGCAACTAGGGATCATGTTCGAATATAATAGAGGTTTAGTAGGGGGTTAAGAGGGGGTTTATAGGGGGTTAGTAGAGGTAAAGCTCTATTAACCCCCTATAAAATCCCAGTAATCTCTATGTTAATCCTAGTTTAAGTAATAATCAGGTCCCTATCAGTTCCCGATCAGGTTATAATATAACCTATTCCGGATTATTTAAGCGGAAGGTAGTTGGTTATATTAAAACAGCAGAATTTCTCTAGCCTCTTTTATAGTATATACTATATAGTAGAGATGTGAACCCTTCGGACAGCATGGACAGGAATGAATCACCTTATTAGTAATTGTAATAGTAATAGTTTCGATGATCCGCTGTACAATACTCCGAAAAAGATATAATTTCTGCGGACCATTTCCTAAAAAGGATACGGTATCCATAAAAGAAGGCCCAGGACGAACAGTTCCCCGTATACGCTTTTTTACAGTTTAAATCCAGGATTGTCCGTTTCTCAGCCCCGAGAACAGATCATAGGTAAATTTATCGATCAGGTTATAAGCTGTTTACCGGTTCACGGCAAACTATTTCCGGAAAAGATTAGGAAGTGAATATAAAAAGTCCCTATCTTTGCACCACTCCGCAAGGGAGGAACGGCTGATCCGAAAGGATAGGCACTGAAAAAAGAAGGGTTTAATTCAGGTTAA
>NZ_SLYV01000022.1:0-53740 GCF_004342035.1 Sphingobacterium sp. JUb20 | reverse complement strand
AGAAAATACACCGGAAAAGTAAATGTATTTTTTTGAAGAAAAGTGGTGAAATACTTTTGCTAAAAATTGATGAAAGTAAATTTGCTATTTACACCATTGATCCACTAGCACAGAAAACTTCATCACCAATTTGAAATTCAAGTACCTGACTACCCATTTCTACTATGATTCCTGCCAGTTCTCGTCCCAATATTGGTGAACTGATCAGTTTTCTTTCGTGTTCATTTTCCAACATCTGGTAATCGATAGGATTAAAACCACTGGCTTTTATGTGAATCAGAACCTCATGGTCTTTAGGAATTGGTTTAGGAATGGATCCATCTTCCAGTTGGCCATATTGATTGATCGTTACTACTTGCATGATGTGTTGATTTTAGACAAAGGTATAGGTAGAATAGTTTATATTTGCTACTAGTTAACTGTTGGTAACTAGTAACATTAAGGTAACTATTATGGCAAATATTATAGAGAACGGTGTAGAAAGACCGGCGACATGTACAGAGGAGCTATTTGCAATGCGCGATAGTCTCGATGTTCTGGGCGGTAAGTGGAAACTGATGATTTTACGCTATCTAACCAACAGAACGGACCAACAGATTCATTTTAAGAAGTTACAACGTGGTATAGCGGGAATTTCAGCTAAAATGCTTACTAAAGAACTCCGAGAGCTTGAAATTAATCTTCTGATTACAAGAACCATTCAAGATACCAAACCCATTACGGTCATTTATGCTGTAACAGAATATGGGAAATCAGTATTTCCGGTGACCGAGACACTGGTAAACTGGGGTTTGATCCATAGGGACAAAATTAAAAATTCGTTGTAATAAAATATCCTATTTCCTTTCCCAGTCGAATGGATAAGGAAATAGGATATTTAAAGTTGTTAAGTGATCGATCTACTTATGGAGTAGCTGTCAACAAGATGACTACGCTTCTTCTGTTATTTTCTAAAACAGGATTTAAACCGATATTCATTAAGAAGTCTCCGGATAGAATCAGGTCTTCAGCGATTGTTTTATCATCTTTATTCAAGTTTATTTCTTGAACCCTGTAAGATTTATTCGAATCTAAACCTTGCCATTTGATCGGTTTAGTGGTTTTAAAAACATGGTTATAAAAGGTGAGGTAATTGAACATAACCGCTTTACTTTTATCGCTGTTGATGTATGCGAGACTGGCATAATTGTTTTCTCTAGGATTAGAAAACCGATAAAGATCACCATGCCATACAATGTCTTTGATGTTATCGTATGTTTTAACCGCTTTTTGTGCGAAACTCAGTTCTTCCGGACGCAACTCTTCGAGGTTGAGGTCAAAACCCATTTTTCCCATCATGGCTACATCAATTTTAAATTTAAGATCCTGCTTTCCAAAAGTGGTGACATGGTTTGCACTTCCTATTGCGGGGAAGAACAGCGAGTTTTCATATTGCATAAAGATCCGATCGTAAGGATCCGTGTTATCACTTGGCCAATATTCACTAAAGTAATTTAATGCACCGTAATCGATACGCCCACCACCACCAGAGCAAAGCATCATGGGAAGTTTCGGATACTTGGCGCGGAATCGTTCTAGAATCTTGTATAAGCCCAAGGTGTAGTCAACATAGAAATTATTTTGGTCACTTTGGAAACTCGAGTATGCGTTGTATATAACAGCATTACAGTCCCATTTGATATAAGCTAAAGAAGGATTTTTCTGTAATAATTGATCAAGAGTGTTGAAGACAAAATCCTGTACTTCGGGATTGGATAAGTCCAGCACGAGCTGATTCCTAAAATAATATTCAGGCCTGTTTGTCTGCTTCACTACCCAGTTTGGTTTCTTTTCATAAAGTTCACTTTTGGGACTTATCATCTCGGGTTCTACCCAGATACCAAATTTTACACCCACTTTATCGGCTTCTTTTGTGATTGAGGCAATTCCATTGGGCAGTTTTTTCTTATTCTCAGTCCAATCACCTAATGCAGACGTGTCGGCATTGCGGGGATATTTATTTCCAAACCAACCGTCATCTAACAGGAAAAGATCAACACCTAATTTTTTGGTGTTTTCCAGCAAATGAAAAATTTTCTTTTCATCAAAATCAAAATAGGTACTTTCCCAGTTATTGAGTAAAGTTAGGCGTTCTCCGTTTCCATCAACTAGGCGATTATTTTTTGCCCATCGATGGAAATTACGAGATCCTTCTCCTACACCTTTGGTGGAAAGGGTATACGTAAATTTCGGAGTGATGAAAGGTGTTTTAGGCTTTAAGGAATAATGTGAAGCATAATTATTGATGCCCGCAATAATTCTCAAATTATCTTGCGGATCTTTTTCAAAATCAATTCTGAAGTTACCGCTCCAATCCAATCCTCCCAATAATACAGTTCCCTGTGTTTCATTCCATATCTTATCCATACCAATGGCAAAATAAGAGCTCATCAACAAGTTGGTCCGGGTACCCAGTTTACTGTCCAGTGTTTTGATGCCGTGCGTAAGTCTTTCAGTTTCTGGTTGCATTTCCGCTATCCAGTCGCCGTGATAGCTGCGTAAGTAGAAATCGTCTGATTTCAGGTTGAGGTTAGCCGAAGCAAATTTGGTTAGTTTTACATTTTTTTTCTCTTCATGCCGAATAACCGTCCATTGTTCAAAGATATTGTCCTGATAATTTGCCAGATAATGTAATTCCACATAAAAAGGATACAGATCATCTTTCATAAAGATGGTGACATGCTGTTTTCCTGCCGTACTGATATCATTTTTATGATCGATATATTTAAGATCTAAAGATTGATTACCGTCGGCATGCTCAACGCTTATCGCGGGTTCAAGTAAGTTTCGGGTGCCCGAAGCTGCATAAGCAGATTGATACATACTGGTGTAGTCATGAGCCTGTTTATATTGTTTGGTTACTTGTGTATATTCATCCGATTTTGACAGCTTATTTCCAAGGTAAACCATATTGACATCTTTGTTTTCCTCTACATTCAGAACCAGTGCGATGTCAGCAGTTTCGAGGATGATTTTTTTTGTCGTCTTGAGTTGCAATTGCGTTTGTTGTGCACTACTATCAAAAAAAATAGGGAGCAACAAAAATAGGAGCATAAATTTTGTCATATTGTTGGTTTAGGGTTATGAAGTAATTAGTGCTATTTAATTAAAGCCTAATGTATTCCATATCTCATTGATCGGATGCATCGGTCTCGACTATAATAAATAGAAACGGTTCAACTAAGATAGTGATTGCTAGATTGTTCTCAAAATCATCAATCGTTATAATCAGTATGGCAGATTAATTCTTTGATTTTTTTCTTTTTAGTAGCGGGTTGTAAAAGCTTCATATTGCAAGATATATGAACAAAAAAAAAAGCTTGCAAATCGTATATTTACAAGCATTTTATATTGTAATCGGCTTAGAACGTCTTAATGGATCTACTGATTTATTATTCCAGATTGAACAGAAATTCTCCACCACCTTGTTTCAATTTCATTGTCTTATCTTCCGGGCTAAATTCTAAAACAATCCCTGCCTGTTCAAATTTGAATTTATCTTTTTCTGTTGATTCAAGTGGAAATGCCGACTGTCCTGTTGCCTGAGCCATCAACGTTTTTTTGTCTTTTGTAATCGTAATTTTCAAAGGGATTTGTTTGGACGCATAAATGCCTAAATACTTTTCCAGATCTTCTGAAGATACTTCGTGGCTGGAAAAATTTGGAATATCATATGGTTTATTATAGACTGCACTTAATAGCGCAATAGCAATATTGTTATTATTAAAATGAGTTCCGTTTGAAGTTAAAGCAAAATCAATATTCTCGTCAGCAAAATGAGAAAAGACAGAACTAAAACCATCAATTCCTCCGGTGTGTCCATATCCAATTTTGTCATAAAAAGGAATTTGAAATAAGCCTACACCATATTGATCTTTGATGCTTTTCATGATTTCAAGATTTTCAGGATTCAACAATTTGCCATTAAACAGTGCATTGCTGAAATCGACCAAATCGCTTGGTGTAGAAACAACTCCTCCAGCTCCCAAAGGTATAGAAATATCTGTTTCAGGTTGAAGAATCCATTTCTCATTAAAGGTATATGACTTACATTCTTCTTTCGCCGGATTAATTTTTCCTCCCATATACGTATTCTTCAAATCAAGAGGCTTTGTGATCAATTCTTTTAATAGATCTGTATAACTTTTTTTGAAACTTTTTTCAAGTATGTAAGTTAGAAGTACAAAATTCGAATTGCTGTATTGCGCTTTACTGTCGGGTACAAAATCGCTGCCCGCTTTAGCAATGATTGCTACCATTTCTTTTTCGGTCTTAGGTTGTGTATTCCAGGTCAGGTAATCCTTGTCATCTGTAAAATTATGTATTCCACTTCTGTGGCTTAATAAGTGTTTTATGGTTATTTTTTCGGCATTATTAATCGTCGGAAAAAAGCTTTCGATGGTTTGATTTAGTTTTAATTTTTTCATTTCTACAGCTTTCAAAACCAAAACGGAAGTAAATGTTTTTGAAATGGAACCAATTCTATACTTAGAATTTGGGGTTGCTTTCTTATTGTTCTCAAGATCAGAAAAGCCAACCGATTTGGAATAAATAAGTGTACCATTTTTTGATATAGCCACACTTCCCATAAATTTGTTATTTTGCTCCAGTGATGCAAAATACGAATCGAGTTTCTGGGAGTCGAAATTTTGCGCATAGCTACCAGTCGAAATCAAAAGAAGTACGAAGTAACCTGAAATTTTTTTAAGCATAATAATTTGTCTTATGGTTTTTAATTTGATGGATAATGAGCTGATGTAACTTGCAGCTTCTTAGACTTTAAAGATAATTGTTTTAGTTTATATTTTAATGCTTCATGTGTTCGATTTTCTTTTAATAAGATCTATTCGATCATTAGAATTATGTATTAGAAAATGGAGTTCAACGTTTTAAACAAGTTTTTGCGGTACATCCGACTGCCCAATTGTCGTGTAAATGATTTTTTAAATGGATTCTTCTATAAAGAAGGGCGTTTTTATTTTTAACTCTATCATTACCTTAAATGCTTTATATTTGAATTATGATGGTAAGTGATATTTTTTACGGCAATTTCGAACTTGAAGATATTCTTAGTGAGCTTATAAGCTCAAAACCCGTTCTACGATTAAAAAATGTTCATCAGGGTGGTGCTATCTTTCTGGTCTCTCCACATGTTTGTCACAACCGATATGAACATTCTATCGGCGTTATGCTTCTTGTGCGGAAACTTGGAGGTAGTCTGGAAGAACAGATAGCTGCGCTTTTGCATGATGTTTCGCACACTGCTTTTTCACATGTGATCGATTATGTCTTGCAGCATAAAGGCGAAGATTATCATGAGCAAATTTTTGAAACAGTAATTGGAAAGTCTACGATACCTAACATTCTCGCTAAATATGGATTCAGTACTTTCTTATTGGATGATCCAAAGCATACCTTGCTTGAGATGCCGCTACCTGAGCTTTGTGCAGATCGAATAGATTATACCATTAGGGATCTATATCATTTTGGCCTGAACGATATTGTGGAGGCACATAATTTTATAAGCGAACTTGGTGTTCAGGATAGTAAGATAGGTGTTCAGAGTGAAGAAGTAGCTTCATGGATTAGCAGTAAATACCTTCAGCTCAATAATGCATATTTCAGAAAACCGGAACATATATTTGCCAATACCAAGCTTGCAGAATTGATTGCTATAGGACTGGAAAAAGGTATCCTTGTTTTATCAGATCTTTGGCAAGATGACCCTGCCGTTTTATCAATAATAAAGACCGATCCAGCCCTCAATTCAGAACTTGAAAAAATAGAAAATCTGGAAGGTTTTGAAAGTTTTTCAAAAACTCAATCTGGAAAAATTTTCAAAGAAAGGATACTAAAGCCTATGGTTATTACCTAAAATATTTTACATTGATTTATTGATATTATTATTCATCATTAATTGGTAATTAGATATCTTCTCTGATACCTTTCTCGACAATCATCATATCCCACCATTTAACAGCTCCTTGATTTAGATAATTCAAATCATCTCGCGTCATAAATGGATTTTTATTAGAGGCTGATTTTTCTTTTGCCTGAAATAATTTTAAGTATCTATCTGCCATCTGTTTAATTAATTTCGGATCATTATTAGCTTCTTTAAGAGTTTTACTATTAAATAAAACTGGATAAGTAGAAATATGGTGTAAATAAGAAGGGCAGAATAACCTATTAAAAGCAAACATGGCATCTATAGCAATATTATAATTTCTGCTACTAGGAACTGGCATATTATCATATTCTATTTGAAAAGAATTTATATAATATCGGCTCACTTTTTTACAGCTTCGAGAATAGTCCGTAAAATACGGTTTTAGAGCACTGATAACTTCTAATCTATCTTGATTAGTTAGCCCTTCATCCAGTAAACTCTCCATATGATAATCCTTAGTTTTTCTTATCCAAATTCTATTTCCTTTTTTTAAAGTTATCTCTAAGTAGTAACCTGATAGATCTTCCTGACAAGTAATTTTATCCACTGTAACTACGGCTTTTTGAGCAGAAGAAGTTTTAGTTAGTAAAAAAGCAATTAAAAGAATAATAATATTTTTCATAAAGATAAATGCATTTTATGTTACTAAATCTAAACCAAATATAATTTAGATACTACTTTATTTTTCAATCAGTATTTGACCCTTTGTAAAAAGGGATTTTTTCCCATGTAGCCAAACAAATCGACCGTCATTGAAAGGGAAATATTTAGATATTTTCCCAATAAGCATACATTCTTGAAACCATTTTTTATAAGAGTCAAATACAATTTTTATTTTGTCAGGAGAATCATTTATTTCCATATTGTCGATATTATCGTATAAGACAGGTGCAGGTGAATAAAAATCTGAAAACTCTCCATATGCAATTCTATCAATAAAATAGAGAGCATTGATCTCAATTGTAAAATATTTAGATTTAGGAGAGAACCTAACATTATTTTTTTCATTATTACCTAAATATATTGGTAGCACATTTCCTGGATGTTTTGTTGTATCACCTTCAAAATCCAATAGGCAGGAAATAAGTTGTAATTTTTCAATATCAGTTAAATAATTCGAATTTATATTGATAAAATCATACACTAAATTTCTATTTTCTTTTTTAAAAGATATTTTTAGATAAGCTTTATTATCTTCCGTATTGATTTTTTTTACATAAGGTTGCGAAAAACAATCGCTATATAATATGGTAATAAAACTTAGTAATAAAATCACTTTATCTTTCATAATAAATTATGTCTTTTAGCTCATGTAATGTTGAAAATCCAGATTATTGAAGAAATTCTTGAGATTCTTCTTAATTTAATTTTCTTACTCCACCTTTAACTTTTCTAATTTATTGGTTCTTTTCAAATACATTCTTCTTGTTCTCAGGTTTTTCTTTATTCTTATTTCTCTTTTTATCAGCTTCCATTTCTCTGTATAAATCTGCAACTATCCTTCTTGAATTAGGAATGTATTCTGCGTCAAACCAACCAACAGGACCCCTATACAAATCCATCAAATCTATTAATGATAATTCATTACTATTTAGATTTTCCAATAGATTACAATACAAATTAGATAATTTTGAAATGCTTAAAGAATCATTATAGCTCACTTTTTTTCCGGAATATTTTTCTACTAATACTGGAGAATTAGATAGAAACCTTGTCCAATCACCAAATAAAATCATATTTGTAATATACATCGATTCAATTGCTAAAGAAGACTTCTCTATTCCTTTCGCGAAAGATCCAAAAACACCCGCATATGGAATAAATAGTCTAATCTTGTAAGCACATAATGAATAATCATTAAAATATGCACTCAATTCTTGAGCAAAAAGAACTTTTTCATCCTTTGAAAGAGAATTACTAAAAACATATAATTTTTCGTAATCTCCTGGTGAAATTGTATCTAAAACATTCTTATTTAAAATGATAAATTTTAATCCATATCCGTCGAAATTTCTAACAAGCTTTTCTTTTATTATTTTTACTTTAAAATTTTGTGCGTTGGACACTAAAATGATCATCGAAAAAAACAGACCTAAGATAAATTTCATATCTTAATTATTTAATTAATACGCTGTGAAATAATAATTGTTAATCCTTCAAAAAGATTATTCCCGTCATTCTATTGATATTCAAAATCACTATACTCGTAAATGTTCTTTTGGTAGTAGTTCACCAAATCCATAAATTGGTTATTCCTTTTATTGCTCCCTAGAAATCCAGCTACTCGCTCAACTGTTGGATTTTCAAACAGAGGTAAGAAATTATTAGGCTCTTTATTTTCATCACATATGATGAATTCCTTCAAATTTGGAATATGTTTTAATGTGGAGAAATCGTCAAGACCTTTCATATTTTCTAGGTAAATTCTTCTTAAAAACTTATTTTTAGAAAAGTCTGGTAAAGTTTTTACTTGTTTGAGTGATTGAATAAATAGATTTTGTAGCGTTGTTAGATCCGAAATAAAAGACAAATCCGCCAATCCTCTTATTTGCCAAAGCTCCAGAAACTTCAGTGATGGAAGTGTCTTTAAGGCATCAAAACTTTTAATTCCCCCAAGTTTGATATCTACTGACCATAACTGTTTTAGTCCCTGTAAGAAGTCAATATCAGTTGTTGTGATTGACCTTAGGACAATTTTCTGAAGTTTTTTTAGATTTTTGATCGCATGGATCCCTTTTTGCTGTTCTTCCAAAAATAGGTATTCCAGATTTTCAAATCTCGCTATGCTTTCAATTTTAGGTTTTTTAGATCTGGTCTGATATAATCCAAGCACTTTTAGATTAGGAGCTACTTGTTCTAAAAAATTAAAATTATCCAAATCAAAAATACCTACACACAATGACTCTAAGTTTTTCAATTGCGTAACGACCTCAATACCGGTCGTATCTCTCATACAGTCTGCAGTAACTTTTCTGAGAGAAGGAATTCGCTCCAGAAATGTTAGATCGCATTCAACAGAATAATGTCCAAAGATTCGTAGCTCTATATCAGGTCTTGTTGCAAAAACCATTTTTTCCAAAAGATCATATTCTTCATAAGTAAGTGGGGCTGAAAATTGTACAAGCTTCGTTTTGGTATTGTTTGCTATAGCTGATAATTCATTTTTTTTAAATCCTGTTGAAATATTGTAACGACCTGAATCCCTATTTATACTCTGTGTGCTCATGAAAAATGGTTTGACAAATAAATATAGTGAAAATTGATAAAGAAGCGCTACAAAGTTTCTGTTGCTTAGTATACAAAAAAACAAGGGAAAGATTCTTTTATAAAAACTAGAATCGCGCTCAACAGAATTGTTCATTAAGATGGTTTCGAACTATCTTATCTCTATTCAGCTGGTTGCCTTTGCAAAAGGTAATAAATTTATATCTGCCAATTCCCCTCATAAATCGGTAAGAATAAGTGTGTGCTTCAGGAGCAGGAAATCCACATTTATAACAATAATGTTACAAAATGTATTGCTCCAGATACTATAGGTTTTTTTTCGTCGTTAATTATTTGATAATGCTTAAGTTTTAATGTAAATGTTTTCATTAAAATACTTTTTATTAATCGTTATCGACAATTTATAGATGATCTAAACTTAAAACCTTTGTATGAAATTTAGTGCTACCCAATGTAAACTATGGTTGTCATATTATGTACCATCCTTGTTCTTTTTGCATGTCCTATTGATTATTCCTGGCACTGCGGCAGCGCAGCAAAAAACGATCATTGGGAAAGTGATCGATGCAGTGACAAAGACACCATTGCTCGGGGTTACGATAAAGCTTGACGATAAAAATGGTACGACCGTAACGACAGATAAACAGGGTGGTTTTGTATTAGACAATGGGGCGATAGGACAATCGCTTACTTTTTCATTTTTGGGTTATTCCAGTCAGACGATAAAAATAGATACGCGTACAAGCTATACGATAGCTTTAGCACCTATTTCCAATGTGATCGAAGAAACAGTTGTGGTGGGATACGGCCGTCAGAAAAAGCGAAATCTAACCGGCGCTATTGTTTCTGTAGGTGCCTCTGAAATTGAGAAAACAACGTTGCAGGACCCTATTTCCATTTTACAGGGACGGGCAGCCGGCGTGCAGGTATCGTCCAATTCTGGAGCGCCAGGTGGAGAAATGAGTATCCGTGTCCGGGGAAGTTCTTCGCTGAACTCGGGTAATAATCCGCTTTTTGTTGTGGATGGTATCCCGCTGGAATCCAATTCTATTTCTTCTTTAAATGGTACAGAAAATTCAGGTCTAAATCCAATGGCGGATATCAATCCAAGCGATATCGCATCCATTGAAGTCCTAAAAGATGCAGCTTCAACAGCAATTTATGGTTCCCGGGCCGCTAATGGGGTTGTGATGATTACGACCAAACGGGGGGCAGCAGGAAAGCCGGAAGTGATATTGAATGCAAATGCAGGGGTAAGTTCATTAACGCGAAAACTAAGTGTTCTTAATGCCAGGCAGTATCGAGAAGCAGTGTTGGACTCTTATCGTGGCATGACAGTCCCAGAAGACCCTTTCTATACGATTATCGATTCCCTCAACCCCATGAACAATGGTGATGTAGATTGGCAGGATGAGTTGATGCGTACAGCAAAACAGTATAAGTTAGATCTTTCTGTAAGAGGAGGTAATGAAGGAACAAAATATGCCTGGAGTTCTTCCTATTTGGATCAAGATGGAGTTATATTGAATTCGAATTATAAACGGTTTACTTCCCGATTGAATGTTGATTTTACAATTTCAGATCGCGTGCGGATAGGGCAGAGCATTTCCTACACAAACGCGGTCAACAACCGAACAAATGCTGCTGGCTCCGGGAATTTGAGTATTATCAGGAGTTTATTGATAAGGCCACCAAATATGTCGATGTACTTGCCTGATGGATCACTGAACGGCTATATGATTGGACAGCGTAATCCTGTCGGTATGGCTTTGTTTTCGACCAATCTCAATAAGAGCAATCGTATCATTGGAAGCCAATATCTAGAAATTGATATCTATAAAGATCTTAAATTCCGGAGCAATGTCAATCTGGATTATATTGCAATGAAGGAAGATGAATTTATGCCATCGATATTGGACTACCGCGAAGGATACAATAGCGGTGCTGTACGATCTTCTGGAAATCTTACTTGGGGAAATGAGAGTTACTTTACTTACACCAAAAATGTAGCGGATAAGCACCATATTGGGGCGGTATTTGGGATGAGTTTTCAGAAATGGCGTTATGACCGAACAGGTCTCAATGGAGAATATTTTCCAAGCGATGATATCCGTACCCTAAATGGTGCATCTGTGATTTCGAACCAAGGTGTAAATGTCGCCTCCGAACATGCTATGCTTTCTTATTTCGGCCGGGTTACTTACGATTATGAGAGCAAATATCTGTTAGAATTCAATCTTCGTACTGACGGTTCTTCCCGCTTTGGCCGTGATCGACGGTTTGGGTTCTTTCCCTCTGCATCCGCAGGATGGCGTTTTGTGGAAGAAGAAGGTATCAAAAATCTGGGCTGGCTGAGCGACGGTAAGCTCCGTTTTAGCCTCGGAAGTACTGGAAATGAAGCCATCGGTGATTACACATCAAGAGGAGAGTTTACCTTAGGAACAAACTATTTGGATTTTTCGGGTGCTGCGCCGACAGTGATGCCCAATCCGAGCCTCACTTGGGAGACTACCCACCAATATAATCTGGGTTTAGAGCTAGGTTTTTTTAAAAATAGAATCCTGTTTTCAACAGATGCGTACTTGAAGAAAACAAAAGATCTGCTGTATAATGTGCCTACCCCTGGAACTTCTGGTTTTGAATATATTACGCAAAATATAGGGTCGATTGAGAATCGCGGCTTGGAATTTAGCCTACAGACCCGTAATCTAGAAGGCGCTTTTCGTTGGAGCACGAATGTAAACATTAGCTTGAATAGGAATAAAGTGACCTCTTTACCTAAGAATTTATTGACCAATGGGCATATCCAGAACGGTAATTTCCATATACTAAAAGAGGGTTTACCTATTGGTGTATTTTATGGTTGGAATTTTCTTGGCGTGTATGCGCGTGATGAAGACAATACAAACAAGCTAACAAACGGAGCCAACGGAGCTGTATTTGTAGGTGGAGACCCCATTTGGAAGGATGTCAACAATGACAAAATTATCGATCAGAATGATAGGGAGATAATCGGATATGCAGAACCTAAGTATTTCGGCGGGATCTCCAACGATTTTAGCTATATGAACTTTCATCTGAATGTGTTTTTTCAGTATGCTGTCGGTAATCAGATTTACAACGAATTGAATCATCAACGAAACTCAATTGTCCGTTACAACAATCTATCTACCGATGCCCTTGATCGGTGGCGAGAGCAAGGGGATCAAACAGATTTTCCCCGATTGATTCGGGACGATCCAAAACAGTCCGACAGCAGAGTCCAAAGTAGATGGGTTGAAGATGGTTCGTATCTCAAATTAAAGAACGTCAATTTAAGATATTCTTTTGATTCAGCTTTGAGCAAACGGATCGGCCTGCGCAAGTTGGATGCATTTGTTACTGCTACGAATCTGGTCACCTGGACAAAATATACGGGCTTTGACCCCGATGTCAATTCCTATTCCGGTCTTCGCGTAGGATTAGATGAAGGCTCTTACCCACAGAGCCGCACATTTACGTTTGGTTTAATCTTTGGACTTTAATAAATAACGATGAAAAAATTGTATAAATACATATTTTGCTCTATTCTTTTTCTATCTGTTACCAGTTGCTCTAAATCGTTGCTGGATAAGGAACCGATTAGTAATTTTTCTGGAGAAGGCTACTATAAAAAGCCCAGTGATGCCCAAGCCGGAGTCAATGGAATCTATAATGGTTTACAAACTCTCTTCCGTCAAAATTATGCCCACTGGGGAGAAGGCCGGGCCGATAATGTCGTGACCCGTCATGCCGGTGATCCAGCCGCGCTGCAACAAAATACGTTAACGCCAATTATCAATTCAGCACGGTGGGATAATTTTTACACCGTTATATCACGCGCGAATTACGCAATCAAATATATTCCCCAGGCATTTGGAACTGAGGATAGCGAACTTAAAAAACAATTACTCGGGCAGGCACATGCATTGAGGGCACTCGCTTATTTTTACTTAGTTCGGATCTGGGGGGAGGTACCTTTAGTCATCGAACCGTACGAGGGTTTGGGTCAGGAGCTGTTTGTCCAAAAGAACACGGAGGCTGAAGTATTGGCTAAGGTAGAGGAAGATTTGATGCTCGCGACGGAGAATTGTGCTACAAATTATTCAGGAGCCGGGAATCGTGTGCTGATCACCAAAGGAGCTGCTTATGCATTTCTGACGCAGCTGTATATGTGGCAAAAGAAATATGCGCAGGCCATAGAAATGTCCGAAAAAGTGCTCTCGGATCCTCAATATACTTTGGTATCGATCGAGGATTGGAATAACATTTTTGTTAAAGGGAGCAGTGCTGAAAGTATTTTTGAAGTCGGCTACAATGAAGTGCAGACCAATAATCTCCGTATATGGTATGCCATGGGATCAGATAGTGATTATGTACCCAGTGCATCTTTTATTGCGTCTATCGAGCCTGGAGATCTACGTAAACCACGTATTTACGATGTGTCTCAGGTACAGCCACGTAAGATCTGGAAATTTTTTGGACAGGGATTTAATGACGAGAGTCCAGAACCTTCGTCAGGAAATATGGTACTTACCAGAGTGGCTGATGTCGTCTTACTAAAGGCCGAAGCACATGCAAATTTAAACCAGCCCGTTGAAGCATTGGAGTTAATGAACCGTATCCGCATTCGTGCAGGACTCGTTGCTTTGGATCAAAATAAAGCCAATACCCAATTTGGAAGCTTACTCACCGGAATTTTGCATGAAAGATCCGTAGAGCTTTGTTTTGAGGGACATCGATGGTTTGATCTTGTACGTACTGGTACTGCAATTTCAACAATGAAACCGATCAACGGTCTCTCGGACAATCGAAATCTGCTGTGGCCAATACACGAAGGCGAACTATTAAAAAATCCAAATTTGAAACAAAATGAATTTTATAGATAATCATATGAAGAAGATCAAATATATCGTTACTTTTTTTCTATTCAGTTTTGCAGTGGTAGTTACTTTTTTTAGTTGCGAAGTACAGGACAGCTTTGAATACGATTACGCAGAAGACAATAGCAAATTAAATATGTCCGCATGGGCCTATATCCAAAAAGATGACTCTTTGTCCTCCCTAAAAAAAGCAATTATGCTAGCTAAGGATGAAGGATTATACGAAAGGACAGAGAAATCGACCTTTATTCTGCCCACGAATCGTGCGTTTAAGGCATATTTAGAAGAAAATAATTACGACGCTATAGGTACAGTACCGATATCCATACTGAAAGATATGTTGCGATATCATATTGTAAAGGCAGTAGTGAATTTTAATGATCCAGCTTTGGCTCCAAAAAATAAGCCCATTGCATATCAGACTGAAAATGATCAGATCATGTATCTATCCCATACCGGTACCTATGTTGGGCTCATCAATGAAGGAACCAATAAGCAATGGCAAATCCGTACGTCAAATCTTGTTCCGGACAATGGTGTCATCCATATTGTTGATCAGATTGTTTTCTATTCCGAGAAGGTAAAATAGGTATATTGTTCCTGCATTTCTACAACATCGCAAATGCAGGAACTTAATTTTCTTTAAGAAAGTACGGGATGTTCAAGACTTGATCCTGTCACGAATTTTTATCCAGCCATCAATATAGTTCTATCCAATTACTTCTTATTTTTAAAGCCTGATTAAATAGTTTTTTTGTTCTTTCTCGTCGTGCTGGATCAGTATCAGTAACTCTCATCGTTTGTTGAAGCTCCATGAAATTTTCATTTGCGTATCGTTTATTTTTAAAGAAAGTCACTTTGTCGGTAAGTGGATTGTCTATAACAGGAAGTAGTGTGGCTTTAAAGCTTTGATTTCCTTTTTCAATACTGATAAGATTAAAGTTCCAATGTTTTTTTGTGTCCGAAATTTGAATAATAAGCCCAGGAAGTCCTTTAAATTTAAATGGACCTTCCGAAGTTGGTATTGAAGGATCAAAATAAGCTATCCAAGTTCTATTTCCAAATGTAGTGGTGGCTTTCTGACATAAAAAACCGCCAATTGTAAGTGTATCCTCAGATAATTTCCAGAGGAGATCTTTGACATCTTCAATGTAATGAAATCCTTCATTTCCTGGTTCATTACGATTAGGTAAGATATTATCATAGGTAATAATACTATTATCTTTTTTTAATATTTTATAGTTGAAAAAACTATATTTTCTATCCCCTTCTGTTTTACTGATAAAGGTTATTGAATCCATGTAGTGAGAGTTCTCGGTTTCAAATAAAGAATAATCATGCTGTATAAATAAAACAGTATTTTCAGAACGTAATGTTTTTTGATCTGTACTATCTCCGAGATAGCTTAATTTATAAGTTATTTTGAGATCAAATGACAAGGGTGTTTTTTGTTGACCGTAGCAAATACTAGTAAAAGATAAAAAAATCAGTATTAAATAAGGTTTTATTATTTGGTTCATATGGTTTGATATTAAGTCAATGGTAATTAATTCTAAACTTCAGTGAATAATAAAAATAGTTAACTTTCTTGTTTATTAGGATCTGAAAATTTCCAAAACTCCAATTTCCGTATTTTTCTTAATAATTTCTCTGCGCAAACGTAGAAACTTCAAGCGGTTATTCTTATTTGAATAATATTTTTGTTAATATTGGTATTACAGTACTAATTATAAATTTTGATGATCCGTAGTACATTACTTTCGATCAGTATACTTCTTTTTTCATGGATTACTAGTTTTTGTTTCGGTCAAGAGCAAGGAACAGTCTATTCTTTTAAGAACATCACTTCCGATCAAGGATTGGTACATAACCATATCAATTGCAGCCTACGAGATCAATATAATTACATGTGGTTTGGAACAGAATCTGGACTTAGTCGATTTGATGGACTTCAATTTACAAATTTCCGGTATTCATCAAACAAAGGTTTTGGGCTGAGCAGTAATCGTATATCGGCATTATTTGAAGGACCAGGGGAGCAAATTTGGATCCGTACCCATTCGAAAATGAATGTGTACGATCAAAAAAAAGGAGTAATCATTCAAAATATAGATTCCATTCTTCAGACATGGAATTTACCGATCGGAGATCCTCAAATTATCCGCCATTTTGAAGATGATGAATATGCTGTTTTGTACAGCGATAATTCATTCATGCTAACACATACGATTTCAAAAAAAACGAGAAAATTTTCACCACTTAAGAATCAAAAAATAGTCGATGTTGTAAATTATTCAAAAGAATCTTTTTGGATAATCTATGAAAACGGTTTGACACAGCTCGTACAAAAAAAGACCTGGAATATTCTTAAACAATTTTCTTTACCTGCCAGCAAACAGCGCGTTACGTATGGTCTATTTATAGATCGCGAAGGCGATCTGTGGATTTATTCAAAAGATGTTCCAATCGGCGTATTTTGGGTCAAAGCTGGATCGGATGAGATCAGTCATATCAAAGAGCAACTTTCGAATGTATTTGTAGGCAGTATCGTTCAAGATGAACAAGGTTTGATTTGGTTAGCTACTGATCATGGTGGAATCAATGTCTTTAATAAAAAGACGCAATCACTTTTTGTGATCAATCACGAGGCGTATAATTTAAGAAGTTTACCCTATAATAGTATTACCTCCCTGTATAAAGATCCGAAAGGCATTATCTGGGTTGGGACATACAAGGGCGGCATCAGTTATTATCACCCAAACTTACTGCTTTTTCCGGTATACCAAAATTATGCAGGTTACACGAAAACATTGCCATTTGATGATGTCAACAGGTTTATTCAAGATCAAAATCATTACTTATGGATCGGTACAAATGGTGGCGGTCTTTTGCATTATAACTTTCAAGATAAAGTATATAAACAATATCTGCACAATCCAAATGATGCAACTTCTTTACCCAGTAACGTTGTCGTAAGTCTGTATCTGGATCAAAAAAATATACTTTGGGTAGGCACTTACCACGGGGGATTGAGTCGGTTCGATGGTAAAAGTTTCAAAACATACAACAAAGGCGCTGATCGATTACCAGACGATAGCGTCTGGGAAATATTTGAAGATTCAAGAGGTCGTTTCTGGGTCGGAACACTATCTGCTGGTTTATATTTGTTTAATAAGGATACGGAAACGTTTTCCACCTATCGCTCGCGTGAGGGAAAGACAATTTCCAGTACCTATGTATCTGTTTTATTTGAAGATTCAAAAAATAATATCTGGGTTGGAACTGCTACAGGCATCGAATTGATTCGGTCAAATGGAGAAATACATCAATTTAATGAAAAAGAAGGAAAGTTGCGTCTTTCCAATGATTTGATATATGATATTAAGGAAGATGAGCTAGGTTGCATCTGGGTAGCCACTCAAGAGGGAATAAATATCATTGAGGATGAAACGATCCAATACCTCAATACGAGCGACGGTCTGATTGACAATGCCGTACTGGCATTAATCAAAGACAATAAGGGCAATATGTGGGCTTCTACAGCAAAAGGATTATCTGAAATTGTTCCCAATCAAAATGCTAAGCAATTTGTCATTCGTAACTTCACCAAAGAGCAGGGACTACAAAGCAATGTCTTTAATGAAAATTCAGCTTTAAAGATGGATAACGGACAGCTTATATTTGGAGGCCCCAATGGTTATAATATTATTGATCCAAATCAAATTTTGGGATCAAAAGAAAATATAACACCTGTTCTATCCAATATCTATCTCTTTAATCGTAAAATCAATGTTGGTGAACGTGTAAACGGCAAGGTGATTTATGATGAGGCACTGACAAATGTGAAAAAATTAGAACTGCCATATGATCAAAATGCGATCTCCTTGGAACTATCCTCATTTAATTATTTGCAGCAGGATAATCGGATTTACCAGTATCAGTTGGATGGACTCAGCGAGGAATGGTTTGATTTTGAAACCGGAACAATGAAGGCCAATTTTACGAATCTTGATTCCAAAACATACCGATTTTACATCCGACATTCAGTCGATAATGAAAGCTGGTCTGAAAAAACATTATTATTAACCCTCGTGATTGAGCCTCCTTTTTGGAGGAGCAATTGGGCATTAATGCTTTACGTGCTGATTTCTATTTCCTGTATTTACCTGTGGCAAGCGTGGGTAAAACTGCGGACAAAGACACGAAATCAATTGATAATGGTCAAAGAACAAGCGTTGCAAGCCAAAGAACTCGAAGAGTTGAAGACACGCTTTTTTACTAACGTAAGCCACGAGTTCAGAACGCCGATCAGTTTAATTTTAACCCCATCTGAGCAACTTCTAAAAGAAGAAACAGATCAACATAAAAAAGAGAATTTAAGACTGATCAATAAAAATGCATCTCGTCTATTGATTTTGGTCAATCAATTGCTGGATTTTCGAAAACTAGAAAAAAACCAGCTTAGCCGTATGGACGAATATGGCGATTTAATTCTTTTTACTAAAGAACAGATTGAGCCCTTTTTCCAATTGGCCGAAGTCAATTCGCTCCGCATTGAAGTAATATATAACCGCGATCATTATTTCGGTAATTTTGACAAAGGAAAATTGGAAAGTATCCTATTCAACCTATTGTCCAATGCGATTAAGTTCAGCAGATCGGGAGGTACAATACATATCACGATCACGATCAAGGAACAAAACGATGACCTCGATATATGGCGATTAGAGATCAAAGACCAAAGTTCCGGGATACCGGAAGAATATCAAAATCAGATATTTGACCGTTATTTTCAATATGATGTCAATAATGGCCGTTTAAATCAAGGTACAGGTATTGGATTAGCCATTGTAAAAGAATATGTCGAGTTTCTAAACGGAAATATTTCCGTTCAGAGCAAAGTCGGAGAAGGATCAAGTTTTGTGGTTGAAATACCGATCGAAGCGATTTCGGAAACATCAGCACTCTCAGAGAAACAAATCAACAAGAGAAATCAGATTTTGCTGATTGAAGATCATGTCGAGTTTTTAGAATATTTGAAAAGAAATTTAAACGATGAATACTTAGTTGATGGTGTCTGTACCGTAAAGGAAGCAAAAGACCATCTGACAAAAAAGGAGTATGATTTAGTGATTGCCGATATTCAGCTTGCTGGTGAAAGCGGTATCGATTTTTGTATGTATCTAAAATCATCAGAACGTTACCGACATATTCCTGTCATTATGGTAACTGCTGTGCTGGATCAAAAAATACAGCTGCAGGCACTTCGTGCAGGAGCTTCAGATTATGTTTTAAAACCATTTAATTTTGAATTGCTGAAATCTAAAATCGCCAGTGTCCTGGATCAAAAATCATCCCTGGTCAAAAAATACAAAAAGCAAATCGCAATCGAACTCAACCAGCCAGAGGTTGAGTCTGCCGACGAGAAGTTCATCCGCGAATTCATTCTTGAAGTCGAACGAGATTTGTCAGACTCGACCTTGTCGGTTGAAATATTAGCCGGAAACATGCACATGACCCGGGTAGGACTTTATAAAAAGATATTAGCCATTACCGGATATTCACCAACAGAATACATCAGGCATATCCGTCTAACAAGAGCCATGCACCTGATACAACACTCCAGTTTATCGCTTTCAGAGATTGCATATGAAGTTGGTTTTAGTAATCCCAAACAATTTACGAAATACTTTAAAGCTACTTTTGGATTTTTACCTTCCTATTATCGTAAAAGTCTGTAAGTTAAAATGTTGTAATTTATTAGGGGTCTTTTTAGATTACGCCAGTTAACATTAGATACCCTAATTGTTAACATAACACCCCCTCCTGGAAATAACTACTGCGCTATATTTGATCCTACCAATTCATAAGGTAAAAGGGAATAACCAAAATTAAACCAGTAATTATTTATATATGCAAAACCTAAAGTTTGCTCTGAGCGGTATTATGCTTTTTGCACTTGTCCATAATGGAAATGCGCAAGTGAATAAATCCAATTTTATAAAAACCCAATCAGGCGTCAAGGTCAGTTTCAAGGGATCTGAAAGTGCCATTGATCAAGATGTTTATCTGGATGTAATCACGGATAAAATCATCCGAGTCACTGCACTCCCTTATGGAGATCCATTTCCATCACAAGCAAGTTTGGTGGTAGTCGATTCTTTGCAACGTCAGCTCAAATCCTTTCATTTACAACCAACAGATTCGACGATCAACTTAACAACATCGGATCTTATTGCTAAGGTTTCTTTGGTGAGCGGGAAAGTCGAATTCTTTGATTCATCAGGCAAGAGAATTTTCAGTGAATCAAAAAGAAATGCCGATGCATTCATTCCCGACAGTTATGCTGGCGATGCATTTTATCGATTAAATCAAGATTTTATTGTAGACACCGCTGAGGGCATATTTGGACTTGGGCAGCATCAAAATGCGATTATGAACTACAATCGCGGTAAACAGGTGACTTTGTTGCAATATAATACCGAAATTGGAATTCCTTTTCTGGTTTCGACAAACAATTATGGGCTTTTATGGCACAACTATTCCATCACCAAAGCTGGAGATACACGTGCTTTTCTGCCTCTCAATGCGTTTAAATTAACTTCTAAAGAGGGCGAGCAAGGTTGGTTGACAGCAACCTATGTGAATAAGCATAAAAATGAAGAAGTTTTCCTGTCACGTCCCGAATCAATTATTGAATATAGTTATCTGACTGATCAGCATAAGTTTCCCAAAGATGTCAAACTCGTAGACAGTAAAGTTATCTACGAAGGCCGTATATCTTCTCCCTATTCAGGAAAACATGTGCTTCATTTTAAATACTCGGGTTACATGAAAGTTTGGATTGATGGACATTTGGTCGCTGATCGGTGGCGACAATCTTGGAATGCAGGAACCTTTGAAATTGAACAACAATTTAAACAAGAAGAGGATCATGATATCCGTATAGAATGGTTGCCAGATGGGGGAGAATCTTATTTTACTTTAAATTGGCAAAGCCCTATTCCAACGCAGCGTAAAAATGTGTTTTCTTTTAACTCTGAAGCCGGTGATGCGATTGATTATTACTTTGTACATGGTCAATCGATGGATGAAGTCGTTTCTGGATATCGCCACGTGTCAGGAAAAGCACCGATTATGCCTTTATGGAGTTTTGGTTACTGGCAAAGTCGCGAACGGTATAAAACGCAAGCGGAGATTGAAAGTGTCGCAACAGAATTTCGAAACCGAAAAATTCCCATTGACAATATCGTACAAGATTGGTCATACTGGTCAGAGCACGACTGGGGAAGCCAGCAGTTTGATAAGGCGCGATTCCCTGATCCAGCAGGGATGATCAAAAAATTACATGATCAAAATTATAAGTTGATGATTTCGGCATGGCCCAAGATCAATGAACAATCTACCGTCTACAAACAGTTCAGCGACAATAAATGGATTTACACCAGAAATATCTATGATGGACGGAAAGACTGGATCGGAAAAGGATATACATCGACTTTTTATGATCCCTTCAATAAAGGAGCACGCGATGGATTTTGGCAATTATTAGACAAAAATCTTTTTCAAATTGGCGTCGATGCCTGGTGGATGGATGCCAGTGAACCTGATATACATTCAAATATCGATCTGAACGAACGCAAATCTGTCTTTCAGCCAAATATCGGATCATCAGTCCGCTATTACAATGCATTTCCACTTCAAAATGCAAAAGGAATCTATGAGGGACAGCGCGAAACAGATCCCAATAAACGTGTCTTTATTTTAACACGTTCCTATTTCGCGGGCCAGCAGCGCTATGCGGCAGCAGCGTGGAGTGGCGATATTGCTTCAAGATGGCATGATATGAAGGATCAAATTGCTGCTGGAATCAATTTTTCAATGTCTGGTACACCTTACTGGACGATGGATGCCGGAGGCTTTTTAGTAGAGAATAGATTTCATAAGCCCAATCCTGCAGATCAGGAAGAATGGCGCGAAATGAATGCCAGATGGTATCAGTATGGCACTTTCCTGCCTATATTCCGCGCGCATGGTCAATTTCCATTTCGCGAACCTTTTAATATAGCTCCAGAAGATCATCCTGCATATAAAAGCATGGTTTATTACATCAATCTGCGCTATCAACTTCTGGCTTACAATTACAGTATAGCCGCAAAGACATTTTTTGAAGACTACTCGATGATTCGTGGATTGGCAATGGACTTTCCCAAAGATCAGAAGGGGTTTAATATTAATGACCAGTACCTGTGGGGACCATCCTTATTGATCAGTCCAGTTACAGAAATGGGAGCGACCTCGAGAGTCATTCATTTACCAGAAGGAAGAGATTGGTACAATTTCTACACGGGCAAAATGAGTCGGGGAGGACAAGATATTACAGCAGAAGCTGCTTATGAGCGTATGCCGGTATTTGTAAAAGCAGGATCAATATTGCCATTAGGCAGAACCATTCAGTTTACCACTGAGCAAAAACAAGATCTGATCAACCTGTATGTTTACGATGGTGCAGATGGTGAATTTGCGCTATATGAAGATGAAGGAATCAACTATAATTACGAAAAAGGACAATATAGTCGTATCGACATGACCTATGACAACAAGACGAAAACACTCGTGTTAGCAGACCGTGTTGGTACGTTTGATGGCATGCTGAAGGATCGAAAATTCAATATCATTTTTGTCGATCCTGCTCACAGTGCCGGTATCGATATCAAAGCAAAAAAATCAAAGATGATTTCTTATTCCGGAAAAACACTACAGGTTAAATTAAAATAAATACAACCGATTTTAAATTTAAATTATATGATAAGTAAGCAATTGTTTAAAAAGGGAATTGCCGTCGTCGTCATGACGGGCATGACCTCAGTTGTCTGTGCACAATCCTTTTCGGGATCAGTAGTTTCTGCTGAATCCAACTTGCCAATCGGGGGCGCAAGTATTAAAGTGAAAAATCAGGCAACCTCAACAAGTAGTAATGAATCTGGGAAATTTTCCATACCTGCAGCAAAAGGAACGATCTTGGTCATTTCCTATGTCGGTTATAAAACAGAAGAAATTGCTGCCTCAGGTACAGATCTGGTCATTCGTCTACAACCATTGGTATCCGATCTGGATGAGGTGGTCGTCATTGGCTATGGTGTACAAAAAAAGAAATTAAATACAGGAGCAAATCTTAAAGTAGAAGGCGAAGATCTGCAAAAACGTAATCAGCTCAATCCGCTACAGGCACTTCAAGGACAGGCACCGGGTGTATCCATCACATCGACCTCAGGGCAACCGGGAGCAGACATGAAAGTTGTCGTTCGCGGTTTAGGTACAATAGGCAACTCCGGACCATTATATGTGATAGATGGTGTGCCGGGAGGAGATATTTCGGTGTTAAATGCGGCAGATATTCAGTCGATAGATGTCTTAAAAGATGCGGCATCTGCTGCCATTTACGGCTCTCAGGCCGCAAACGGGGTTGTTTTAGTGACCACAAAAATGGGTTCCGCCGGTAAAAGTATGTTGTCATTTGATGGCTTTACCGGAATTCAGAATGTAGCCCGAAAAGCAAAACTATTGAATGCCGACCAGTATAAAGTCATCATGAATGAACAGTCGCTTAATTCTGGGGCATCCGTTATCAATTTTGATGGTATGGAAGGTTTAGCCAATACCAGTTGGTTGGACCACATGTTTAAAGACAATGCCCGAATGGATAACTATAATATTGGATTAACCGGTGGATCGGAAAAGTCAACCTATGCGATGTCCTTAAATTATGTTGCGCAAGAAGGGATTGTTGGGGGCAAGGATGTTTCCAACTACGAACGCTATGGCTTCCGCAGCAATTCGGAACATAAATTATTGAATAACTTTATAAAAATAGGACAGCACCTCAATTTCAACTACATAAAAAATAGAGGTGTGAGTGTTGGCGATCAGTACAGCAATACGCTACGGGGCGCATTTAGCACATCGCCATTGTCTCCCGTCTATTCGGACAATGGTCTTTTTGGAAGTCCATTTAATGATTCTTCCAATTCGCCTTGGTACAATGGAGACGGTAATCCCTATGGTAGTATGATGACCAATTCCAATAATAGCAATGATGGTCAGAAACTGCTGGCCGATGTTTTTGCTGAAATTGAACCAATCAAGGGCTTGAAAGTCAGGTCGCTGTTGGGATTTAATTATTATGCATCCGAATACAGAAGCTTTACGCCCATGTACCGCTTTTCAATTTACACCTACAACGAAGATCATACGACAACTTCTCAGAACATGAGCAAAGGTCATACGCTGACCTGGACCAATACAGCATCCTATGATTTTAGTATCAATAGCGATCATCGGTTTTCAGCTATGGTGGGTATGGAATCATTGCGTTATCAAGGAACGTATCTATCTGCTTCCAATTGGAATCTATTGTCGCAGTTCAATGATTTTTCGCATGCTTACTTGGATAATACCACAGGTCAGGCACACTTAGATGAGAAAGGTAATGTTGTAGAAACCCGCACAGTAGCTGGTAAACCGGAGAATATTACGCGCAGAGTATCTTATTTTGGACGTATGGGTTATAATTACAAAGAGAAGTATCTTTTAAATGCAACCCTAAGAGCCGATGCCTCATCCAAATTCTCCAAAGACAACCGTTGGGGTTATTTTCCTTCGGTATCTGCCGGATGGGTGATCTCTTCTGAAGATTTTTTTCAAGACAACTTAAGTGCGATAAACTTTTTTAAACTTCGAGCATCATGGGGTCAGGTAGGTAACCAAGATATCGATGATTTTCAATATGCTTCGCCGATAAGTACTTCAACGGGTATCACTTCTGGCAACCCCGGAGCGCACTATGTATTTGGAACAAGCAATAACAATATTGCAGGAGCTTATCCAAGCCGGTTATCTAATCCATACCTGACATGGGAAACTTCCGAGCAGACCAATATTGGTATAGACGCAAAATTTAGCAATAATCGTTTGGACATTGTTACCGATTTCTATATTAAAACTACCAAAGACTGGTTGGTTACGGCGCCCGTACTGGCCACAACAGGTACAAGACCACCTTTTATCAATGGTGGAGATGTCAAGAATACAGGGGTTGAGCTTGCGGTCAATTGGTCTGACCGAGTCAATGAACTGAAATATAACTTTGGTGTTAATGTTGCTTATAACAAAAATAAAGTTGGTCAGATTCCGACTGAAGACGGTATTATTCATGGTCGAACAGCTATGCTTTATGACAACTCGGAAGAGTTTTATCGTGCCGAAAACGGTCAGCCGATTGGATATTTTTGGGGATATAAAACCGATGGTTTATTTCAGAACCAAGCCGAAATTGATGCATGGAGAGATGCCGGAAAGGGTGTTCTACAGGCAGACGTACGACCTGGTGATGTCAGGTATGTAGACCAAAATGGCGATGGTGTTATAAATGCAACCGATAAAGTAAATCTCGGTGTAGGTATGCCAAGTTTTACCTATGGATTTAATCTAGGCTTAGATTATAAAGGAATCGATTTTTCAATACAGGCCTATGGATCGGTAGGAAACAAGATCGTACAGTCCTATCGCAACCACGCGAACAAACAAGGAAACTATACCACACGGATCTTGGACAGATGGACCGGTGAAGGCACTTCCAATACCATACCGAGGGTTACCGAAACAAATGTAAACTGGCAATTCTCCGATCTTTACTTGCAAGATGGCGATTTTCTGCGCATCAGTAACATTACATTGGGTTATGATCTATCCAAAGTCCTCCGCTGGAAATTCACCAATCAGATCCGCTTCTACGTACAGGGACAAAATCTATTCACGTTCACCAAATACGACGGTATGGATCCGGAAATCGGTTACGGCACAGATGGTTGGGTTTCAGGTATAGACTTAGGTTATTATCCACGACCTAAAAGTGTCTTGTTTGGTCTAAACGTTAAATTTTAAACACTAAAAATCATGAATAAATCTCATTTCATATACAGTTCTTTTTTAATGTCGGCCTTACTGTTCAACTCTTGTTCATCCAGTTTTCTCGATGTCGAGCCGATGACAAGTGTTTTAGAAAGTAATTTCTATAAAACAGTAGCCGATGCAGATATGGCCTTAGTGGGTTGTTACGATGGTTATCAGCGTACTGTATCCAATGGTAGCCAGTCCTTTTATTTAACAGCTGAGGTTGCCGCAGACCAGTGTTTTGGCGGTACAGGTACTACAGATGGGCGTGCATTTCAGGCGATCGATCGATTTGATATTTCAGAATCCTCTTCAGATAACAATATTTTTGATGGTACCTGGTCAGATTATTATGCCGGTATTTTCAGAACGAATACCCTTTTGGGTAAATTGGACGGGACAGACTTTACTAATCAAACCGCTGCTAGAGCAAGGATTGAAGGGGAAACAAAATTTTTACGCGCCTTGATGTACTTTGATCTGGTGCGTTTATTTGAAAAAGTCCCTTTGCTAACGAGTGCTACTAATGAAAATATACCCCAAGCAGATCCTAAGGATGTATACAAACTGATCGTCGAAGATCTTAAGTTTGCAGCAACTCATATTCCTGCAGATGCCTATCCAAAATCGGCAGCAGGAACCAATGATGGTCGGGCAACGCCTTTAGCGGCAAAAGCATTACTGGCACGTGTCTATTTATTTTATACCGGATACTATGGTACTGAAGATATAGGTGTCACTAAAGCCGAAGCACTCGCCGGATTAGAAGATGTGATAAGCAGTGGGCAGTTTGCTTTAGTACAAAACTTCAGCGCGCTATGGCCGGCAGCGAGTTATGTTCCCAACAAAACCAACAACTCGTTAGATATATCCAAGTATATCGGAAAAGGGAATTCAGAAGTGGTGTTTGCGCAAAAGTTCAATAATACCTCCAACTATAATGGTTATGTTGATGGCAATCGCTGGATCGTTTTCTTAGGGCTCAGAGGTAAAAGCTGGTCTCCTTATGGCCAAGGATGGGGTGCCTGTACCGTTAGTAAAAACTTCTTTAATAAATTTAGTAATAATGATACGCGAAAAGTAGCCTCTATCATTGACATCGATGGAGAGGGCATTACTAATTTTGATCTGAGAGATCAACGTGAATATACCGGATATACCGTAAAGAAATATGCGCCCACCGCTTTACCGGACGGAACGACCAATACGGGAGGAGAGAAAGATATGCAGCTTTCTCAAGATCAGGATTATTTTGTGATCCGTTATGCCGATGTATTACTGATGGCTGCAGAGCTGGGTTCGGGCAATGCTCAAAAATATTTTGATGATGTGCGAAAAAGAGCTTACAAAAGCAACTTCACAGCTGCCGCTGTATCCAAGGCTGCTATTTTAAGAGAAAGAGAATTTGAGTTTGCGTTTGAAGGAATTCGTTATTGGGACGTTTTAAGACAGGGATTAAATAATGCTGCGGGCATACTGGAAACTTCTGAAGATGTGCTCAGTGGTTCTGTTCCTGAAAAAGTCACCGTTAAAAAAGAGAACTTCTTAAAGACAAGAGGTTTTATGCAGATTCCTAATAAACAGATTACCCTATCGAATGGCGTGCTAAAACAAAATGACGGATGGAATTAGTAAAGCCGATCGTTAAATTTTGCTTTGATAAAAATTGTACAAAGATGAAAAATATAGTAAAGTATAGCATCTATTTCTTTATTGGAATAGTTCTGTTTGGAGCCTGTACTCCTGAAAAATATGAATTAGGGGATATCGATATTGCACCAGCCCAGATTGTAGAGGGCGTATCGTATAAGATTGAACATGATGCTTCGAATCCCAATATTATTTACTTGACCAGTTTGGTTGATGCAAAATATACACCCTTGTGGGAGCATCCTCAGGGACGTAGCCAAGATAAAAAGGTTACCCTGAGAATTCCATTCCCTGGAGAGTACAAAGTGAAGTTCGGCGTTGAAACCCGCGGTGGTATTGTATATGGAGAACCTGCCACTTTTAAGGTAGATGATATGTATGCCGAGTTTATCAGTGACGAAACCTGGACACTGTTGGCAGGTGGGGCAGGAGAAGAGAAAACCTGGTATCTGGATCTGGATCAAAATGGACTGTCTAGAGTTTTCAAAGGGCCGTTATATTTTTATGGAACAGGTGACTGGTGGGGCAATGTCAATCAGCAGGGAAAGCCTCTCAATAGCGATTCTTGGCTTTGGGATCCTACCTGGAAAGAAAATACCTGGCTTATGCCAGCGGGTGATTATGGAGAAATGACTTTTAATTTAAAAGGAGGTGCCAATATCATTGTCAACCACAATATGCTAGGTAGAAAGCAAAAAGGATCCTTTATGATTGATACGGACAAGAAGACGATCCGAATGGTTGATGCAACACCCTTACATGGTAAACCTCAAGATGGTATCGTGGTCGATTGGGGCGATGTTCGCATTATGTCGTTGAATGAAAATACCATGCAACTGGCCGTTTTACGAGATCCTGTTCTTTCGCAAGAAGGTGCCGCCATGTTGACCTATAATTTTATTAGTAAAGCTTATCGGGAAAGTTTAGAATCGAGCGATTAAAAATGGGAATTACGAATTTTTGTTTCTCGTAACAACACATACGGAAAAACGTAAATCAAGATTGTTTAATTTTGAGAATCTACAATCTGCTGCGCATCCCTGTCGTATAATTTTTCAATATAGAGTAAGAATGATCGTGGTATCATTAGTTATTATAAAATAAAAGGTCTAATGAAAATTAGACCTTTTATTTTGGCGTTCAGGGTAGATAAATCCAATCGGAACTGTCTGAAAATGGAAATGCTTCACTATGTTGTTATCTATGGAAGAAGTATCTTTTTAATCGAGAACACTATTACCGGAATTAATATAATCATCCAATAAAATAGCATGCTGTTTTTAATATGACGCTTAGTAGGTGTGTAGTTATATAAGTCAGATATACCATTATCTGGATCGATTTCAAGTTTGTTAATTAGTATATATTTGTAAAATTTATAAACTAAATAAAAGAAAAAACATAGGATTAGTAAAACTTGACCTTTGTTATCCATTTTACCGACAAAATTATGTGGAATACTCAGAAGTATATGTTTGATAAAATAATAGGAAATTAAGAGCAAGAAAACACTTATTACAACCATTAAAACAAGAGCCATTTGAAATGATTCTTTGTTTGTACTTTTAGATCGATAATGCAAAAAATAGCATAAATATAATCTGTAAAATTTTTCTTTCATATTATTTATTCAACCACTATATTAAAATTTTCGATTGTAGTCTCTGCGTTTAATACGCTATCTCAGTAAAGTTCATGAATTTTTTAAGTGTATACCTACACATAAATGATTTATGAGAGAAGTTAAGCAAATTATTCAATGAAGGAACCAATAAGGAATGGTATCATCCATATTGTTTTCTATTCCGAGATGGCAAAATAGAGATATTGTTCCTGTACTTTTATAGAATGTGGTTCCTTTTTCCCGTACTGTATTCAATATATAACAAAAGTAGTAACCAGTAATTTGTCTTTAAACATGTACTTTTTAGGACGGATACTTATATAAATGAACGAAAAACAAATATCTGTAAATAGCTGGTAGTCAGTGTTTATAATCAAGATGTCTTATCTTTGCATAAGCAGGCTTATGCAAAGATAAGACATCTTAAGTACCATTTAAAATTATTGTAGTTTAATAGAAATGTTTTTGTCACAAATATTTATTAAATTTGTGACAAGATTAAATTTTTAAAATGCTGAAATCGTCTAATAGTCAAATGATTACAAAGGTTTCGAAGTCTTCTTTTGGCGAAATATTTTTTTTGGATGACTTTGTAAAGTATGGTTCTGCCGAAAACATAAGAAAAGTGCTTTCTCGTTTAGAACAGGAGGAGGTTCTTGTACGTTTGGCGCAGGGCGTTTATCTTAAACCAAAAAATGTTCTCGGTCTTTCTGTCTTCTTCACCTTCTTTGATAGCTTTTACCAGCTGTGTTTCTTTAAAACATGTCTTTCATCTTCTTCTTAAATTTAAAATATTTATGTCCAGCTTTAAGCTCTCTGATTTTAAGGGATACTTACACGGACTACAATATTCAGAATTTGAGAAAATAAGTTTGTATTCATTATGTAGCAGGATGGTTTTACCGAACTAAATATAGTGATCCCCGCTACATAAATACTCCGTCAATTTTTTAGGACGCTTCCGATTCATTGCTTGAAAAAAGGTGATTTTTTAATAAGTTATTTTACTGAAATTAATCGTATATTTGTTTTTATTAACCATTTGTTACAAAGTATGGCTTCAGCGGGTCTAAGAATTGAATTTTCATCCAATGATTCAGGTAAATTATTAAATTTTCATAAGATTGAAGTTTTAAAAGAAAAATCTTATAAAATTGAAGATATTCCTTTAGATGGAGATGCACCAAAACAGTTTATTTGCGTTTATGAATATAAGAATGGGAAAAAGAAAAAGTGTAGGGGTAATAGGAAAGTTTGGGTTTCTTATATTGCAAAGACAGCAGAAAAATGGTATCCCCATGAGTCTATAATAGAGTATGCAATCAATAGGATAGGAGATGTATTAGAATTGAATATGAATGAAACTAGACTAGTTGTAGCAAATAACCAAATCAGATTCCTTAGTAAATTCTTTTTAAATGTTGGAAGAGAAACTCTTGTTCACGGGGCTGATATTTGTGCAGAACATTTTGGAAATTCAGAAAAAGCAATTATTATTGCTAATGATAGAAATGAAGCGCGAAATCATTTTACATTTGAATTTGTAAAGGATGCAATACGATTAGTTTTTCCAAATAATTTCGAGAACTTAATGCCAGCATTCGTTAAAATGTTAGTCTTTGATGCAATTGTTGGTAATAATGATAGACATTTTTATAATTGGGGTGTCAAAAGGAGTATAAATAGCATGGAAAAAATGATTAGCTTTGCCCCACTTTATGATTCGGCACGTGGATTGTTGTGGAATCTTAGTGAAGAAAATATTAAAAAGTATCTCGTCAACTATGATACAAATGGAGGATCTCTATTAAGAAAATATCTCAATAATTCTTGTCCTAGAATTAGTATAGATGCAAATAAGACTATTAATCATTTTGAATTAGTTGAGTTTTTAAAAAATTATAGTAGTGAGAATCGCGATATAGTTTGTGAAATGCTAAGTGAAATTAATGAAAGAAAAATTTTAACATTATTAAATGAGGAAATTTTTGTATATTTCACTGAGGAAAGGAAACGGATTATTACGCTTGTTATAGAAAAAAGATTTGAAATTTTAAGACGTTTTTGTTATGTGGTGGAATAAATTATTTAAATCTTCATCAGTTAAAGATGAAGTTTTTATGGATCTGGAAGATTTAGAAGTTCCAGAACATGAATTTTTCTCGAATACAATTAAATTTGTTTTATCATTAAATGAATTAAAAATTGGAGTATTGGCGTTTGATGTAGATAACAAACGCTGGTATTTTGAATATTCTTCTGAATTTAAAAATAATTCAGAAGAATATAACCTTATAGTTGGCTTTCCTAATTTGGATAAAAGGTATGAAAGTGAGGAACTTTGGCCTTTCTTCATTGTTCGAATACCAGGGTTAAAGCAACCGAGCGTTAGAGAAATATTAAAAAAGGAAAATATTGACCCGACTAATAGTGTTAAATTACTAGAACGTTTTGGGAAACGAACAATTAGTAATCCTTTTAGTTTAGAATTAGTATAGAGTAATTTATAATTGATAGCACAAAAAAGGAATTCATAATTATGAATTCCTTTTTTCTTTATTAAATTTATTACTTTTAATTTATTTTTAATAAAAAGTTATATATAAAATTTGGTTATTAAAGCTTTAGTAATAACTGGAGTAATTTCATCTATTTTTACATCTTTAATAGATGTATAGTTTATAATATAGAAGAAACTAGAGAGTGTTAATGGTATGTTATTATTCAATTTTGATAATTCTAATAAAGTGTCCTGTCTATCTAGTTTGACAATTTTTTTAGCAACGTGTACGTTAGCATTTAAAAATTTAACAATCATAGGATCAAGTTCAGATAATTTAAATTTAATTCTAAATTTTGTTCTTAATAAGGCCTCCCAATTTTGAGTTTTAAAGTGTTGATAAGCTAATTCATTAAAAAGATTTTTCATTGCTATATCATTCGTTTCAAGGCTTGCATAAATTCCGTTAAGCATTCTTTCTTTTTCTTTATGTAGTTCCCAATCAGCTTTACATTTATACCTAAGATTATGATCGATCTCATGCCAACCTTCAGAAAGAATTGTTCTAAGTTGGAGTTCAAATGTTGAGTCCATTAATTGATATTCTTCTAATCTATTTTCAGCAATAAACTCTCTGAACAAATTCTTTTCTTCTTGTTGCAGATCACAAATAATATTTGTTCTTTTGGGTTTGAAAACAGTTAGGTCAGGGTCATCAATTTCTTTGTCAATGAATTTAAAGGCCTTTTCTAATACAGATAACACCAATGATATATCATCCTGAAAATATGTTACAATTCTAATTCCAAATAAGTCCTGCATTTTTTTTCCACTGGATGAATAAGGATTACCCTCATTTGCCTTTCTGCTAATTTTTTCCTGAAGTGATGTGATATCTTTACTGCGATAAAATATTCTATACTGAACACCTATTTTCAAAATTTCACTTTCAACTTTATCGGAGATTTTTTTAGCAATGTATTCTAAACTTGATTTACTCATTTCCTTTTAAATGTTTTAAGTGACCAATTGCTTCTCTTGTAATAAAACCAACATCATCTTGAAAATGAAGAAATTCTTTATTTTTTAACGAATCAATTATCCTACTAAATTCTTTATCTGTTATGTTATCGAACATCTTCTTAACATTGGATAATTTTCGTGGTCGTGGTCTAATATCTCCAACATGAAAGAACTTCTTTAGCACGTCTTCTTCTGTTATAGATTTTATTTCAACATCATGATTACCTTTATTTATAATCTTATTTACATTTTCAAGAAAATCATTATTTGAAGTACAAGCATATATTGCAAAATCATTAAAAGAAATAGATAATTCAGGACTAATTATTTCACAATTATAAAAGTCACAGTTTTGAAATGATGTTGAAGTAAATACTTTCATATTGAATTTGCATGATGAAAATGATACACCTGAAAAACTACTATATGAAAATGATGTAGGAGGATCGAATCTGATATTTTCAATTTTTTTATCAAAAATATAAAGCTCATTAAAATTCTTAAATAATTCCCCTCGAAGTACATAATCTAATTCGAAATAGAACAGATTCTCAAAAGATGAGCTTTTTTTGGTGTAAGAATCCCATAAAAGGAATTGACTTAACTCAGGAGCAACTTTAAAAGCTTCAATAGATTTATATGCGAAATCCTGTGGTACGAGTGTTTCTAGACCTCCATTGGAAGTATTAAATTTGTTATTCAATATATTATCGCCTACAAAATACCCAAGAATAAAATCATTAATAAATCCAATCTCTTCATTGGTCTTTCTGTCCAAAAGTACATGATTTGAAAGAATCTCAGATAGCTCATCAATTGTAGGACGATTCTCAGGAGGATATTTACTTAGGCTTTCAGCAAGAAGGTTGTAATTATAGTCACGTATGATTTCTTTTATAGTTTCTTTGGATTCCGCTGTAATATTTACTTCACAAAAGAAAGTGTTTAATTTCGCCATAATTGACCATTGATCATTATAATCAAGCTTCAAACTTTGCCGTTCAATTTCTCGATTTAGTAAAAAACTAAAATACTTATCAATTAATGTGTCAGTATTATCTGGACTTAATAGAATATTAAGATTTTCAATGCTTATATTTCTAATGTATGATAGTAAAACTGGATTTGCTATTTGGCTGAGCGGAAAATTATTTTGTTGAATTATGCTAAGCCTATCTATATTTAACCAATTTTCAATTTTTGGTTCTTTTATTTCAATTCTTACTAAATTAAATTCATTTGCTGAATCGTATATTGATCTTAGGAATTCTTCACTGTTAAAAATTGCAGTTTTTCTGGATGTTATTACAATTTTAGCTCTATTTTTCAATAAATCAACAATTGTTGTTAACATACTTTCAACATCTTCTTTATTACTTTCTTTAGTAATTAATTCATCAAATCCATCTATTATTAGCGGAATACGTCCTTTAAATATTTGGTCAAGAACAATTTTTTGCTTAATCCCGGATGGAAATTGATCATCAATTTCACTTAAAAGTATATGCTTAAAAATTCTTGCTTCTCTATTTCTGGATAATTCAGTGAAGAAAGGAAGATTTTTAGATGTGGCATTATCAAAAACATTTAGTAATTCATAAGCGGTACAAGTTTTCCCAAAACCTGCTGGTGCTTCAATTATCATAAATAGTGCATCGTCTGTTTGAGATAATATATCTGATATTTTTTCCACGAGTGGAGTATCAGATATTCCATCATAACTCTTGTTTTCTATTGTTTCAAAATTTTTATCTTGTGAAAGTAAATCATAAGTTGAGTTTATATAACTATACTTACTTCCATCAGGTAAATTTTGGATTTGTTTTTTAGTGAATGCTTTATATTTATTTTTGAGTTCATTTCCTAATGGCGTTTTTATAAAAAAACCTTCGAATAAATATTCTTCAAGCACTTGTATGTCTGTGAAGTGTCTAATTTCAGTTGCATAACCGAGGTCTGAAAACCCTTTTTTTAAATCTTCTGTCTTATATTCTGGATCTATTGTTAGTATTTCTGCGGCATGATACATTCCATATGCTAAGGTGTAAATTCTTACCTTTTCATTTGATGAGTCTGCAACTTCATAATTGTATGATTGAAAAAGGTTATCCACTTTTTCTATTTGATCATTCATAATTGAGGTGTAAAAAAATTGGTAATTAATTGAGTTAATTATATAAATATAATGTTAAATAACAAATATGGAAAATAATTTTACCTTCATAATAATTGCAAGATTTTTAAAAACTATACAATCAATATTATAGTCATAGATCCTAATTATCGTAATTTGATAAATTTTCCTTATATATTAGTAGAATCGAGCAAAGTCGTAGTATCAACATCGGCAGCTCGAACTACTTTGTCATTTTTCGTTTGAGAAATAAGGTCAAAGGGGAGAAAAAGAAAGATAATTATGATATGGTTTTTCAATAAAATGATTTCATAATATCGGATTATTTCAAAACAATTTTTACCTTCATTTTACCAAACTTCAATTTGAAAAGCCTTCCCTTATTTAGTTTCTTTACCTTTTCCAATAAAATCAATTCTGATGCAGAAATTACAACAGTTGGCTTATCAATAATTTCTTTTAACCGATCAATGTCAATATCAGTCAAATACGACATTTCCTCTAGTGACAAATAATCTTTAGGCAAAGGAAATAGTGCATTTTTTAGTATAGTTCTTTCTTTTTTAAAGTCTTTCTCAGGTTTATTTGGTAGTTGCAAATCAGGGAAAACTGCATCAATTACAAATTCCAATTCATCTGAGTAGATGTATGTAAGTAATGTTAATCTTTCTGCTGATAATATCGTTGAGAAAGTTTTTAGTTTTGTTATATCAGGAGCCTTAATTCCAGAACTCTTATACAAATCAACTTTAGATTCACTCTTTGAATCTAGATACTCTTTCAATTTATGTTTTGGTTCGATTCTTTTGACCCTTCTTTTTGTCATTTTTATAATTTTTTAATTTCTAATAATTTTATATTTTGAATTATTGGAAATATTTTTCTATATTTGATTAGTAATAAGATTTATAGCGATTAGTAAAAGTGTTGTTGAAAAACACTTTAAACGATGTCACTCATAATAGAAAACCGTCAATTTTCCCTATGAGATGATCGTGAGCTCGCTTTCTACAGGATTTTTGTATATTCGTATACTATCCAGTAGAGCGTTGCTCATGTTAGTCTTTGGGGAACCACAACTTCGGCTGTGGAGGTTCTTGACGGTACCACTATCAAAGCATTGAGTAGCGCTCTATTGGTTTATAACCAATTATGGGCTTGCTCATAAACCTTTAAGAGTTTTCATCGTTCATTATAAACCATTTATAATTATGATACGAAGATTAAAAGCCACCCAAAGAAGACGAGGTTACTTCATCAAGGATCGAAGTAATCAAGTCGATCATTCACAACTTTTAAAGAACATTATCTGCGCTCCGCAATAGGAGCTACAATAAAACATATTGTCGAATAGGAGAGAGCTCGCTCTTACCAAATCCAAAGACGTATCCGCAGTAAAAAGTATGGCTTAATGGCCAGACCTCATACTGAAAAAAAGGTTCATGGAAAAGGTATGAAGCTTATCAGCTAACAATCCCTAGAAGACATATGTTACCGGCTTTTATTCAGTTAGTATACAATACTGCATACGCCACAATAGTTACGGTATACATTTTTTATTTTACACTTTAAAAGTACGACCTTTCTTGTGGTAAAGCAAATTTTGAAATCACAAATTTATCGTGATACACTATTGTTTGAAAGCCGGTTTTTGTTCTTTATCTAAATTATGCAATCGCGAAGACCAGTTATAACCTTGATGTAGGCCAATAATTGCATTTTTTCTAATCTTATTTTTTAACTATTGAGGTTGAAAAGGGAACCTATTGTCTAATTTTTAGCTTCCTTTTAAATCTCAATTTAACCTAAAAAAATGCAAAAACTTTGCAACAGGGAAAGCTATGCGCTGTCCCCAGGGGAAAAACTGTCTTCGATTTTGTGTAAAAAACGTGATCCAATTATCAAAAAACCAATTATGATGACACTTTTACCAAATCGGATATGGAAGAAACCGATGTCCATATCTCCTAAACCTGGGCCTCCAATGATGCCTAGAGCTCTGGTCAAGAGAAGGCCAAAGGAACGCTATTATTCGATCATTACCCAATCAAAAAAGGCAGATCGTTCATACAGTTCAGTTGTCCGTGATGACAGTATGGATGTGCTCCGCATATCACTTGCCAATATGGCCATCTATGAGTGCTACCTCTTTGCTTTAGGATTGCCATCTAGCTTCCCAACAGAGCAGATTATCGTCTATAGCCACGATCGGGAGCGTTACATACCCCGTAAAGTGGGCGATTACCGCTCTTCGCGCGATCGCAATCACCTATACTGCTATGAGCTTACATTGCCAGCTAGTACCGAAAGGGAAGAGTACCGACAAAGGATACTCAATGATCTGAATAAAGAGTTTGGTCTTGATGTCAAAGTAGAAAAACTCTCCATCGTGAAAGACAGCAGAAAAGTATTCACTATGGACGGTGAGTCTGTAGAGCTGATCTGGGAGGAACAGCTGATGCTGATTATGCGTACAAAACGGGGATTAGTAGCCGAATTATTGACCAACAGAGCAAAATATAAAAAGTTAATAACTAGTGTCACTGTTTAGAAGGCCCGATTCGACCGAGGGCTAAAAGTAGACTTTAGGAACAGGTCGACCCCTCGGTACGAAAAGGGGATAGTAAAACGAAATACCTTAAAAATTAAAATAATGAAATCTTACAAAATATATCATATATCTAAAGCTGTACTCTGGAATTATCTACAGAAGCTATTCAGATCTAAAGGTGATAGCATATTGATGTTCAATAAAATGCTACTGATGGTTACAGTGATAATCGCACAGATTAATCTCTCATCTGCTCAAACGAAAAGTAATCACTCAGTTGCTACAAAGACAAAACAGATACCCGAGATCAAGCAGTATGAATACCTGCCTGATGCGGTGCAGGATATGCCATTGGAACTGCAATATTTTGATGGAAAAGCAAAAGTGATGTCTTCTTTCAGAAAGCTCAGCGAGAATTTTGTACAGCTGTTCTTTTGGGATGCTTCGTATGCCGATCACCTGACCGACCTTAAGAAAATCTATGATTATAAAGAGGAGATGGGAGCGAGCTCCACTTTCATACTGGTCATCAGCAAGCATGACAAGGGTACAATGGCTAGGATAGCCTCTGCTCTGGAACGATTCAAAAAGGAATATCGGGTCGATATGGATATCGCATCTATTATCGGGAATACGAACCTTGATAAGCTTTTTAAAGTACCTGTTTTCCCGAAGTATGTACAGATCAATCCAAAGGCCGTATTTGTTACGGAAAGCAGTTTAGCAGAGTTGCTTAAAAACAGAGCACGTAAGAACTAACCAGTACACTCATTAAATGAAATTAAAATGGAAAATCAATATATAAAGGTTGTCAATGGACTTCGATATGCTGTCTGGTTCGCTTTTATCATGTTGCTCATATGTTCAGGATTTCTTGTGGCTAAGAGCATGGAAAAGAAGCATTTAACAGATAGCACAGCTCTACAGGATAAAGTGCAGGATCTTTTTCAAGCGCTGAAACCCGGTGATAAAATGCCCGAGAGTTTCTGGGATATGCCTATGGAACTGGATGATTTCAAAGGCAAAAAGTCAAATTTCAAATTTGGCGATATGAAAGGCCGGATCATCATCTTTGACTTTTGGGCGACTACCTGCAAAAGCTGTATCGAAAATATACCGCACATGGAGCAGATACAGGGAAAATATCCCGATGAGCTGGCCATTATCTTGGTCAACAGTAAAAGGAATAGGGATACGCCCGGTAGGATCAATGCGACCATGAAGCGGTATAAAGAACAATACAAATACGATATCGGTCTATTTACAATTTTGGAAGACACGTTGTTGACAACGCTGTTTCCGCATAATGCGATACCGAGTACAGCGTGGATCAATCAGGAGGGGATTTACATGGGCAATACGATGTCCAATGAGGTCAATGAAAAGAACCTTGAATCGATTCTGAAGACAGGGAAGGCTGATATGGCAGTTACTCAGATATACCGTAATTTTGAAAACCGTAATGATGTACCACCATTACGAGATACGGCGGGGCAAAAGTTTATATCGGAGATAACGGGTTACAATCCCTACTATCTGCCTACCTATCCCAACGTTATACATAAGAATGGGCATACAAGTTACCAGATGGTCAATAATTCTTTTTCTTTTATGCTTTATGAAGCCTATAAAAAAGAAGTGGAAGGACTGGCGTGGACCGATTATGTATTTGAACCGGCCATTATCGACGATATCAAATATAAACTTCTCAGTGGCGAAGCTACTGATAACACATTCAGCTACCAACTTTATGTCCGAGACTCGATCAACCAATTTCAGGCAGAAGAACATTTTCGCGAAGCTTTTTCAAAATATTTTAGTTTAAAAGTAGAACGGAAGAAATCGGAGATTCCTATTTACATCGTCAGCTACAATGAGCATTTTGATAAAATCAAAACAAAAGGAGAGATGCCGGTTATACAGCCTTATCCGGGTTCTGATCCTGTGCAGTACCGTAATGTGTCTGTTCAGATGTTTTTAGCAAATCTATTTTACTATCTGGATAGACCTCTGGTGTTTGATAATACGAATACAACGTATATTGATCTGACTCTTCCTCCAGATTTTGGTAAAAAATCGATGCAAGATCGTCTGTCATTTTTGGAACAGCAAGGCATCAGGTTAACTCCGGTAACGATGCCTAAAGAATATGTCTTTATATCTCAAAAGAAGTAGCACCTCTAACTCTAAATAAATGAAAACAGTTTTTATAACACTACTTTGTAGTGTATGGGTTTTGCTGTGCAACGCACAGCAAAAAGATCCGGTATGGGTCAAAGGACAGGTGCACGCTACAGAAGAGCGAAAACCGCTTCCGGGTGTAACAGTCAAAGTAATTCCGGGAACTGATATTGCCGCCACCGATATCAATGGAGATTTTACAGTTCGGGTAAATAGTCTGAAAGATTCAGTGGAGATTTCTATTCTGGGGTATGTGACCCAGACATATGAGGCATCTCATTTTCAAAAGCAGAGCAAGATTTACATGACCAAGAAGATGAATTACCTTGATGAAGCGATGGTCAATACCGGTTATCAATCTTTACGGACTAAAGATATTACAGGCGCTGTAGATGTGGTTTCCAATGCGATGCTTAACCAGCAGACTGGTCTCAATATTATCGACAGGCTTAATAATATAACCTCTTCAGTCCGGTTTGATAACCAGCCGATTTACAGCCCGGATCTTCAAAAATTGAATTTTTCTGTCCGAGGACTCAGTACCATCAATGGTAATCTGGATCCGCTTATAGTCTTAGATGGTTTTATATATGAAGGTAATATTCAGAATATTGATCCCAATAATGTCGAATCGATTTCCATTTTGAAAGATGCTGCAGCAAGTTCTATTTGGGGAGCCAGGGCAGGAAATGGTGTTATTCTGATCACCTCCAAAAAAGGTTCTTTTCAAGCTGGCCAGAGAACAAAGATATCTCTGAGCAATACTTTTATCACGAAAGATAAACCTAATCTGAAACAACTTTATGAAATCCCGAATAAAGAATTTATTGATATTGAAAAGATGCTGTTCGACAAGGGCTATTATTTTGCTTGGTTAAATTTTCAACCCCATTTAGCAATGACTCCTGTGATAAATCTGCTTAATAACAGACAGAAGGGGCTTGTATCGGCCACCGATTCTGCGAAGACTATGAACTGGCTACTGGCACAGGATGGTCGACAGAACTATATGGATGAGTTTTATACAACACCTTTCTCCAATCAGCTTTCTTTGAATATCAATGGCGGAAGTGAGTTCAATGCTTATGGCCTAGGGGTAGGATATACTACTGACCGGACACATCTGGACGCTAACAGTAAAAAGCTTAACATCCAGCTGTCTAATAGCTTTCGTCCTGTGGAACGGCTACAGATTGATCTCAATGTACAGTTTACAGACCAGAAGGATCTTTCGGGAAAGCCCGATTATTCAAAATTTAAATATACAGGCAAATCGGTACCCTACAGAGCATTTAGAGATGAAATGGGGCAGGAGGTAAGTTTTGACTATGAGTTTAACAAACCTTATCTGGATAATAAATTCCCTAGTCCATATTTAGACTGGGGATATTATCCATTTTCGGATTATAAATATGAAACGACTGAAAGAAAATTGAATGAATGGTTTGCAACCACCGGGATCCGTTATCAAATTTTTCCCTTTTTAAGCGCAAATGCCTCTTTTCAATGGCAACGGCAGGAAGCAGATATGGAACATTATTATGCTAAGGAGAGCTATTATACCCGTGTCATAATCAATAAGTTTTCAGCTGTCGATCCATTTTCCGGTACGGTAAAATACAATGTGCCAATTGGAGCTATACGAATGCTGGATAAGCAGACTGCAAATTCTTATACGGCTCGAGGCCAGCTGGATTTTAATAAGGTAATAGGTAAGCACAGGATAACAGGAATAATGGGTGCTGAAGCACGCCAGAATACAGTGGCCGGTTTTAGTAATAGTATCTATGGATATAATAAGATTCCACTGACTTCGGTTCCTGTGGATCATGTGACACAGTTTTTGAATGTTGCACCTACATTTTCGAGTGGCGTTATACCTGGCCAGCCCGGTCTGACGAAAATGAATAACCGTTTTGTATCCTTTTACAGCAACTGGAATGAGATTTATAACGATAAGTATGGAATCTCTGCGAGTTTCAGACAAGATGGTGGTAATATCTTTGGAGCAAATACCAATGATAAGTGGTCTCCGCTATGGTCTGTTGGAGCATCATGGCAGCTGGATAAAGAGGAGTTTTTCAAGGTTCAATGGGTAGATTATTTAAAATGGAGAACAACTTTTGGTTACAGCGGTAATGTAGACCTTCGCAAGACCCCATATCCGGTTGCAGTAAGTGGTGTAGATAGTTACACGAATTACCCGATCTTAACAATACAGTCCCTTAACGATCCTTCTTTGCGTTGGGAAAAGGTGAGTACACTAAATTTTGGAATTGATTTTTCATTCTTTCAAAACCGTATCTCGGGTACAGTAGATCATTACATTAAAAGAGGAAAAGACCTTTACGGTTTAGCGAATTATGATTATACGGCTTGGGGAGTGGAGGGTACCATTACCAAGAATGTGGGCAGTATGGAAGGGAAGGGATGGGACTTTACCATCAATTCGAGAAATACTACAGGTGCTGTGGCCTGGAATACCCGCTTATTATTAGGGTTGAATAAGAATAAGACAACCGCGTATTTTGCTGCTCCATTTTCAGGGATTGCCTCATATCTTGGCAATGGAAATATACAGCAACCCATTGTTGGGAAACCACTACATGGACTTTCCGGATATACCTGGATGGGACTGAATGATCAGGGTATGCCTCAGGGCCTGCTCAATGGTCAGGTTAGTACCGATTATATTGCGATGAATCAAATGGCTATCGATCATCCGGAAGGAAATGAAACAGTATCTTTTATAGGTTCATCCAAGCCACAGGTTTTTGGTAATCTGATCAACAGCGTGGCCTATAAAGGATTCGAGCTAGCGGCCAATATCAGTTACAAAGGAGACTATTATTTCAACAAACCGGTCACGGATTATTATCTGTTATTTTTTCGTGGTGATGCTTATCCAGATTTTGAAAATAGATGGAGGCAACCAGGAGACGAAGCCAAGACTAACGTTCCCGTTATGACCTATCCATATGATGATAATAGTAATACCTTTTACAATTACGCAGCGATAAATGTGCTAAAGGCAGATCATATTCGATTAGAATATATTTCATTGGCATGGCAGCAAAAATGGCAATTGGGATACAGGTCAATGAATGTAAGGCTGTTTGCTAACGCAAGCAATCTAGGCATTCTTTGGCGTGCCAATAAGGAACATATTGATCCCGAATTTGCATATCGGTTAAGTCCTGTTAAAGCCTACTCAATTGGTGTACATATTGATTATTAAGCTATTGAAATAATGAAAATACTAAAAAAAATACTGGTCGCTGTAATCTTGTTTATGGTGGTATTCACAATAATTTCTTGTGACAAATATTTAGCTATACAGTCTAATGATGCGCAGATTGTACCTAATGACCTGGAGAGTTTACAAAAATTGCTGGATAATTCGGGTAAAATGAATATGGGTATAGCTGCTTATGGTGAAGTTTCAGCAGATGATTATTTTATCCAGCAATCGACTTATGATATATTAACTGACTGGAACAAGAAGTCCTATATCTGGCAGAATGATCAGGCTGTTTTTGACAACGACTGGGCAAGGGGGTATGCACCTGTTTATATCTGCAATTTAGTTCTGGATCAATTGAAGAATATTGAACCTAAACTTGAAGAGCAGGTCAGTAGGGATCAGGTTTTAGGATCGGCTCTTTTTTATCGGGCAAATCAATACCTGTCATTGCTCTGGACATATGCCAAAGTTTATAGTCCTACCGCAGGAACTGATCCTGGTATTGTACTTCGAAATACCTCGAATTTTAACGAAAAGTCGCAACGCTCTTCTGTGAAGGAGGGGTATGATAAGGTAATTCACGATCTTCGTAGCGCTGCAGATCTACTTCCGGATCAGGCTACACATGTATTACGTCCATCCAAAGCTGCAGCGTACGGTATATTGGCCCGAACCTATTTATCAATGGCTAAATACGACTCTGCTTACTATTTTGCTGATAAAGTGTTAGCAATCAATAACGAATTGTTAGATTTTAACGATCCAGCAGAAGTTGATCTGTTTAATAATTTTCCATTTACACGTTTTCATAAAGAGATAATAGCTCATTTCCAGATGACATATATGCCTATTTTTGATAATTATTCAAATATTCAGGTTGATACTTTCTTGTATGCTAGTTATAGTTCTGATGATCTGCGTAAGCAAGCTTATTTTATGTCAGGATTTTCACCTTATGTTAGTGTGAAAGGAAACTATTCCGGTGCAGTTCCATTTGGTGCGCCCTTATTTGGAGGGTTGGCAACGGATGAATTTTACCTGATTCGATCTGAGTGCTTGGCAAGATCAGGTAAATTAGCTGAAGCACAGGCTGATCTCAATAAACTACTGATGAGACGTTATAAAACGGGAACTTTTGAACCTTATGAACTGACTGGACAGCAGGCTGTACTGCAGTTAATTCTGAAGGAAAGAAGAAAAGAATTGTTTATGCGTGGACTGCGCTGGATCGATATTAAACGTTTAAACCTGGAGGGAGAAAACATAGCTTTAAAGCGTATAATCAGTGGTAGCGAATATAACTTACTTCCGAATGCTAATCGATTTGCATTACCGCTACCTATTGATATCATTCGGGAGACGGGGATGCCACAGAATCCTATCTGATAAATCACATTGTTAATTTGACTAGCTGATTACTGTCTAAAATGTATACGGCCCATTTATTTTGGGCCGTATTTCTTGATGAATATTTTGATTATTATTTGCGGTTGATCGGTCGGAAGGGTGTTGCACTGGTACCTCCGATACGTGTTGGAATAAAGCCTATACCGGTATTCATTGTTCCTAATTCGATTTTAGTCGCATCCAGTACGCCAGATGATGTTAAATCTGTATGTTCCACCAGTTGCATACATGCTCTATGATTTGTGGCGTCACATGTCTCAAGATTTGGTACTGTAGTCCAAAGTGATTCATCCGCTACTTGGCTTGCAATACTAGGATTACCGTGGAAGTATATTGCTAAAGTCGCTCTTTTTTTTAGTTCTTGAAATCCATTTGCCTTTAAGGCTGATAAAATTACTATAGTCAGTACAGCAACTATTGCTGGCAAATATTGATGAATAAATATTTTAAGATTCATGTTTGAAAAGTTTATAAATTATTCAAAAACAGAACGGTTCAAGATTCATGAACCGTTCTTAATGAGTAACCTTCTCAATTGCTTAATTGCGATTGATAGGGGTGAATGGAGTTGAACTTGAACCTCCGATTCTGGTCGGAATATAGCCTACTCCACTACTTACTGAACCTAAGTTTATTTTAGCTGGATCGAGCGTATTTGATCCTGTTAAATCAGTATGCTCTACCAGTTGCATACATGCTTTTTGGTTCGTGAAATTACAGGTCTGTCCATTTGGAGTTGTATTCCATAATGACTCGTCAGCGACTTGAGTTGCGTTATTTGGATTTCCCTGAAAATATACCGCAACAGTCATTCTTTTTTGTTGCGCATCTACACCACTCACTTTGAAAGCTGAGAAGCTTAAAACTGTTACGACAGCTACCATAGCTAGCGCATGTTTTTTTATAAAATTAATGATATTCATTCTGTAAGATTTAATGGTATTTCCTAAAAAATACGATTCAAATAAGTATTATTTTTAAACAGGTATTCATAATCTTTGCCTAAATCAAGAAAACTGATTTCAGCGGTCCTAATTGGTGTCAAGATACTTTAAATTGATACACCAAATTACTGGGGTAAGTGGTCATTTTTTGAGGCATTACAAAAGCATTGGTTTCTCGCCAAAAAGGTCTGCTCTGTACTGTGCCGATGGTGTTTAGCACAATGAATAGTAGAAACAGACGGATACTTTTGGTATATCGCCCGCTATCAACTGGGGATATTACTTCCAAACGCGATAATCGTAAGCCAATTATAGAAATCCCTAATAGTATCACATTTACAACAAGGTGTTTTTCCCAGGACATGGTATTAAAGATGGACGAACAGGTACATGGACGTTTTTCGTATACTCCCAATACACCCAACCCGATAAAGATGGTAAAAGCGGTGAGAAGTAATATAGAACCCCAGTAACCCAATCGCTGTAATTTTCTATTTTGAAAGGCCAGTAGTATTCCAGTTGCGATCTCAATAAGAGGTACCAGCCAGAACAATATACTCATTGACCATTGTGGAAGCGGTTGCTGTTGCAGTGAGATCCTGAAGTTCTGCCAGCTCCATGCTTTTTCCAGTCCGACAAATAGCCAGAAGATGATCAGAAAAATACTGATAATGTAAGCGATGATATGTTTTACTTTTCTAGTCATAATTTGGTTTATCTTTTATAAACTTCGTTGAGACTAAGGTCGGGAGTATTGATGATTTAGGATTGACCAGTTCAGGGGTATTGGACTGTCAATTTTTAAGGTACTGCAATAAAAATTGCCATTCCTATCGTGGATCAAATATCGCTACTATTCTGGATCCAATAATAGTGCTTTTTTACCTGAATTGCTTAGCGCATAGTACCTCCTTCTAGATTTATTAATACTGTCAGAACCAAACTCAATGATCCATCCAAGGTCTTTCAGCGTCTGAATGAGCTTATCAAAATGGCTCTTGGAGATGTTTCTATGGCGGATTTCCAAAAGTAGTTTGGGTACATATTTTAAAGTTCCAAGCATAATGATCTTTAAATCAAGGAAAAAATGATCATGAAGCTGATCGACGATTTTATCTCCTAATTGATCTCGGGCTACACTACGTAAATGATGGATCGAACAGCAATTTAAATGCATGGTAACGGGATAATTTCGAAGTGGTTTTATTTTCTTTTCGAGCAGTATAGTCGTGTTTTTGATGACATTGCTTAATACTGCCTGTGGAATATTTGAAAAGTCTGCTTTATTTTCTAGCGATATCTTAAGTTTTTCTAGGAATATCTCAGGCTCTAGGTCTCCTTTAGAAGTGTTACAGAAATGACAACATACTACCAAGATATTGGAGTAGACATGTTTTGATTTGGGCCGTACATGATCGACCGATCGTTTCAATAGACCGGAACTGTCTCTAGTCCCTATCCAGCGTTCACAATAATAACATCTTTCTTTAGGTAGTTGGCCTTGCGGTGCTCTGGTATATAAAAAAATGAATTTTCGCATAGGCTTTCGTTTTTTATCAAATTATATTAATGATATTAGGCTAAGTTGTTAGGGATTAAGAATAGTGATTAGCTGATCAATTGTTTTTTGATTTGGTTATAAATTCAGTTGGCGTGAGACCTGTCCTTTTTTTGAAAAATTTGCATAATCTTGAGCTCTCTGTGTATCCGCAACTGTAGGCTACATTTACTACTGAAATCCCCTCAAGTAATAAGCTTTTGACCTTTTCTTCGAGAAGATCATATTTAAAGGCGCTTGCACTTTGTTCATAATACTGATGAAATATTTCGTTCAGATAATCATGGCTTATCTGGGTGTTTTCAGCTATACTGCTTATACTGAAATTTTGCCCATGCTGATCTACATATTGGATGATGAGATCACGCGCTTCTCTGGCCTTTAAGATGGAGCCAGATAGCCTGTGATATTCCTCAAATACTTTTTCATTCGATAGTTTAATCAATTCATTGAGCTCGTGTAGGATATGTTTCTCTGTGTCTAAGTCTCCTTTTTTGAGTTTGGTAAGCAGGTGCTGTATATGTGCTGTGGTGCGTGGACCAACACGAAAATCAATACTCCAGCTGGAGGTGGGATTGTTGTTGCGGTGAGCATCAATTAAAGCATGTAAAAATTGAAAAGGCCTCTCATTCCCGTTGCGAAAAATGCTACATCGAAAGTAAAAGTTACAGATAGCTGTTCTTCCCTCGGGTAAAATAAGTACGTATTCACCCTTTGGTAGATAGAAATAACGTCCTCTTAAGGGGGAAATATCAATACTTTTTTTTGTTCGTAAATCATTAATCAAGATGCTTGATCTCCCTTCAATTAGATAGAAAATATGCAGATCAGCCTGCTCAATGTGCAAAGGAATTATTCTTTTACTTTTAAGTTTGAAATCAAGCATATTGATAAAGCCGAAGAGCCCGTCGAACTCTTGCAGAATAGCTTCATCAAGCTGATTAGAAAAGTACGAAATTTGACCGTTGGACATTTTAATTGACGGTGTTATACTGACTTGTTTTCGTTCAATTGCAGTTCCAAATAGCTTTTCTAGATCTATATGTAGCGATTTTTTCATTATTTTAATAGGTTATTAATAGGGATACTTATTCGTCTTTCTTAATATGGTTATTGTAAACCTATCACTTGGGATTTCGGAAAAAGTGATAGGCTTGGTTTGGATAATGTGGTGTTTTGTATTAATTCCTATGGGTTCTTTTTATAACGGATAGCTATAAACAGCGGACTTCTAAACTGCCTCGTGATGAACGGTTCCTGCCATTCTTCAAGTCCCTGTATGGATAATTCTTTCCAATCAATATCTTCTTCTTTTTCTTCTTTTAAAAATTGTACAGGATAACCAGCATCCAGGCAGTTTGCAATTGCAGTCCCCAATTGGTTGCAGAAATTTTGAGGCATGTTGTCTAATTGCTCCAATTGCTCCTGCTCTAGGTTAAAATGCTCTTTCACCCAGAGGGCAAAATCTGTATAGAGCATTTGCTTTTGAAGATGTAGATCAGCACTGGAAAGTGCAAGTAGGTTTGTAACTTTATTGTTAACTCCAGCTGTGTTAAAGTTTTCTTTCATATTTGTTTTTCTTTCAAATATTTGCTTTAAAGTTCATAAAAGCCAGTGTTTTCTATTGTTATACAATAACCTACCGTATTTGGTAGGTTATTGTAGTCTATCTTAGTGAAATAATTGATCTAAATATTAAGCATAATTGGTATTTTGGAGGTTGATTTGAATCGAAAATTAATATTTTATCAACCCAATTGACCAAATTTCATGAAAAGAATTAGACCACTGATTATTATAATCTCTTTAGCAGTAGTATTTAATTTGTTCGGTAATAACGGCTTGCAGCTCCGCCGGTTTTCTACCCCTGCTTTTTGGATATGGACTGGTGGATTGACAATGATATTGGTTATAGGAACCCTGCTGGTTCAGTTCCGGTTATTATCGTTGGCAAGCTTTTGGGAAAAGAAATATCCGACACTGAAATTGATAGAAGGGGAAAAGTTATACTTTAAGCGGTTGCCACTGTTTAGCAAAATTTGGGGTATCGGATCGACAGTGAGCATACTGATGTTCATCTATCTTTTTTTTATTTTCATGTTTTCGTATGTAAGGGAAGGAGATACAATAGCACTCTTCATCAGCTACATGAAATATTATGCAGGCCGCATTGCATTGATCTGTTTAGTTTATACTGCTTATGTTTTTATTAAGGGAAAACTGTCTTGGATAAGAACTGTATTCAAAACACGCTTTGTTTCAAAAGTAATAGTAATACCGGTTAGAGAGACGGTGCTCGAAACAAAAGAAATTATAAAGGAAGTTGAAGTTCCGGTAGAAAGAGTAATTGTTAAGGAGGTGAAGGTTGTCCCACCACATGTGTTAGATGAACATATCGTTATCAGCTCCTTATTTGAAGTACTGTTTCATGTTGAAGGATTAGGACCAATCTTTAATGCATGTGGGGCTCCTCGAATGTTTGATGTTCCATTTTATTATTCCAGTGCAGATACAAAAGAGATTATTCTGGTCAATGGAGAAAGAAGAAAAGCTGACCGGTTTATGAAAGAACTGGAAAAGCGGGGGCTGGATAAGTGGTATTTTAAAATCAGCAATAATTATAGCGTCAATATGATGCTGGTATATTACCCAATTGCTCACAATGTGGATCGCTTGGTTTTCCATCGGGAGGTTTTTGATTGTTTGCGTCAGAATCTTACTGAACTTGCTATTCAGAAAGAATTAGTATTGACTACATGGATCAAGAAAAATAAAAAACTGGTTGTTTTTTTGGATAATATCAATGATCTGAGGCATACGGGATGGGATGACTATATACCTCTAAGCGCAAAACCATCTCAATTTATAAACCAAGATAAACTGTAGTCAAAAGGTGGCAGAAGCCACCTTTTGATGGGGATTTCGGCGGTGAGTCGCCTTACTGAACCTATTATGTTTTTTTATGAAAGTACTCCTGTTTCTCGGGAGTCTAGCTACTGCTTTGTCTCACATGTGACAAGCTCTAATTTCAAAATTCATTATCATCTTTCTCATCATCCTGTATTTGCTGAAAAAGAGCTACATGGTAAAATTGATCGTTTGCTGCTCCTGCTGGAATGCCTTCAAAATGAGGATGAATATGCCGGACTTGTCGGTACGATGTGCACACGTGAAGCGGCCGAATTTATCGCGATTTCGAAACGTACTTTTGAACGTAGGGTAAAGGAGGGAGCGATCCGTCCGATTGCAAAAAATATGAAAAAGAATCAGTTTTTGAAGCGGGATGTGGTGCGACTTTACATCGCTTACCGAGGCTATAAGCCACCACATTTGCCCTAGTCTGCCATAACTCCGTTCGGAATTTCTTTTAACCTTGTTCGGACCTTCTTTTAACCCGCTTTTAAGTTTCTCCGCTGTTGCACCATCCCTGTACCGTACTTGCACCGTCCATTTCCCGATGCATGGACGGTGCATGGACGGTGCACTTACGGTACAGTTACGACTTTTGGTAAAAAAGGGTTACCAGTGGGTAGCCTGATGGTAGGAACGAGGTTCCCAATTTCCATTTTTAAAGATTTCAAACAATGGTATATCGGAGTTTTTAGGGACTTAAGATATATCGATGTGAAAAACCAATTGCAGTACACCGACATAACACCGACAAATTTCCAGCGGTACTCCGACAAACGCCGACAATCCCTTTCTGGCTCTTGACAAGCCCTATGTTTGGATGCTATGTTTGTCATCGTAAAGCAAAATATACCGGTATTTATCAAGCTTTTACGTATGGTCAAATCTTTTAAAAATTAGAAAAATGGGAACAATTAGACAGGGTGCAAATGGGAGTTTCAGCGGCAAAACGGGAAGCGTGATAGGTGCGAGCTGGAAGGGGATCGACTACATCAGAGGGCTGTCCAGAAAGCGTACAAAAGCAGCCTCGGAGGAACAGCTGATCGTGCAGGCACGCTTTTACGCGATGACGAAATTCTTAATGCCGATCACACCGATCCTACGCCTGGGATTCGGTCAGGTAAAATCCGATCGGATGACACCGACCAATGTCGCGCTTAGACAAAATATTGATAAAGCAGTGATCGGAACGTATCCAAATTTTGAGCTGGACTACAGCAAAATCGAGATCAGTTCGGGTTCATTTATCGGTGGCGGTGCGACAGGTATTTCGGCTTCTTTAGGACTGCTATCTATAAACTGGGATGTGACGCTCAACACCTTATACCAGTCCAAAGCCGATGATCAGGTGATTATCCTGCTATACCAGCCGACAGCGAACGAGTTTATGACGGCTCCGACACCGCCTATGCGTGCAGATGGGGCTATAGATATCACTATACCGGATCATCTCCTCGGAGCAAAAGGTCATGTCTGGATATTTTTTGCAGACCGCAAGGGATCCAAGGTTTCCGGCAGTACCTATCTGGGAGAGGTAGATTTACTGTAATCAATTTTATTCATCCATCAGACCGGGAGAAGCGAGAGTTTCTCCTGGTTCTGATCTTTAAAATATAGCGATATGTTGATGATATCAAATAAAAAAGAAACAGCTTCGGAACCGAATAAAGCCAAAGCTATCCAGCTTGGATTTAAACTGGTGCGCTATTTCCTCAATCCGCTCAACCTATTGATCCAGATCGGATTTGCAACCCGTAAAAAAGGGAAAACTGCAATTGGAAAAGCCATGTCACATCATCTGCGGAATGCGCTCAAAGGAGAATATCCGAATATGGAAATCGATCCCGCTAAAGCAAAAATAAGTGAAGGAACCTTAGCTCCGGTTATGCTCGAACAGGTGGAGAGAACCGGTGATTTTATCTCAGTGAAGTGGCTATTACCGGATGGCTTTTTTCCGGATCAGTGCAACTGGGATGATGAATTGATCTTATGTGCTTATGATGTTGAAGCCGGCAACGCGGCGATCAATGAACAGCAGGTAATCCGAAAAGATGCCCGAATGACACTGGAATTGCCTTCTGTGCTGCGCGGAAAGCAGGTGCATCTGTATCTGATGCTCCATGACCGGGATAAGCGGATGGTGTCCAATAGTAAATATCTAGGGAAATTTTAACAGCATGGCTATGCATTTAAAGGTGATCCGTATCGAACAGGGGAAAAACAGTACCCTGTCCGAAATTTATCTGAATAATCAGTTTATCTGCTATGGTCTGGAGGACATCCCTCGGGAAAAAAAGATACCGGGAAGTACGAGCATTCCTGCAGGAAGATATAAGCTTGGTTTCAACCGTGATGGTGGCATGAACGGAAACTATTATGACCGTTTTCCTAAACTGCATCGGGGTATGATCGAGATTAAGGATATTCCAGGTTTCAGTTACGTCTATATCCATATCGGTAATACGCATAAGGAAACTGCTGGTTGCCTGCTTGCAGGAACAGGTTATGTATTCGAAAAAGGGGATTATCGATTGGTACAGTCGGTAACGGCGTACAAGAAATTGTATGGATTGTTGGTGGAATTGATGGTAGTACGGGATGTGATTATTGAAGTTGTTGAGTAACGTAGTGAAAGAGTAACCAAGTGACGAGGTGAGGCAGTAACAAGTGGACTAGTAACGAAGTTACAAAGAGAATTTCTAACCTACTAACACTTTCACTTCATAACTCTCTTACTAACCATCTTAACATTCTAAAAATTTAGAAAAATGAAAAAGATAATTAAAAAAATAAGCCGTGCGCTACAGATTGTGCTTATGGCTCCGATTAAGTTGCCGGGAAAGGCACTAAATATTATTAAATACATTGCTCTAGGAATTGGTGTGGTAGAGACAGTTCTAGATGATAAAGTAAAAAAAGGAGAGGAGGAAGGACCGCCAACAGCAGAAGGGTTTCTATCTAATCAAGAAAAGGAGGAGTCAGATGAAACTAAATGATATCCGTATCGGTACGATAGGTGGTACACTGTGTTCGATATGGGTTTCTTTTTCTTTCGGAGATGTGTTGCAGACTGTGTTGATGGCTGCATTGGGAACAGTGGTGAGTTATGCAACAAGTAGAATTTTAAGAAAAACTTCAAATCGGAAGTAATATTATTACTTTCTAAAATTAAAGAATCCTTTCAGGTTTTTGAGAGGATTCTTTAATTTTCGTACTCGTATAAAGAAGAAACATTTTTATCGTTTCATAAATGAAGTAGAATTAGTAGATACTTAAAAAAAACTATGATAAAATAATTGGAAGCTCTTTTCTTGTTAGTCATATCGCGGAAACTCCTTCCAACATAATCTAAAATATATTTGATTTAAAAGAAGCGATCACCCGTGTTACGTGCTGTGAAAAAAGAAAAGGCAAAGTAGTGCGGTAAATCATCATAAGGGAATTTCCATATTTATTAAGTGATGTTATTTATCTAATTTCCTAAATATGGATTTGATTTTTTTTATTCCAACAATAATATAGTGATAAGCTAAACCAAATACGTTTTCTCCCATAATATCACTCGCTAGTGATGGAGGTAAAAGCTCATATATACTTACACCAAAATACTCGGCAATTTTGTAGACCTGATCAACTTTTACTTTTGTTTCATTGCGCTCAATTTTTGAATATGCAGCTTGAGACATTTCTAGATGATAAGCAACTGCTTCTTGTGATATTTTTAGATTTTCTCTTTTCTGTCGAATAAAAGTTCCAATCTCCGCTTTTGACATAACTTACTCTTAATTTATTGCTCGACAAATTTAACAATATAACCTGAGGTTATATAATTTATAAATGTTAAAACTCTAGGTGTAAATCGTCAGCATAATTTGGACATAATTGATTAAAAACTAAGAGAGTGTTTTCCTAAAAAAGATTTAACTTTAATCATCATGGGAAGACCA
>NZ_SLYV01000021.1:0-59705 GCF_004342035.1 Sphingobacterium sp. JUb20 | reverse complement strand
AATAACAGAAAAAAAGAATATCTAAAACAAAAATTAATAGATTTATAAACAAGAAACACTCTTTAGCAAGTTGTCCTGATTAGTTTGAAGACATACAAAATACGGAATAAAAAAGCAAGGAGTTTATATAAAACTTTAGAGTTTGGTCCCCTTCGGCCCGAACTCTAAAGTGAGCTCAGTGACACAGTTTACTTTAGACTACCTAGATTTCTGCATCTAGCAAAATAGGCCTACATTTACTTTTCCCAAATAACACTCAGCGCAGAGTTTTTATAAGGTATACAGTGCTCAAAAAACTTTCTATTTGTATTCCAGCTTGGAACTTTATCAAACCAATCTATAGCCCATACTTCTTCAGTCCTAAATAAAGAAGAATGATTAAGCCCTCTAAAATACTCACCTACTACGGTATTTACAGGAACATTTGGCCAGCCTAATATGGAATAAAATGGGAAATTAGCACTACACTTTCTCCATTTTACTGACCCATTCTCTGAATATACAACCATAATTGGATGATTTCCTACTTCGGTGAAACGTAAAGCGCAAGCGGAAAAACTGACATTAAACTTTTTAGCCAACTCTTGAATTAATGTTGCATCAAAATGCCTTCTTAAAACTTGCCTTTCAAATCTCTCTTTAGGCATTAATAAGCATGAAGCAAAATAATCTGCTTCACGTTCTATTACATTATTCTTATTTTTATCATTAAGGTAAGAGGGATGTGCGTGCAGAAGTCCTAATTGAAGCCCAATTCTATGACTATCCAGAATATAATGGCCTAATTCGTGAGCTAAAGTGAATCTCCCTCTCCCATTCTCAGAAAAATTTTTGTTATCAGTATTTATGTGAATAGAAAAATATCCATCTGAATACAAAGTCATCCCATCAAACTCGTTGACCCCGTACGAATCGTAGTGTAGATCTAATTCTTCTGCTGAAATAATCGACTCTAAAGGAGTAATAATTCCTTCAAAATTCAATGCGATAGCCTCCGCTAGTCTACTTATTTTTGCAGGTAAATTATTCTTTATCACCAGAACCTTTCTTATGATTGGCTTTCAATTTTTCTTCAGCTTCCTTAGATATCCCTTTTGCCCCCTTCCTTGCAACCATTCTTAGTTTGGCTATCTCATCTTCATCAACTTGCTTAGGCATTAATTTGACATTGTCAAACTTGCATAAGGTTCCGTTGAAAATATCTTCTATATTAATTTTTGCATTAGAAAGTTTAAAATCATAATTATTATAAAGTAAATCAAATCTACGCAAATGCATCTCATTTAATGGATACAAGTAACCTGTAGAACATAACCAATCGTCGATCATGTCTTCACTTAATTTTCCTTTGAGCTTTTTATCAATTGCCATTTAATGATTTTATATAGTTTTTAACTTGATCTGTTGCGACCTTTTTATAAACTCCTACTGAACTCTGAGCTAAATTAAATCTTTCTCTAAGCATTTTGCTTACTGCGCGAGGAATATTTTTATATCCCTTTATTTCATAAGCTTTATATGTCAAAAATATTATTCGATGGCTTTCACTTAATCCGCCCAAAGCCTTTTCCAAAATCTCAGCCATTATTTTAATATCTTTTTTCACTTCTATCCCATCGCCCGCTGAAAACCGAATCAAGGTATCTATATCCTCCATAATACATAAATCCTCCGGATCTGGCTCGGCACACCTTTGACTTTCATAGTATTTTATCATCTCATTATAAACAATTTTATACAACCAAAGCTCTATAGCCTTATTGATATCTTTCAATTTTGCCTTCTCCTTTTTGAAAGAGTGATATTTCCAAACACGAGCAAAAGTACAGTTAGCAATATCCAAAGCAACGACTGAGTTAAAACTAAATTTTAAACAATAGATCTCAGCCTTTTCCAAAACTTTACGCTCAAATCTCGAACAAAATTCAATAAATGCTCGTTGCGCATCTTCCTCATATTCTTCTTTCCAAGAAATATAATCTAAAAGCTCTTCGCTTGGAAATGCACTATAGTCGACTTCATACTTTTTACTTTTTATCCCCATAAGTATACTAAAAGCGTTAATAATGGAATTGGTATATAAGTGAGTTACTCCATAACAAATATATAAAATAAAAAGTAACGGAATTAGTATATAAGAAAAGGCCAATCCCTTAAGCCTAAAATTAAGGGAAAAAGATAACACATTTATATATATGGCTACTAATCCACCAAATGACAATGCAAGAAATGGAGCTGTCCGTGAGCGCTCGCAGACCTACAATCCAAAAACGGACTCTTGGATAAAACGAGATGCAAATACAGGAAAATTCATGGATATGAAAACTTCTAATAATAAACCATTTAAAGGTGTCCGCAAAGAAAAATAGAGTCTAGTAATAGGACTAAAACAAGGAAGGGGTGAAATGCCCCTTATTTTTTAAATAAAACTTAAAGCTTATGGCAGAATTTACAACAGCAGCAGTGGCACTACTAAAACCACTAATTACAAAAGGCGCATCGATTGCCTGGGAGAACCGCAATCACTTAACGTCTTTCTTCAAAACGAAGTACGGTAAATACAAAGATCAAGATATTAGATTCTCAATGAGTGGTCTATACAAAATTCAGATTCCAGATAGTAACGACTATCTACTCGTCTTCAACAGAAGAATAGAAAATCAGCTTCAACCTGTGGGAGGCGCTTACAAACGCTTTGGTGATGATAGCCTTTTCAATAAATGGGGTTACAAACCTGACAACAAGAAAAACGGATTGGATGTTGATGAGAAGAGCTTCTCTGACTTACGTTTTACAGTGAAAGGTCGGCATGTAATAGATGTATTAAACTGGTTCGACAAGGGACAAGAGCGAGAAACCGATCCGCGTAGAGAGTTCATAGAGGAATTGCTTGATACGGAAATACTTGATAGGAAGATCTTTCAACATATCAACCAAAAACATATCAGGCGGTACTCTAAAAATCTTTCATGGAGCGATTACTTCAATTGTTACGAAATTCTTGTTTTTGACATTTTTGAGCTATTACCAAACGACGACCAAAAAAGAGCACTTATTGAAATCGCTAAACAGCCTCTGGACTTATCTAATGGATATGCAGTGGTAAGCTGTGATGATATAGAACAATTACGACTGATGCAGAACGGTAAGCAGATTGCTCGGATAGGTCAACACACTAAATTATTAATCAACAAAACATTTTAACATGCTAGATATATTTAACAATTATGTTCTTCAACGAGAAGAACTTTTGGCTAGAATAGCACAGGAACTACAATTGGATAAAACACGGATAGAACGAATGGAATCGGCATATAACGCTGTTGCAGAGCTTTTGAGAAATGATAAAAATTTCTTTGACGGATTAGTTATTGAGGTATATGCACAAGGTTCTAAAAGAATTGGCGCAACTGTACGACCGATTAACAATTCTGATTTTGATTTGGATGTAGTACTGCATATTTTCGATCCATACTACCGACATTCTCCACAAGAAATCTATAATGCACTTGTAAAAGCATTAGAAAAAGATGGATATTACAAAACAATCCTAGAAAAGAAGAAACGCTGCGTAAGACTTAATTACAAAAGTGACTTTCATATGGATATCTTGCCTGCATGTATGCCAGACATGTCGGAAAAGGAAATGATTAAGATACCTGAAAAAGCGCTCTTCAACTGGTCATCAGGAAATCCTAAAGGATTTTCAAGTTGGTTTTTAAATATTGCGAATTCCGTAAAAGAACCTTTATTGGGCCGGTATTCTGATGTTTTAATGAAAGCTCAGGTAGAAACTGAAAGGCTACCTGAAGAAGCATATTTAAAAACACCATTACAACGGGTTGTTCAACTTCTTAAAAGATACCGTGATATTTATTTTGAGAGAAAAGATTATCCAGTATCCAGTATTGTAATCACAACTTTAGCAGCTCAGTTTTATTCTGCCGAAAACTCCATATTTGAAGCTATGGATAATATAGTACAGAATATAAAAAATGGATATTTAGATTCTATACGACATAATAGAAAATTCAAAGTATTAAACCCCGTAAATCTAGAGGAAGACTTTACCGATTCTTGGACAAACGAACATTATAAAAGTTTTTTCAGCTTTATTGAAGACTTCCATAAAAGATGGCAAAATTTAAAAAATTCATTTGAAACCAGCAAAGATGATTATATCAAGTTATTTGGTGAAGGTGTATATAAAAAGACACTTAACGAACAATTCAAAAACTTTGCGCATTCAACTAATAACTCCGTAGCAAAATCCTCTGGATTAATAGCTGCAAGTATTGCATTTACTTCACCAAGTGGAAATATAAACTCAACTAATGGATATAAAAATGGGAATCATCACAACTTTGGCGGGAAATACTAAGCAAGAACATCAAAAAGATTGGTATACTTTCTTGTATATACAGAAACATTTTGTAGAAAAACATTTTAGCTGGTTAAAGCTCGTTTTGGATAAAAAGAACAAACAACTCATTGGTACAGGCACATTGCAGATAGGGGGTAAATCTTATAAGATCTTGCTCTCCTACTCTCCATTTCAGAAGTTCAGATACGACAGAATCTATATACGAGGTGATACCATCAAATATCATGACGACATACATCTCTATTACGATAACTCGTTATGCTTATATCATCCTCTAATTGACAAATTACCTGGTAAAAACATATCGCTCTGCGAAATGATCCCTTGGATCAGTGAATGGATTATTCACCATAATCAATGGAAGAAATATGGAGTGTGGTTAGGTAAAGAGATTAAGCATTAAGGCTTAATCTCTTTACCTAACTAATGAAATTTATTTTTAACGCTAGAATAATATCATCTAATAAATCATGGAACATCTTACACCAATCATCACAGCTGCTTTACCTATCTTTATATATTGGGCAAATAGTTTCATTAAATCAAAAAATATTTCTAATCAAATTGACCGGTTAAAAAGTGAAATAGAATTTAACAAAGGTTTCAACGATGAATTATGCAGTACACTAAGCCATATATATTGTGCAAAAATATTTCAACAACAATTTGGGTTTGAAGTCGTACCTTCTCGTGTAAATGCATATTTGCAATGTTTTAATACCTGCGATGTGAGCACTAAAACTTTCAAATATTTATATAAGAAACTGTATTTAAAATTCGATAAAGCAAGTCAAAAGGTGAATATTATAGTAACAAAAACTGACAAATACGTAGTTACACTCATCAGTTTTGCAATAATTTACATACTTGTGTTTTCGATAATTATACTATACTTTTTCTTAGACACAAATAATATTTTGGCAAGCGCTGATGAGGTATTGACCATTAGAATAGTTTTGATAATTGCCTATATAATTTCTAGTTATTTTGCTATTAAATTATTCGTAAATGATATTATTCCTTACTTCCAGGCTCGAAGTATTATCAAAAATTTAGCTCAAAATAAAGGATTATCATAATTTTAGAGTTTGATCAAGTAGTAAGACTGAACTTTTGTACTGAAATTAGCCAAATGGGTCCTATAATTCGTTTAAATTAAGTATATTTACTTAAACCAATTTTATGCCATGATTGCCAATCATAAAGAAAATTTGCAAAATAGATATGCAAATAATGTACAATCCACACCAATTTATATTGATGATGCCGAAAGTGGTAGAAAGGGTTATTACTGTATGGGATGTACTAGAGAAATGGAAGCCGTAAAAACTAAGATAGTTGATCGTGCCTCCTATTTTCGACATTATGTCAAAAAAAACAGTCCTAAAAATAGGTGTACATATTCGGATAAAACATATCGCCATAAATTGGCCAAGGAAAACCTTCTGACCAATAAAAGGATAAAAGTACCAGCTGTATATAAATACTCAAATAATGACTCTGATCCTGCAATTTTCATTAAACCAGCTAAGATAATTGAGGCACAAACCGTACATGCTAAACTGAGCTTTTATGAGGACGAATCAGGTAATATTAAATGGACAAAAGCTACCGATATTGATACAGAATATCTTTTGTACAAACCAGACATCACCTTTTTTGATAAAACGGATACACCTATCCTTTTCATAGATATAACTACTAGTCATAAACCTGATAAGGATAAACTAGTAAGTTTATTAAGGTTAGGAATTGATGCCGTATCCGTAATAATACCCAAGGCATCACCTGCCGAAATTGATCAAGTTTTTGAACACAGTCAAAACACAAAATGGTTATATAATAAAGATGAAATCAACACCGAATATATTCGAGTTCCCAATGGAAATACAAAGGGAATATCACATATTGATAAAGAGCAAAGACAGCTTTTTGCAGAGTCTAACCGCTGTAGAAAGGCACAGATTAATAACCTTATACGAGCAATTGGAAAGGTCTTGGAATCTCAACCGTACAGAGATACTGAATCAAAATTTGAATCAGAAATATCAAGAGTTGAGAAAAACACAGAAGAATTACAAGACCGACTTTTCAACGAGGAAGCTTCGCTTAGAGAAAAGCTTTCAACAAAACTTGAAGGAGAAACAAGAGCAGTTGACGATGAAATCGACGAAATTCAAAGTCGATACGCAAATTTGGAAGAAAGATATATTAGAAAAAGAGAGGACCTTGAAGGGAATGGAACAGAACTTCTCGGATCTATTAGAAATCTACAATATGAAATCAGGTCAATCTCAGGAAGCCCAGAAGAAAGAGAGATTAATCATAGAAAAGAAGCTGACGATATTGAACGAAAAATCGGAGATATTGAAATCAATATTGATGGAGTCATCGCAGATAGAGAAGCTTCAAAACGAAGCTATGACGAGCATATCAGACAAGAGAAAGATAAAATTAGAAAAGACGAAGAGTGTCGAGAAGGAATACCAGAAAGCTCAAGACGAAGAATCCTTGAAATGGTCGACAAATATCGAAAAGAAGAGGTCAAAATTGTTGACAATATTAAAAGAAGTGAGTCAACTAGAGAGGGATTTGCAGAGCAGTCTAAAAGAGAAGAAGATGAGCTTAGAGAGGAGTTTGAAACTATCGATAAATCATCAGCTAAAGCCATTGAAAATGCAAATTTTGGAGAAAATCCCTACCTGTCCGAACAATATGAAGCAATGCTTTCTGCAGAACGACTCGTCAGCGATTATATCGTATACCACAGCCCTTTTACGAGACTTACCAAAATTAAAGAGTTCATTAACTCAGGTGTGTTCAAGAATTGGGTATAGTCAAGAAAAAATCGAAGAAGCTTTTGATAGGTACGTACAATAAGGAAATTAATAAAATGATTCCCTGTTTTCAAAAACAAAACATAAACTGATTTAGTAAAAATGTTTTTAAAAATCATAATGTAGATTTAATTAATAAAACTATCTTGAATCTTTGAAATACTGACCCTATTAGCTTTAAATATAGATTATTAAACAAATTTTCGATACATAAGGTAATTGTATTTCACAAAACAAAATCTTAAATTTATTAATCAAACACTATCTTAATATTCTAAGCCTGGTGTCCCATTTTTTTAAAGATATACAAATCGAAATCATTTCTTGAAATATGAGAAAAGCCAATAACCAAATTATCTATTCAGCTACAGATCTGTCTAATCACATTCACTGTAAAAATTTAACCAATCTCAATCTTGATGTCATTAATGGTCTTTTGGAAAAACCTAATTATAGTAATCGGTCTCTGGATCTGCTTAGAGAGCGTGGATTATCGTTTGAAGAAGAATATCTTGAATCATTAAAAAAAGAAGGTTATCATATTTTCAAAGTGAATCTAGAAAGTGATCATCCCTTACAGCAAACATTAGAAGCTATGAAGGAAGGATATGATTTTATTTATCAAGCTAGATTAAGTAATGAAAAATGGCAAGGATGGGCTGATTTCCTACGAAAAGTAAAACAACCAAGTAATTTGGGAGACTGGTCGTATGAAGTTATTGACACCAAATTAACTACTAATACCCGTTCGGGAAGCATTATACAAATTACGTTGTATTCGGAATTACTTGGCGACATTCAAGGTATTATGCCTGAACACATGACCATTAAAAATCCTGAAGAAGAACATAATTATCGGGTAAATGATTACAATGCTTATCTCCGTTTGATAAAAAAAAGACTTGAAAGCGCAGTTGCTGTACCTCAAGAAACTTATCCTGAACCTTGCATGCATTGTAATGTCTGTAATTGGTGGGAGCATTGTAATAAAATTAGAAGAAACGATGATCACTTAGGCTTTATTGCAGGTATGGGAACTTCTCAAATTAAAGAAATGAGAAAACAAGGCGTTAATACATTAGAAGCAATGTCTACTGTATCGCTACCAATTCCATTTACTCCTACTAAAGGCTCTAAAGAAACATTCAAAAAACTTAGAGAACAAGCCAGAATTCAAAATGAAAGCAGAACAGAAAATAGACCAAAATATGAATTACTCGAATTACAAAATAATTCTGGTTTAGCAAATCTACCAACTCCTACCGAAGGAGATATCTATTTAGATTTTGAGGGTGACCCTCTTATAGATCCCAATGGATTAGAGTATTTGTTCGGATGGGTATTTCAAAATACCTATTATTCTATTTGGGTTAATAATGAAGAAGATGAAAAAAATGCTTTTTGCCAATTCGTAGACTTCGTATTTGAACAAAAAGAACGCTTTCCTGACTTACATATCTATCATTTTTCTCCTTATGAAAACGTTGCTTTAAAAAGGTTAATGAGTAAATATGCCGTTAAAGAAAATGAAATAGACACTTTACTTAGAAGTGCTGTTTTAATAGATCTGCATCGAATTTTACGTCAATCTATACGAGCAGGCGTAGAAAAATACTCCTTGAAAGATCTTGAACCCTATCATGGCTATATAAGAGAAATGGATTTAAGAACCGTTTCTAAAATAAAAGCTGATTATGAATTTTTATTAGAATCAGGAAATCTTAAACATATTACAGAAAATATGACGAACGCTATTCGTCTTTATAATCAAGATGACTGTTTTTCTACGTTAAACTTACATCAATGGTTAGAACGAGAAAGAGCCCTACTCATTGATAATGGTTATGAAATACTAAGACCCATTGTTGAAGTAAAAGAGCCTGAATCTGTAACCCAACATTTAGAAAGAATAACCCCTATCATTAATTATCTACTAACAGATATACCGGCAGACATTACAGTAAGATCTAAAGAACAACAAGCAAAATATTTACTTGCTCATTTACTTGATTGGTACAGAAGAGAAGAAAAATCGTTTTGGTGGGAATATTTTCGGTTATTAGCTTTAGAACTTGATGAACTATTAGATGAGAAAGACGCTATTGCTATGTTGGACTATACCGGAGAACGGGAACAAGTCAAAAGAAGTTTTATCGATACCTATACCTTTCCTTTACAAGAATTAGACCTTAAAGCGGGTGTTAAAGTAAACGATATTAACAAAATAAGCATTGGAGAAATAGTTGAAATTAATGAACAAAATCAAATGTTTAGAGTAAAGAAAACTGCAAAAGCATTAGATGTTCATCCTGACTGTATTATCAAATTTGAGAAAATATCAAATGCGGCAAAGGCTGAAAATATTATTCAATTTGGAGAATGGATTGTAGAAAATGGTTTTGATTCTGGCTCGAATGACTACCGAGTAACGCGAGATATTCTACTGAACCGCTCTCCTCGATTGCTTCAAAAATTACCTGACATCAACGATACTGTCGAAAAAGGTAAACAATGGGCTTTAAACCTCGATAACAGTATCTTGCCTATCCAGGGTCCTCCAGGAGCTGGAAAAAGCTATACCGCTAGTCATATCATATTTGACCTAATCCAAAAAGGTAAAAAAGTTGGGATTACGGCTTTAAGCCATAAGGTAATTATGAATTTACTGGAAAAAGTAAAGGAAGTTGCTGATGAACATCAATTTGATTTAAAAGCATTATACAAAGGTGCGGTAGAACACGATGACGATAAATTCTGGAATTTCGCAAAAGACAACAACGTCATTATCTCTGAACTATCTAACTATCCTTTAATTGCGGGTACGAGCTTTATGTGGTGTAAAGAAGAATTGAAAGACTCATTAGACTACCTGTTCATTGACGAAGCAGGACAATTTGCATTAATCGAAACACTTGTTGTTTCTCATGCTGCTAAAAATATTGTTTTCTTAGGAGATCATCAGCAACTTAGTCAACCGATTAAGGGCGTACATCCTGACGGAACAGATGTTTCCGCACTTGAACATTTATTAGAAGGAGAAAAAACAATTTCGGAGGATAAAGGTCTGTTTCTTGAAACTACCTGGAGAATGCATCCTGAAATCTGTGATTTTGATTCTGAAATGTTTTATGAATCAAGATTACAAAGTAAACAAGAACTAAAAAACCAATCGATAAAAGGTAATACTGAATTTATAGGAGCAGGACTCTTTTATAAGGCGGTGCCCCATGAAGGTAATACCAATAGTTCTTTGGAAGAAGTAACATGCATTAAAAATATAGTAGAAGAATTAACAAAAGGTGATGTTTATTGGACTGACAAAAATAGCGAAGATCACGTTTTAGAAAATAAACATATTAAAATTATAACGCCCTATAATAGCAATGTCCATGAATTACAAAAAGTGATTCCCGAAATAGAAATAGGGACAGTAGATAAATTCCAAGGGCAGGAAGCACCAATCGTCATCTACAGTGTAGCAAGTTCATCTACGGAAGATGCACCAAGAGGAATGGACTTCTTATATAGTCCTAATAGATTTAATGTAGCTGTATCTCGAGCACAAATTGCTTTTATTTTAGTGAGTAATCCGCTTATCTTTGAAGCTGATTGTAAATCCCCCAGTGAAATGAAACTTGCTAATCCATATTGTCGATATATAGAATTATCAAAGATGAAATAAAAGCCCAAAAAAGTGAAGCTAAGTGCTTCCCTTTTAATTTAAATGGTATAAATCCTATGCTTACTTCGTACATTTTTATCCGCAACAACTTTTTATATTTGCTTTTTTCATAAATTTAGAAAACAATAAAAACATGCTGCGCAATTTAATGCAAAGTTGAAAGTTTTGAGTTTTCTAATCCGCCACTATCTCCAAGCTAAAAAATCACTATGAACCAACATGTTATGACGCACACTTCACAACGTCCAAGCTAAAACGACCGACGAATAATATACTAGTCAATAGAAATGAAGCATTAGACTAAAAAATTTAACTGACAATAATTTATTTCATTAAAAATCCAAGATTCTTCCGAATATAACCGTGTTCTTAATCCGTTTAATTATTTATGTGGATGATTACAGTTGTAATCAATTTGCCATTTTGAGAAAAAGTTGTTAATATGTACAATCCAAGTAAAGAACGAACTAGAGATCAAAATTATTGGATCGACTGCCAGTTAAATAAGTGAAACGATGTGTGTCAATCCCACAACTAAAAATCAGTTTAAGAATCAATTTAGCTCGATCTTACTAAATCAGAGAAATCGTTCTAAATTTTCAACTATTTTATCAGCTCATCTTCAACGTAGAAGACGGACTGACAAATTTAGCTAAGCTGTTCACAGGACTACCTCATTACTTCAAATACAGAGGTACTTTTGGGTCTGGACATATAATTCATAGTTATTGTTCCTAGTAGATTTCAGTTCATTAATCTTGTTAAAAAATCTTCAGCCTCCGTAACTGTTAAATCCATTTGAGATAGTGCAGCCTGTAATTGACTATTCATTTCGTCAGCAGTAAAACGTTCATCTTTGGTCAAGTAATTGTTTTCAAACAGATAATCTTCAAGTTCTAGTATTTTTGCTTGATTAAACCTAGAAATCTCACCTTTTTTTAATGATTCAATTAATAGCTCTGGCTTATAGTTGAGCTCTTTTAATTTAGTGCTAACTGGACTTATAAATGTGTTAGACACTTTACCTGAGTCAAGCAAAACCTCATTATCAATAGGTTTAGATCGCCCTTTTTGATATAGTTCTTGATAACAATACAACAATTCAACTTTACAACTAATCCGTCCCAATATAGGTTCTTGGAGATTATCAATTTTACCCTTATGCCTTAAAAAGCTTCTTAGTTGCCCATAGTATTGAATACCACGCAGTAAACAATTATGCAATAACTCATTATCTTCAATTAAGTAAGATAGATGAAGTTGATCTGGTCTATTCTTAAACAAATCATACAATGGTGGACTTAATAGCGTATGGTATTCTTCAATGGAATTGATGCTAGGAGAAGGAAGATTAGGAATAGATCTCAAAGGAATTTCTCTTTTTTCATCTAGGTGGTAACTTACTTGAGCATTACTCTGACCTTTTAAAATAATTATTTTCCCATTAATCTCTGGATTTCTATCTATATATTCGTTCCATTTCTTTAACTCATCTGTTTGGGCTGTGAAATAAAATACTTGTCTTCCTTCTTTACTAATCTCTATCAAAGCTTCAATAATCTGCTTCGCACGAAGATCATCACTATTTGCTAATACTTCGTCAGCTAAAATAGGCAATTTAATTCCCACTTCTTGACTTTCAATAAATGCTAGACGGACAGCAATTAATAATTGAATTCGGGTGCCTGAAGATAAATGATCAAGCGATAGACCATGATTTAACACAGTATCTCTCGCTTTAAAGCTACCTCCTCCATGATCATCTAGTATTAGTTCATAATGGCCATGGGTAATTTTATTAAATAATTCATTTGCTCGGTTAAATACCTTTGATTTACTATGCTCTTGCGTTCTTCTTTTCAAGCAATTGACAATCAAATCTCCTGTGATAGAGCGAATGGTACTAAGATAATTATGTTCTAAATCATCGAGTGCAGATTCCTTTTCTGTCAACGCTATTTCGAGCTCATGTCCACTCCTCTCTTTGTTAATATCTGCTTCTATCCTTGCTATTTCAGCAATCAAGTCGTCAGTCTGATCGGATAAGTTTGAGAAGTTTTCTTTAAATTGTTCGGCTTGGTCAATTTGTAATGTTGGGAGTTCTTCTTTTACATTGTTATACAAAGGATGATTTTGCATCTGCAACTCCTTTTCTATTAAACGACGCTTAGCATGATCAAACTCCTTTACCCATTGATCATAAGATTCTTTTTTAGACAGTAAATCGCGCAACTCAGCTTTCATATCTGTTTCCAAACTCAGCGAACTGTAAATCGATTGAATTTCATTTTCATAATTTGCTTTGATATCTTTAAGGCTGCTTTCACGATCATTTAGATTTCCGCAATCTCTTAAGAGTCCGGTACGTTTATTTTCATTCTCAGCCATGTTTTTTAAAATCGCTTTTGCAGAAGCTGCATCTGAGACAGTAGCAATCTGAACTCTCATTAATATTGCGTTAATACAACTTATCGTTTCTAGACGGTTTTTGTCTTCTTCTTCATAGGAAAGTCTATTACCGCGTAATTCATTGTCGTGCTTTTGCCACTGTTGTAGATCTTTCAAAAACCAATAAAGACCAGAATAGGACTCAATATTTTCAACGATCAATTCCGGAATCGTAGTGAGCTTCTTAACCCAAGCTGCACGCTTACTTTCTAAAGTATCTAACTCCGGCTGGATGCGCTCTACTTGATCAGTTAACTCAGCTATGCTGCGTTTAATTTCTTTCTGCCGCTTAGCCTCTTGGAGCTCCTGATGAAGCTCTTCTAATCGCTTTGACACATCTTCTTCCTTCCAACTAGACGGTTCGGGTAGACCCGTTTTCTTGAAATCACCAACCCGAGTTTCTCTAAAAGAATCGGTTGTCACATCCCGTCCTTTTACTATAACATATACGAGCATGAGTACCAGTCCACAAAATCCTATCCAGCCAAAGAAATAGGTTAACAAAACGGTTATTAAACCCAATATCAATAATATCCATAAAGTTTGTTGTGAGGATGCCGATGGTCTTGTATCTTTCTCAAACCAATTTAAAAGAAAACGAATTCCAGTATGCAGATTTTCCTCAGTATGATTCTGTTCTTGTTTCTCTTTATTTAAGCGCTGAATTTTATCTTCAAAAACCCGTTTTCTGCTTAATAAAGAATGAGCCCCTTCAAAAAAAACGTCTAAGTCACGAATATTTTGTAAATCTAAAGCAGCTAAGGCTTCACGCTGTAGTGTGGGGAAAAGTTGACTAAGCACTACTGTTGTTTCCTCTTCATTCTTCTTTATTGCGCAACGTTTACTTACTAAGTTTTGCTCTAAGCTTATCAGTTTCTCAATATATTCGCGCAGTTCGTCGAGAAGAGTCCCACTATATCCTCCCTCTGGCAACTGTAGAATCATTAATTCATCCTGTTTACTCTTTCTTTCTCGCTGAATTACAATAATCTTTTGATTGGTTTCTTCATTATCGGTTTCTAATTTTAAAAGTAGTACATCTTCATTTCCTTTCAATAAAACCATTTGTTCAGGGTAGGAGTTTTTTTCTATCTCTAGGCTTTCATACCTCTTTTTAGCGTGAAGATAATCGATGACGTAGGTATAGAATTGTTGAGACTTGGATGCACTTTTGGCTTCATCGTATTTTCCTTTTAATGTATTGAGCCTTTTTTCCTCTTTTTGTAGTTCCTTTTGCTTACTTTCAATTGAAGCGACATGTTTACGTTTGCTTTCAAAATTTTTAAATTCTGTAAGGCCAAGATTAGGAGTACTACCTTTAAACCCTAAACTGTTCTTTGCTTTATTAAGATCATACCCACCTATTGCTTCTCGGAATATCTCCTGCGCTAAATTTTTATCATCTTCTTTTATTAGTTCATGAAGTGCTAAAAAATAGCGTTTAGATTCATCATAAGCAGGAAGAGATGTCAGGCTATCATCCACTCCCCCACATTGACAAAGATAATGGCCATTATCAATTTTTATATCCCATTTTTCATCATTTATTAAGAGTCTGCTCTCAACATGAATTCTTTGTATATTTTGCTTCCAAAGTATATCTTGAATTATTCGGGCAGTAGAACTTTTGCCGGAAGCATTCGGTCCAGCGATCACATTAATATGGCTTGATAAAGATACGATAGGCTTCATCCCCAAAGGAAAGCCTGGCATTTTAAAAATGGAAAGTTCTTGAATTATTAGTGCGGGTCTCTTCATATTAATTAGATTTATGTTGATTCAATAATTCTCCGAGCAAGCGGTTGCATTCAGCTTTTAATGCGATACGTGCAGTTTCTGTCGTATTGTTAAGTTGCCTTCCTGCTGAAAGAGGAAGATAGGCACCTACTCGATTTGCATGCTCAACTTTTACTACCCATTCTTTTATTAAATCATCAAGAAACAAATCAGTCCGATTTTCTTCAATAGCCAAAATCGTATTTGCTAATATTCCTGCTGGAGAAGATTGTTGCGCCAACTGATTTAAGTCAATAACTTCAGGACTTATATGCATTTCTACTCGTCGAACACTGATCATCGTACCAGTTTCTAACTTGTCACTATGCTCTATAACGGTACTTTTCCAGGACTCAATCTCATTGACAAGACTACTTTTTCCAGTGAGTCTCAATTGATAAACCAAAGAAAGTACCTCTTCCAGCTCAGTTATCATTCTTTCCGCATCTTCTTTTAAACCATAAATTATTTTGTTGCGAAAAGCATCTACGTTTTCAACTCCACTTACATCAATTGATATATTTTTATAACGTACTGGTGACATTCCGATGTGTTCAATAGTTAGTGGCTGATCGGCACTTACAGTAATCAAGAGCGGACCATGTACAGCAGGTTCTTTTGCACTTAATGCCTGAGGTGACCCTGTATACCAAACAAGTGGATGCTCCGCTAACTGCTGAGGCTTATGTATATGACCCATTAGCCATAGTGAAATATCAGTATTCCTTAATTCGTCTAGGCGTACAGGCCCGTAATGACTATTGCTGGAGTCTAAGTCGCCATGAAGAAGACCAATAGTTTGGTGATTAGGGTCTAAAATAACAGAATCCCATGAAAGCATTGGACTTTTTGTAACGAACCTTCTCGCAAAAGACCATCCAACAAATTGAATAGTATGTCCATTCTTGCTAAACTTCGAGGCTTCCCATTTTTCATCTTGGCCTAACAAATGTACATGTTGGTTGTTTCCCGTTGTAATAATTTGAGGTAATACGTCAAAATCATGATTGCCTGAAACTACATAAATTGTCACATTATGCTTTCCTAAAGTATCGAACGCTTCCTGCAAAGGCCCATAAGCTTCAAAAAAACGATTATCCCAATCTATAATGTCTCCACAAAGTAAAAGAACATCTATATTCTTTTCAATACAATATTTCACTATTTTATTCAATGTGAAACTCGTAGATGCATGATCACCATCAACGTCAGAAGAGCGTTTACCAAGATGTAAATCTGCAGTTGCTAAAATTTTAATATTCTTGTCCATTTTACATTAATAAAAGTGCACTTGCATTATACATGGAGTGCACGGTAATACAACCTTTTGCCCAATACACATCTGAGCTTATAAAAAATGATCGTCCTCAATTTTTTGATGCCTTTAAAAGGCTAAAATAAAGGTAGCTTAACAAGCTATATTATGCTGTTCTAAATAATACTTTAAATTTATAATTCATTATAGATTATAATTCATAATCTAAAGAATGTTATTCTCTACACTTGAACCTAATACTAATTTTTAGGAATGTAAAGTGGAGAACCTAATTAGTTAATAAAATTAAAATGCAAATATTAATATTCACCATTAAACTCCCTCAATAACAACTAATCTCCGATTAATCAGTTTCTGCACAGCTTCAGGCTTCAATTCCTCAGTACCAAAGCCTCGCTTATCTTTGGTACAAGAGCTACAAGCTGTAGCATCAAGGTCATTGCTATAGCCACATAAACATTCCCATACTTCTTTGCTCGATGAAAACATGCCCTTTGATTCTTTAACTGTAACCACCTCCGGGAATAGCTGTACCAAGCCCTCTCCTTTCCATGTCTGTAGATAGACAATATCTTGAGCGGAATACCAGTCTTTGTCTAAGGTAAGTACCTTCAATGCGGCCTTTTTTGCTAATAAAGATCCTGATAACAGTTTCACCACCTGATCGTAATCGATAAGACTGGAACTGCTGATAGCTTTGTTAATGATCTTAAACTGCGCACCGGTTAAATCTTCCGACAGTAACTGTCCATAAAGTATGGCTATAGCTTGGTCTTTGTCCAGGAAATCAAAATAACGGAAGAGCGTGGCTTGACGGTCTTTGAATACTTGATCCTCCCCTGTTTCATTCATTGCTTTAAATAACAAGGGAACAAATTCGGTCAATCGGGATGTAGCTATAAATTCGGCTGTAGCATTGTCCATTGAATAGATACCAGTATAGCGTTCTATGATCAAGCTTGCTTTGACTTTGTTCTTAATAACAGATCCATCGATATCTCCACCTACCGCTTCTGCTTGTATATGTTTAATTTCATTGAGCAATACAGGAGTACCGATAGCGGTGATCATAAACATCTGCGTTCCTTTGCCCGAGAGCTCATCAATATTGACGCTGAAGCCTATAACGGCATCTGCCCTATAGCTACGTGCATTTTGCTTTAAAGACTCTACTACGCTCTTATATAGCTCCTGAAGTTTGTTTTCATAATTGCGGGAGCGACCACCGAAGAAGTCGACAAAGCTGGCTCCGATTTCACTCAAAGCATTGGCTCCAATAACAGCTGTTGCTGATATGGGATCAAAATAACGCAGGACTTCTCTCCCCTCGATGGTATTGGTACTGGTAACGATCATGGTGTATGATGAATACTGTTTTAAAAGCCCGAAAATAAAGGATCGCTTTGATTAAAAAATACGGGAAGCCGTAAGGAGGGTATAAAACATCTAAAGCCATTCTTGACAGAATGGCTTTATTTGTTTTTACTACATTCTAATTAAATTTTTTATTTTACTTACTACACTTTGAACATCTTTTGTGGAAGATGTCATATTCTCTTCACTATGATACATGTCAAGTAAGTAACATTAGATGACTGTTTAATGATACTGAAGAAATTCGGAAAAGAAATACGCTAGCCTATTAATCTCCATTTTCCGTAATAAAAAATAAATTTGTAAGTTTTACCAAATTCTAGAACTAAATCATTCATATTAGCCACACTTGAACTTCCTCCCGGTATTGTTACTGTATAAATTTGAGTAGGTTCATTTGCTAAACCAATGGATACCAACACTTCATGACCTTCGAACAAGCTTACTTCGAATGGAGTCACTGAATTTAAAGTAACCGTAGTCGTTGGGATAATTCTCAAAAATCCATTGGAGTTATAAAGTCTGTTCACAGGAATAATACCATCCGTTACGGGAATTATAGCTGACCCCGATCCTGCTGTGATTACAGGAACGGTACCTTTTATTATACTTGACAGACCTGTTGTACTTACAATAAGTTTAGAAGTCGACTGTCTTAATGTTTGTGATAATCCTTTATCTGAAATTTCAATATAATTTGGATTCTGAGATCCAGACCTATCGAGTTGAAGAACATGACCTTCTAAAGTAAATGAATTTAATCCGTCAAAACTCATGTTTAAATTTCCAGATGTTTTATACAATCCGAAACAACGATGAGCAAACAGGTTTTTAAAAGAACTTTTAAATCCAGAAACTGTACTTGTTACAGACCTAATATCGTCTCTTATTAGTACGCCAATAACTCGGGAAGATATATTTTCTACTTCAATATTTCCTTTTTTATTACCCTCTATGTGGACAACATTACTTTTACTATTGAGTGTACTGAAATTGGTACTATCATCAAAATTTGCAGTAATGTTTGTTATTTTTATATCTGCATAATCACCCCCGTTAAAGCGAATAGCAGCATTGTAAGTATTAATATCTCTTCCAAGCCAAATATGGTCCACGTTATTTATTTTATAACCTCTGAATACCTGTACCGATTTATTCTCTTCATTAAACCCTTGATTTGATACACTAACCGCATAACTATTTCCAGATGTTTGTACATTGTTTACCGTTATGAACCCCCCAAAACCATTATGAGCTAATGCTACACAGGAGCTCTGGCCATTCGGTTCATAAACATTACTGACCTCACACCTATATGAACATTTATAATCTACAACATGTCTAGTTCCATTACCATAAATATTATTAGAAGATATATGCCTACTTTCATTGATAGCTAATCCATACCCCTCTCCACTACTTACTGCTCTCGGATACTCCATAAATATGTTATTAGTACAACCTTCATAAACTGAATCCAGTCTACAAGCATTTCCATAAAAATTAATACAGAGAATGTTATGTACTTTTACCCTTTCAGCATTTTCCACCCATAGTAGAGGAAATGTATGTGTAGTTGTGCTAGTTATTTTTAAATCCTTTATCTCCACATTTGTGATTGATACTATAGGTGTAATAAAAACTTGCCCTGTATTAAAAATGCCCCTAACTATATCATATACAGTTACGACATTCCCAACTATTGATTTAATTTTAAGCAACTCTTTGTTCATGCTTTTTAAACCATCTGGGCGCTCGGCTTTGTCCTCTAATTGAATTAGTTGGTTTACTTTCAAAGAGCTTGCATCTGAAACTGTAAAAGAAGTTTGTCCAAAAGAAGGATTTCCAACCACATTAATAATTGGAAGTTTAACGCCACTAATTCTTATAACACCTTGCAGATCATTTGTTGGAATGAATTCAGAATTATTAAAATTTAGCATACCTCCTTTAGCCTTTATAATTAAGTTTCCATAATACTGAGCACCTGAATGGAAGTCTAATATAAAATTATCAGATAGATAACTAGATATGTTGTTAAGTATATTAGTCTGATCATCAACACTATTACTTTTTAGACCAAAATAAGAGACATGTATATGCCCTATATAATTGTGTTCTAACTTAATTCCATTCGTCTCAATCACACTACCTCCATCATCAGGATCTGGATTCGTTGGAGCTAGGTAATAAATAATTGGAGCTGGTGTATCTCCTTTTTCGTAATATCCTAATAACTCCACTCCAGCATATGTTGGGTTTGTACTTTGCAATGATGCGATTTCACTTGCAGATAAGCTTCGCATATCTGCCATAGTGTTCTTAATTAAAAATTGATTTGCCATATTTTATGTTTTTTAAATTTATACAACAAAAGTATAGCGAACCATAGGGGGATCTAAGAAGAATAGCTGTTATCTAAGCGGTATGTAGGAGATACCGAAAAGTGTACCTTAGTCATTATAATTTGGACCAAGAGAAGTGAAATATAACAAAAGAACTTCCCTCTAACGGCAGAGGGAAGCAATTTGGCTACTTTGTTGATCTGTCTAGCAAAACCAACGAGTGGCTTTTAAATCAATATGTTATCTGAAATAGCTATTGATCATTTTCGAGAAAATATTAATCAAAACTCCACAATTTACTGGCTGCATTGACAGCCTTAAGAATATAAGTATTATAAAAAGTCTTGCTTTTCAGACGTCAGTATTGTAAGTTTAAAATATCTCCTAAACAGGCTAATTAAACTTAATAACCACATTTTTAGAAACCGGTACAGTGAGAGACGTGTCCCATATAGGATAAGAATTAGTTGAATTGTGAGATAATCCATTTACTATATATTTCGCGCCTGAATTAAAGGTCATTACGGGCGCATCCATCGCAAGCATATCATAAATATTTGCAAATAATACATTCATATTATTTGTATTTCCACATACAATAAATGTCTTAGGAAGTAACGTTGACCTCGTAGTTCGTATTAGATTTGTAAAACATGAGTTTTTAATATAGTCTAGCACACCAATTCTGAGAGATGATGTACCGTCGTATGCCAGGTTATCCACAGTGACATTTTCTCCTATGATATCCAAATGGCTGACATTTGTTGCTATATTGTCCGATACTTTTAACCTTAGATTATAAATAGAATATCCTTTGCCACGAGTAAGTAAGAAAGTTCTATTTGAGGTTAAGAAAGCCGCATTTATATCCAAAATAGTAATATTGGTATTTATGATAGAAACATTTGCAAAGTTATTAACTGAAGAAGACAAACCTGTTGACAAAATACTGCCTCCAGCAGTGCTATTTCCGATGTAATTGCTATTATTAATTGTTATATCCAGACCGTTAATAGAAATATCTGTCCCAGAAAGGGCTATATTCGCTCCATCAATTCTACAATCTTTGAAACTTACTCCACAGGTGAGATCTGTACTGTTTCCTAGTCTAACTGAATATTTATCCACGAGACCGGACGCTGGTAGTGCAACGCAATTATTAAAGTTAATTCGCTGTTGCGACGCTACCGTTGGCCCACCTTGTGTAATAAAATAGTTGGAATAACTCTCAATAGTGATATTTTCAAAATTCAGATCTCTTATGCGATCTGAAGTAGCTGGCGCGATTTGAATAGCCCCATCAACATAATTGGCGTATACATTCCTAACTTGTAAATTATGACTGCCCTGCATTTGTAAAAATATAGAACATCTATCTGTTAGCGTAGCACCATAAAATTTTAATCCATCTAAAACGGTGTCAGAATCTAATTTTACTGCTGAAACCATCGGGTATTGCATTGCTGTTGCATAAACTGTTAGATTATACATTTTTATACCGCGGCAAAATCCCGACCCAGATAATTTCACCGCTCTTTTTGATATATTTTTGAATAAACAATCTGAAATAGTGATATCGAAATAATTCACTCCACCAAGGATACTATAGAACCGGATGCCATCGGCGTCCAAATACCCAGAGTAAAAATTGAAGTCTAAACCATCATCAAGTATATTTACAATATTTTCAAACGTACATCCTTTAATATTTCCCCTGCTACTGTTGTCTGTAGGAGTCGTTGGTTCTGAACCGTTATACAAAAACATTCCACCTGTAAATCCGTGACCTACCGTTGGGGTACCACTGACAGCAGTGTTATTATATTTACGAAAATCTTTGAATACACAATTCTGGATGGTAAAGTTCTTAACGCCGTAAGGAGACAACATCAAGCCATACGAATTGTTACGAGCATTGCCTCCGCTAACGGTAGCAGTCAGATTTTTAAATTCACTTGCGCTAATTACTAAATTTTCACAATTGTCACTCACAAAAACCAATGAGAAGCTTGGCTGCTTATTATTTCCATCAAACACGACCTCAGTTATTTGAACATTCCTATTGTTTACTGTTAGGATTTTATCATCAATTCCACCATTGAATTTCAATGTTCCGTTTTTGATTTTTGAGCCATTTATAACAGTTTGAATATTTTTGCATAACACCTCCCTTCTACTCAGGTCGACCTTTCCAAATTTCTTTAGAATAGTATTCAATCCAGGACTGAAATCTGCATTTGCCTGGTGTCCATAGTAACTAATATCTACAAATCCCTTAAATTCATGGACAAGTTTTATGTTTCCTGCAACTATAACACTCCCACCATCATCTTGTCCTGGATCTGTAGCAGCTAAGTAATAAATAATGGGCGCTGGGGTATCCCCTTTTTCGTAGTAGCCTAAAAGCTGGACCCCATCAAAAGTTCCGGCCTGTAATGCTGTAATTTCAGCGGTAGATAGAGCTTTCATATCCTCCATCGTTTCCTTAATTAAAAATTGATTTGCCATATTCATTTATTTTTATGTGTAAAGCAAAAATATAGCTGCTACGAAGGTTATCCGAGGAAAACAAGGTATATGTAAGCGGTATGTGGGAGATACCGAAAAGTCGATTCTCTTAAATATTTCAATATATTGTATTCATATATAAAATAATAAAAAAGCCATATTCTTTCAAACACGGCTTTTCCCTCCTGAATATATATTTAAAAATTAATTTGCTTGCTGACCGCTGCTTCTATCCGCCTGTAATTTTGCATTTAACTGTGTCTTTAGTTCATTTATTAAGCCAACAGCCTGATTGTATTTAATCTTTAGATCATTGACCAGCGATAGAGCTGAAGTTAGGTCTACAGCATTTGTAACTATGCTTTCCGTTGAGTTCGGGATTGAACAGTTGCCTATTGCAATAGACTGTTTCACTAGTCCATTTTGAGAAGGGGTCGATACATCTGAGTCGAATATAAATCGCTTTAATGATCCCCAATCGCTAGAAGAATTATTCGCACCTATTTTTTTATGGAAGTATAATTCGGACAAACTATTTGACTTAGAATATATTCTAAAAGACGATATCGAATTGGTATGATCAAAATTACCTGTTCTATCTACCCCCAGCGCCACCCCTAAATTAGGGTAAAAACTTGTATCCTTTATTAGTAATGGAGAAAAGCCCCCCTCAGTGTCAGATGAATTAATTGGAGTTAAAATGTCATTTTTAGTTTTAACTTTATACGAATCTGCACTGACTAATCCGGAAAGCTTCAAGTTATTTTTATCAAACAAACTAGTCTGATGATTCTTGAGGTTCCATTTTGTCAGAACACCACTTTGATCTACAATTCCTCCATTTTCCTCATTAAAATAATAATAAGTACTATTTCGCAATTCAGGATTTACAGCACCGGACTGAACCTCTACTTTCTGAAAATAGCCTCCTGATATAGAAGTCCCTAAGCTTGTACTGCCTATCCTAAAGAGATCGGAAGAATAACAATTGGTATACACGCTATATATACCTGAGTCAGATACATCAATGGCGAATTGATTTTCAAAACCTACCCCTGTAAAGTTATTATATCTACTATTGGGACCAACGACCATACCATACACACTGCATGCTTCGGGACTACCTCCAGTAAATGTATTATTATCTGCATGAGCTAACGATAGCCCAATGCTAAGCCCCTCCCAGTAGTTTTGGTAAAATGTATTATTTGAACTATTTCCTGCCGTTGTGCCTCCTCTACTTCCAACTGTTAAAAACATTCCTGTATGGGGTTTTGAGTCCATAGGAGTCATATATTTACTACAGCCACATCTATTAAAAGTTGAGAGCTGAACGGATGCCAGATACCATCCATAACCACCAGTGATATTTTTACCTTCACCGACCCAAACATTTGAAAATATACTTCTTGCAATTCCTCTTACAAATAATGTAATATCTGTAGAATTATTTCCTGAAAAAACCATATTTGCTATATTCACATTATTTACAAATTGCGTCATTGCATTTCCATCTTTAAAGGCATCAATTTCAAAAGCATGGATTCCCGATCCGATGAATTTTAATACAGTATTTGTTCCTTGACCTATTAACTTTGCATTTTCAAAAACAAAATTCAAAGTTTGACTATAGAGTAGTATTCCCTCTGGTAAGATTCCCTCAACAGTGCCAGAATCTTTTAAGTAAAGAAAAAATGCTGATAATCGTCCCGCGTTGTCGGCTAGGTTTTTGCTAACTCCAAAATATAGCGCATGTACTTTGTCAGAAAACTTACATTCAAGCTTAAAATTATTAACGACTACAATATTTCCTCCATTATCATCAAGGGGTGAATTGCTCGCATAATAAATAACAGGAGCTGGTGTATCCCCTTTTTCGTAATACCCTAATAGCTCCACTCCAGCATAAGTTGGGTTTGTACCTTGCAATGATGTGATTTCACTTGCAGATAATCCTCTCATATCTGCCATTGTGTTCTTAATTAAAAATTGATTTGCCATATTTTATATTTTTAAATTTGTACAACAAAAGTAGAGCTAACCATAGGGGTATCTAAGAAGAATTGGTGTTTTCTAGGCGGTAGACGCGATCTACCGAAAAGTCGATCATCATGAATATTTCAACTTTAAAAATTATGCTAAAAAAAAGCCACATCTTACGACATGGCTTCTACTTAATATATGGATTAAACTTGATTACTTATAAGAATTGATCGATTGGGATATTTTCCAGTTACCGCCGTCATTGACTAAAGTCACAAGATCGGTTTTGGTAAAACCTTCAAACTGCATGGTTACTTTGGCTATCATATAGTCACCAGATTCCTGTACGATGGTGGTACTGGTTTTACAGTTAAGCTGCTCGCCTTTTTGCTTTTTCAAGAAGGAGATAACTTCCGAACGGCTATTGGTTTTATCTTCTGATGCCTGAACTTTTTGGCTGAAGTCTGTTGTAAACAGCTGCTCTACCCCTGCCGATTGTCCCTCTGTCATAACCGCAACGTAATGATCAATGGCGAGATCTGCTGTAGATAAATTGACCACCGCTTTTTTAGGATTTGATACCTCTGGTTTGCCTGCTGCCATAGTGAAAGTAGATACTGCGATCATGGCTGCTGCTGCGAATGTTTTTGCTAAAGTTTTCATAATGTCTTTATGTTATATTGTTAGTTTTATCTTATTTGTTGATTCAAAAGTAGGGTGTTAATCGTCCCAACCCTATGGCAATTAGACTAAATCAACTAAAAACTCGGTGAATGAAGGAAATGGATAGGTGAAATTATTTTAAACTTTTTTGAACTATTCTATTCGACAGGTGTTCTTATAATACAAAGCGATAACAAACATACTTTCAGCATGAAAGTGTATAACGATAAATGACGTAGTACAGTAAATAAATCCAATTGCTTGAAAACAATCTGGATGATGAAACAAAAAAGAGGAAACGATAAGAAACATAAAAATTACTGTGCAGTTGAACGCCAAGATAAAGGGTCTAATGAGAATTAGGCCCTTTTGATGTTTAAAAGCTGATTAGATTTTAGCTCTAGTATGAGCGGTCTACTGCTGAAATCGAGTAGATGTGGTGATCGGTTTGATTAAAAAATACGGGAAGCCTTAAGGAAGGTATAAACCTAATAAAGCCATTCTTGACAGAATGGCTTTATTAGGTTTTTTATATCCTATTTGATTTATTTCAGTTTTTCAATCTCGTCGATGGTAAGGCCGGTACCCTCAGCAATTTGTTCTAAAGGTAAACCCATCTTTTTAAATTTTAAAGCTGTCTCAATGGCTTTTTTGTGTTCGCCTTGAGCAATACCTTCTTTTAAGCCTTCTTTTAAACCTTCTTTTAAACCTCGATCATGTCCAAGACGCTGAGCAGTAGAATAGGTATTCTCTGCATCACGCTTATGTTTTAAACTTGCTTCGTATGCCATCTTATCCTCCGGTGTTAATTTTGCGACTTCGCCTATGTCAAAGATAAGACCAAATACCCGCTTATCCAAAAAATCCGGTATTTTATCAAGTTTACTCATGTTTTTCAATAGATATAGCCACATATCCATATCTGTCTTTATATCAGCCTCATTCTTGTTAAAATTTGGTAATACTAAGAGCTTGTAACCAAGCTTTTCATAAAAAACACGATTACTCTGCTTATCACAAAGAGCAACATCATAAAAATACTTTCCGGATTCAGTTTCTCCTAATTCAAACTCTAAGATACCGATAAAATATACTTCGGGAAGTTCGTATGTATTTCCCTTATAGCCCTTGGGTATAAGTTTATTGATAAGCCTGGATGTATAAAAAACGGTTCGGTCTTTAAAAAAATCTTGATAAAGCTGTTGCATCTCTATAATGAAATGCTCCCCATCAATGCCGGTACAATAGAGATCGAAAATAACCTTACGCTCATTTTCAACATCGCCACCCTGCTCCACTGGCCGATAATGAAGATCTTGAATAACTTTCTCTCCCTCAAAGAGTCCATTTAAAAATCCAATTAAAATAGGCTTATTTTCTTCTCTTCCAAAATAAAATTTAAAGCTCCAGTCGCCACTAAAACCAACATACTTGCCCATGTTACTTTTTGTCTTTTTCATAATAATATGCTTTGCTTAAATAATTAATGTTGCTAAGCAAACATCAGAAAAACTAAAATTATTAGCCGGTTATTAAACGTTTGTAGTCGATAGTAGTCGTTTGTTGTCGGCTAGCTGGCAACAAAAGCATCAACTTGTTAACCAAAACTTGTAAGATGAACATATAAAGAAATCCACGTTGTACGATGTGGATTTTAATACTTTTATCTACTTATGTAGTCTGATTTTCCTAAAATGGATTTACGATATTTTATTCCCCAATCTCCCATCGCTTCAATAATAGTACTTAAACTCTTACCCAACTCCGTGAGTTCATATTCCACAGTAATAGGTTTGGTAGCACATACAGTTCTTGTTACTAGATTATTCATCTCAAGGTCTTTTAATTCTTTTGATAATACTTTAGGTGCAATTTTGTTAACATGGCGTTTCAAATCCATAAAACGTAACTTTCCAATGAAAAATAATGTAGTCACAATCAGATATTTCCACTTTCCACCCATGATATCTTGAACATCGGTTATACCAACAATTGACATTTTGCAATGCTCAGTTAGCTCTATACTGTCTTTATCCATATTTATATACATATATTCAAATATAGTTACCATTTAGTAATTAGTTACCAAAAGGTAATATATAACATGCAGTAAATCTTACTGCTTTATCTTTACAACATTATAGAACAATAAAAGTATTTAAAAATGAAAATAGCAGTTATAGGAGCTACAGGATTCGTAGGTAGCAATATTACGAATGAATTGATAAATCGAAACCATGAGGTCTTAGGCATCTCGAATCACCAAAGACACTCAGATAATAGCAGTTTGACATTTGTGAATTTAAATGTCATAAAAACAGAAGAGTTAGCAGATTGTATAAAAGGTTATGATATTGTAGTGAGTGCCTTCAGTTCTGGGTGGAATAATCCAACTATGTATGAAGATTTTATTCAGGGCTCAACATCCATACAACAGGCAGTAAAATTAGCGGATGTGAAACGCTATATAGTTATTGGTGGAGCAGGAAGCCTATATGTTACCGATAATTTGCAGGCCGTGGATACAGATGACTTTCCTGAAATATTTAAACCCGTTGCACTTGCGGCAAGGGATTATTTAAATATATTGAAGAAGGAAGATTCTCTTGATTGGCTATATTTTAGTCCAGCACTTGAAATGCACCCAGGCATTACAACAGGAAGAACGGGGCAATACCGACATGGTATACTTCATCCCATATCCAATGAAAATGGGAAAAGTATCATTTCTGTTGAAGACGTTGCTGTAGTCATAGCCGATGAAATTGAATCACCTAAATACAATCAAACACTATTTACTGCTGCATATTAATAAATGAAACAGTACATTTAGAAATCTAATTACCTAAAAAACAACTGTATGGCAAAACACCATACTTTTGAATATCAAGTCAAAAGGGGGATAATAAAAATTAGCTCCCTTTTATGTATAGCACTAACTGATTGCCCCAGCTCCGCTTTGAATGATATATTGGATTAAACAATTACCAAATGAATGTAAAAGTGGGATAATGCGCCTAAAATTTGTTAAATCTTAAAAAATGAGATATCTTGAATGGTCATATGAATTACATTTGTATTTGTACCATTTTGTATCAATTTCCTAATAATTATAATATGCTTCCTGAAGGGATTATAGACCAAATAAGGCTGAAATTTAAACATCAACTTCCTGAAGAATTTCTGGAAGAATTACAAAAAAATGCATTATTGATCGAACTTAAAAAGGGAGAGATACTTTTTTCGGACCAGGCTAAGCGTAACCGGGTTTTTGTAATTATTGATGGCAGTTTGGTTCGGTTTATTGTAACGCCAGAGGGTGCAAATCGTGCAACGATGTTTCATACTGAAGCCCTTTTTCCGATGATCGGAAATAATTTTGAAAACGTAGAAGGTTCCAATTTATCTTACTACATAAAAGCGAATGAAAATGCAAAATTGATAGAATTTAAAAGAGATTTTGCTTTACATTGTATCGAGAAATATCCTTTTTTAGCTAAAACGAGTTTCATGAATATGATTGATTATTTCCAGACACATCACATCATTCAAAATCATCTTATCGCCCTTTCCAGTATTGATTTCTTTCAATGGTTTCTGATGCAATATGGATTTATTTTTAAAAGATTTCAATCACAGGATATTGCTAGTTTTATGGGAATCACACCTGAATGGTTCAGCAAACTAAAACGCAAAGCAAATAAATAATAAGTTTATGCTTCCCCGTTCATTTCTTGTCTTAATTCAAGTGATGTTCATTTTCAACCCCTTAATTTTGTTATGAAATAAAGTCGTAAATACATAACGACCTCATTTCATAACAGTAAAAATAATAAAGCTATGAATAAAGTAATAGAAAAAATGATTTTCAGACCAGCTTTTGAATACATTGACAATGGAATCGAGCATGGCGTATTAAGTCCGTTTGAAACCAAAGAAACAATTTTAAAAAAAGGTGAACAGATCGCTCCGGGCTTTAAAGCCCTTGATTGTGATATTCGATATTTGAAAGATATACCGATAAAAATGCGTGACGGTATTACGATCTATACCGATATCTTTCTACCTATTACTGCTGAAAAAGTTCCTGTGCTCATTGCTTGGAGTCCTTACGGAAAAAGTGCCGGAACGGCTCCCCGTTATATTAATTTGTTCAATATGCTTGGAATGGGAAATACCTGGAATTCGGGCCTGACCAAATTTGAAGCACCAGACCCAGCTTATTGGGTGCAACACGGATATGCGGTATGTAACCCGGATGCACGAGGAATAGCACAGAGTGAAGGGGATATCACCATGATCGGATCTCAGGAAGCTGAGGACTGCTATGATCTGATAGAGTGGTTGGCTGTACAAGATTGGTGTAACCAAAAAACTGCTTTATCGGGAACTTCTTACCTCGCTTTTTCACAGTGGTTTATCGCTGCTGGTCAACCTCCCCACCTGACCTGTATAAGCCCTACTGAAGGATTGCAGGATGCATATCGCGATTTAGCGTATATAGGTGGTATTCCTGATCCTAATTTTATCCATCGTCTACAAGTAAACCATGTAAGTGCTTCGGGTGCAAGGCGCGAAGATATGGTTGCTGAGATGGAAGCTTATCCATTAGCAAACTGCGATCTGTGGGAGGATAAAATAGCCGACGTGTCTAAAATAACAGTTCCGGCGTACGTTGTGGCCAGCTACTCTAATACGTTGCATACTATGGGGACTTTTCGCTCCTGGCGAGCCATAGGTTCTACTGAAAAATGGTTACGCATACACGACAGTCAGGAGTGGCCTGATTATTACGATGTGGAATCTACAGAGGAGCTTCGCAGGTTCTTTGACCACTACTTACTGGGAAAACAAAACGGATGGGAAAAAACACCTAAGGTACGTTATTCACTTTTAGACTTACAGGGAAATAATCAAACTGGATTAGTTGCGGAAACTTTCCCTCCCAAAGAATCGGAAATGTTACGTTATTATATGAGCGGTAAAACACGAACTTTACAATTAACGGCTGACGCAGAAGAACTACCGTTGCGTTATTTCCCTGAGGCTTTGCCATGTCGGGTTTCATTCCAGACTACTTTTGAAAAAGAAACGAGCTTTATTGGCTATCCAAAAGTTAAACTGTTTATGGAAGTTGACAATGCCGATGATATGGATGTATTCGTTTGGGTACAAAAAATAGACAAATTGGGGAATGTCCTGAGCGAATTTGTCGTTCCTAACCGCAATGCCGCGTTGCAGGATTTTACTCAGGATGGTGCTTCTGCCTTACGTTATAAAGGACCAAATGGCCGTTTGCGCGCTTCGCATAGAAATTTGGATCCCGTTTTGTCTACCGAAGATGTACCTGCGTACAGTTTTGACCGGGTAGAAAAACTTGGTGCAGGAGAAATTGTAGCATTGGAGATCGTACTGAGTCCAATCGGAATGGTTTATTACGCAGGTGATACGCTACGGGTGATGATAAGCAGTAAAGATGAGATTGGTTCTGTTATGCCTGGAACTCCCGGCTGTATCCCCAACAATAAGGGTATCCATATCTTGCACACTGGAGGTAGGTATGCCAGCTATCTACAAATGCCCATATTAAAATAGGTGCTTACTATGGATAACGCCATTCTTATTCTAGAATGGCGTTATTTTTTACTTGAGGCCAAGCATTCTAAAATAATTTTGTGATAAAGAACTTCTCTCCTATTAACGATTAAATAATGGACCTTATATTAAAGCCATTTCTTTTTCTTGAAATAAAAATAAGGTAAAATAGCACATAGAATCATAACCAGAATTACTACGGGATAACCGTATACCCATTTCAGTTCGGGCATCACTTCAAAGTTCATCCCATAAACCCCAGCGACAAGTGTTGGTAATGCAATACAGATGGTTGCAACGGTCAGAATTTTAAAAATACGATTCTGATCAAGGTCAATTTTATTATTGATGTGGTCTCTGAGATCCCGAAGTCGCTCAAGGTTGAATTGTATATAGTCTGAAACGACCATAAGATCATCCAATTCTGTTTCGAGTACTTCTTTGATGAATTCGGTATTACCAAAATCACTTTTTTTACAAAGCCTGAATATACGGGTGGCCTCGTTTACCGCTTCTTTAATAAGCAGATTGTTAAAATTATAGGTAGTTATAAGGTTCATGTCCTTATCCGCAAATGCATTCTCAATTAGCACTTTATTGGCTAAGACTTTAATCTTCTTTGCAAGATTTTCAGTAATATCAGCGTAATAATCAGATACAAATTCGAAAGGAAACTTAAAAATGCTTTTGTTGAAATTTACCAGTTTCTGAAGATCTAACAATTTGGTACTATAAATTTCTGACCAATATTTATCGAGTGTAGAACTTGTAAATAAGAATATTCTACCGCAAGAAATAATAATAAATACAGGTTCTTCAACCATTTTCCCTTCTGAATTATAGTAAGGGATAGAAAAATGAAAGGAAATCTGATTCTCTAGTTCCAAAAGATGTGAACTTATCTCAATATCTTCAAAATGTGACATGATAGCAAAATCGAGCTCAAACTGTTGCTTAAGCCAATCAATATCTGTCGCAGTATAATCGTGAAATTGGATAACGATAAAATCCGATAAATCACCAACGATTTCGTGTATACTGTTAACACTATATTTCTTACTGTCTTTACCTATTAGCTCAATCATAATTGGATAGTATTTAACATTCTTACAGTGTCAAAAATAAGCTATTTTTAGTAGATTTTATATTTAGCCGAATACTGCCACGAGATCTATTTCTCTAAAACTGTTTTTGAGCAACATACCTGACTTTTTAAAAATAGATTTGTTTTTGATCTCAGAGAAAGAAAGATTTTATATAGCTGAATAATTATTAAATTTCTATATATTTAGTTTCATATAAAACTTCCTGTTTAAAATTATCTATTAACAATGATAGACGAAATCGAAGAGTTTTTTAAGGCATATTGGCGAGCGGGAATGAAGGCAGGTTACACCGAAAATGTTCCAAAAGAAATGATGGTCTCGGCTAATAGTGAAGGAAGCTATGAATGGAAACTAATTCCTGGAGTATTGACTAATGAAGATTATAAAAACGTGGAAACACAATTTAAAATCACTTTCCCAGAAAACTTTATAGCATGGCACAAACGTTATTTCTTCGAAGACTGCGATTGTTCAATCATCAGGCTACCCTTCTCAAGTCCCAGTAGACCTCTACAGGAAATAATAGATAATCTTGACTGGTATATAGCAGAACAGCTGATTCCTCTTGGTCTTATTCCCTTTGCAAACGAAGGTAATGATGCAGGACCATTAGTCTTTGACACAAGAAACGCTATCGGAAAGGAAGATTTTCCGATAAGAGTTTATGACCATGAATATGGTGGCGATCTAGATGGATTGAGTGAAATTATTTTTTCATCGTTTAGAAAAATGCTAACATGTTTAACACATTTCCTGACCGAAATTGAAAAAAGAAAACGTTTTGAAGTGTTTGCCGATTTCTATGAAATCGACCCTGAGGGTGCTGGTGCAACAGGTAAAGAGTACTGGGAAAGCTGGATCGCAATGGAAAGAGCTAACTTTGAAGAAGTTGGATACTAGTTTTTTAAACCCAAAAAGATGCTGAACAACAAAAAACTATATTACAATTATCATTTTATAAGGCAATAAAGGAATTTTATGAGCGACATATTTAAGGATGAAAACATCTATCCGTATCAAGGAAAGATAAAAGAGCATTTTAAAGGGTTTTACGATGCTACATTTATAGCTTTTATTCCATTCTTTCAAATTGATTCACAGACTAATAATAAGGTAAGTCTCAAGAAATCAAAACTATTATCTCATGAAGAAGCTGTACAAGAATTTGAATTCTTGAAAGATCTTCCAAAAGCGAAAAGGCAAATTTATAGTTACAAAAATGATGAATATCCCTCAAATGAAACTATTTTTTTGAAAGGCAAAGCAATCTCATGGAACAAGGTGGTTACTGGATCAGGGTTGACGGACTATGCTGAACTTAATAAAGCTTTACGAACTTCGATTGGTGCGCTAAATAAAAATTATGCTAGACCAGACCTTTTGGAAATGCTTAATGCATTTACTGATAAGAAAAGTATCTATCATCCGACTGAAGGCACTTTTGATATGTTATCAAAAGTAAGCATTTATAGAACTTTCCAATTTTTCAGAAAACCTCATATTGTAATAACAGACGAATTCTACCAACAGACCTTTAGTATAGACCTCGATAAATTAAGTGAATTTGAATTTTGTGAGCAAATTAATTTCAAAGATTACTACCTATATTCTACTGATTTTGAACTTTTGTTTACAGTGGAATGGGATAGTTTTTTCTTTATTATTGCGACAGACAGCAAAAAAATGGAACAATTAATAGGGAGCAAATTGTTTGAGGGTTTTTTATGTAATGATGAGACAGATCATCATTGGGATTATATGGATAAAATGTAAAAGAATGTTTGATATAAACCAAAACCTACAACTATTTTCATTTATTTAAATTTACTTTTCTTAGAGATATAATAAGATACCAAATCTTCTAATTAGAGGGCTTAATTGTAAATTAAAATAAGTGAAACGATTTTTGTGAATCCCACAAATTATGGAATATCTCCTATCCTAGCATCTACTTACATATGAAAATATTAATGCTATTTTTAATTTTGTTCAGCTTTTCTGCAAACGGGCAGTCATCAAAACAGCTTACTGATGAACTGAGTAAGGTTCTAAAAGATGAATTGGTGAGAGGAAAACAATTTTCAATCCATTTTACTAAAGTGAATAATGGGGAAATTAACATTTTGAGCCCGAGTCTTCCAACAGATGACTTGTTATTAAATAAGATAAAGACTGTTTTAAAAAAAGACTCTCTACTTCACTCCAAAAATTCGTACTTCTTACATATATACTGGGATCTATATTCAACAGAAGTTTACAGTTCAATAGGAAAGAAAGTTTCAGAGGGTTTTACAAATTATTCTAACTACATGCCTAGCCCCTACGGGGGAATTGGATTATTTGTTAAAAATATGGTAGCTGAGCTAAAACGAAATAATTTCGACTTTAAAAATTATTCAAGACACCAACATCAACTAGAAGTATATGTGGATGAAAAAGGGAACCATTCTTTTACGGGTTCCGAAAAAATTCTGTCGTACTTGGACAGCACAAAACTAAACCGCTGGAGAATAGCTTTATATTATGGCAAACCTATTAAAAGTATATATGAGATCACATTAATCAATCCTCAACCCTTATTAGATAGTCTTAAAAGAATAGAATCGGCACAAGCTGCAGAGGTATTTGTGTGGGATCAACTGTATGAAAATCAGTTTGTGCGCTATCAATCAGGTATACAACAAATCCCACAGGGAGAACTTATTATTTCATTTGTTCTCAACTCTTCATTAAATAGCTTTGAAAATCCAATAATACATCGTTGAAACCGAGATGATGCAAAGAAATTAATGAATTTCATCTTAATGCAGCATCCTTTCAAAAACAGTTTTTACTGGTCTGAATATCCAAAGTCTGACCGTTATTATTTCTACTTAAAATAGCGGATATTTTTTTGAATGCAAATTTCTGTTTTTCGTGTTCAATTTTTAGTGTTTTTTCTGATGCCTGTACTTTCTGGCTGAAGTCCTCTGTAAACAATTGCTCCACTCCTGCTGATTGACCATCTGTCATAACCGCAATATAATGATCAATGGCTAGATCTGTTGTAGATAAACTGACCACTGCTTTTTTAGGGTTCGAGACCTCTAGTTTACCTGCTCCCATAGTGAATGTTGATACTGAAATCAAGGCTGCTACTGCGAATGTTTTTGCTAAAGTTTTTTATCTAGATAATTTGTTATTTAAAGGTGATAAGGCTATCATGAGTATAAAGTCTACAACTAATTACCAATGTACTCATGATGGTTCATAATATTTTTATTGTTAGTTTCTATTTATAAGTTGCATCAGCCCCTCATCCACCAACTCAAACCCTGATGCTTGCTGAAGCAATTGTTGATTCAAAAGTAGGATGTAAATCGGCCCTACCCTATGGTAATTAGATTAAACCAACTAAAAACTCGGTGAATGAGGGAAATGAATAGGTGAAATTATCTTAAGCTTTTTTGAACTATTCTATTCGACAGGTGTTCTTATTATACAAAGCGATAACAAACATACTTTCAGCATGAAAGTGGATAACGATAAATGACGTAGTACAGTAAATAAATCCAATTGCTTGAAAACAATTTGGATGATGAAACAAAAAAGAGGAAACGATAAGAAACATAAAAATTACTGTGCAGTTAAACGCCAAGATAAAGGGTCTAATGAGAATTAGGCCCTTTTGATGTATATGGATTTTCAAGCATTCGCAACTATTATCCATGATAGATATTTGGTTTTTATCTGTATCTTAATGCGGTTAACCTATATACTTATAATGACTAAATCTATGTCTTCAATCTTCATCAAATATAGCTTATCTAGGTACTTTATCATTTTTTCATTATTGGTATGTAGCTATATTGCTAAAAGTCAAGAAGAAGAAAAAATTCGATTTTATTCATATGAGAGCTTTATACCTACTCCTCGAATAGGCGTTTATCAATTTTATAAAGAACTTATAAAAGCTTTCCCTAAAGCTCATGAAAAACAAAAAATTAGTTTTCTTGTACTAAAAGATGGCTCTGTCAAGATTAAAAACATTGATTATCCAAGTTTCGGATTGGACTCATTACAGCAAAAGTTTGAAAATATCTCAAAATGGATACCTGTTTATATGAACGGTAGAGCTTCCATTTTCAATCAAGATTATACCTTTCAGTTTGGCAAGCTGTCTGATATAGGAGATGTCGGATTTTACTTCACAAATAAGGATTCTGTAATTATTTATGATAAAAATCATATTCGATATGTGGGAGGAAAGTTGTTAGGGACCATGCAAGTGTCTACGGTAGACTATTTTTATAATAAGGGCAAAATCAACAAAATTATTATCGAAAAAAAATATTCTCAAAATCATATTGAGGATCTTAAAAAATATAATAATTACTATAATTACAAGTTGTTAGAACAGTTTTTAGTTTTTTATTATGGTCTTCCAAGCTCATATATTGCGTCTCCCACGATTCCTGTAATGGGTAAAGAATCGTTTGATGTGATTAAAGAAATTGAAAACAAAGATTATTCGGTCTCTTGGAACGATTTTTTGGATGGAAAAATTTTATTGGAAATAACGAACGGGACGCCAAAATTAACGTATGAATTCTATTAAAGATGTTTAAGCAATACAAGTGTGCCGATAGCGGTGATCATAAACATCTGCGTTCCCTTGCCCGAGAGCTCATCAATATTGACGCTGAAGCCTATTACGGCATCTGCCCGATAGCTACGAGCATTTTGCTTTAAAGACTCCACTACGCTCTTATATAACTCTTGTAATTTGTTTTCATAATTGCGGGAGCGTCCACCGAAAAAGTCCACGAAGCTGGCTCCAATTTCACTAAGAGCATTGGCTCCAATAACAGCTGTTGCTGAAATGGGATCAAAATAACGCAGGACTTCTCTCCCCTCGATGGTATTGGTACTGGTAACGATCATGGCGTATGATGAATACTGTTTTAAAAGTCCGAAAATAAAGCATCGCTTTGATTAAAAAATACGGGAAGCCGTAAGGATGGTATTAAACGAATAAAGCCATTCTTGACAGAATGGCTTTATTCGTTTATATATATGATTTATTTGATTTACTTCAGCTTTTCAATCTCATCGATGGTAAGGCCTGTAGCCTCAGCAATTTGTTCTACTGATAACGCCAACTTTTTCAGTTTCAAAGCTGTCTCAATAGCTTTTTGAAGTTGGCCTTGGGCAATACCTTCTTTTAAGCCTTCTTTTAAACCTTCTTTTAAACCTCGATCATGTCCAAGACGCTGAGCAGTAGAATAGGTATTCTCTGCATCGCGCTTATGTTTTAAACTTGCTTCGTATGCCATCTTATCCTCCGGTGTTAATTTTGCGACTTCGCCTATGTCAAAGATAAGACCAAATACCCGTTTATCCAAAAAATCCGGTATTTTATCAAGTTTACTCATGTTTTTCAATAGATATAGCCACATATCCATATCTGTCTTTATATCAGCCTCATTCTTATTAAAATTTGGTAATACTAAGAGCTTGTAACCAAGCTTTTCATAAAAAACACGATTACTCTGCTTATCACAAAGAGCAACATCATAAAAATACTTTCCCGATTCAGTTTCTCCTAATTCAAACTCTAAGATACCAATAAAATATACTTCGGGAAGTTCGTATGTATTTCCCTTATAGCCCCTGGGTATAAGTTTATTGATAAGCCTGGATGTATAAAAAACCGTTCGGTCTTTAAAAAAATCTTGATAAAGCTGTTGCATCTCTATAATAAAATGCTCACCATCAATACCGGTACAATACAGATCGAAAATAACCTTACGCTCATTTTCAACATCGCCACCCTGCTCCACTGGCCGATAATGAAGATCTTGAATAACTTTCTCTCCCTTGAAGAGTCCATTTAAAAATCCAATTAAAATCGGCTTATTTTCTTCTCTTCCAAAATAAAATTTAAAGCTCCAGTCGCCACTAAAACCAACATACTTGCCCATGTTACTTTTTGTCTTTTTCATAATAATATGCTTTGCTTAAATAATTAATGTTGCTAAGCAAACATCAGAAAAACTAAAATTATTAGCCGGTTATTAAACGTTTGTAGTCGACTGTAGTCGTTTGTTGTCGGCTAGCTGGCAACAAAAGCATCAACTTGTTAACCTAGTCTTGCTTTCCTGACACAAAAAAAAGCCACATCTTACGACGTGGCTTCTACTTATTATATGATTAAACTTGATTACTTATAAGAATTGATCGATTGGGATACTTTCCAGTTACCGCCGTCATTGACTAAAGTCACGAGATCGGTTTTGGTAAAACCTTCAAACTGCATCATTACTTTGGCGATCATATAGTCTGCTGACTCCTGTATGATAGAGGTGCTGGTTTTACAATTCAACTGCTCACCTTTTTGCTTTTTCAAAAAGCTGATAACTTCTGAACGGCTATTGGTTTTATCTTCTGATGCCTGTACTTTTTGGCTAAAATCTGATGTAAACAATTGCTCTACTCCTGCCGATTGTCCTTCTGTCATAACCGCAACGTAATGATCAATGGCTAAATCTGCTGTAGATAAATTAACTACTGCCTTTTTAGGGTTTGATACTTCTGGATTGCCTGCTGCCATAGTGAAAGTAGAAACTGCGATCAAGGCTGCTGCTGCGAATGTTTTTGCTAAAGTTCTCATAATGTCTTTATTTTATAGTTTGTTAGTTCTTATTTGTTGATTCAAAAGTAGTGTGTAAATCGTCCCTACTCTATGGCAATTAGATTAAACCAACTAAAAACTCGGTGAATGAGGGAAATAGCTAGGTGAAGTTGTGACGGTCCTAAACAAACTACCTTGCTATTCAATTTTTGTAGATTATGTTAGCAATACATGACAAATACTCAGTATGAGCACGCTCAATATGTCTGAATGTTTATTTTCAGAATTAATGCTTTTATAATATTTAACAATAAATAAGCTTTTCAACCTAAATGATAGCTTAAAAATGAAATATATCAATCAAAATTATTAACTTCAAATAGAATTAAACGTAAAATTACTGACAGTCACCCTTTTTGGTCAATTTACCCTAATTTTAAACCACAAATAAATGATAAAAGCTATTCGAATTTCTCTCCTCTTAACATTTACCTTTTCCGGTATTACAAATTTGTCTGCGCAGTCAAAAGATCAGTTTGTATTAAAAGCTGTCATTGATACCGTACCTAATGCAACCTACTTTATAAGATATGCAAATGGCAATAAAATAATGCATGATACAATAACACTGGATAAAAATAGCAGTTTTATATATCAGGCTACAATTCCTGAACCAACAATTTTTTATTTAAGCGTGCCCAATATTTACAACGATAGAATCATAGGAGATTTTATTGTCTATTCTTTTTGGGTAGAGCCAGGCAAAACGATATTATTAAAAGGTAACAGCGGATGGTTAATAAAAGGTTTACATGGACTGGCTTCAAGATCGGACCGCTATGAACTTAGAAATTCGGTCTTAGATAGTCTTGATAAAATTTATAAAAAGAAATGGTCCGAGGCGCTAGATTCTCGTAAGAAACAAAAGGGATCTGAATTAAACAATGATGAATCATTAGCGGTTTATGATAGCATTACAAATACTTTTATTGTAAGTGAACCTAAAAACTATTATGGATTATATTTGATTAATAAAAAATTAATAACTAAAATTTTTGAAATTCAACAAGTAAAGAAATGGATCTCGAGTTATCCTGAATCACTTACTTCGACCTATTTAGGGAAAGAAATCTATTCTAAAATCTCCGGTAACGAAATGAGTCAGATCGGTCAGGTACTACCAGATTTTGAGCAGCCGGATACCGCATCGAACTTCATAAAATTGTCTAGTTTTCGTGGCAAGTACGTCTTCGTCGACTTCTGGGCATCTTGGTGTGGGCCATGTCGAGCAGAAAACCCCTATTTGATTAAAGCGTATGAGACATTTAAGTCAAAAGGTTTCGAAATTGTGGGAGTTTCGCTTGATAAGGAGAGAAAATCTTGGTTAAAAGCAATTCATGATGATGGTTTAACCTGGACTCAGCTTTCTGATCTAAAAGGATTTAATAATGAAGTTGCTAAGAGATTTTTAATTACTGCTATTCCTGAAAACTACTTACTAGATCCAAATGGTGTCATTGTTGCAAAAGGACTGAAAGGAGAGCAATTGATGGCAACCTTAGAAAAACTTTTAACGAAGTAAATAACAATAACTCAACAATCTCGTCTTGGACAGTTCTAGTAACAATCATGGTTTATGATGAATACTGTTTTTAAAAACCCGAAAATAAAGCATCGCTTTGGTTAATAAATACGGGAAGCCGTAAGGATGGTATAAAAGAAATAAAGCCATTCTTGGCAGAATGGCTTTAGATGTTTATCTATATGATCTATTTGATTTATTTCAGTTTTTCAAGTTATTCAATTAAAATTATCTCTTTGAGACAAAAATACTATTACCTACGGCATATTTGTTACTATTGGAAATCTTAAAGGGTGTATTATTCTTCCATAACATAACACTGATTGTCCCTTTTTTAGGCATTTCAAAACCTGTAATAAAAACATCATTATTGATAATCTTAATATCTATTGCACTGGCCTGCATATCATCCTGAGATAAGATTGTCTTTACGCCATTTTTCCATAGAACTGCTTTACTGTTATCAGAGGCACTAGATTGTCCTACGACATATACATCATCCCCCTTAACGTAAATTGAACTTGCAAAACTAGATTCTATATCCTTGTCAAATAGTGTCACAACACCATCTTTCCAAACAGTTGCATTAGTAACTTGACCAAAAGCCCGCCATCCTACAGCATACACAGCACCGTCAGTTACAAATATCTTTTTTATGGAATTTGATTCATATATGTTTTCTTTACCTAAATCTGTCACAACACCATTTTTCCATATAAACCCACCTCTATCGCCTATATCATAATATGTACCTCCTACATATATATCTTTCTGTTTGATAAAAATGGAATTAGCTTGTCCTTCTTTCGACTTATCCAACAGATTTGATGCAATGCCGTTTTTCCATAATTTGGCAATATCTCCATTAGGTGATCCTTCGTATCCCACGATATATACATCGTTGCCATCTATCCAAACTGAATTTGCCCGAGAAGAATATTTTCCGTCTGTTAATTCAATTAATTCATTATTTTTCCATAAGGCTGCCACTAAATTTTTATTGTTGCGCCATATATAACCAACTAAATAAACATCTTTCCCCGATACATACATATCGCTCACGGTTGCGACTGATTTCCCATCTGTAAGATTAGTATATTGACCATTTTTCCATAATTGAACAAAAGTATTTGAACCGTTAGTTTCCGTTCCTGCAATAAAAACATCATATTGAGGATCTTGACTTTCATTTTCCTCCGAGTTTGTCGATTTTTTACAACCAAAAAAACATAATAAAACAACTAGTTTTATTACTAATAATGTGGATTTCATCATATTCCTTAAAATTCTATATTGTAATGTTATCTATATTTTCAAATTCAACAATGCGGTAGATAGTATTGGTAACGATCATGGTGCATGATGAATACTGTTTTAAAAGCCCGAGATAGACAATCTGTGTACATCTTTTCAAAATCTACTGATCGCTTTATCTTTTGACTGTGCAATTATGGTTTTGATGTCGGTTATAATTGTTTGGTTTACGAGCATAGTATTGAAACTTCTAAACGTTTATCAAATATACAAATAAAAGAAATTTCTGCCACCATCAATACCAGATAACTTCATTGTAATTCCATATCCAGCTCATTCTTTGATGTTGAAAAAGTAATAGAATCCTTTGATTCTTTAACGGTAACTACTTCTGGAAATAGCTGTACCAAGCCCTCTCCTTTAAATGTCTGTAAATAGGCAATACCTTGAAGGGAATACCAGTCTTTGTCTAAGGGAAGCAGCTTCAATGCTGTCTTTTTGCCAATAAAGATCCTGCTAACAGTTTCTTAACCTGATCTTTGTCGAGGAAATCAAAATAACGAAAGAGCGTGGCTTGACGGTCTATAAATACCTGATCCTCCCCTGCTTCATTCATCGCTTTGAATAGCAGGGGTACAAATTCGGTCAATCGCGATGTGGCTATAAACTCGGCAGTAGCATTGTCCATGGTATAGATACCGGTATTGCGTTCTATAATCAAGCTTGCTTTGACTTTGTTCTTAATAACTGATCCATCGATATCTCCACCTACCGCTTCTGCTTGTATATGTTTAATTTCATTGAGCAATACAGGAGTAACGATAGCGGTGATCATAAACGATTGGCGTTCCCTTGCCCGAAATCTCATTAATATTGACGCTGAAGCCTATAACCGCATCTGCCCTATAGCTACGGGCATTTTGCTTTAAAGACTCCACTACGCTCTTATATAACTCTTGTAATTTGTTTTCATAATTGCGGGACCGCCCAACGAAGATATCTACCAAGCTAGGTCATATTTCACTCAAAGCATTGGCTACAATAACAGCTGTTGCTGATATGGGATTTTTGTGGTGATCGGTTTGATTAAAAAATACGGGAAGCCGTAAGGAAGGTATTAAACGTATAAAGCCATTCTTGACAGAATGGCTTTATACGTTTATTTTATATGATCTATTTAATTTACGTGTTACATTTTTAATCTTTTTATAACACGTAATTACCACGTGTTACATTTTTAATCTTTTTATAACACGTAAAACACAAAATGCTATTCCTATATCAATTTATGAAGATGAGCTGCTTTGTTTAAAAAATCATATAGCTCTATATTTATATAAAAATTTTCTTTTCCAATTTTCTGTAAATAAACCAATTTGAGCGCTACCAATTGATCCAAATAACGAGAAGCCGTCTGACGGGAAATACCGAGATCCTCAACAAAAAACTCAATTTTAGTATAAGGATGCTTAAATAAGTTATTTATTAAATCTTGAGAATAAATTTTTGGGAGCTCACTTCGAATTTTATTTTTATAAAACTGCATTATTTCTTTGATTCCTTTAACAATTTCAATTGTTTGCACGGAGGTCTTTTCAACAGCATCTAACATAAACATAATCCACTTTTCCCATTCACCAGAGTCTCTTGTATATTGCAATAACTCATAGTATTGAGCCTTGTTCTGATTTATATATCTACTTAAATATAAAATAGGTAGACTTAAAAGATTTTCCTTAACCAAATATAGAATATTTATTATACGACCTGTCCGACCATTACCATCATAAAATGGATGAATGCTTTCGAACTGATGATGAATAATAGCCATTTTCACCAATGCATCTAAATCTGATTGTTCATCATTATTGATAAACTTCTCAAGGTTTGACATTAAATCTTCAATTTCAATAAAAGTCTGAGGTGGGGTATAAATGACTTCATCAGTTTGATCGTTTTTTAAAGAGGTGCCCGGTAGTTTCCTAAAACCAGATCTCGTTTCCTCCAATATAGCTTGAATGGCAATAATATTATTAGAAGTTATTAGCCCTTTATTAATAACTAATTCGTAACCACTTTTTAAAGCTGTCGCATAATTAAAAACTTCTTTAGCTGCATGACTAGCAAAATTATCAGTAATTGCGTCACTGCTAAAAAGTTCATCTTGCGTAGTTATAATGTTTTCAATGGCAGAACTATCTTTTGCTTCTTGTAACGCGAGTGTATTAATAATAATTTGTTGATTAGGAATGGTCTCGGAGACTCCATTCAGTTCTGCTAAAGCTTTATGAGCAGAAACTAATTTTTTTAAAACTATTTTTGTTTCGAGATCTACACTTAACGGTAAATTTGGGATAGTATAATTACTCATTACGTATTAATTAATAAAAGTCTTAAATCTAGTTCTGTATCAAAAAATAAATTTAATACACGACGAGTACAACAACATCATAGTTAGCTATATTACAATCGTATAGAATACTCCTTAAAGCCACCAGCTGACACAAACTTAGTAAATATTTACGACACCATAATATACAATAGATAGATACTGGATCCTTTACTTTATTAATAATAAGATGCTTCTATGTAGTTTTTACAGTTTGTTTTCATAACTGCGGGAGCGCCCACCGAAGAATCCCGAAGGGATCTGCGAAGCAAACTAAACAAAGCTGGCTCCTGATTGCACTCAAAGCATTGGCTCCAATAACAGCTGTTGCTGAAATGGGATTTGTGTGGTGATCGTTTTGATTAAAAAATATGGGAAGCCGTAAGGAAGGGATAAAACGTATAAAGCCATTCTTGGCAGAATGGCTTTATTTGTTATTTTATACTTTTGGCTTAAAGAATTTTTACAGCATAATGCTGTAATATAGATAATTAATGTTTTTTTTATTATCTTTGTGATAGTATGAAAAAACAAGAAATTAAAAAGCAAGTGATTATAACTTCAGTATCTCAAATGATTGCTGATAAGGAAGCTGTGCGTTCATACATGAAAGGTAAAACAACACTTCAAGAACTGGATAAGAAAGGTATCAAGTTTGCAAAACCATTATAATTACGTTTTCGATAATATTACAAATACGTATAACTTTGTAACAAGAAATTCTATTTTATACAGGGTTGCGTTTGTGGTGGATGAAACTTTTTCAGCAATATCTGGAGAGACCATTCCCAACATGTTCCAATTAGTTGTGGAAAAAGCAACTGAAACTCTTGAATCTTACGATGCTAAAGTTTCTAAGACAATAGAAGACATTGTCGAAAAATTTTTCCAAGCGGTTGAAAATTCGTTAATATATATCTGTTCTGATGATGACAAAAAATCCAAATTGCGTCATGACATCTTTGATAGATGGTACAAAAATTCTCCATATCATCATGCTATAATAAAACTTGACAATATAATTAGTTTCAATTTAGGGGACCAAGAAACCCAAAAACTTTATACATCGATGATGTTTCATAGAGATAATAGCAATTCTAAAAAGATAATCCATATTTATACTCAGATATCAAGTGCATTGCTTGATGAAAAATAATTTTTCATCGAAGACTTACAGGATTTTTCAATCTATCAATAACCAGTAAATCAATACAATACAAGAATGTTCATTATTCATAATCGGATATACACAACATTTTAATGTCCCTCCGGCACCATAATATTTGCATTGTTAAAACACCAATCTATTCCTCAGGGACTGCATCTAAATTGCTATTACATCGGCCCGATTGTAATAACAATCAAATAAAGAACCATTAATTTTGTAGTACGTTATATTAAAAACACTATTATCATCAAATAATTATAAAATAAGAATTTAAAATATTTTTAAATTTTCAGAAATGCCTTCATATACCACTGTTACAAAATGATATTTAAGTTTATTTTTTTATAAAAATTTTGCACAATCAATATTTGTAATTAAATTTAGTCTATAAAATAACTAGCCATATTTTATTTTTGAGCCAATTTCATAATTATACATATTGACAGCGAACTGTTACTTAATCTTTCGAAAAAACAAATAGATAATTATTGTTTTTAATATAAAAAAAACAATAGTTAAACTTAAAATCTCCACTCATAACTTAATGTTTTCTGGGAATTACAATACTATTAACCAATTTTTGAGGAACTAATTCAAGTGTTTTCATTAAAAAAATAACCAACAACTAAAACTACAAATTATGAAAAAAATCAACTTAACCTTGATTACGCTACTTTTTTATGGCATGGCTTGGGGGCAATCAACCCCTCCATTATTGAGCGATGAAAAAATTAATGTAACCACAAATGATGGGACACCAAAAGAATCCCCTTCCGACACTGAAAAAACTAAAGAGGAAGATTTAAAAAAACTAATTCAAAAAATCCTAAATGATAATACGGATTCTAACACAGCAATTGGAAGTGTAATACTTAAAATAAAAACAATAGTTTATGACAAGGAATTAGCTTCCAAGATTGAAGAAAAAGACAAGTTAAAAAGTAATGAAGTCAACAATATTTTTCAAAACCTATACCTCAAATTAATAAGAAAGGAAGAAATTGACAAAAAAAACTATCAATTATTAACTATAAAAGTTAAAAGTGACTCTGATAATATGGGTTATGATGCTCCGATTATAAAGATCGATAGTGCAAAGTTTGATATTCAAGAAGGAATGTTAGAATTTATTAAAGTCTATCTTAGCGATGGAACCACTTACACAAATAAAGCTGCCCCTATAGCTCTTGTACACCTTGAAAAAAGAGGTAATGACAGACTTTTTAACGCTGACGGAGATAAATTCATCTTGTTAAAAAATGTTGTGGTATTTGAGTCTAACAAAAGATTTGGATATCTACCGGATAATAAAACATTCAGTCTAGACAATCAGGATGACAAAACTCCAGGAACACTCATTCTCAACAAAAACAGCGACATTAATTCTCTAGTTAACTTTACTGCTTATTCAGATTTACTGGGGTTGTTAGGAAATGAACCTAATGCGCTAGTGAACTTCGAAGCAAATGCTAAGTTTTATTTACATCGATTAAACTATCCAAATAAGTTTTTATACATATTCCCAACATTTCAACCGCATTTTCATTACAACAGAATAGATAGCAAATTTGACACTATTGTGATTAGTGATAATAATGTGAATCCAACTGAGATCTTCAGAAGGCACAATTTTGCAGTTGGATTTGACCTGACGGTACTTAGATGGGACTGGAAACCTGCAAACTCGTTTGAATTAAAGGCTGGTTACTTATATACTTCAAGCAAAGTTCATATAGATGAAAAAAAGACAAATGCTATAAACCATATAAAATACTTTGAAGCGAATCTTAAATCTAAAGTGATAGACAATTTTGGAATTGATCTTAACGCAAAATATATGTGGCAAAAACTGAATGACAATGAATATTTTGATAGCTCTAAAGAAGAAATGTTAGCTTTACGAGGTGGAATTTATTATGCATCACCAAAGGCTAAAGGAGACGATAAGATATTTTTGAGATTTACTAATTATCTAGTTTGGGGTGATAGAAAAAAAGATTTTTCTCAAATACAAATAGGTTTTACAAAATCACTTAAGTTTTAAGGTTATCCTTATAGAGATACTTTCAATTAGAATATGTTAAAACGATGGCTGTTCGAAAAAATATCCATCGTTTTAACATATTAATTCTCCTGTACGGTAGTACTGATTGTTTTGAAGTTCAACTATTCTCCTTCCATCCCATATTAAAAAACAAGAAAAAAGTATTAAATTCTTTTATTGATCTAATACAAAACCTGACCTTCTCAAAAAGAATTAGGATGAAGAAACAGAAAAATAAAATATCACTTTTATTTCTTTATGTTTTTTAAATTATCCTACGATGCCCTGTACAATATCTTCACTCTAAAAGTACCTGTAGAGGTAGGTAAAGTGGAACCCGTAATTCCGATTGTATTGAGTATATCTGGAAATATAGATGCAGAAGATATACTATCTTTAACAGTAGCAATTCCGCTCCTATATACCAATGTACCAATATCCAAATTTGCAATGACGGCATTGGCATTATTATTATTACCTATTCGAAGACCACAACCTGTCACATCTCCTATTTTGTCAATAATTTGAATATGAAAAATATTACCTCCAAATTTCAAAATATCCATATCAACCCACTGATGCAAAATTATAGTTTCATTTGCAGTATATAATGGAGATATCCATTCTCTAAGTTCATTTGAAGACTGTAAACCTTTTGTCTCATATTTCTTAAAAAATGAGAAATAATTTCTTCCTCCCATAGTTCTTAAATATCCTGAATTATTAGAATATGCTCCAGCCAAAGAAAATAATGAGGCCTGATCAGTCATATTCTCATAATTATTTTCTATTCTATTGTCAACACACATTAAAGGATCTTCAACGGGTAAATGCCAAACATACATGCTCATGTTGTTACTCCATAAGGTATTATTTTCTATTGTAGTATTTCGCATTCTTCCCCAAGTGATTATACCATATTTAATTCCATCAGATGGTGTTACATCATCACCATTATTAACAAGATAATTATTACTTACACTGGCTCCATTTACTCCAAAATTTTTTGCTAAACAAATTGGCGCACCTACTCGTTCTATGTAATTATTATTTACTTCTAACCCATTGACACCGCCATCTCTCGCAGAATCTGCTGTGCTGGCCACAAAAACACCTTTCTGACAATATTCAATAGTGTTCCATTTTATGGAAACACCTTGCCCCCTACCAAAAATAATAGCCCCCCCCTTTAATCCGCCAGTAACTACGTTTCTATGAATTTGAACACCATTCATCTGATTTAAACAACTAATCGCCCATGAATTATTTCCACTAGCATCGATGTAGCAATCCGAAATTATTCCTCTCCATGAAAAATTAGCATCTATCGTCCTAACTTCATCACCATTACTACGGATCCTACAATTAAAAATCCTCCAATTAATACACCCGTTGATATCTATACATCCTGCTCCAAGGTTTGTAATAATAAGATCTTGTAATTCCACATAAGATATTCTTGGAGATATAAATTGTTCATTGCTAGTTACACCATTTCCTATAACTATTGTAATATTTATTCCATCTCCAATAATTCCTCCATTCACATTACCGATGGCTTGACTATACTTACAGTCGCCTTTAAGCGTCTGTCTTTCCTTTATCCGTAAAGTTGTAACCTTGTACCCTACAGTTGGGGTCGGAAAATATATAGTGTTTACCATAGTGTTAATACAATTTTGGATGCTGATTGTATCATCAGCAACACCGTCTCCTTTAGCTCCAAAACACTTTACATTCAACTCAGAGTCAATTGCATAATAAAGCTTTACACCACCACCGACTGAAATTATGTTACCTCCATTATCTGCTTGTGCTATATTGGTTAGATAATAATATTTAGGAGTAACAATATCGCCTATTTCGTAATATCCCAATAGCTCCACTCCAGCATATGTTGGGTTTGAGCCTTGCAATGATGCGATTTCACTTGCAGATAAGTTACGCATATCTGCTATCGTGTTCTTAATTAAAAATTGATTTGCCATATTTTATGTTTTTTAAATTTGTACAATAAAAGTATAGCTAACCCTACGGGAATCTAAGAAGAATAGGTGTTATCTAAGCGGTAAACGAGATCTACCGAAAAGTTGGTCATCTTGTATATCCCAGCATGTTATACTACGGTATAAAACAGAAAAAGCCGTGTTCTTTCGAACACAGCTTGGACTCCTGACTCTATATTGACGAATTAATTTGCTTGCTGACCACTGTTTCTATCTGCTTGTAATTTTGCATTTAGGTGTGTCTTTAAAGCATTAGTAAGTGGAGAAGTACTGTTATACTTAAGTTTTAATTCTGTTGTCATTGCTATCCCAAGATTAAGCATGGACTTTACCTCATTGAGAAGTGTTTGTGTAGTAGTAGGGTCTACAGCATCGCTAGTGGAAATACCAATTATGTCGGACAATGTAATTAAAGATGAATCCGGCAGATTGATATTAGATACTGCAGCTGCCTGTCTAACTCTATACACTCCAATCAGTACTAATCTTTTATCCGACAAGGCTAAAAACTCCAATTTTAACCTCCCACTCAGCGATATATTTGTAATATCAGCAGTATCTAGGACAACATTTGTTCCTGCCGTAACTGAATATGTACCACCATTACTTAATGATGCATTGATATGTATTTCAAATCTTTGCCCGGGAACTATCTTTGTATTAATTGCATTATCAATACTTAAAATGTAGTTATTATTGGTGTTTATCGTCAGATTATATCTTGCAGTTCCCGTTATCAAAGTTGATATATCAATTGTATTGTTTGCGTTACTTAGGAGGGTACCGTCAATATAATCTGTGATATAAAATGGACTTTTTACAACCTCACTTGCTGTATAATTACGCATTTTCCTATTACCCATTTCATACGTACTGCTTAAATTATATCTGTTGATGCCGGTATAAAAATCATTTGTAGTTGATGAATTTCTATACAAAGGTCGTTCGGTATCATTTCCTAATTTTTCCAAATTTATTTGAAATTGATTCGATCTAGAAAGCTGAACTGTAAACAAAGGTTTGTTGTATATCATGTAATCAGCATTGTAAACAATCTTTGTTCCTATAAATCGGAACTCTCCGGTTATCGTACTTGCAATAGAACCTCTCCAATTTAACTCTGCTGTTGTTGTAGTATGTCCTTGTATCATATAACCAGACACTAAGGTGAAAAAACAATTTAAACCGGCATAGATATGCACTCCGTCGATGGCTTCTGTATATATACTATCAAATAACCAGTTGCAATTTGCTTCTGTTAATATTCCAGCACATAATTTACTTGAATCGATTAGTTCAAGATTATCAAGAATATTTTGAGGTATAACAACTGCGGAAGGAATGTTCCATTCTTCAGTTGCAATTCTTACTCTTAAATCTTCTATAATGCTTGACACAAAAGTATTAGAAGTAAAGGAGGATCCTCCAATATTTCGTCTTTGATAAATACCAATCCTCACACTTTCTATCATCAAACCTGTGAACGTACATCCATTAACTGGCCCTATCTCTCCATCCATAAAGATACCAATACCACATCGTCTAATTTTTATATCATAATAATTCTCTCGCCAACACTTCCCCATAATGATACCAAAACCTTGAGTAAATCCTACGATAGCAATTTTTCTTAAACCCCATGAGGAAGAATCTATTTTAATACCAAATGCGTTATCACTAGAATTACCTTCAATAGCAATATTTTCTATCAAACCGCCAACATCTCTAGTGATATTATCATTACTACAAGTGAAACCTGAAGCTCCGTCCTTAATTCTGATCGTAGAGGCATTTTTATTTATTGTTGGTGCACCAGTTACATATTGCACACCTTGAGCACATGGATTAGCTCCGGTCCCAATTAAGGTTGTATTAGGAGGTAATGTAATATTGCCGACCAGATATTTACTTCCTGTTGGAGAAACTTTCACGTATGATTTGCCCTTGGACTTTTGAAGTGCCTTTACAAATGACAAAGTATCATCATTAATATTATCTCCTTTTGCACCGTAATAACGAACATCAATACCATCTCTAAACTCATGCTCCAATTTAATTCCCCGCACTTCAACCACGCTTCCTCCATCGTCGGGATCTGTTGATGTGCTCAAATAATAAATAATCGGAGCTGGTGTATCGCCCTTTTCATAATATCCTAATAGTTCTATTCCAGCATGAGTTGGGTTTGTACCTTCCAATGATGCGATTTCACTTACAGATAACTCTCGCATATCTGCCATCGTGTTCTTAATTAAAAGTTCATTTGCCATATTTTATGTTTTTTAAATTTGTACAACAAAAGTATAGCTAACAGTGGGGAGATCTAAGAAGAATAGCTGCTATCTAAGCGGTAAACAAGATCTACCGAAAAGTCGTTCATCATGAATATTCCAACATAGATAATTATAGTAAAAAAAGCCACATCTAACGACATGGCTTCTACTTAATATATGGATTAGACTTGACTACTTATAAGAATTGATCGATTGGGATACTTTCCAGTTACCGCCGTCATTCACTAAAGTCACGAGATCTGTTTTGGTAAAACCTTCAAATTGCATCGTTACTTTGGCTATCATATAGTCCGCTGACTCCTGTACGATGGTGGTACTTGTTTTACAGTTTAACTGTTCACCTTTTTGCTTTTTCAAGAAGGAAATAACTTCTGAACGGCTATTGGTTTTATCTTCTGATGCCTGTACTTTTTGGCTAAAATCTGCTGTAAACAACTGCTCTACTCCTGCCGATTGTCCTTCTGTCATAACCGCAACGTAATGGTCAATGGCGAGATCTGCTGTAGATAAATTGACCACCGCTTTTTTAGGGTTCGATAAATCTGGTTTGCCTGCTGCCATAGTGAAAGTAGAGACTGCGATCAAGGCTGCTGCTGCGAATGTTTTTGCTAAAGTTTTCATAATGTCTTTATTTTATAGTTTGTTAGTTCTTATTTGTTGATTCAAAAGTAGGATGTAATTCGTCCTTACCCTATGGCAATTAGACTAAACCAACTAAAAACTCGGTGAACGAAGGAAATAGATAGGTGAAGTTGTAACCTATCATTTCTTTTGTTAAATTGGAAAGGATTACCAAACTAATAACGAGTTAAAATATGCGGCCAATGATTCAACCTGAAGATTTGATAAATCAGCGATTTGACAAAGCTTGGTTCAACTGGGATTGTTGTTAATCATTTAATTTTATGGATGATTTTCTTTTTCCTTTGATTTTATTTGTCATCTTCATAGGTATACCAATTGTCGTGGGATTATTGATATATACAATTCCTAAAAAACTGGGATATCCAAGGTTTGCAAGATATCTGCTACTTACCTATGGTATTATTTTCCTATTATTTACATGTTATCTATTTTTTAGTGATTATTTTTTCACAAAATCTGATGCGCTCAAACTAGTTGAAGAACAAGGGATAACATTAGTAGATGAATTTAAGATCAGTAACAATAACTCATCGTTTGCAATTGGTGAGAGTTATGAAACATTTACGCTTAAAATCTCTAATTTTGATAAACAAAAAGCTATTTCGAAAATTATAAATTCCAAAAACTTCCATTCGACCGAAGATTCTAATCACATTGAATCTTATAATTCATTAAATCAGTATTGGGGCTCCAAAATTATACAGAATTATGAAACCGAAGATGCTTATGTTAGGGAGTATTTTAAACCCAGTGGACAAAATAATTATGCCCCTACTTTTAGAAAAATTACGATAAGCAAACTAAAAAATGAATTAATATATGAGGATATAGACGAATAGAATCATTCTGTAAAAAACGTCTAATACTATTTAATTATATTTTTATTCAATCGAGTTTGACACCTTTGTTTATAAGCGGAAAGACATTTTGCCATGATCATGGCAAACAAAATGGACTATAATAAATATTTACAGCTTTGTTAGCTTTACCAATTTTAATACTATGTAAACTCTCTTTTCTTCTCTCTGTCAACACCTAAAAGCAATTTGTACTGTGTCCAACTCAATTGTGCACGCAGTGCGTGCACAATTGGAAATGTCCGATAAAGCTGACGATACAAGTTGATTTGTTTTATTGAAAAACCAGTTTCAAATTCGGGTTGTAATTTTTCCAAAGATATTTGTTACGTTAAGTACCATAATAACTACTTCTTGAAATAGCTTTACCAAGACCTCTCCTTTCCATGTTTGTCGATAGGCAATATCTTGAATGGAATACCAATCTTTGTTTAAGCTAATTACTTTCAATGTTGCCTTTTTTGCCAATAAAGATCCTGCTAACAGTTTCTCCACCTGATTGTAACCGATAAGATTGGAACTGCTGATCGCTTTGCTAATGATCTTAAACTGCGCACCGGTTAAATCATCCGACAGCAAATGTCCATAGAGTATGGTTATAGCTCCAGTTTTCTTGTAACGTGCCCATCCTTATTCAATTTCAAAAGATAAATAATAAAACTATGAAACCGTAAAACTGGATAACTTTAAAGAGTAATAATTAAAAGCAAAAGTGGCTAAAGTTTGCACTCGAAGCGCTTTTGCTTTGATATATTATTGCGTGTAATTCGTTATTTATTTGGTAGTCCCGATTTTTCAACCAGTTCAACATTAAGACCGCCTTCTTTGGCATTTGGATTTCCTCTTCCAGTTTCTATTAAATTTTTCAAACTACCTTGAATATAATTTGCCCAAGAATCATTACAAATTTCGAAACACTCATCTAGTGGTGTTAAACCTTCGTGGGTAAAAGTCACTTTTGTTTGCTCTCCATCTTTAGAAAGATCAAAAATCAATTTGGTATTTACCCATTCCGTTTTATCTTTTATGAAGTTAAATTCATTATCCGTAACCAGATAAACTAATTTGACATTTGGGATTTCTTCTACCAGTTTTAATTTACACAAATGGATGTCTTTGTAATGATATAAAAATGCTTCTCCAAGCTTTTCTGTATTCCCTTCTATTTCTTCTGACCACCAAGCTCTAAAATTTTTAATAGCTTTAAAGGTAGTTGAGGCGTCTTTGTCAACTTTAAAAGTTGAGGTGTAATTGTTGTTTTCCATTTCTTGTATTTTTAAAGTTTTATTGACAGTTGTACTTTTTGAGTTAAAGGATAATAATACTAAAGTTATAATAAATGAAATTGATGTTTTCATGTTCTTTTTAATTTTACAAGATTATTTTTTCAGTTCGCTGCTTGGTTGATACAAAGATAATTTCCATATTAAACTAATAGAGGGTGTTAATTAGACATTTTAAAGGGTTGATTTAGACATTATTAAAAGTTATTTTTGTTTCAAATAATTTATTATGAAGCAATTGAGTATTTTAATTCCTGATGACCAAACTAGTATGAGTACCATTGCCTGTATAATTGGTACCTATCAAATGTTTATCACTGCCAATTCGTATTACGAAAAATTGGATAAGCAATCCGTATTTAAGGTCGATTTGGTAAGTGCTACAGATGAAAAATTGCTCAAAAATGAATTTTTGACTATAAAATCAAATCTCACTATAACTAAATGTCCAAAAAATGACCTGATTATTATTCCTGCAACTTTAATTCGTAACTATGAAACCGCTACAAAAAACAACAAATTATTAATTGACTGGATACAAGTGCAATACAAACAAGGTGCAGAAATTGCAAGTATGTGTGCGGGAAGTTTTATGTTGGCATCTGCTGGTTTACTTACTGGCAGGGTTTGTTCTACTCATTGGGCATTGGCTGAAAGTTTTAAAGAACTTTTCCCGAATGTTAATTTACAGACTGATAAATTAATTACGGATGAAAATGGAATTTATACTAATGGTGGTGCTTATTCTTTTTTGCATTTGCTACTATATTTGGTCGAAAAATTTTATGACCGGCAAACAGCTATTTATTGTGCAAAATATTTTCAGATAGATTTAGATAGAAATCAACAATCTGAATTTTTAATTTTTAACGGACATAAAAATCACATTGATGAAGTAGTTCTTGAAGCACAACTTTATATGGAAGCAAATTATCAAGATAAAATTTCCATTGAAGATCTATCTGTAAAATTTGGATTGAGCAGAAGAAACTTTGACCGAAGATTTATAAAGGCAACCGGTTTAAGACCGTTTGATTATTTACAACGACTAAAAGTGGAAGCCGCGAAAAAATATTTTGAAAATTCTCGAAAATCTGTCAACGAAGTAATGTATGACGTTGGTTACAATGATACTAAAGCATTTCGAGAAGTTTTTTATCGTATTACAGGTATAGCACCAACTGACTACAAAGAAAAATATAATAGTGGAAATTGATTGTTTTTAAGTTTTATCAATAGATTAGTTTATATTTATGTCGTTATACAAGTTATCAACTACTTTTTCAAAAATTTCTCCTGTTTTATCAAAGCTGGTATTTGTCAATATAGATATCCCTATATTTTGTTTAGGATAAATCACAAACCAATTTTGCATTCCGTATATACCTCCGTGATGTCTATAAATTAATTTATTATCATTTTCTATGATGTACCAATGATATCCTTCCCAAAAATCAGAACCCTCTTTGTATAATTTTTTATGGGATTCGTTTACAATAGGATTTGACTCGTCTAGTTGCAATTTCATATATTTCACTAAATCCGTAAAGGATCGGTTTGATTAAAAAATACGGGAAGCCTTAAGGAGGGGATAAAACCTATAAAGCCATTCTGTCAAGAATGGCTTTATAGGTTTTATATGATCTATTTGATTTATTTCAGTTTTTCAATCTCGTCGATGGTAAGGCCTGTCGCCTCAGCAATTTGCTCTATCGATAAACCCATCGTTTTCAGTTTCAAAGCTGTCTCAATAACTTTTTTATACTCGACGACATTCACTAAAGTATGAAATGTGATGAATAATAAAACTTTAGATAAAGTTCTATGTCAGTTAATATTCAAAAATCTTTTAAAGAAAGGTATAAGAAATAGATTTAAAGCAGTCGGATCATAGATAAAGCCATGCCCGCCTGATTCTACCATCTCTAAATGCCACCCTTGTGCAATTACACTTTTCTCAGAATAATATCTTTGTATGTTATCTTTTGGAAATACATTATCATCAATTGCGTTGACAGAGTATAGAGATCTTGAAGCATCTATTTTTTTCCAATCTATGGCATCTACTTTTAATTCGCAATTGCCTGAAAATGTAAAGAAAGATTTAAATGGTGTCTTTGATTGGCTCGCAAACCAAAACGTCGCTGTTCCTCCGTTAGACATACCACCCAGATATATGTCCTGTTCCACTAAAGGATATTTTCCTTTTATTTCATCTACGATATCAAGGATTTGATAAAAGGCCTCCTTCTGATTAACCCAACCATAAGTTTTTTTACCAAAGGGGTAAATAACAATAAATCCTAAACTATCTGCAACTTTGAATATTGGTTCGCTGGAAATTGATGATTCTTGATATGAAAATTCAGGTGTAGTAACAACTCCTCCATGCAAAAACACAATGGTCTTTAGGTTTTTAATATTGATTGATTTTTTAGGCAAAAAAACCAAATAAGGAACTTTATAAGTTCCTGAATCATTCCAATAGAGCGAAAAACCAATGCTAAGTGAATCATTATTGTGTTTTACATTTTCCCCATTTCTCTCAATCATTTGGAACCATTGCTTATCTTTGAGGGCTTTATCACTTTTTTGGTTATTCAGTTTTTCAGAAATCTGAGCTAAAGATGCTTGATAGTGAGGTTGATCTTTGAGTCCAGGAAAATCGCTAGCATTATTAAAATATTCATATTCACCATTGCTTAACCCCAGCCCTAATTCAACTCCTTTACTGAACCAATTTAATGCCAATTGGATACTATCTAATTTATAGGCAGCAACCATAGCATTTGCGTAATCATATTTACCAATCGAGTCATGCTGCTTAAAAGCTTGGCTAAAATCACGCAGTGCTGACACATATTCATGCGAGGTCAATTTAGTCGATGCACTTTGCATTAATTGTGAATAGGTCATCCCATCCAGCGGTACCGATTTCTTATTGTTTACTTGCGACAAACAGCAGTAAAAAACCAAGTTTAATGCTAACATTAATATGTTGGGGTTAGTACATAATATCATGAACAATTTAGTTGTTAAATCTATTAGAAAATATTATCAGAGTTTAATGCTAATATATATTATTTTTAGAATTTATTTACCTGTAAGAATTGATCGATTGGGATACTTTCCAGTTACCACCGTCATTGACTAAAGTCACGAGATCGCTTTTGGTAAAACCTTCAAACTGCATCGTTACTTTGGCGATCATATAGTCTGCTGACTCCTGTACGATGGTAGTACTTGTTTTACAGTTTAACTGCTCTCCTTTTTGCTTTTTCAAGAAGCTGATAACTTCTGAACGGCTATTGGTTTTATCTTCTGATGCCTTTACTTTTTGACTGAAGTCTGATGTAAACAACTGCTCTACTCCTGCCGATTGACCTTCTGTCATAACCGCAACGTAATGATCAATGGCCAAATCTGCTGTAGATAAATTAACTACAGCTTTTTTAGGGTTTGCTACTTCTGGATTGCCTGCTGCCATAGTGAAAGTAGATACTGCGATCAAGGCTGCTTCTGCGAATGTTTTTGCTAAAGTTTTTTATCTAGGTAATTTGTTATTTAAAGGTGATAAGGCTATCATGAGTATAAATTCTGGCAACTAATTACCAATGTACTCATGATGGTTCATAATGTCTTTATTTTATAGTTTGTTAGTTCTTATTTGTTGTTTCAAAAGTAGGATGTAAATCGTCCCTACCCTATGGCAATTAGATTAAACAAACTAAAAACTCGGTAAACGATGTTGATGGATAGGTGAAGTTGTGAGGATCGATTCAAAATGCTAAATTCACAATATTATTAGAGTATCAATAAACGTAGACCATTAAAAACTTTCATTTCTATTAGAAGTACAATTCTTTTAATGTAATTTTAATAGCTAAAATAAAACCTCAATATGATCACATTTGAAACAATCGAACACTTTTACAACAATTTAAGCTCGAATGGAATAAATTGCAATAACAATTTTCTATACACATATTGTTTTATCTCAGATGATAAGATCAACCTTCAAGAATTAAACAAGGAATTAAACAAAAATAATTTCTCATCAATTACGATAGAAGAAAGTGAAGAAGATTATTGGTGGTTAAGTGCTTCCCGGATTGAAAAACATGATGCTCATTCCTTGTTCGAACTCAATAAAATCCTATATGCTCTAGCAGAAAAATATAATGTAGAATATGATGGCTTTGATATAGGAAATCCAGATGGACAAAGTGCTATCGAAAGGGATACTTATACTGTGCCAGAAGAATTCAAAACCGGTGATCTTATAAATAATAACCTTCCTGAATTAGTTATCATAAACACGGCTCTGGAAAGCTTTGCTCATAAGGCTGAGTTTAGATACTTTATCAATTTTACTATTCCGTATATAACGCCCGACGGAACAGGTCTTCCTTCTAATGAAGATCTACAAAATTTACATGACTTTGAGATTTCGATCGAAAATAATCTTCAAAAATCAGGAATAAATAGCTATTATGTACTTCGGACAACTAATAATGGTATAAGAAAATTCTATCTTGCGATTGCTGATAAAGGAAATGCCATTAATATTTTAGAAGCAATGAAACCAAATACAAAAGATTTACATTTTACCTATAACATCACTGAAGATGAAAACTGGTCAATGTACAATGAAATGCTAATCAAGGTTGCTACTGAATAAGTATCAGATACAATGAGATAACCACTGAATAAAATGCCTTAATACTGGGGCATAAAAAATTGAAAGATGATTTTCAAAAAAATAGAGGGCAATGAATTGTATTTATACATCAATGGAAACCTAGTTTATAAACGTTGGATAGATACTGGTCAGTCCAAAGTGTTTGATGTAATGGCTTATGATAAATACTCCCACACAAGTATTGGTGATTTGAAATATGAAAATCAAAATGGCTTAATCATATTAAATGCAATCCTAAGATTAAAATCAACTGAGGAGGGCAGTCGCAAAACTGGTATAATAAGCGGTTATCGTCCAAAACATGTTTTCGAATATACAGCAGATGGAAAAATAGATCAAACATATATAGGCGACATTGTGTTTGAAGATATTAATGAGATACTTCCAGGAGAAGAGAGACGTATCTTTGCAAGATTCTTAATTCACCAACGTATAGAAGAATACTTAACAAAAGGTGCTGTATGGTGGATTCACGAAGGCCAAAACCAAATTGGGGAAGCTGAGATTTTATAATATATATAAGACCTTTAATAATTTGATTTATAATCGAAATTTCGAATTAAACGCCATATGATTAAGAAAATTACAGTTTTAATAACAACCTGGTTAATCTTTATCATAGTTGATTATTTTTATATCCCATATTTCATTCAGCCAATCTCATGGTTATTTTTCTGTTTTACTTTACTTATTTTGTGCAGTTAAACGCCAAGATAAAGGATCTAATGAGAATTAGGCCATTTTGATGTTTAAAAATGGCCTAATTCTCATCATGATTTACAGTGTTAATATATCATTGTAAATAGCAAATTTACTTTCATCAATTTTTAGCAAAAGTATTTCACCACTTTTCTTCAAAAAAATACATTTACTTTTCCGGTGTATTTTCTT
>NZ_SLYV01000020.1:0-63804 GCF_004342035.1 Sphingobacterium sp. JUb20 | reverse complement strand
CAAGAAAATACACCGGAAAAGTAAATGTATTTTTTTGAAGAAAAGTGGTGAAATACTTTTGCTAAAAATTGATGAAAGTAAATTTGCTATTTACAAAAGTCGTAAAGACAATTTGCCCTGCTTCCAATAATCGATTGTACTCTGCTTTAATAATAGATCGATCTTGAGTTAAATCAAAAGATGGATTTATGATAGAAATAGCTTTGTTAATCGTATTGTAAGTTTTCCCTGTTCCCGGAGGACCATATAGTATTTGATTAAGAGGCATATTGATTTGTGTTTTTTCAGGTAACGTAATGCATTCATTTGAGGTATTTTTACTCGTATGCGCCTCAATTCTATTTTCCATACGACTGATTCGATTTTCAAATTCACTTAATTGAACACGGTGAGCTTTAAACATGGGATTCTTTTCCTTTTCCTTTAAAATAGCAACATCAACGAGTTCAATAATTTGAGTAAGTTGCTGATCAATATCAGAAAACATCGCTTCAAGAGAGATATAGTTCTCTTGAATAGGCGCAATGAGCATCCTGAACATTTTGTTCTGTTCGTTAACCTTTTGTTTGAATAAAAATTTCTGTTGTAAAGGATCTTTTAAATCCTTAATTACATTTAAGACAGACTGATTTTGTGGGTCACTTGGTTGTTGTGTTTGCGTAAAATCAAAATTATAGGTGTATACAGATTCATTTAACGTAAAAACGAGACTAATAGCTTCTGCTGACGAGCCAGGAAAGGAAACAGGCATAGCATAAAAGCTTGTCGCAAAATAATTGGACCGCTCCGTTCCAATAAAATAATCCTTCTCCGAATTTGTACCTTTCTTCTTGCGAACATTAAAGGTAAACGTCTTGTCTAATTGATGCTTAGTATACAACCAATCAAAAACTACCTTTTCAAATTCTTTATAACTTAACATATAACTATCTCAAATAATTCAAATAATTTCTTCTCTACATCCAGGCTGACATAGATGGTTAATATATTTTGCTTAAAATAAACAAATTAAATGCATTTAAAGCGGAAAAGTAAACATTTTAGTATAATTAAATTTTTAGGTTCCCTTATATAGCAGGAAGTAGTAAGTTTTACAAGATGTTATTAAGTTTACATGTCTTTATTATGCTGATTATTTATTCTCCGAAATGATTGAATACAGAAGATTGATAGAAAGATTGAAAAAAAACAATTACTTTAGTGAATTCTTACGGATGGTAAAATTCCTATTTAAATAACATCACTCTAAATGTCAGAAGAACAGAAAAAAATATTAGAGCAACAGCTTTGGAATATAGCTAATACTTTACGCGGTAAAATGAATGCAGATGAATTCCGTGATTACATATTAGGCTTTATATTCTATAAATATTTAGCTGAAAAAATGGAAATTTTTGCTAACTCTATTCTTGAACAGGATAATATTCAATTCAGAAATATATCAGAAAAGACAAAAGAGGGCCAGAAATATATCGAGGCAATTAAAGAAGAGGCTCTTGAAACTTTAGGATACTTTTTAAAACCATCTGAACTTTTTGGTGAAATTGCAAAAAGAGGCAACAGTGATACTAACACCTTCATTCTTGAAGATCTACAGAAAATATTGACTAATATACAATTGAGTACCATGGGAACGCAAAGTGAAGAAGACTTTGACAACCTATTTGAAGATATGGATCTCAATAGTACAAAATTGGGTAAAACTGCAGATGCAAGAAATGCTATTATTGTTAAAGTATTAATACACCTTGACGAAATTGATTTTAAACTGGAACATAGTGAGCTTGACGTACTAGGTGATGCCTATGAATATTTGATAGGACAATTTGCAAGTGGGGCTGGTAAGAAAGCGGGTGAATTTTATACGCCGCAAGAAGTTTCTAAAATTTTGGCAAAAATTGTTACGACAGGAAAAAATAGACTGAAATCTGTTTATGATCCAACATGTGGATCTGGTTCGCTTCTATTACGTGTTGCTCGAGAGGTGAAAGATGTAAATAATTTCTACGGACAGGAGATGAACCGAACCACCTACAATCTTGCCCGAATGAACATGATACTTCACGGTGTACATTACATGAAGTTTGACATCAAGCAAGAAGACACGCTGGAGCATCCACAGCATTTAAATGATATGCCATTTGAAGCTATAGTCGCTAACCCTCCTTTTTCTGCTAACTGGAGCGCAAATCCTTTATTTCTAAATGATGATCGTTTCAGTCAATATGGAAAATTAGCTCCTGCAAGTAAGGCTGATTTTGCATTCGTACAACATATGATTTATCATCTAGCGGAAAATGGTACAATGGCAATTGTACTACCTCATGGAGTCCTATTCCGCGGTGCTGCAGAGTTACAAATTCGTAAATACTTAATAGAACAGAAAAATTATTTGGATGCTGTAATTGGGTTACCTGCTAATATCTTTTATGGCACCAGTATCCCTACGTGTATACTAGTATTCAAAAAATGTCGAGAAACACCTGATGATGTCTTGTTTATAGATGCAAGCAAAGAGTTTGATAAGGTAAAAAATCAAAATATACTACGAAACATCCATATTAATAAAATTGTAGAAACTTATCGAAATAGAACTGAGATTGAAAAATATAGTCATCTAGCTTCATTAAAAGAGATATCTGATAACGACTACAATCTTAACATACCACGTTATGTAGACACTTTCGAGGAGCAAGAGGAAATCGATATTCAAGCTGTGATGGCTGAAATTAAACTCTTAGAAGCCAAACGTGCAGACCTAGATAAAGAAATTGATGTTTATTTCAAAGAACTGGGCCTTATTTTCTAATTATTCAAATCCTTAATGTTATTAATAACGAAACTACAATGACCAAGATTGCGAATAAAAAATTAAAAGTAGGTAACGTTCCTAATTTGAGATTTCCAGATTTTAATGGAGAATGGGAATTTAAGAATGGGAATCAAATTTTTGATAATATTTCAAATAAAAACCATAATTCGGACTTGCCAATACTTGCAATAACTCAGGAATTTGGGGCTATTCCGAGAAATCTTATAGACTATAAAATATCTGTTACTGATAAAAGTGTTGAAGGTTATAAAGTTGTTGAAAAAGGTGATTTTATTATTAGCTTGAGGTCATTTCAAGGTGGAATCGAATATTCTGAATATAAAGGTATTTGTAGCCCTGCTTACATAATATTAAGATCAAAAGCTCAAATCATTGATAAATTTTTCAAATTTTATCTAAAAACTCCTGCGTACATTATTTCTTTGAATAAAAATCTGGAAGGTATACGTGATGGAAAAATGATTAGTTATAAATATTTTTCTGAAATTCATTTACCTCTTCCGCATATTGAAGAGCAGAATAAAATTTCCAATTTTTTTAATTTAATTGAAGCAAGAATTCAAACCCAAAACAAAATAATTGAGGGTTTAAAATCGCGAAAAATTATAGTTTTAAAGCAGATCTTTGATCAGACCTTAAAATTTAAAAATGATGAAGGAAACTCTTATCCTGATTGGACCAGAAAAACACTTGGTGATATATCAGAAAGGGTTGTTTCCAAAAATAAAGAAGATAATAAAAATGTGCTAACTATATCAGCGCAACATGGATTGATAAGTCAACTAGAATATTTTAACAAGTCAGTATCAGCAAAAGATGTTACGGGATATTATCTACTAAAAAGAGACGATTTTGCTTACAATAAAAGTTATTCCGCGGGTTATCCTATGGGGGCTATAAAGAGGTTGATAAGGTATGATAAAGGTGTGGTATCAACATTATATATATGTTTTCGTTTTAATGAATTGGTCAGCAAAACCTTTATGGAACAATATTTTGAAGCAGGACTTCAAAATATTGAAATTGAAAAAATTGCTCAAGAGGGCGCGAGAAATCATGGTCTTTTAAATATCGGAATATCTGATTTTTTTAATATTTCTTTAATATTACCATCTTTCTCGGAGCAGAAAAAGATAGCAGATTTTTTATCTGTTCTAGATAATTCTATTAGTAATGAAATTACTTATTTACAAAAATTAGAAGAACAAAAAAAGTTTTTTTTGAGAAACCTATTTGTTTAGAATATTAATTCTGCCCAAAGAGTATAGCTATTAATCTCCTTTTGATTACTTCAGTTAAATAAACATTTGCTGTAATAAGTGTTTTTTCTGTTTTTCAAGCTGTTTTAAAATTCCTTTTTCAATTTGAATTTTATGAGCAATTAATGATAGAAATGTAGCTATTCTATCTTGTTCTTTTGTAGGAGGAAGTGGAATCGGCATTTCAAAAAAAGAACTATTTGAAAAGCTCATCCTGTCTGCTCTTGCACCGTAATTTGCAATGCTTTCCATATGAACATACCAAACATTTGAGTTAAAAAAGTGTTCATAAAATGATGGAGATCCTTTTTTTAATCTAAACACCAAATATAATGGAGACATAACACCAGTACCTATTTTATTCATGGAAATAGGTCCAACAGGAGCTTCTTTTGAAATTCTTGGGTTATAAATAAAATCGTCCTTTTCAACAATATAATAACCATTGATATTATTTTGGTTCGCGATTTCTTTATCAAAAAAATCACTTTGATTAATTATTCCAAAGCTCGCAGAATTTGAAAAAACGGTTTTAATCCTCATTTCTCTATTTTTTACGATCCTCTTTTCAGCAATTATGCCCAACTCTATCGTTTCCCAGTTGAAAAATTTATTTTTTTGCTCATCGCTAAATTTAAGACGTTGCTTAAATATTTTATTTCTGAGATTTCGGATTAAGGATTGATAATGTATTATTATTTTGTTTTGGGTTTGCATACGTTCATCCAACAAGCTCAATAAAGCAGTAATTCTTCCTTGTTCTTGTACGTTGGGAAACGATAATTCTATTTTTGAAATCCGTCCAATATTAATACTTAAAACTTTTGATCCTTGAGATTCTTTTTGAATTTGTGTTCTGAGAGAATTAGATTTAAACAAATAACCATTAAAGCCCAAATGAAAAACATTTGATTTTGGTCTTGCTAATAAAGTGTGTAATCCTGACAATAATTTCTCTCCATTGACATTTATAATTTCGATACTTTTACCCACGTCATTCAAATCTTCGGAAGCATCTGCAAATATAATATCTCCTTCTCTGCAATAATTTTCATCCGAAATTCTTTCCACATTTATTTCGTCATTTATGAATGGAACTATTTCATTAGTAATATTGAATAAGGTTTGAAATTTAGTATGAATATCTCCGTAATGGATATTTTTTACAGCCCCAACTTCGTAATTCAAATTCTCACGAGACAAGGAATTAGTTACTTTGAAGTCCATAATTTCCCCCAACTTCTTCGTTTCCCATTCTCCATGAAAATCTGGAAATCTCAAATTAGGAACCTTAGTGAAATATAAATCCTCAATTCTTTATTTCTTTCCTTTGGGGTTCATAAATATTAATAACAATGAATAATCAAAAACAAATCGTAGAGATAATTGATCTATGGAAGACAAACAAAAAACAGTATGTAAAAAAATCAAGCTTTTCAGCGTATACACTCCTTATTGAAAATCATCTATTACCTGTATTTGGGAAAAATTACACCATTGAAGAAACAGAGGTGCAGGCTTTTGTCTTTCAAAAATTGAATTCCGGATTAAGTCAAAAAACAATTAAAGATATTCTAATTGTCCTGAAAATGATTATGAAATTTGGCGCCAAGCATAAATGGTTAGTTTATACACCTTTTGATATTCAATTTCCTACCGAAAGAGAAAAATATACGGTAGAGGTGTTGAGTCGTACAGATCAAAAAAAAATAATGAATCATATCCAAGAGCATTTTACCTTTCGAAACTTAGGTGTTTATATTTGTCTAAGTTCTGGCATGCGCATTGGAGAAGTTTGCGCCCTTACATGGGAAGATATCGACACAGATAGTGGTATTATAAAAGTTAACAGAACTATTCAACGTATATACGTCATTGAAAATGGAATCAGAAAAACTGAACTTATTTTAGACACGCCGAAAACAAAAAATTCTATTCGTGAGATTCCGATTAATAAAGACCTATTGCGAATACTCAAACCGTTTAAAAAAATCGTTAACTCCTCATTTTATGTATTGACTAATGATGCCAAGCCTACAGAGCCAAGGACATATCGTACTTATTATAAAAATCTTATGAAAGAACTAAATATGCCTGCGCTTAAATTTCATGGTTTAAGGCATAGCTTTGCAACTCGATGCATAGAAAGTAATTGTGACTATAAAACAGTTAGTGTGCTTTTAGGGCACTCAAACATCAGTACAACTTTAAATCTATATGTACATCCTAACATGGAGCAAAAAAAGAAAGCTATCGAGCAGATGTTTAAAGGCTTGAAATAATTTTTAAATTATGAATTAGGAGAAGTATAATAAGATTGCTAGATTTTGTTAGATTTGTATATAAATAGAATGATCAATATAAACTCCTAATTCATAATTATTTTGGGTAGACAATCAGAACAAATTTTAGAGGAAGAACTCATTATCCAATTGCAAAAATTGGGATATAAATATATTACTATTGTTGATGAGAAAGCACTATTGGTAAACTTGAAAAACCAATTAGAAAAACATAACCATATTCAATTTAGTGACAATGAATTTGAAAAAGTACTGAACATTCTCAATAAAGGATCTGTTTTTGAAAAAGCAAAAATATTACGTGAAAAAAAGCATCATATATTAAGAGATAATGGTGATAATTTATACTTTGAATTTCTGAATGTAGAGCATTGGTGTCAAAACGAATATCAAGTAACTAATCAAGTAAAACAAGAAGGTAAATATGAAAATCGTTATGACGTCACGTTGCTAATTAATGGTTTGCCCTTAGTACAAATTGAACTAAAGCGAAGAGGTCTAGAAATGCGAGAAGCATTTAACCAGATCAACAGGTATCAAAAACATAGTTTCGGAGCAGGAAAAGGTTTGTTTCACTTTGTTCAACTATTCATTATTAGCAATGGTGTAAATACAAAGTATTTCAGCAACTTTGGGACGCATAAACAGGAATATCTTCAAACTTTTCATTGGACTGACGAAAATAATAATCCTTTGAACAACATTCTGAATGGTTTTACAGATTCGTTTTTAGAACCGTGTCATATCAGTAAAATGATATGTAAATACGTTGTGTTAAATGAAACTGAAAAAAGATTGATGATACTTCGCCCCTATCAATACTACGCGGTTGAAAATATAATTAAGAAAGTAAAAGAGAATGAAATCTTAAATGGTTATAATATAGAAAAAAACGGATATATATGGCATACCACGGGAAGTGGAAAAACCCTGACAAGTTTTAAGGCTAGCCAGATTTTGTCTAATATACCTTCTATTAAAAAAGTTGTATTCGTAGTAGACAGAAAAGATTTAGATTACCAAACAAATAAGGAATATGACAATTTTAGTAAAGGTTCAGTTAGCTCTGCGACGAATACGGATGACCTTATCCGAAAATTCAATGATCCTAATGTCAAGATAATCGTAACTACTATTCAAAAATTAAACAATACGATTTTAAGAAAGAATTTACTAAAAATGAAACCTATTCAAAATGAAAGAATGGTTTTTATTTTTGATGAATGCCATCGTTCACAATTTGGCGATACTCATAAAAATATTGTTGGTTATTTCTCCAATATTCAACTGTTTGGTTTTACTGGAACGCCCATTTTAGCTGAAAATGCCGACGGAGAAAAAACGACAGCAAGTTTATTTGGAAAATGCTTACATAAATATGTAATCACTGATGCAATACGCGATGAAAATGTATTGAAATTTTCAATAGAATATATTCAAACTTTCAAAAAGAAAGACCATATCATTGATTTGAAAGTAGAACAAATTAACGAGTCTGAAGTTTTTGAAGCGCCAGAACGTAAAGAAGCAATTATTGATTACATCATTCAGCATCACGATCAAAAAACACAGAACAGAAAGTTCTGTGCAATGATGTGTGTGCAAGACATTGATGCAGTTATTGCGTATTACGAGATTTTGAAACGTAAAAAGTTAAATGGGGAACACAATTTAAAAATAGCAACTATTTTTAGTTTCGCACAAAATGAGGATGAAATACCAGAACGGATTATTACTCATCAAAATATGGCCGCAGAGGAACATACAGAATACGAAAGCAGTTATACGCCTCATCGACGAGAATTATTAGAAACTTATGTACAAGATTTCAATGAAATGTTTGACGAAAAACATGACATTAGAGACAATGAAGGGTTTTACAATTATTACAATGCCGTTGCTAGGAAATCAAAACATCCTAAACATGAAACAGATATCTTATTAGTGGCCAATATGTTTCTCACTGGTTTTGACAGCAAAAACCTCAACACTTTGTACGTTGATAAGAACTTAAAATATCACGGATTAATACAAGCATTTAGTCGTACTAACCGTATTCTCGATAAAAATAAAACACAGGGGAATATCGTTTGTTTTCGAAATTTGAAAGAGAAAACAGATCAAGCTATTGCTCTATTTAGCAATAAGGAAGCTATAGATGAAATCATTGTCGAGCCATATGAAAATTATGTTGAGAAATTCAATGAAGTAAGTAAGACATTATTTGAACTAACTCCAGAAGTAAATGCTGTAGATGATCTGTACTCAGAAGATGATAAATTACAATTTATCTTAACTTTTCGTGCATTAATGCGATTGCATAAAAAAATGAGTCATTACACCGAATTTACATGGGAAGATCTACAAATAGAAGAACAATTATTTGCAGATTATACAAGTAAGTATTTGGATTTAAAAGATACACTTTCAACTAATACAGGCACAGAAAAAACATCAATTTTAAATGATATAGATTTTGAATTGGAATTGATAAGGCGAGACACGATCAATGTCACCTATATTCTACAGTTATTGATAAAATTTAAATCAAAGCAAACTCATAAGGACAAAGAAAGTATTCAAAAAGAAATATTCAACCTATTAAATACTGAAGTATCATTGAGAAGTAAAAGGGATCTAATTGAAAAATTTATTCTAGAAAGCTTACCAAACATTAGTGATACGGATAATATTACTGATGAATTTGAAAAATTCTGGAACAAAGAGCAAGAAAAAGCACTCGATACTTTAATAGAAACTGAAAAACTATCTGAAGAAAAAACTGAAAAACTTATAGAAAACTATCTATTCACGGAGCGAGAGCCATTAAGAAGAGAAATTTTAGACCTTCGAACTGAAGGAAGGCCTAGTGTTTTAAAATCTAAAGAAATCGGTGATAGAATCTTAAATAAGATTATAGGATTTGTGGACACATTTGTTACTGGCTTAACAGGAAGTTAGTAATAATATGCTGTACAATGATTCAAAACGAAATTAATAACATATCTTTTGTCGTTATTAACGTAGTAAGAACGACACCGCCAAACAAGGAATCCCGTAATTAAACAAAAAATAAGATCACCTGTAGAACAACCTCTTTCTACAGGTGATCTTATTTTTGGGCATCATCCTATCTACTTCGAAGGCCTCACCGCCCATTAATCTGTCATAACACATCAGTACTTAATGAATACAAATCAGGTTTGAAACATAGATCAAGACGACCTTGAATTAGGTTTGCCTAACATTAATTATTTTCAATATGGTTATACAATAAGTTTGACGGTTTCATGCTAGAACTATTTTTGTAGAGACCTTCATGACCGAACATGATAAAAGAATCTTTAGCTCTGGAAACGGCAACGTTAAGCATATTGGGTCCTATATCATAGAAGAAGCTAGAATTTGCCATATTTGATCCATAGACTGAAGAGAATATAATGATCGATCTTTCAGCTCCTTGCAATGCATGAACTGTTCCTATCGTTAGATTTTTCATCGACACACCAGATCTTTGCAATACTGATTTTAAAACAGACTTCTGCAATGTAAACGGCGTTACAATAGCTACAAGATCTCCTATAATTAACTGTTTGGTCTGTCTATTTTCTTTTGTTGCAGCTTTATTTTCTTGTTCTTGGTAGTAATCAATAATTCGCGGCTCGTTCTGCTTGATCCATGTTGCGATTTCCTTAGCTTCACCTCTATTTGATTTACTTACAGCAGAAGGGTCTGTCTCATAATTGTGATGAATGAAAGACATAGGGGCTAAAACTAAATCTTTTGGAGCTTTACCTTTTTTGGGCAACAATAATCCTTTATATGCGAGAACATTGCAATAGTCTATGATTTCATTATAACAACGTCTATGTTCTGTAAGCCATAATCCTTTTGCTAAAGTCTTCTTCTCGTGATGTGGAGATGATTTTTGTGCTAGTTTCATAACGGACCCTGTACTGCAAAGGAAACCTAAATCACTGGCTGCAAAATAATCGTCGTCTATTTTTGCTAAATCATGTTTGTAATAATTTGCCTTGTCTACTAATTTAGTAACACTCCAAACGGGATCAATCTGTAAGGTATCGCCTACGACGATTGCTTTTTTTGCTAAACTAAATGTGGCCGCTCCTACTTCGGGTGTAACCTGACCAGACTCGTCGACAATTAAGTAATCAATAGCGGACACCAAGGGATCTCCATCCCATTTATTTTTTCCTGCCGCGTCTTTACCTGCAAATTTTAATTTCTGGAAATACTTCGGGGCCATATAAAAAGTAGATACAAAACATGGGAACAGCATGCTAAATCGTGTCCATCTTTGTAGTGCAAGTGGACCTGTAGTATTCCAATGATTGCCGTCAATGAGGGCATCTTGCATGGCTACTAACCAACGCGCTTCCCAATAGTGGATCGCTAAAAAGAACATGTCGTTTTTTATATTCGTTTCTAGTTCATTGAAAAAATAATTTACTTTTTCATTTCCAACTGCCTGATATAATTTTTCTGTTTGTGGTGGATTGGCATGAATACTATTGTTTATTTTCCAGTTGTCCCATTCAATGCATTTCTTCTCTATTTGACTAATTAGCTTAAACTTGGACTCAAAAAACGAATCGATTGCAGCTATTTGACGAAGATTAATGGTTGTTAAATCAAAATCAAATTCGCGAAATAAACCTCTTAATTGCTGCTCGCGTATCCTGCCTATAAACGGTAAAAAACAAAATAACTTGATCCACCAGGGTTCTTTTAAGAAGTAATCATTTTTTTGTTTTTCAAATGCGAGAAGATGTTGTTTAACATCTTTAACTTTGCTCGAAAAATCACGATCAGCAAGCTGGATATCTTTTTTATAATGAAGTTGTCCTAATTCATTTTCAATTGATAAATAAGATGCCCAGTAATCGGCGCCAAGGTTCAAATTCCTTTGGTGATTGATCAGTTCGTCTCTTAAAAACGCAGCTGCCGTGTTTGCATTGTCCTTCTTATTATCAGGAAATGATGTTTGAAAGCAATCAAGGAAAGTGTTTCTCGCCTTATCCAAGAATGGTTGGTTCTCAATGATCGTGTTAATTCCTTCTCTCATTTTTAGATAAGGAATATCACCTTCAATTACTTTGGATGTACTTGGGAGAAATAATGCAAAACTTGAAATAGCAGGGATCCATCTTTCATACAGAACACCTTGTTTTACTTTTACATTTTGAAAACTATCAACAATATTTGTTACAGCTTGATTGTTTGTTGAACAGGCTAGAATTAGTGTTGGTTTTTCTCCTTGAATAGCTGACTTTACAACTTCATTTGCGACTATGCTTTGTAATAATGTTGTCTTTCCTGTACCAGGAGGACCATTGACAGCAAGGATTTCTCCTTGATGCATGTTATTGATTTCATACAGGCTCTGTCTTTGCGTGATAGACAGCGGATATTCATACCCCATCTGCCCTAAATGCTGCGTACTTTCTTTAACAAAGTCTCTATAGGGTATTAAAGATCGAACTTCTCTATCTTTAGGTTGAATAAGATTTTCTAAAAGGGGTGCATGGTCTTGATTCAAATGAATTAAATGATCGTACAATTTTATAATTCCATCTGCAGCCATTTGAATTGACTCGTCGACGATTATTGTAAATCTTTCAATTTTCTCATAGTCCAATGGCACGTATGTTTCAATTGCTTGGTCGGTAATTGATGTAAATTGTCGCGCAAGATGATGGTAATATTGATGCCATGTTGTACCTAAGAATTCATCTGAGAATACTTTATCGACGTCATTAATATTCGCGAAAAGATAATCAATGGATTGAGGTGGCAATGGTTCTAAATAGTCTCGACATACATATGGTGCTGATTCATCAGGGATTAATAATTCTCCACTACGCTTTAAATTTGCTCTAATTAAAAAAGGCATCATGAAATTCTTATCTTGAATGCTTTTGTTATGTGCAAATTTATTATTGATCAGAAAGGGGCTGATAAGAACCGATACTTGCTCCAAGTGAATCCAATCCGGATCTTTTGCATCTTTTATACCCTTCAGATTATTTAATCTCTGACTCTCTCCCGATATTATTTGTGCAGCCAACTTATGGTCGACACGTCCCAACTGTAAATTTATATCAGATAACTCTGCAAAGTAATAGGAAACTTTGCCCTCCTTCAATTTAATGGCAGGTCGAGTGGCATCTGCTAATGAATTGCGCCAATATTTTAAAGTATTCAAATAGGTCATATTCTCCCTTTCAAGTTTATTAATCAAACTTAAATAATCTGTCGAATATTTAGTTTATATGCTCAAATATAATTTATTTTTTTCCTCTTTCTTAAGAAACAAATGTGAATAAAAACTTATTGAAAAGCACTATTATTCTTAATAACCATATCATCAACTGATTTTATTCACATTTGGCTAAAATAGTTAATGGATGCTTATCTTTGTACTAACAGTACACGCCACGCTACCCATAAGAACAGCGTCCCAGGGCGTGTCTTTTGTTTTATAGACCTTTTTTAAGCCACGTTCTATGTATGAAAAATTTCTTAACAGACGATGAGGATCAAATACATGTATTTTCTTAAATGGGTACACAGTGAAACGGATCGGCAATAAGATAAACAGTATTCTACTCCCTCACTTGAGTAAAGAAATAGAATACTGTTTTTATGTTAAAAAATTCGGATAATAATATTAAAAACCTGATTTTACGGACATTCTGGTAAACTCAATAAATTATTTGGTTGCTCACCATCATTCTTTGTTTTTAGATACTTATTGCCATATGCGCTAATAGCGACAATTACATCAACCGATACCCCGTCTTTCTTAACGAAAAAATCCCATTTGCCATTTTCAATTCCCTCAATAGCTGCCTCCTGTGAGAGTTTCCACCTTCCACCATCATGATTTATCCCACCAATAAATTCAATCCTTTCGTATGCACTTGTACGATTTGTTTTCTTAATGCATTTAACTTCATGTTTAGTTGCCATAATTTTATAATTAATTGTGAATGATTAAATAACTTATGTATGCTGCCAGCATCTGCCCCCTCCTGCAACTTTTCTAGAGCAAGTCCCTCCTTTTGTAGTAGGTGCTCCGCAATAGCCAGAAGCAGTAGTTCCACCGCCACCGCCACGAGAAGAGACAGTGTAACTTGTCGTAGCTTCAGCTATTCCTGAATGAGATGAAATACGAGAACCATTTTTAGTAATATATACGTGCATATTACTCACGTTACTCACTAAAGTTTGTGCCGTCACATCTAGTTCGTAGACGACAGCATTCGGGAAATCAATCTTCCAACGTTTACTTTGTCCCTTAAGAGACACCACTCTTTCATTTGCATCAAGGTAAGTGATATGACATTGTTCACATTCCACTTCATAACCGTAAACATCTTCTGCTGAATTATCTTTGCTACAAGCAAATAAAAACGGTAATAAAATAAATAGTAAAAATTTCTTCATATTAATATTTATATATAATTTATAATGTCAATCCACTATGAACGAACATATTGAAACAAAGCTAATCAGGATTTGTACTCCATGTTTACGGCATACCGTAAGTGGGTAGATCAAAGAGGCAGATCCTCGTATACTTATATTTAGTTTTTCCAGATCTAAGCCAATTGTTTAATAGATTGCTGATATTCTCTAAAAGCTTGTCCAAAAGCTGCAGTTGCTTCGTAATTACTAAATTGATACTCTTCATGAACTCCTGTTGTCGTTTTTAATTTTAACTCTCCGTATCTCACAACTGGAATTTGATAATTCCCCTTAAACCGCTTGTCTCGACTCCCATTTTTATTAACCTTAGCCCAGGTTTGCTCAATGATTTTTGTATCTACAGGTACGCCCTGAGTTTCTGTAAATCTTACAAAACTCTGCTGTAGATTTATTTCGTCCAACCCTATGACTGCAAAGTCTTTATTTTTGCTATACATCACAATAAAATTAGGATAGATATAGAGATCTGCACCGTTTGCATTTTGTAAGAATAATGCTTGTACATCAGATTTAAATTCGGGTATTGACTTCAACCCGAAATGAACAGTATTGCGCTTTACAATCGTACTTGCCGAGGAACGGGTAATGCGACGATCTTCAAATTGAGCACTTGTTACGTCCCATATTTTACGACTTCTTGTTAGTTCGATAAATCTAGCGACAAGTTCTTCATATTTATATTTCGATTCAGTATCAAAATCTACTTTTAAATTGACAAATGATGACTCTTTCTGTTCTTTTGTTTGTTTCAATGCTTCTCCTTGGGCTTTTAAATCATTGTCTATTTGCTCTGGAATAGATTTATTGATCAATCCATAAACCAGCAAATAACTCATAACTTTTTTGATTTTGCTAAATCTTAGAGCTATTCTAATTTTGGAAATATCTTTTTCCAATGAAAAGCGCTGCTCCCGTGCTAGTAATATGGCTTCTTTTATCCCCTGCATATCTTGACTGGTGATTTCATGAATATCTGCACTAAAGATATTATCGTATTTAGAATCGTATGGTTCTAATTGTTGCGGAGAAATCGGAGATTCAAATAATTGTGAATCACCATTAACAAGTTTCTGTCTATTGTATAAACCCAATCCTGGTATACCGGTGTTGAGATAGGTTCCAGATTTCCCTAATGTGATACTAGCCCCTTTTACTCCGATTGAGGTTGAAATACCACTCTTACTAAAATTAAGATGGACAACAGGTATAATTTTTACACGTCTTCTAAAACTCCAAGCCATAATAATGTTTCGTTAAATATTTTTTAGTTAATAATTGAACACAAAACTATATGCTGAAGTCGTTAATCTGTTACGGCTAAGCGTAACACTTACTTCTAATTCCTATTTAAATTTGGGTATAAATCAATCATTATAAATACTATGGAAAATGACCTATTACTCAAACTAGAGCAGCTACACCAACGTGTCGGAAATCTAAAGGAACAAATCAGTACTGAAGAGGCTACTAAAAATGCCTTTGTTATGCCCTTTATTCAGATTTTGGGCTATGATATCTTTAACCCGACGGAAGTAATACCTGAATTTATCTGTGATATTGGCACTAAAAAGGGGGAAAAGGTAGATTATGTCATAAAGAAAGATAATGAGCCAATACTTATTATAGAATGTAAGCATTGGAAGGAAACTGCTGACGCACATAACTCACAATTGCATCGTTATTTTCATGTGTCAAAAGCAAGATTTGGCGTTTTAACAAATGGTCATATTTACAATTTTTATGCTGACTTAGAGAAGCCAAATATAATGGATGAGAAACCATTTTTTACTTTAGACCTCTCTAATCTTAAAGATTCCAATATTAAAATTTTGGAAAAATTCACCAAGAATGGATATCATCTTGAAGGTATATTGGATTCTGCTGAAGGTTTAAAGTATATTAAAGCAATTAGAAAGGAGTTCGAAAAGGAGATCCAGGAGCCTTCTGATGAACTGGTTAAGTTATTGGTCAATCGTTTCTTTGATAAACCTTTAATCGCTTCAAGGATGGCAGCCTTTAAGGAATATACGAAAAAAGCTTTATCGTCATCTATTAACGAATCTATTAATTCGAGATTAAAAACTGCTCTAAGTATTAACGACACAATCCCTCAGAAAACTATAACGGAAATTGAACCTATTGATGAAAACACCGGAAATGAATCTAAAATCATAACCTCTGACGAAGAAATCGAAGGTTCTCAGATCGTAAAAGCAATTCTGAGGGAGCATATACCAGCTTTGCGCATTGCTTTTAGAGACACACAGTCTTATTTTGGAATTTTGCTGGATGATAATAATCGTAAACCCTTGGCAAGACTGCACTTTAATTCTGCAAATAAATATCTGGAGGTCTTCCATGAAGGGAAAGACAAAGGAGTCAAAAAACTCTTAAATTCATTAGACGAAATCTATAATTATAGACAGGAGATCACTGATGCTCTTCAGAACTATGAGTAATGAAAATGATGTTTAATAGTATGTCCAACTACCGAATTAGGTTCGTGTAGCCTAATTTAATAGTTGGACATAAAAAATTATTAGTCAAATACTGGATTATCGTATAATTTCCAAAGTCCTAAATGATTTGATTTTGCATAATTTTGATCTCGAACAAATTGGGATTCAAAACGTACATTAGGGGGTATAGTCATTAAAACCGCATAGCCATTCTTAATTAATTCTTCATTGATAAAGACATGATCAAGATAGGCATATGCCAATGTTCTACCAAAACGATCAAGGGAATCAACATCAAATTCCAACCTAATTTCCTTATTGAGGATCAAACTGTCAAGATGACTCTTTGCGACTTTACCAAAGGGATGTTTCTTTTTCTTAAATGCGCTTCTTTCTTCTGGTGCATCTATACCGATCAGTCTAATTTTAACATTTTTTCCAGACTTGTTTTTACCCCAAAAGGTATCACCATCTATCACTTTATAGACTTTTACATAAGATTCATGTGGCAGACTGCTTGTTGCCATAAAACCCTCAGATTTGAATGTTTGTTCTGAGTGAACACAGCTCATGAGAAATACAATAAGAAAGAACAGTGCAATTATAACAAGCTTTACAGCGACATTAGTCCATTTATTCATAATATTAAGCTTAATGAACTACAACATTTTAAGAAATTGTTCAAACTCTTTGTAAAACTGTTGTTTTGTATTGACCGCCTGAATAACCTTTACATTGGAAGCTCCACTATCTTTCAACCACTTTTCCCAGATAACCTTAATAATCTGAAAATCGGTTGGCTGTACCTTTGAAACTCCATATTTATCGAGAGAACGATCTACCATTTCTGCAATAAATATGTTAGCGTCCTTCAGATTAAAGTTGGTCTTATTTATCGCGTAAGATGAATCTTGTACTATAAACTCCTGCAACTCTGACTTACCACTGGCATTAAATGCTTTACGTATTTTTTCGATCATTTCCGGCCCTAACTTATACCCCTTACCTTGATTAGCGCTTTCAATGTATCCGTCCGTTAAAAGCAATACAACATTGGTATTCTTCTTATTGACGATTGCATTAGTGGTTTCATTTAAAAACTGAGGGGATACATCTACCAATGAGGTTTTAATGGTTTCGTTAAAATAATTCCAAACATCAGCCCCTGTTTGGTTCTGTAATGAATAATCGTAAACGCGATTGACTTCATCTGCAAATTCTTGTTTATCCGAATTCAGTTCTTTACGGATATAATTAGATCTATCCAATTGCTTGCTTCCAAACTGACTAAAATCAATCGTCATCTTTTTGGGATCAAACGACGAGCTGTTTAAAATCCCTCTGTTTATAAAATCAATTTTGTAAATATCTGACTGACCGGAGCTCCGATCATTTAATTTCAACAGATCGTCAGCATGATCAATAACCTCCCGTATCAGTAAGGTATCGTGGAGAGGTTTAGGATATTTCATCATATTGATCCGATTGGACAAGTCTGGTGCGATAATAATATTATAATCTTTAATCATCACCTCTTTTTTGGCAGTTTTATCACCACCACTGCAAGCCACTAAAAATGGTAACACTACCAATGGCAATATATGTTTTATATTCATATACTTAATTATTAGTTATTGAAAGCTGGAGTATCTTGAAAAAGTTCATGTTTGACGTCAGATTGTAATCCTAAATTGGAAAGCCATGCCTCACACTCTCTAACTGCCTCACGGGTTTTTGTTTCTGCTTTTAAGATGGCGTAAACTTCATATAGGTATTTGCTCCACCCTTCCATGTAAATATTGACCCGATTTTCCATTTCAGCCTTAGAGATAGGTAACTTATCATTGTCAATCTGACTTTTGTAAATTTGTCCAATATTACTGATCCGCTCCTTAAATGTAAGTAACTGCTGTTGTAGTGTACCTATCCTTTCATTTTGTTGGATAGGTAAGTGCTGTATATGACTGATCTTTTCTTCTTTGTTAACCTGCAAAGTAACAAGCTCAGCTTGAAATGCATCATTCTCCAATTGGATTTTATTAATCTGTTCTTGATATTCTTCGATTTCGGCTTGATGACTTTGGGCAATATGTTTGCTTTTTTGCTGTTGAAAAGAAAGATTACGTTCGTTTATTTGATTCATAAATTTTTCAAAAAAGAAACTGAAAAGAAAAACACCCAATGCTCCAAGGATAAATACCAACCAGAAATTACTATCCACCATAACATTCGAAAGCGATAACTTTTGGTCGGTTTTATTGGTCAAAAGTTCAATGTCATTGATGTTTTTAGAAACTTTATAAGCAATAAAAATATCTACAACAAGAATTAAAATGATACCTAAATTATTGATGAATGATGCTTTAATTATATTCCAAATGGTTTGATCCTGCTGTTCGTTTTTTTCTGTCGATGCAAACAGATCATTAAATACTTTATACATACCAAGCGCTAAAGGTATGGCAACAAACAAAAAGAGAAATAGTATACCACCAGCTCCCTTTTCTCCTATTTTTGAAATAGCATGTGGATTAAATACTTCCGGTGATTCAACGCTTGCTGATCCCAATAGCATCATTTCTTTAATTTCCTCTTTCGAAAAAATAAAAATATAAGCTACTGAAGAATAAAAAACAAAAATGTATAGCGCAAGCAATAAGGTAGTACCTCCCAATATGAACATGATGGGTTTATTCATTGTGGGTTTCACAAATTCGATCTCCAGCTCTTTCATCTTTTGCTTCAAAGATGAAATCTTAGTTTCTATAAAAGGAATTTTTGTAGTATTGTTTGATGCAATCTGTAGACGCTTTTCTTCGATTTTGCTCGTCAATGCATTGATATCCGAATCTATATTTTGCTTGTCAACTGTAGCATTATTTTTTATCTTTTCGATCTCATGCTCCGTCTTAAATTCCATATTGGTCGAGCTCAGCTTTTGCTGTTCATCTATTCTTACTTTCAAACGTTCTTTCTTTTCGGCAATGACATCAATTTCATTGATAAAGTTAGAATACAGACTATCCATTGCTTGATGAAGGATTTGATGGTCTCCACTGTTCTCGTAGGCACGATTATATCCACTAAGCTTTACTAAGTCCTTATCAAAAGCTCCAACTTCTGATGCGATAATATTATCTAAAACATCTTTATATTCCTTGAGCGATTGTTGCTGAAAATTAAGTTCTTGAACAGGTGTGGAATGAAGAATGGTTTGCGATGATGTTTTCACTGGTATAGGATTTTCTTTTTTTTCTGATTGTATAATATCTTCTAACAGTTCACCATTATTGATCCTGATGGCCCTGGAACGAATTTGATGAAATGTTTCAATATGTTCTGTTACCGTTTTTGAATAATTTGTGATGATAACGCTTACATGATTGTTCTTCGAATTATTGCTCCAGTTATAAGAACCTGTAATAACCACATTTTTATCAATAACACAGAATTTTTGATTCATCATTCCCCAACCTACATTCTTGACCTTGGTCACCTCAGCGCCGTGTTTTTCTAATATGGAAAAATCTAATTTTTCATTATCTGGCTGGTCTGATATAATGATAAGAACTTTCACTTGTCGATCAAGACAGCCTTGGACTGCGGCGAATAGTTCATTATCGGTAAACCATGCCATTGCAATCAATACCTCGGTTTTGGCTTTAAAAAGCTCCTGCCTAACACGTTCATTGATACCCCTGCTATCCGACAGTGTATCTTGGATCAAATGATCTGAATTCATAAGTGTTTTTAGTTAATATGGTTAAAATAACTTTTCTGATGGTTTAATAACATCGATCCAAAATTATCAATAACCTACTCTAAAATGATACGGTTTCCCGTAACTAAAACTATTATAAAAATGGTGTTGTAAAATAAAATAATTGACAAAAAGATTAATAAAAAGCATTAAAAAACTCTTCACGACAAATAGCAAGCGAAAAAATAATTTATTTGAATGGAAATAAAAAAGGCTACCCCAAGGATAGCCAAATATTAGGTTTATAATTACTAAATTTAATTACATGATGTGCAATGACGTGTCTGTTTTTCGCGAAAAACTATAACATGTAATATTTTATTTTAAATAATACCGATCTCTTTGCAATGAGCAACTAACTGTTCATTTTTAGTAAAATTAAGCACATCTTTCATGATATTGAGTCGTTTCTCAATACTGCTCAAACTGGATGGAATAACTTCTCGTTGTTGCAAGTAAAGTGGCATGTCTTTTTGAGATATCCCTTCGTATAATAACCGAATGATATGTAAGTCAAATGAAGTAAATTCGTGCGAGTTGCGTTCTTGAACAACTTTTTTAACATCTGGAGATTGATAGGTTTTATTATTATATACGATCTGAAGTGCTTCGCGTAAATGTCGCCCGTCATGCCGTGCTTTACGGACCATACCATCAATTTGATTTAACTTAAACATTTCAGTGATCTTGCTGTTCCGATCTTTCGCTGTGAATAATATGACTTTAATATCAGGTTGCACCATCTTAATCGCTTTAATCAGTGATAAGCCATCTTTTAATTTCTGTGGACTTTCATCATCTTCAAATTCGATATCAGTAATAATCAAATCATATGGATCCTTATCGCGAAGTGCATTATTTATCCAAGTCAATGCATGATCGCAATAATGAACGTACTTGACATCTTCTACACCAAGATCTTTAAGTGTTTTCTGTACTGAAATATTGGTCATCTCGTGATCTTCGGCAATGAGTACTTTTTTAAACATACATTATCGTTTTTTTTATATGGGTATATTGATTTTCACACTAAGCCCCTTCCCCTCTTCTTTGACAAAGATAATTTCACCACCAATACCTTCGATACGGGAAACCATATTAGATAAACCTTTTCCATATGTTTTTGAATCTGATAGACCAATCCCATTATCTTTATAAAAAATTTCTAACTGATTACCCTGGTTTTCAAAACGAATAACAACTTGATCTGCTTGACTGTGTTTTTTCATATTAACCATTAATTCTTGTAGAACATGACTAACCTCTTCCTTGGCCCTTTTATTTATTCGTGTCCATAAATCTGGTTCATTTCCGGCAATAAGAACACGACGGTGATCACTTGCAAATGATTTGAGTAGATCTGACAGTTTTTCACTGAAAGAAACTTCGGTTTCAGTCTGCTCTTCAACATCATGTGAGATATCCCGCGATTTCTGGTACATATCATCTAGTTTGTCCAGTACACCTTCCCGATCGATATCTTCCTTATACTCGATTTCAGTCATAACACGATAAATTCCATTAGCCACGACATCGTGAATTTTTTTAGAAAGATGAAGCTGATTTTCTTTGATCTTATTCTGTGCTTCAAGTTCAAGTCGCTGTTTGCGTTTTTTGTACCAAAAGACTCCAAGAACAATTGAAAACAGGAGAAATCCTATACCAATACGCTGAATTAGTAAATGTGATTCCTTTTTCTCATTCTCTTTTTCTAAAACTAAATTCTGTGCTTTGCTCTTTTCGGATTCATAACGAATTAAAGCAAACTGGTTCTTAGCTGATGTTCTCGCATTTTGAAGGCTGTCGTTGAGCACCATAAATTTCTTGAAATAAATCTTTCCTTGATCCGGCTTTATATCTATAAGAGCTTTTAGAGCAGTTATTTGGTCGTCCGGACTATTAATTTTTTTGGCTATGTCATATTGTTTTTTAGCATAAAAAAAAGCTGAATCAACATTAATATGAGTGTAGTACTGAGAAAGACTAGCGAAACTAGATTGTTGTCCCCATAGATCGCCCTGTTGCAATCTAATTTTTAGTGCTAGCCAATAATCTTTCAAAGGAATAGATGAAGAGGAATTCTGCCATTTTGTTTTTGCTAAATTATTCAGAAATCGAGCAAAATCCTTTGAACCTAACTTTGCCAAACTAAGATTTTCTTCACCAAGAGCTATAGATTCTTTATATTTTTTCGCACTTCTTAAACTTACAGATAGATTATTCTTATATTTCAATTTAAGCGCGGGGTCATCACAATAATGAATAGCCAATGTAAAATAGCGAACTGCATCATCAAATTGATTTAATTCATCTGAAGCATTAGCTATAGTATTATAGGCTAAGGACAAAAGTTGATGGTCAGCACTTTTCTTTTGATTTAGATAAATCAAAGAAGAAAGTAATGTTTCTTGCGAACCAAAAAAGTCTCCTTGATCAAACTGAATATTTCCCATGTTGATCAAACAATTTGCAACGGGTAAATTCTGTTTTTGAATCAAGAATTGTTCTTTAGCCCTATTGAAATAATGAAATGAACTATCATTTTTTCCTTCTTCAAGAAATTGGTAAGCTAAATCATAATATTTATTATTCACTTCTTTTTCAGGCTCTATTTTATTATTAGAACAGGAGATAAAGAATATTAATATAATCAATGTTTCAAGTAATATTCGCACATTATAGTTTTAAGCGAATTTATTGAATTTTAGGCCATAAAACAACATTAAAAAAAAGGGAATTATATAATAATAATTCCCTTAATTCATATAAAATTTATTTACAATTTAGGTGGTCTTGGATTTTCCTTATCTCCACCATCACCATCATTAGGGTCATCATATCCGGCTGTTTGCATAGTTGTTGGATTCCCTTGTGTTGGCTGTGAACTACTTGGTTGACCTATTCCGAATAAAAAATATAATATTAAACTCCACATAATTCAAAAAATTAGAATGTAAAAACCTGGTAGCTCCATATGCTCCGTGCATAGGATTACTACATGTGTTTTCAGAAGGCCTTCTGAATTTTTTGGGAAGTAAGAGTGTCACTCACGGGAGGCAAAAGCTGCTTCCCAAACCGGCTAACGACTACCGTGAGATCTTCTCATTGTGAAATCTATTTAGTATCTTAGTCTCATAAACTAATCAATCTATCATCTGACTTCGAAAACAAAGGTATAGCGGTTAAAAAGCTATACACCAATCGTTTCCGACATTACTGCTTTTACTGATATATTACTGGGATTACCGATATATTTCCGATATTTCCAGTGCACAAGGCAAGAATTTAAAGATGTTTTGATTATGGTTTTCCGTAATTACCGATTGGATAATTGATTTATTTTTGCAAGGATGTCTACGTTCGATAAATTTAAAAAAGCTGTAAGAGAGGCTTACTTGGAAAAAAAATCTCTGGAAGTATTACCTGATGAGTTAAATACGCCATCACCTGCAAACTTGCGGGAGTATAGTTTGATACGCTTACATGAGCGATTGTCTCAGGATGATATTAACGTCTTTAAAAATTATTTTTCTCGTCCAAATAAAGATGAAAGTATAGAAACTGCTATCAATAATGCAGACCTAAGTAAACTCAGATCTTTACAAAATTTTATCATAGGTGAAACGCTAAAACCTAGTGAAAGAATAGTCAAAATGGTCGCTATTTTAATCGATTTTCCAAAAAGGCCTTATAAAAGTGCTGATTGGATAGAAACAAACATATCCGGCTACTCAGATGAATTAAAATTGTATGAAAGAGATGACGTTACACAACAAATTGAGGCTGGTATTCTTGAAGAAGAAAAAGATTGTGAAGAAACTGTTATTTATCCAGACAGTGAAATAAAGCGTGAAGAAGAATTAGTTAATCCAGATAATCTGGTAATACATAACAGGGATATGGAAGGGAAAGCTGTAGATATTGTTGATACAGTATCTAATCTGGTAAGTAACAAACCTGTCGATAAAGATTCACCAATCATAAAAGATCAGGGAAAATATAGTATTGTTGATAATGGAAAAGCTGAAGATACACCACTATCAGGAGACAATTTATTTGGGATTAAAGGTCTTTATGGAGAATCAACTGGGAATAATAAACTATCAACTTCTAGCGATGGATCTGCGGGAGATAGTAGTGTAGAAAAATTTCATAATCCGACAAAAAACAGTTTTTTTTTACCGAATCGAAGAACTACATATTTATCCGCAGGCGCAGTGATTATTGCTACCGTTATAGGAATTTATTATTGGGTTAATAAGGAATGTATGTGCTGGAATGGAATAAGATATATTGAGGTAGAGTGTAGGGATAATAAACAACCCAATCAGATCATAGGCTTAAATGAGGATAAACTTAATAATTTTGAGAAAATTATGAAACCTGATACCTTGACTAAAGCAGATGTAGGTAAAGTTTGGTATTCAAAAATTGATAATGAGGTTGAGTTTTTTACTCATTCAGGAAAACATCCTATACACATTAATAAATCTCTTAAAGCGGCTACAGAACATATCATCAATACTTGGGCAGGTCGTAAAAGCGTAAATTTGGATAATAAATCCATTGAAGCTTTACCTTAAAATCTTTATTAATAACAAAACATGATAAAAAATCTAATTTTAATATTCACACTATCACTAATTGTAGTGATTTTATTTGGTCAAAGTCAGTATGCTACTACAGCTAGTGGTCAGAAGGTGATTTTAAAATCGGATGGAACATGGGAGTATGTAAAATCTAATTCATCATCTATAAATAAACTATCTTCTGGAACTGGTAACTCCAATTTGAAAGAAAAATCTTCTAAGAAACAAAGAAATTCTTCAGCAAGATCATATATAAGAGGTCCACGTGGTGGATGTTACTACATTAATGGTAACGGAGGGAAAACCTATGTGGATAGAAGTATGTGTGATTAAGAATTGAAAAAGCTGTAATAAATATGCTTATTTATAATTGATTTTTGTCATAGTTCCTGCAAAATAACCATTTCAGAAACTATGACTTCCTTTTTTGAAGTCCTATATTAGCACCTTCTTAAACACGCCAATCACTTTCAAATCCAATAGCTCTTCATCTCGCAACATAATAGGCTGAAAAGATGTATCGGTAGATTTCGGCAAAAGCATAATCTCTTGGTGTTCCCATCCCTCTTCACTGATGGTTTTCTTGCTACTATATTCTTTTATGGTGTAGTTGGATCCAAATTCCCGATCAACAAAATCATTGGACTCAACTAAACAGATCAATCCATTGCGAGAACCGCCTTGATATTTCTCGAAGAGACATATAGCGCCATTAGGGATAATTTTGTTCATAGACTCCCCCACTACTTTACATGCAAAATAACGAGCTGGATCTACTGTGATTCTATTTACCTGAATATAATGAGTATGTTCTGCTTGTTGGAGCTCAGAGAAACTCCCTGCTGCGACCTCAAGGTCATAGTATGGAACTGAATTTTCAGATGGGGTATCGGTAATGCTATAATCAGTTTCACTTTTGTCTGCTGTCCACTGTCTTTTAATGTACTGTGCTAGATATTTTCTTAGATTGTCATTGCAGACATACACATAACTTCCCTGAATACCGCGAAAAAGGATGGTACGATAAATATTGAGGATATAATTTTTTAGAACTGATAGATCATGAATAGAATTTTTACCATTTTTGTCTTTGTATCGCTCTTTATATACAACAAAAGAATTCGTATCGAAATCATAATCCAATTCTGGACCAATAATAAGACCGGTATAGTTGAGATCGTAGCCTTGTGTGGTGTGAATACAGCCGACTTCATGGATCGCATTGGCCGAATTTACCCAATCAACATCAGTACTGTTCCATCGGAGCGCAGTATCACCAATAACGATGTCGTGAAGCGATTTATCACTCTTGGAGATCCAATCCCAGGCGAAACCTGCTACCATACGACACAGGCCTGCGGCATCATCCTTACGCTTAATCTCCTTAACCATGGCATCCAGATCATCGAATAACTGAAAATCGTAGTGCACGCTCTCAAAAGGTTTTGGCGAAATTGCATTGTTATCTGAGAAGATCTGATGTACGAACTCCATATAATGTGCTCCTCCTTTTACGCGGAACTGAGAGCGTAACCGTTCAATCCGTGTACTTTCTAATTCCTGCAAATCGAGAAAACGCTGCTTATCGGCATCCGACGGTTTGACAGATTGAAACTCGTCATAAAAAATAATGGATTTATCGGATTGCAACTGCACCCAATCTAACTCCGTACAGGTTAATTCATCTAAACCCAATTGCTGTGATACTTTACGAAATGTACCATAATAAGCAGCAAGGTTTTTCCATTGGCGTAAGCGATGGCCTTCATCTACGAGCAAGAGATCATATTTTTGTTTAGCCACTTCAGCTGGACCGATGACCATCTTTGGTGACAATCCTTTAATGTTTTTGAAGACCTTACTGATGGTTTTACGAAATGACTGCATAGGAATGACGAGAGCCATTTCCAAGTCTCCATATTTTTGACGGACATCTTCTACCAAACTAAATAACTCTTCATCTGACTCGTCAAAATCAGCTTTATTAAAATCCTGTAAATCGGTCTTCAATAATTTAAATAGAAATATAGCCAGGATAGACTTTCCTGTTCCTGCTCCACCGTGAATCAAGCTAACCTTTGCACGATCATCAAGCAAACATCTAAGAATCATCTTTAATCCATTGGTCTGTTCTCGCGTTAAGCTTTTGTAGGGAGAATACTTAAAAAGATCTGAATTATCGATATGCTCTAGCGAATGTCGGGCAATACCCATTTTTCTTAATTCTGACCAGATATCACGAAACAGTTCCCAATAAACTTCTTTCTGTTGATAGAACTTATGATTGGAGATCCCCAGATTACCATTTTGTAAATCGAACTGCCCATCGGCGGCGATATAGCGGATCAAATTAGACTCGATATCTAAAGTTGCTGACTTATTGAACAGTTCACTCCGGATAAGGGCTACAGACTGTAACTGTTGTTTTCTCACAGTCTTAAGATGTGCTTTGAAGCGAGTAACCATATCAGTGGTTTCACCAACATAAGCTTCTTTTTTATCTTGAAGGAAGTATACTATAGGCCATGAAAGATAATCACGCTGTTTTTGCAATAGAGTTAGTTCCAACTGCGTATCAAATGGATATGGAATAATCTGGAAAGGTTTGATCATTATAATTCGTTATACTTCTTGGCAGTTCCTTTAGCTTTCTCTACCGGGTACTTTTCATTATTAAGTTTCATCTTTTCCTCAACAATCTCTTTTATATCCAAACCATGCTTATCGGCAAGCAATAAAGCATACATCAAAACATCGGCTAGTTCTTTTTTGAGTTTATCAGGATCAGCATCTTCATTACCTTTCCATAAGAAAAGCTCCAGAAGCTCAGAGGCTTCAATACTCAATGCCAAAGCTAAATCTTTGGAATTGTGAAACTGCTCCCAATCGCGGGCATCTCGGAACTGGCGGATCTGCTCTAATAAATGTTGAATGTCGGACATGATGAAATCTTTTAACTGCTAAGGGTTCTACCCAAATATCTGAAATATTGTTTGAAATACAATCAGCGCTGGAATAAATAGATTACATAGTTTAAATCTTAATTCTATACTCTTAAAATGTCCATTTTTCTGGATGTGTTGAATTAAGCAGTTGTTTAATTACAAGTTATTATGTTAGTTAATTCAACAATTCTCTGCGTCGGCTCAATAGTTCAACAATTTCATTTTTATGGATTTCAATTTCATCATTTCCCCATTTATTTTTGAGATTAGTCAAATTGTACATTATTTTTTGTTTTGGTGGTAAATTTTTTCTGTAATATTTACCGCTTTCAGCAGCTTTTCCAACAGGATGTTCATTATTCATCTTTGAATTTGAACTCTTACTGACCAAACATAAATTTCCTAAATTATCCAGTAAAGTTTCATTAATCTCATTTTTGTATGATTGAGGTAAATGATGTTCTACAGAATTTCGGTATGTAAATTTAAAATCCGAAGGTATTTTAACCCAATATAAATAATCGATAAAATTGAATAAAAAATGAGGGACTTTTACCCCTTGATCAAATTGATCAAAATTAATATTTGTATCATAATACTCTAAAATCAATTGATCTATAAAATATTGAAGATCTTCACATTTAACTGTAAATTTTTCTTTATCAAAAAAATAGTTTAAAAGGCTTTGTAGCCAATTTTTATATTTTTTATTTCTAAATGTAACTTGTAGTAAAGATATAGACTTGCTTAATCGATCCTGGTTCTCAAAGATATTTTTGAATTTTAAACTAGTCCTATTCTTTTTCTCATATAAATATTTATATGGCTTTTGTAATGTCCATCTATATTTTTCTTCTTCATTTTCTTCTTCAGTTGCTTTAATAATAAATCGATCAAACACGGTACGGTAGTACAATAAATCATTGATAAAGTCCTTGGCATCTAGATTTATAATGCCGTTATAAACTACAATTAAGTCTTTTTCATTCAGAGGTATTTCAGTTTCTACTCCGTTTTCTAAATAGGTTTTATACTTTATTTTAAAGATATGCATCAAAAAATTAGAAAAATCAATTATAGATTGATCTTTACCAGCATCATCAATATCATCAATCTGTATTGAATTTGTATTTTCACTTATCTTATCTAATGCCTGATTAATTGAAACCCCAATGTTTTCGATTGTCTCTTCATTTTGAAAATCAACTTCGTGAATCTCGTCATAATTTTCGCCAAAATATTTCTCTCTCACTTCAGCAGAAAAAAGTTTTTGGATATGGGTATCCATTTGTGAGCAAGCGTCCCAGATTTTCGAAAATTCATCCTGCTGTTTTTCAAAATAATTTCCATCTTTATCTTTTAATGTTTCCATTAAGTAAGATTTTAGAATCTCGTGTTTTTGCAATTGTTCACCCCGATTATTCATTATTTCAAAATAAGAGGCAACATCTGTATCTTGAGGTATTTCAACACGAACGAGAATGACATTTTGAAAGACAAAGTTTTTAAATTTCTCAAAATCTTCAATATCAAATAATCTTTTTTGTTTCCTCTCATCTGGATTGACAATTGTTTGTTGTAACAAATCAACAGCATTGATTAAGTGCGAAACTTTATAGTTGAAGGTAACATCCTTTGTATTTCCATTTCTATAATATGAATCAAAAAAAGCTTCTACTTCTAATCTCGATTCATAAAATAACTTTGGCTCTTTTACCTTATCAATAATCTTCAGTAATAATGATAAAGTAGTTAAGCGTTGTTGACCGTCAATTACCTCATAAAATCCATCTTTCCTTTTCAAAACGACTAAACTTCCAATGAAATAATTTAACGAAGAATTTATTTGAGACTTTTTGAAATTCTCATATAAATCTTGAAGTAATTGCTCTATTTCATCCTGATCCCAAGCATAATTTCTTTGATACAATGGCACAATGTATTTACTTTGAAATATTTGTTCCAAACTCTTATTTAGATTTGTTGTTTCCATTATGCGAACGTATACTTACTTGAATTTACTTTTTTTTCATCACCAGATATTAACGGTACTTTCTGATCGATAAAATAGTTAATAATAAAATCGACATCTTTTTTACATACTACTTTTTTGTAAGCCATTCTTTCTAGCTTAATTAAATCTGAATAGGTCTGAGCCTTCTCAATAATATTAAAGATCTCGCAACTAACTGGATAATCAGCTACACTTGCATAGCGTACTTGCTCTTTTTCTAATCTTAATCGATACACTAATAAATAGAGTATGATATGATATTTTTCAACACCTTCTTCACCAAATTTATCAAACATCAACATAATCAATGATTTGTATAGTTCAAATAAATATTGATCTCCGTCTCTATTGCAACCCTTATATTTACAATAACTTTGTATAAAAAACTTCAAAGCTTTCATTTCTTCAAATTCCTTTTTAAAAAGTCTTTTATAGATTTCTACATAAGTTTCTATATAATCAAAAAAGTCTTTTCCGTTAATAATATTTTGATTCAATAATGCAAACGGATTAATATTTTCAAAAGAAGACTTTTTAAATCGTGATTTCACACCATTTACTGACATACCCAGAGATTTAAAATAATTTTGCATCACTACCTGCAGCAATTCTCTATTTTGATAAGGAAAATCAATTGGATGGTTTTTATTGACTGTAATACCTTTAAATTCTTTAATTTGTTTTTTATTAAAAACTAAAGCCGTTTCTTTACGACTCCATAACCGGCTTCTGTACAATTGTTCATTAACTAGTTGTCTTAATAAATCTGAAACATAATTTCTGTCTTTAACTGTTTGATATCTTGCAGCCCCTTCCCAAGTTTTATCACAAGCTATTTTTTCCTCAAACGTATTACTTTCCATTGCTCGGATGTGATAGGCTTTCAAAAGGTTATAAGCTTCTAATTCCTTACCACGGCCATTTTGCGAATCAAACATTTGAAATGCTTCAGAAAGATCACTGACCTTAATCTCTACAAATTCGCAATATTTTAAAATATATTTATCAAAGCTTCCACTGTCACTCCCTAAATTCTCTAACAACCAATTATCTATAAAACGTTTGTTTTGAATTATTGAATTGACGGAGTCTAAATGTTTAAACTTTAATGAATCTCTCAAACTAGCTCCAACAGTACTTCCCAATGACTTTAGTATGAGCAAAATAGTAGTAATCCGTTGTTGGCCGTCAACAATATATAGTTGACTTTTATTATTATTTAGAATCACACTCCCAATACGATAAGAGCTCTTTCCTTCTTTCCAACTGTGCATTATATCTTCCAATAATAATCGGACATTATCTTCTGTCCAGCGATAGGGACGTTGATAATTAGGAATGATAAGGTCATCGATTAAGACTTTATCAACTTTCTTGATTTCAGCGGTTATTTTTTCCAAGTTTGTTCACGTTGTTATTATGCAATTAGACTAGTTGTTTCAACAATTTCAAGTTTATTTTTTTATTATATTTTTTATAAAGCCAGATTCCGAATAAGATTACTTTATCTCCATCATTAGGGTCTCCATCATCTATTGTTTGAATTGCTGTTAGATCCCTTCTTATGGATGTTAACTTGAGGGTTGATCAATTCCGAGTAAAAAATATAAAATTAAACTCCACATAATTTAAAAAATTAAAATGTAAAAACTAGGTAATTCCATATTCTCCCTGCATAGGATTAATCAATCAATATCCAACACATTCTAGCATCTGCTAATTGATAGATAAGGCTTCCTTAAAACGTTTGAATGCTTAGCTAAAGAATTACATGACTTCTACATAAAAGTTAGACAGTTTTATTAGGATCTCCAAATAAAAAACCAATGACAACAAAAAACCATAAGGTCCCTCCCGCAATTAATAAGATTAACTGCTTACCGGAAAAAGAGGACTGGTATCCAAAGTTAAAACTGCTATCTTGAAGTTTCGCAAAATTGGAAGCCTCAACAACAGGTACTAACACAAAAAAAATATAATGGAAATAAGGCCGTACGGATCTGGAAATATTGACGCAATATTGCTAAAAATAACTACAAATAGAATTAATAACGGAGCGTAGGTTTTTGTATACCCCAAGGATTTGGCATAATATAGAATCCTTTGAGAAAGAGAATAAATAAAGAAAACTGAAAATATTGCCCGTACGGCAGGATAAATATCAAGATACTCTTTATCCCGGAAAAAACGCCATTCTTTGTACATCCACCAAACAGTATAAAGACCAAACGTGGCAATACTAAGTAACATATACTGCGTGATGGTCACTAATTTTTGATCTTCAATTGGATAGTCCAATGACAGGATTTCATTTTCCAAATTTTCATTCATATTGTCTATAAGTCTGGTTAATTATTTTGAACCGTAAATATAATTAATATTTACGATGATGAAATAACAAAAACTAAGTTTGCAAGAAAGAATCCCATTATTAAACAGGACTCTTTCTTTTCAGGGTCTCTAACAATTGTTTATCTTGACTACGAAATGAAACACGAAATGAAAAAAAACAAATTTTGGAATTGGAAAAGTATTTTGTGTTTCATAGTTCTGGGGACTATGGTTTATTATAGTTGCTCTAGAGATGAAAATGAATATTATCAAGTATCTTACACTGACATAAAAGATTGGGAAAAGGGTAAACAAGCAAATTGGTCAAATATAGATAGCTCAGTGATCGTTTATAGCCTTTTTAAAAACCTGTCATTTTTAGACGACTATGTTATGTATTCTTGTATTGAAGTAAGAAATAAAAAAGATACCCTATTTTACCTTAGACAAACAAAGTATAGTATGCAAGAAGAGGTAACCGGAGACAGCTTAGTTGTTGCACATCAAGATAATTATTCTATTGGTGGTTGGTGGGAAATAACACCCAGGTTACAGCACCGACTAGATGGTGATAGTGTAGAATGGAGTCAAACATTAAAGGAAAGGAAAGATATTGCAGCACAGCTGGGAAATGCCAGTAAGTTGAAACATGCGGTCTATAAACTGGAAAAATCGGGTCTAGTAAAAGTCTCTAACAGTGATAATCCTTTAAACCGTCAGAACAAGAAATCTTACGATAACGAGGGAATATATTATGTTAGTCCATTTAGCTTTGCTCCTGTCAGTATGTACAAACTAGATTCGATCAGCAAGTTGTTGCTAACGGATAATCCACCAAAGACCTTAAAAGCTATCGCGATTTTGGATTAGCATTCGCTATTTTACTTACAAATTGTAAGCATTTATTAAAATAATCCATTGAATATTTAAGCTTATGACTTTTGGAATATACGAATCGATGATAACACAATCTTTAGCAAATAAATTGAAGTAATTGCCTGAAAAGGAATTCTCTAAGCCAATGTCGATAACTTGGAAATAATTCCCACTTCCTTAAATCTTTATTTATCATTTTGTTCAAAAAATGATTTCGCCATATTTCGTATTAAATCTCTATTTTCCTGAGAATTATCGATTGCACTTCGAATATGGGATTCGGGGCCATATATATCTTCATAAATTTTTGTTTTTTTGAATTTAGCATAATCCCCCTTCATCATGAATAACATGAGCAAAGTATATAAATCATTATTCTCCTTTTTATCCAATTGCGCCAATACAATAGGGATCCCTTCTCTAAAATTCAGGGATTCCATCATAAGTAAAGAATTAGTTCCTATAAATCCATCCTTACTTATAACATTACGCAAAAGATGAAATATGGTATCTCTATGCTGCTTTAAAGCATTCAATTGCCTATCGCTCCACACAAATTCCCTATACTTTCTATAAAAAGTGCCATATAATTTTGGTTCATCTTCCTTTGTTACTATTCTTCCACTACAATTTTGATTATACCATTCATAGTTAATCATGCAATATGTAAATAACTCAGATGGACTTAGACTTTGGAAATTAGGTTCGGCAATAATTGTATTCATACCACCCCAATGAGGAATCGGATAAAAATATAAAATACTATCTTTTTCTTCTTTCGGAATATTGACGCTATTTATCATGCTCAAGATTTTCACTAAATGAAAATCAGGAACATTTGACTTGGTCCACTGCTTTATCCAGACTATATCCTTTTCTACCCTTCTTTCAAGACTATCATCTGATGTTTGTGCTTGGGAATAACCAATTGACAGGATAGCGAATAATATAAGAATAGAGATATTGAGCAGGCATTTATTTGAAAGATATTTAACCCTCATTCTGACACGGTTTGATACCTTGAAGATAATCAAAAATATTCATTTTTATGTAGGTTGTAAATATTTTATTATCCCTCTAAACACCTTATTTATATGTAGATATGAGTTTAAATATACTTTCAGCAGATACATAATCAATCATATAACTTAAGCTAAAATTTATGAATGTTGTATAACAAGAAAGTTCTAGCTGATTAAGATTGAATACAATAACTATTAAACTCACTACCAGATGTATTGGACTGAACTCTCTTCCATAGTTTTTCCTCCATGTAATCCAGTCCACTTTAATTGAAATAATCTTGATATAAGGCACCATTTTTATCTATGCCCTCAAATAATGAAGCATAATTTCTATTAACTTTACAACTATAAGGAAATAATAGATGCCCAAAATTGAAATTATTACTATAATCAATGCGCCTATAGCGTTGTGTTTTGATCTTGCTAGGAGTATTGATTTACATACTATTTCAACTTCAAAAACAAATGAAAAGGCTATTGATGGTAGAACACAAGGATTAATAGAGCTAAATGAATATGTTACTTGGCAAGCCACACATTTTGGTATTAGACAGATACTCACTTCAAAAATAACAGCTTTTGAAAAACCTTATTACTTTGTTGATGAGCAAATAAGTGGTGCCTTCAAATCGCTATACCACGAACATATATTTGAACAGGATGGTGAAAAAGTAATCATGAAAGATATCTTTACATTTCAATCGCCTATGGGGATATTTGGAAGATTATTTAACAAACTGATTCTAACAGCATATCTTCACAAATTTCTCATTGAGAGAAATAATATGATTAAAGAATTTGCAGAATCGGACAAATGGAAAAGACTGATCTGATTATTGCACAAAAAGACGAAGATGCCTGGTTACATGCTACCAACAAAGACGATATCATTTCACTAATAAAACCTCATGATGGAGAACTAGGTAGTCATCAAGTTTTACGAGTAACAGATGCCAAGCTGACAGACACAAATCTCCCCGACATTCAAAAAGCTATTGAGGTGGTTTGAAAGTTATATCATAACCTTCAAGCTTTTTCAATAAGGCTTGAAGCTCTTCACTTGCTGTTTTTATCCATCCAGCCCTTTGTTTAATAGCGGCATATGGACTTTTAACTGCAAAATCTTTTATATTACTTAAGCCAGTATGCTCTTCTTTATAAACCTGCTCCCACTTCTCCAAAAACTCTTCCGGTGTATAAAATATCCTTGTATTATCGTGATAGATCCAGCAGTTATTCTGAATTGCAAACCGGTGCAAAGAAGTAACTTCTGCAGGAATACCTTCTTTCTCTTTAACTCTCCACGGTTCCATAATTTTAATTTTATTCAAAGCTAGAATTAAAAATACTAAAATCAAACTAAATTAATACTAAAAATTATAGCAATCAAAAAAAAACCTAGGCGAGCACCTAGGTTTGAAAATTTAACCAAATTTCTGACTTTGGGAGCCAATTAAAGTTTTTATTATGATATACATAAAAATAAATAAATAATTTAAAATTCCAAGATATTAAATAAAAAAGCCTTTGGTCCGCAAAACCAAAGGCTTCAATATTCATAAAATAATAAGGTAAATTATTGATCTAAAAATAATATGATTTTTTACATTTTCAATGTGTGAAACAAAAAAAAGCTCCAAATGATTATCTGGAGCTTGAATTTTCAGCATTGGGTACTGAATAAATGTATTTGATATGATCAGAAGCTTTCGATGGCTTCAAAATAAAGTTAATGAATTAATTATCAGCTCGCAATAGCGCTTTAAAATTTCTTTTCAAGAGTTCAAAAGCGCTTATTCGCAATGAATAGGGACTTTAAACTTACAACTTATAGAAGAGGATTTCTACTATGTATGCGTCCTATCAAGTGCATATTGACTTAGGCGCCACTGGACTTTCGCTTTGTTGGGATGAACAGCTTAAGGCACCCGCTTAAAGTTGTTTGTTATGCATGTTTAAAATACTGGAAATCGATAAGTACAAACACTGTTTTTTAATTTTAAGCAATGACTAAAAAAATATTTTTTATAATTTCATCACGAGCTTCAATTATAATTTAGTAATCTACAGATTGCGGGGTTCTATCAGTTTGATAGAACCCTTTTTTAAACTGAAAAAGTTGTAGTTTATTTATGGCCAATGTTTATTTTCAAGCCTCAGGTTGTTTTGACCTGAGGCTTTTTTACCTTTAAGAATTAATACAAATCTAGCTGATTCAGATCTCCAAATATTAATCCTGTGATAACGCTATAACAACAAACAATGCCTATAATTATAATCTGTTTTGTTGAAAAAGATGGTCGGCACTCACTTTTGAACCGGCTATCTAGAAGTTTTGCATAATTGGATGCCTAAAAAGGTGGTATCATCAAGAATATCCATACTAAGGACAACACGCAAGATAATATGGATATAAGGGATGTCAAGTTGAAAAACATATACAACATTAAAAGTAAAACTGGATTATAACTATTGTTGTACCCAAACGATTTGGCGTAATCCAATATTCGCGTAAAAAGTGAATAAATGAAGAAAACGGAGAAAATAGTACGTCCTGCTGGTTGAAGATCAAGTTTGTCTTTTTCTTCGATAAAGCGCCATTCTTTGTATACCCACCAAAGTGCATATACTCCACCTGTAGCAATATTAAGTACAGTAAATTGTTTTGCAGTGATCCCTTAAAACGTTTGAATGCTTAGCTAAAGACTTACATGACTTCTACAAAAAAGTTAGATAACTTCATTAGGATCTCCAAATAAAAGACCAATGATAACAAAAAACCATAAGGTCCCTCCCGCAATTAATAAGAATAACTGCTTACCGGAAAAAGAGGACTGGTATCCACAGTTGAAACTGCTATCTTGAAGTTTCGCAAAATTGGAAGCCTCAACAACAGGTACCAACACAAAAAAAAATATAATGGAAATAAGGCCATACGGATCTGGAAATATTGACGCAATATTGCTAAAAATAACTACAAATAGAATTAATAACGGATCGTAGGTTTTTGTATAACCCAAGGATTTGGCATAATCTAGAATCCTTTGAGAAAGAGAATAAATGAAGAAAACTGAAAATATTGCCCGTACGGCAGGATAGATATCAAGATATTCTTTATCCCGGAAAAAACGCCATTCTTTGTACATCCACCAAACGGTATAAAGGCCAAACGTGGCAATACTAAGTAACATATACTGCGTGATGGTCACTAATTTTTGATCTTCAATTGGATAGTCCAATGACACGCTTTCATTTTCTAAATTTTCATTCATATTGTCTATAAGTCTGGTTAATTATTTTAAACCGTAAATATAATTAATATTTATGATGATGAAATAACATAAAATAAGTTGACAAGAAAGAATGCCATTGTTAAACAGGACTCTTTCTTTTCAGGGTCTCTAACAATTGTTTATCTTGGCTACGAAATGAAAAAAAACAAACTTTGGAATTCAATAAGTATTTTGTGTGTCATAGTTTTAGGCACTACGGTTTATTATAGTTGCTCTAGAGATGAAAATGAATATTATCAAGTATCTTACACTGACATAAAAAACTGGGAAAAGGGTAAACAAGCAGATTGGTCAAATAAAGATAGCTCAGTGATCGTTTATAGCCTTTTTAAAAACCTGTCATTTTTAGACGACTACGTTATGTATTCTTGTATTGAAGTAAGAAATAAACAAGATACCCTATTTTACCTTAGACAAACAAAGTATAGTATGCAAGAAGAGGTAACCGGAGACAGCTTAGTTGTTGCACATCAAGATAATTATTCTATTGGCGGTTGGTGGGAAATAACACCCAGGTTACAGCACCGATTAGATGGTGATAGTCTAGAATGGAGTCAAACATTAAAGGAAAGGAAAGATATTGCAGCGCAACTGGGCAATGCCAGTAAGTTGAAACATGCGGTCTATAAACTGGAAAAATCTGGCCTAGTAAAAGTCTTTAATAGTGATAATCCTTTAAACCGTCAGAACAAGAAATCTTACGATAACGAGGGAACATACTATGTTAGTCCATTTAGCTTTGCTCCTGTCAGTATGTACAAACTAGATTCGATCAGCAAGCTGTTATTAACGGATAATCCACCAAAGACTTTAAAAGCTATCGCGATTCTGGATTAGCATTCGCTATTTTACTTACAAATCGAAGCATTTATAAACATAATGACAGCTCATATTAATACAAGATTTAAATCAAATTTTCACAAATTAATGAAGACTTTTATACTGACAATTACGTTCTTAATACTATTTTCTGTAAAGAATTACAGCTGGTCCCAGCTATTAAATGATTCCAGAGACTTCAATAACTTATTGTCAATAGGTCAATTATATTCAACTGGTGGAGAGAATTACCAAGATTCTCTCCAGAAATTAAGTACTCCAAGACTTGAACCTATTATTTCTACATTAAAAGTAATAAATGCAAAAACTGCTGATATTCTTCAAATTGAAATGCTAAAGAAACCTAGTCATGAGATACTTTTATATTGGTATATCATACGAGAGATTCATTATAATCATAATAACGAACAACCTATTGCAGATTCTCTGATAGTTAAAAAAATATTGTCGTCAACGATTGATCCCAGAAATCTACTCGATAATTATTATTACAGGATATTATCTGGACTTTCATTTTACTTCAATGAGGGTGATCTTTCCAACTTCAATATTAATTTAGAAAAACTTGAATTAGACACTCCGGAAGAAAAGGCTATCCTATATTTTAGTTTAATAAACAATTTGATTGGCTCGAGGATAAAAGTACTGCAGTATCTCAAGAAAGATAAAGACATCATGAAATTTATCAAAAAAATGCCGAAGATAAATAATAATGAATATTACTGTTATAATAATTTTGATTTTGAAGATTTTGAATGGATTGGATATGACAAAACCAAATCCTATAAAATGACACACTTATCTAATTTTTATACTACTCTCTTGGTTCACTTTTCGACTTTAATTAAAATTAAGGCAGCGAATAAAACAAATGATGTATACCGCAAATCAATCTTATCGGAACCAAAATATTTTCAATTCTCTGAATCGAGTGAAGATCTAAAAAGATGGTACGATAAGAATAAAGTAAAATAGGCAAATGCAACCCGCGAATCTTAAAAAAGACAGGAATAACCGAGGGTAAAATCCTAACTTTTTATCAATATTTTTTTCATAAATAGTATTACTTTTGATTTTATTATTAATCACATATGAATTTAATTAAAATTAGACCCTTTATTATTGCATTTGCAATAATTTATTTACCAATGATCACAACTTTGTGTAAAGCCCAGGATAATAAAGACCAAATCATTCTCATGAACGGCGATTCATTTTACACAAATGTTATATCTGTTAATGACAAAATAGCTGTTATTGCTGATGGTAAAGACAAAAGTGAAATATACCCTGATCAAGTTTATCGAATTTATAAAGCGAAAAAAAACAAAACATATGCTCCCTCTTTTATTGAGAAAAACTTAGAACTTGTGAAGGGATCAAAACCTGAGATTTATAAAATTAAAATAAAAGATAATAGTGCTCCAACATTTGCCGAATTAGAAGCAGATGGTGATATCATGGTATATTTCGTAAAAGATTCAAATTTTGCATTGGGAGGTGGAATTGGAACAGGTTCTAAAATGGGTCTTATTGGATTTACCACCGTTAAATCTTGGTTTGCACTAAAAAAGAGCACAGGAGAAGTCATATTACTGAGACAGTCTGACGATAATGCGCTTTTCCCAGGAAATAAAAAAAGAGCGGAGAACCTTAAACGCTTTTTTACTGGAGCACCGGAAGTAATTGCTTCATTTGAGAATGAAAAAACATTTAATTACCCCATATTTCTAAGCTATATCAAAAAATACAATGCATTGCAGGTCGTAAAAGTTGATACTACTGATCAAAATTCGAAAATAATATATTAGAATTTATACTTTCTGATATTGAACCGAATAATAGTGGTACTCTTAATGATTTCATTGCTATGTTCTTCTGCTTTGAATGTTATTAATACTTAAGATGATTTGACATTTTATATTATCTACCTACTTGATTAAACAAAAGTTTACCCTTCCAATAATCAAGTAGGTTTTATTACTTATTTTCTTTACAAACCAAGTCTTGATAGCCGTTTTGTTAATTACTATAATTGAACAGCCTTCTCAATTATAATATTACATTCAAATATCTCTTTCTATTTGCTATTAATAATACTCCAGATGTATTCATCTGTAATTTCTCCTTTTTCGGTCAACTCTCTAAAAAGACTAATTAATACTTCTAGCTTGAAGGAATCACCAGCTGCATAAAAGATACGGTCATGTATCTTAAAACCTATCCAATTATTATCTGATAATTCATATAGGGTCCAACTTTTAGGTAAAATATCTGAACCGCATTTACTGATATCAATTTCAATACTCCATCCAGGATTATCAATTGTCTCAATACGAATACGATTCTCATGTTCCCATTCTCCATCGCATAATTGGTAATACCAATTTTGTAACCATTTTATCATATTTAATTCTTCCTAGGTATATCTTTCTTTGGTACAGATCTTACTTCTTCGTGCTATTAAATAAGTGATGTTTCAATTTTTGCCATCAGTCTTTTTATCTACATGGACCGCTCCTTTACAGTCAACACGTTTTATCATTTCAAAACCAAGCCTTTTATTATTCTTAGGATCGTGTGATTAACGCTATAAGATGTATTATCATTTACAACTGCATGATCACCTTCCGAATCATTGCTCTCTGAGTTCTAAAAAAAGTAGTAATATCTTCTATAACATTAACTCATTAGCAAATTTTACAGATAAATGTCCCAAATCTTTAGACTAGTAGATTGGCTTAAAAATAGACATCAATTCATTTTCAATTCTATTTTCGATTTCTGCTGCTTTTTTTCTCATCTGACTTCTACCCCATCTCTCTAGGTCTATACTTTTTAGTTCCTTTTGCCCCCCTTTTTAGAATCCTTTCCTACTTCAGTCTTCAATAGTCGGGTTACAGGGGCTAAGTAAGGAGTCCTCAGCTATATCAACTCTACCTCTAGCTAGTTTTACAGTTCGAAAATTAACATTTTCAAGTGATTCATCATCCCTCACGTAAACTATGCCATAACATCCTTTTGACAGTAAGCCTATATTCTTAATTAATTGCTCTACCGATTCTATAATTCCATTATTGTGATTATGATTAATACCAATTAATAAATAATTACTTCCATTCAATTCTTTTACTTCTATAAATTGATTAATAGATTGAAAAGAATCAATCAATTTTAAAACTTTTTTTAGGAGATCTTCAGTTTGATTAATAGCATGTTCTCCGTCTGTGCTCGGACTTAATGAAATCCAACCCATTGCTTCCATCATATTCTTTCTAAGATTTAATTATAAAAGTCGTGATTATTACCAAACTTTCATACGGCAATTCAACATGCTCATCCACGATGAAGTATATATTCATATAATTGCTTAAATTACTCTATATATTGCTTTAAGACGCTTTTCGCAGACATTACCTTTTCATTCCATATGCTCAATCTGTAATAGTCTACACCTGAATAGTCAGATGCAACTGTCGAAAGATTTGCAGAGGATACTCTAATCCTGTAAAGCCCCACAGGTAATATTATATCTTTAACAAGTTCAAAATCTGGACAATTTTTTATCATTAAATGGCCTGATTTAATTTCAAAACTGCATTCTACAATATGATCGTATTCATCCTGAGATTCAAAATCTGGCTTTTTATCAAACACCTCTACTATAACTTTAACTTTACCGCTTCTTTCCGTCCTAATACCCATTACACTTCCTGAAACTTCAATCCTCGAATTAAAGTCGTCTTCATTGATCCAAAGACTATTAGCAATCTCAGCTTCATTTCCATCAACCAAATAAAACTGGTCATAATCAGTATTGAGCCAAAACTCAATTTTGTTTTGAAGCTTGCTTACCATACTTGAACTTAACATCAAAATAGATAATATAACCGTTTTCATTTAACAACAACTTTCAATTTATCAAAACCTTTTAACATATTCACCTTAAGTTTATTCATTTCAAGCAAGCATTTTAGTTTTATTTAAATGAAGGACCTAAGCTGTTCTTCGTCAGAATTAGAAATATCAGGTGTTTATCCTAGGTTTATAATCATCATAACGGTATTCTATACGATCTAACGAACGTATATTCCCCTCTTTATCCTTACTGTAAAAGATCACTATTTTTCTCCTGAAAAGCAAGAGTGTCCCGTTCTCCTCTGCACCAGACCAAACGCAGGAAAAATGTTTTATAGCCTTTAAGATCTTTGCATGAGCGGGCTTTTGTGGACTCACAGATTCAAGATGAGTAAGTCCTCCTTTCCAAAGAACAATAAATTGCACGAGGATCGAATCTTGCGTGGTTTGTACAGGAGGTTTAATAGCTTGTAAACCCATATTATTTGCTAATTTTTTCATGTAATCTTCTTCTCCTCCAAATGGTTTAGATTCAGATTTTGCACGGTGGTGGATATCATAAATAGCACTATTGAATTTTTCCTCATAACAAGGCGATTCGGGATCGAAATCCATAGGATAATCGAAGATCATATCAGCCTTTAGCGTTGATCTAAATGAATTTTTAGAAAAATTATCAGATGGATATCCTTCATCTACTAAATGTATGAAATAACGTTCACCCCCGGCAAAACGGATACGATCGACTTTCACTTCTTGCAACCCCTTGAGGTCGAAATAATATAATGGGAAATGATCCTGAATAATAAGTCCCGGATTTTGGATATTACAAAAATCATTACGCCAATGAACGATAACATCTTTAATTGGTAGACCGGTATACTTCTTAACAATCTCGCATATTGTCATGCGGTTGGCAAAGAAATCTTCTTCCGTATCTATATGTATAGAACCTTTATAGACAATACCGTCAATAAGGGTGTCTCGTTCTGATCTCTTGATACCGATATATTGTTCTGTTAATGAAGACCGTACGATATATGGGCTCACCTGTATATTATTAATAAAATAAGCAGGATCGTTAGCATATTCATCTGGCGGTGAAGGTGGATACCAAGGTGTATGGAAATTTACGACACCTTCATACAAACTCTTTATGTGTGAAGTATAATTGAAAACGCGTCCTAACCTTGCTTCTGGATAATTGAGCAGCTCCTGCTTTTCAATGATACCACCGTTTAAGATAAAAACATAATTTTCAAACATTCCATATTCCTTGGGATATAATAACGTGCTGTTCGGAGCACTGGTTCTTAACTGCTGGGACCGCGCGACGTGAATGTTTACCAGTATGATAACGAAAAGTAAAAGGTATTTTATAGGCGCTGTGGTCATAAGATTGCTCTAAATTAAATAATGTTTTAGCGATATTTCAGACTATCTAGCGAACGGATATCTCCTTTTTTATCCCTGCTATAAAAGAGAACCATTTTTCGTCGACATAGGACTGGTCTCCCCCCTTGAATGGCAGGAGACCATCCACAGGCATTTTTTTTGAAAGCGGCAAGTATAGCTTCATGACCGGGTTTATCTAAATCAGGACTTTCTAACGCAGTAATCATACCATCCTTGAGTATGATAAACTGGACTGTAATAGAGTCTGTCTTCGTAGTGGAACTGGGTCTAACTAAAGGAATTCCCATTGTGGATGATAATTTCTTCAGATAAAAATTTAAACCTTTATACGTCGCCGCATCCACTTCTGGCGAGATAAAAATTTGTTCGTCTTTCGGATCAAAATCTGATATATAACACGGATAAACTGTATTAAGAGCCAAAGGATCTTCAAAAATTAATGTGCCTTTTAGCATATTCCATTTATAGCTGTCGTCGCTAATGTGAATGACATACCGCTCTTTTCCAGCAAAGCGAACACGATCTACCTCTATTTTATTAACGGATAAATCTCGAATCTTAAATGAATAGAGCGGAAAATGATTTCCAATTATTATACCGATATCATCTTCATTCTGGTAGTTATTTCGGGTATTTCGCCAATGGATGATGACCTGTTCTGGCGATAAACCGGTATACTCTGCGATAAGATCGGGCAAGGAAATACGGTCTGCAAAAAAATCCTCATCGGAATCCACATGTACCGAACCCGGGTACAGCACATCATTTATTGTTGTATCTTTTGTTGACTTCACAATGCTGATATAGGCTTTAATTTTGGCCAAACGGATCTGATAAGGACTGATCTGCCTTCCATTGATAAAATATGCCGGAAGATCAACATACCGAACCGGAGGAGCATAGCGTGCTTCAGTATGAAAATATACGGCTCCAAGATAGCGCCTCCCTCCCAACCTTATCGGATAAGGGAAAATATTATTTAGCTCTGCTTCCGGATTATTAACCAACGCTTGATGCTCAATAACCTTTCCGTTAAGCACAAAGGCATAGTGTTCAAATGCGCCATATTTTTTAGGGAACATGGCTGCGCTATCAGGAGTATGGGAGTATGCAGACTGGGAAAAGACCTCTAATCCGGATAAAACTAAAATAAAAAGTAGGATATATTTGCTCATTGAATACATCTTATTACCTGTTCGATTTTTGCTGCACTGCACTAGCAATCAAATAAGGGTTAAATAATATCTTGTTGGTTAGTTGCATAATGGTCTATCATTAATCTACACCTAAAATAACATTAAAATGTTATTGATGATGATTATATTCAAATAAATAAAAGCCATTCTTGGCAGAATGGCTTTTCATGATCTTGATAAAAGGTGATGTATCTTATAGTCTGTTAAAAATGAAAAGACTACCAATTTAGTTCATAATTTGTGCTTCTGCCACCGGAATCTGCTTTTATTAGAATACCTTTATTAACTAAATCTGTAAGATCTCGTAATGCGGTATCAGCCGATACCTTGGTCATCTTTGCCCATTTTGATGAAGTCAGGTTTCCTTCAAAATTATCCATTAATTTATTCAACATCATACGTTGCCTTTCATTACTGATATTAACATTGTTTTGCATCCAAAAGTGATGTTTTCCCACGACTTTATCTATTATCGTATTCGAAGCAATAATAGCTTCTTTAAGGCAGTTTAAAAACCAAACTACCCAATTGGTAATATCAGAATCGCCTTTTTGCGTTTTCTCTAGAATCGTATAATATTCCTTACGCTCTTGTTTAATTTGCGCAGACATACTATAAAAGCGTTGATTGACACCATCCGCTTTCGATAGTTGCATATCTGTTAATGCACGAGCAATACGTCCGTTTCCATCATCAAATGGATGTACAGTCACAAACCATAAATGTACAATAGCAGCTTTTAAGACTGGATCTATACTAGAATCCATATTAAACCAGCCTATGAATCTCTTCATTTCCTCTTCGAGACGTTCAGCTTTAGGTCCTTCAAAGTGTACGACTTCTTTTCCCATTCCTCCCGAAACCACTTGCATATCTCCACTTCTCCATTGTGCTACATCAATCTTATACAAGCCACTTCTACCGATTGGAAATAATGCGCCATGCCAGCCAAATAATCTTTCTATATTTAAGGTCTTATCTGTATTCTGTGTAGCATCTAACATCATCTCTACCACACCATCAATATGTCGGTCAGATTGGATCAAGCCTGAATTATCTAACCCTAATCGAGTAGCTATTGAAGAGCGCACTTGTTCTGGATTAAGTATTTCCCCCTCTATTTCTGATGATTTCACGACATCTTGTATAAGTGTTTCTAAGTTTGCTTCGTCTTGTAATTCAAATCCTAGCAACTCTACTTTTCCAATAAGTTTTCCTTGCAGATGTCTAACTTCGCTTAATAAATTAAGTATCTTCTGGTCTTCCCATTGGAAATCTGTCCAACTATGTCGTTCGTGTATATAGACTGCCATCACTTCTAAAATATATGCGGTAAATATAAGCATTATTCACCGCAATAAAAGCGGAGAATAAACTATTTAATATCCGCACAAAATAAGCAGCACAATAGTAGTGTCCAAGATCACCTTATTGAGTCAAACCCCAATGTGATATTGCAGCTTATTTAGAATCTAAGCTGTGATTCATCAAAATTTGAAATATCTGTGGGTTATATCCGGTTAATGATGATCATAACGGTATTCAACACGATCTAACGATTGAATTTTTCCCTTATTATCTATACTATAGAAGATCACCATTTTTTTATGACAAAAAACAGGTCTACCGCCCATTATGGCCGGAGACCAGACACAGGCATTTTTTTTAATAGCAGAAAGAATGTCTCCATGACCAGGTTTATCTGATTCGACACTGCTTAGAGCGGTAATCATACCATTCTTCATCACGATAAACTGAACGGTAATCGAATCGGCCTGTGTAGCCGTACTCGGTTTAATTTCAAGAAGTTCCATTGTCGATGATAATTTCTTTAGGTAAAAATTTAGACCATTATAGACTATCGGATCAATTTCTGCGTGAGTAAAAATACTATATTCTTGCATATCATAGTCCGAAACATAACAGGGAAATACCGTATCAAGAGCCAAAGGCTCTTCAAATAATAATGCAGCTTTAGATTTACTCCATTTATAACTGTAGTCACTAAGATGAACCACATACCGCTCACCCTGAGCGAAGTGGACACGATCTACCTCTATTTTCTTAACGGATGAATTACCGATTTTGAATGAATACAGTGGAAAATTACTTCCGATTATCGTACCCGTATCATTTTCACTGTGATTTAGGTTTTCAGAACCGAGCCAACGAACGGTGACCAGTTCAGGATTTAAACAGGTATACTTTTCAATAAGATCGGGCAAGGCAATACGGTCTGCAAAAAAATCTTCATCGGTATCTACATGTATAGAACCCCGGTAAAGGCTACCATTTATTGTTGTATCCTGTGCTGACTTCGAGATCCGCTTATAGAGTTCCAACTTGATCAACCGGATCTGATAAGGACTAACCTGTCTGCCATTAATGAAATAGGCCGGTTGATCGGCATATCGGACATGAGGAGCATACCGCTCTTCCGTATGAAAATATACTGCTCCGGCATAACGTTTACCTTCCAGCGTAATGCTGTTCGAGAAAACATTATTCAGCTTAGCTTCTGGATTATTAAGTAAAGACTTTCGCTTGATAAGATTTCCATTAAGCAAAAATGCGTAATCTTTGAATGTCCCATATTTTTTCGGGTATAACGCCGCACTGTCAGAAGTATTGGAGAATGTGGACTGGGAAAAGACCTGTAATACAGATAGAACTAAAATAAAAAGTAGGATATATCTGTTCATTGAAAACATCTTATTACCTGTTCGATTTTTGCTCCACTGCATATTCAATCAAATAAGGGTTAAATAGTATCTGGTTGGTTAGTTGCATAAAGGTCTATCATTAATCTACACCTAAAATAACATTAAAATGTTATTGATGATGATTATATTTAAGAAATAAAAGCCATTCTTGGCAGAATGGCTTTTCATGATCTTGATAAAAGGTGATATATCTTATAGTCAGTTAATTCGAACCCTTGCAACTTTACTTTTCGAATAAGATTTCCTTACAGATATCGAACTTCGCTTAATAAATAAAGGATCATCTGGTCTTCCCATTGGAAATATGTCCTATTATGTCGTCCGTGTATATAGAATGCCATCCGCTTCTAAAGTATATGCGGTAATTACAGCTATTATTTACCGCAATAAAAGCGGAGATTACGTCTCGCCAATTTTTTTTCCGTCAGTTGAAGCACAATCCGCAAACTTCATAAATCTTCGAAGGTAAGTTGGTAGGCATTTATTGTTTAAAATTTTTATATTGATTGATGACGATATTTTGCGCTTTCAGATCGTGCATCATATTGTACAATCCAAAAAATGTGCGGTTCAGATAAATAAAATGTTTCGACCCTCTATTGGTATTCATCCCCTTTATGTTACTCAGTTTCGCATACCGTTGACCTAAATCTGCAATTTCCTGAAAGAAAGTTTCATCAGAAAAATCAAAATTCGCGACATTGAAAGGTCTTGTAAATAATTCCAACAATTCGTAAAATAATTTAGTAAAAAACTCTTGTTCTTTTGCTGAATCCTGATCACTCAGGATCTCAAGCTCGTATAATTTTTCTTTGTAAAATTTAGGATTATCCAGATTCTTACGTTCAGCCAATTCAAAGTAAGGTTTGTAAAAGTCATTCGGAATTTCCTTGATGCAACCAAAGTCAATGACAAGTAACTTTTTATCTGCCGAAACCAAAAAATTTCCGGGATGCGGGTCGGCGTGCACCTGCTTCAGAACATGCATCTGGTACATATAAAAATCCCAAAGTGTCTGTCCTATTTTGTTCAAATCATCCTGAGAATTATCTTGTTTTGTAAACTCTGAAAAATGCTTTCCATTCATCCAATCCATCGTGATGATTCTTTCACAGGAAAATTCTGGATAATATGTAGGAAAAGCGAGATTCGGAAGATGCACACATTTTTCAGAAATTTCCTGACTTCTTTTGAGTTCCAGATCATAATCTGTCTCTTCAAACAATTTATTTTCCACTTCCTGAAAATACGATTCTGAACCTTCTTTTTTGATATTAAACATCTTCATCGCAATCGGTTTGACCATTTTCAGATCGCTTGAAATACTTTCCCTCACGCCCGGATACTGAATTTTGACTGCAAAATCTTGACCATCTTTCTTGGCTTTATGAACTTGTCCGATGCTTGCTGCATTAACAGATTCATCTGTAAACTCATCAAAAAGATCTTCCGGATTTTTCCCAAAATACTTTCTGAAAGTTTTTTTTACCAAAGCTCCGGAAAGTGGCGGAACCGAAAATTGAGATAAAGAAAATTTCTCTACATAGGCTTGCGGAAGAATATTTTTTTCCATGCTCAGCATCTGAGCAACTTTTAGAGCAGAACCTTTCAATTCTTTTAAAGAATCGTAAATATCGGTCGCATTATCTTCATTTAAAGTTTTTCGAGCTTCGTCCTCATCTTTATCTTTTGTAATTTTATTTCCGTAATATTTGATGTAATTAACGCCAACTTTGGCGCCTGCTTTCAGCAAACTGCTTGTTCTTTCTAACTTTCCTGTCGGTATTTTATGGAGTGTTTTCATTTTTAAAATTTCATTGCTAATAGACGTAAAGAATTTCCATCATGTTGATTGAAAAATAGTAGGATTTTAATGCAGATGTGTCATTTAACTTTTTCTAAATTTCTCTTTGAATAAAAACTTCCCAAGGTCAACTACTTTTCGCAATGGTTCATTATCCATCAATTCAAAACCTGTATCTATTGTTTTTTCAATGAAAATATCTGTTTTTTCAAATGATGGCGAGGTATCTCTTTTCCAAAACTCGATGGCAGAAACCAAATGAAGCCAAAATGCTTCTTCTCTAGCCTTGTCATGAAAATTTTTCACATCATCTTTTGATTCTTTAATTATGCTCCAATCGTTAAAATCGAGTGTTTTGATGAAATTTCGATGCGTTTCTTTGAGTTGATCTGAAATTTTTGCAGCATGTAATTTGTCATTCCCCAGAATCATCAAAACCAACGAACGGTTCATCGTCATGTTTTCAAAAAAGATAAAATATACGTTCAAAAGCTTTTCTTTCGACGTAATCTTATCAGAAATATTAACTTCTGACGCCAATGCTACGGACTTTTCAAAAAGATTGACCAACATTGATTTTTCAATCTGCTCGAAACTTGTAAAATAATCGTAGAAGTCTTTTTCTTCAAAATCATTGTCCTTTGCAAAACGATAAATATTTTTTGGTCGCTCGCCGTGATTCAAAATGTACTCTCCGTACAATTCAAATATTTTATCTGCTGTAATTTGATTTTCCTTTTCCATCTTTGTATTTATATCTTACCATACACAATTTAGTCATATTTTAAACCAACTTAATAAAATAAGGTTTAATTTTACACTATATCAATGATCCAATAGATGACTAATGGTAAAATATAGGTTTAATCCAATTTAAGGCCGATTTTGGAATTTTAACGGTGTACTCATTATCGGAGCATGAGAAGATCCAACATATGGGTTAGATTGCCGAAAATGTATATTTAATCTATTTGTACTTATACGTTTCTATATCCAATCTCGTATGTTTTTTTACTGTGGTTTATCAACAGTTTAGCCCCAATGCTTACCGATAGCTTTTTCAAATAAGTTATTTTTCACATGGATAATTCAGATTCTCTTTCTATACGTTTGAACGGATATCTTTAGTTACGATATCAAAGTCTGTTATATAGCTATACTTAAGGCTGGATGAACATTTCTATATCAGGATTGTTATAATCTTATATGATCATTTTAAGCATTTTATCGATATAAATAGATACTCCGTCAATATGCAGAAAACTCGTAAAATACTTAAGATCTTTCCATCGCAGAAGATGTTGCTACCTCTGATCATTTCATGTGTTGTTACTGCATGTACAGATCGAGCAGGTTCTGATAAAAGCAAAACAAATACAACTCTTCATAATACTGATACACTGTCACCCACAAGATCAGCAGAAGAGCATACACCTCTTCTTAATATCGATGCTATAAAAAAGGCTTATGCAGCTGTCAATAAAGAACTCGAAGATGGTCAATTGGATTCCACGACCTTTAAATATTCTTGCAAAGATGAAAAAAATGGGACGGTGGGTTACTTTACAAAAAATGGTAAACTTAAACTAATTGTCCACAGATATAATGAATATGATCATTATGAGACTGTAGATCGTTATTTTGTACAGGACAGTACTTTATTTTTCACTTACAGTACAAGTACTGCGTGGTCTTTTGAGGATGGTCCAGAAGGCTCAACGAAGGATAACATCAAAGAAAATCGAACTTATCTCATAGCGGAGAAGCCGGTTAAATGTTTGGAGAAAAATTTCACAATACGATCAAAAACATCCACTAATCCTGATCCGGAATCAGTTCCTAACCGAGATGTTAATTGCCAATCTGCCGCAATTGTATTAAAACCGTATCACATATTGACAAAATACAGATTTAAATCAACTGCAAATTGCTTGGAATGATCATAAATATCTTGTATTTAGATATAACAGGCAAATCCATAGCCATCAACTGCTATTCAGTAATTACCCAAAATTAAATATATACATATGATTCGTCCCTTCTCTTTCTTAATTCTTGCAGCTATATTAATTACGGGCTGTCAAAATCAAAAAAATGTTTCTGACACAACTGAAGTTAAACAGGATACGTCAACGTTAATTTCTCTGGAGACACAACTACAGGCGATTGATCCTAATTTTTCCACAGATTCCGTACTATTATCATTCTCTGTATTCAACCATTCAGACACGGTACAGCGGTTTTGTAAATGGGAAACACCCTTTGAACCGATGTTAGGAAAATATATGGAGATTGTCGATGAACAGGGAATAGAAGCGCAGTTTACGGGTCCGATGGCGAGAAGGGTGATGCCACCTCCTGCAGAAAGTTATATTCTAGTACAACCACATGATTACGTCAGTACCGTATATAACCTTGCAAAAAACTATACGATCAAACCAGGAAAATATACTGTTAAATATACTGGCGGAGGTGTGAGTGGTCTACAAGAGGGAAATAAAGTCAAAATTACAGTAAATAGAAAGTAATGGGTGGCTATGTCGACTGTGAGGATCAAAACTTATAATACTACGCCCCTCTATTTAAATCATAAAAGCATATTTCTTGATCGCATTCATAATATGGCAATCGATGGTTTTTTGAATCATGATGACTAGATATCAATTTTAACATAAACAAGCAGTACTTTTTCGTACTGCTTGTCTTGTAATTAGCTCTAGTAGAAAAACGATAACAACGTAATCACTAAAATAATTTTGAGAATAAACCTGGTTTTTTCCAGTTCTTTTTGTACTCATCTGCCAAAGCAACATGATCACTGTAGCCCAATACAATGTCAAGATGTTGATGCGCTTGCTTCAAATCGCCACTGACATACAAAGCTTTTGCCACTAACAGATGAACTTCTTCGGAGGTATCATCATATCCCCGATCTTCGGTCTCATAAATATGCTTTAATTTATTGGAGTATCTAAGCAAGGGTTCCAGTTGATTGTCAGCTGCAAATAATTTGATACCATATAACAGCCATTGTAGATATTCCGGTGCGTCAAATGCTTCTTCACAATAAGCATCATGTGCTGTAAAAAAGTCAATTCCTGCTGAATACTCCTCCATGAAATAATGACTTTTCATAATCATATACAACGTTTTTGCTTTATCAAAGGCATTAATAATAAATTCCTTCTTATTGGCTAAGTAAAGGCGAGCTGCATGGTTGACATTTTTGTAGTCTTCTATTTCATTGTAAATTTGCATCAGCACATAGGGTGCATGTGCTTCATGCGGATACTGCTCAATAATATGCGTATAATAAGCGATCTTAACATCGTGTGGTTCGTCGTCATAAATATCGTACAGCAGTCCTTCAACAGTATTTTTCGCGGCTTCATAATCTCTAAAATCATAATCGGAAATATCAGGATTCTCGATATAGTGTTGATAGATTTTAGATAGCAGTTCCTGTGCTTCATCAGCAATATTTTCAGTCTCCCCTAAGCCATTCTTGACAACTAAATAATCGGCTTGGTGTTTTAGATATAAATAAAAGCTGGAATCTTCTGCCGTATAAGTACGAAAGAATTTTGCTAACGCTACTTTTGCATCGACATAATTTTCTTGTTTTATCAGTGCATCTAATAAAGTATGATGGAGTTCCTCAAATTCACTATTTTGCAGACCAATATGGATCACATCGGCTGCAGTCCCATAACATCCATTTTTAATAAGTTCTATACTATAGTTATTGCAGCACATAGCCCAATTGTGTCTGCTTCCGAGATAGTCACTTTCATAACTACCTTCTTCGTAATATGCCTGGAAAGCATGAAAAGATTGTTCATAAAGACCCGATAACATCGCTTGAAACAACGCAAGATCTTCCGGATCTGTAATTTCCTCCGTAATAAATTCGCTAAGTTCAACGCCGTCATTGTACAGGTCCCGAGGCAAATCTTCAAATGTTGGAAGTTCCAGATCGATTGCTCCTGTTACTAAATATTTGGATATAAAATAGCGTCTCCAGGTTATAGATGCGGATTTAATTTCTAGGGCTTTGCTCAGCAGTAGTAATGCCTCTGCGTGGCGTGCTGCTTCATGTAAATAGGTGCCTGCAAAATGATACAGCGAAAATTTATCGGAATGCGTATCCAACAGCCTCAGTGCGTGATGATAATAAAAATCGGCCTTTAGATGCATCCTCTCAAAATGATTCCGCTCAACGATTAACTGGAAATAAAACACGTCATCATCGACAAGTCCATTCCTAATGAGCTTATCAAAACGTTGGTGCCATTTCACCAACCCATCCAAAACGTCCTCTTTACTATTTGTTCCTCTGATCAATTTCAATAAGATGGCCTTTGTCAAGGCCAGATCTTCATTTTCAAAAGCTATTTCAGCAAGATACAGGTAGTCGCTATCATCATCGCTGGCAAATTGCTGTATGTGATCTGCTATAACCTGAACGATTGCGTCGGGAGGTATTAATCTATTTTCCTGTAGCAGATAAATCTTCTTCATCAGAAAGATCGCATTATACTGATCCCGCTGTTCTCTATCTGCTGTAAAATATGTGGTAAAGAAAACCATTGCTTCATCCAATGTTTTCAAAACAGCCGCTTTTTCTCCGACAGATTCATAAATCCTAATTAAGAAATCATAACCTGATGTTGCATGGCTAGGATCTTGAATTAAACGCTGTGCATATCCGATATAATCGTTCCTATTTTCGGCCGTGATGTGTCTTTTGGAAAGATGAATATAAGCTAAATTATAATCGTTATTCAATGCATAACTTAGTATATGCTGTAATGCTTCTGAATTTTCGGGCTCAAGGCTTATAATTTTCTTAAGATAAGGAACCGTAAATTGATTCATCGTGTCATAGACAAGCTCCGGGTGTCCAGCGTAAACATAATCGTAATGTGCAATGGCCATTAAAAACAATACCGCTGTATCGTCAGGATGATTTTTAAGATGCTGCTCTCCTTCTTCTATACATAGTGCGAGATCACCTGAATAAAATAAATTTTCTAACTCCTCGATGTTCATCTATATAATTATTTTGTCGTGTTGTTTAATTTTTAAATATCTAATCAAAGTTAGTGTATGTACAACCTTCAAAAAATCCCCGGTTTCAGCTACTATTTAAAAAAGTGAACCAGCCCATCTTTGATACAACTAGATCTAAAATAAACTATTAAATACCATTAGTAGCACAGTTGCTCCGGACTCAATAAACCGTTAGAATTTGTCAGCTACGAGAAGCTTCTACCGTCTGGATTTGGATAAAACCCAACAGTGGTTGCTATATGGATTTGGATAAAAAAAGTTGTCATGAAATAATAATAATTTCTTTAAATGTTATATATTTACCTCAGCTTATATTATGAAAAAAATTATACAAAATCGATTCGTTTATCTATTTCTATTGTGTTTTTTGGTGATGTTATTAGCAGCATGCTCGAAAGATGAAAGTCTTGGAAACAAACCGGATCAATATACTGAACAAGAGGAAAAATTAAACACACTAACATTATCTGTTAGTGCAGTAGGTAAAAATTTTATTGAATTTTCTTGGGAAAAAATAACAAGTTCACATTTTAATCCGGTATCCTACATGATCTACCTGGATGGAAAGTTAGTGGCTAAGGATGTTAGTATCACAAAATACAGTGTGATTAATCTGAAAGAGGATAAAAACTACAACATCATGGTGCAGGCTATTTCTTCTTCTGGTTTAAAAGTAGAGAAATCTTCTACTATACAAACGCTGGGAGGAAATAAGGATGACAATATGTATTATAAAGAATATAAAATACATACACAGTCCCGTCTAACCAACCCAAGTATAGCGCGTTTATTGGATGATGGTGGTCATCTTATCTGTTCTTATCTACAGCATGATAATATTGCTACCCAAGATTATTTTAAAGTTATTGTATACCGTACGGACATGCAGGGGGAGATCTTGTGGTATAGACTCATCGCTGATCTAGAGTACTTTGGAAAACCTTTTGAATTTATCTTATCTGAGAAAAAAGAGAATGCGCTCTTATTGGTAGGCCGCGATCTATATGCAATAGATGCCAATAAGGGTACATTGCTAAACGAAAAGCCAATCACATTACAGACTATTCCAACGGAAGATTATTTTACCGCAGCCAAATTTAATGCACAAGGTGAAATAATCATTGGTACCGCTTTGGGAAATCTACTTAAAATAAATAAAGATGATTACCAAGTCGTCTGGAAACGTAAACACTCAGATTATCCAATAAAAGCAATTGAATTTGATAATGCCGGAAAAATCTATTATTGCTTTGACAACTTCCACAATTCGGATATACAGATTCAAAAAACAGATTCCGAAGGTTCGCTGCTCAATACCTTTAAGTTTGATGGTAAATATCCAGGCTATGAGGCAGATCACCTTTATTTGATGTCTTCGCTTATTAAAGATAATGATGATAATTTTTATTTGTGGGGGTATGATCTGTTTTATTACAACCTTCGATACTTTAAATTTGATATAAATGGCAAAATTTTATCTAAAACGAAGCAAGCGGTAAATCTTATACCTAAAGGTGCTTTTTTTGATAATGATAACAATCTTGTCGTATATGGTCAAGAAGATGGAAGTGGTATCAGTACTTATGGCACGATAAATAAATATGATAAAAACCTAAAAGTCCTGTCCTCAAAACAATATCCTGAATTGCCAATGCATAGATTTATGACTGTCACCCAAAATAAAGATAATTCCTACAACTTATTCTTTTATTATCAGCAGACATGGTCATTAAATAATTTAAACTTTATTTACATCAAAACGAAGTCAAATGGTCAACTATATTAAACTTTCAATTGTTTTGGGTTTGATCTTATTCTGTGGTTCTTGTAAAAAGGAAAACACAGTACTTTCAGCCCAAATTATTAAAGAGTCTATCGTTAGTATACGAGATCATTCAATTTCATTGACCTACGAGATCTCAGCCTTGGGCTATAATAAGTCTGGAGTAAAATACTATAAAAAAGAAAATCCGCAAGAGGTCAAAATAATTGAAGCAGTACGTAAAGATGGTATTTTTTTTGTACTGATTGATCAACTGGACCCTGAATCGACGTATGTTATTCGGCCTTTTGCCGAGTATGACAATCAGACCATTGTAGCTGAAAATAGTAAAGAAGTAACTACGACTGCTTTGTTTCCTTCTGAATTTTCGCTCAAGTGGTCTAATACAGACGTGACTTATGATGAATTTGGAAAATATAAAACAACGGTTGAAGGAAAAAACCTGAACAATATCAATTTACATGATCTTGCTATTCTACTTGGTGGTGATACCTTATTACTGGATTATCCAAAGCTGGTGGAACAAGACAATTATCAAATTACTGCAACAGGTAACTTTTCCCTGCCAGCTGGAAATTACATGATGCGGGTTCTGTATAAAGGAGAAGAAGTGATGGGACAAGCTATTGATTTTAGCTATAAAGGCAATGCCCTTACTTTACAACTCAAAGCGACACACTTGAGAAATTTAAATCCTTTTGTCATTAATGATAAAATTTACTATTTCACGAATAACGTGGTGTCAATTCTAGACATGGAAACAAGCAGTATGTCGAAAATAGCCGATATACCTATCGAATTAGGATACATGTCACCCAATTACTTAACCTTGGAGAATAAAATAATTTTTCAGGCGCAGCCTGTAACACATAACTTACCTGTTGAAGCTCCCGATCCTTTTAATGGATATGAATTATTGAGCCGATCATTTGATGTGAAGAATACTAAATTTGCAACTCACTTTTTTAGTAAACCTCAAAAGAAAGAAAGTCATGAATACGAAAGCATATGTTTGTTTGAACACAATAAAAACATATATCAGGCGTATACCCGTATTGATAAAATCTCCCATACGAAAAATAATACGACCAACGAAGTGGTTAAGTATAATAATAAAACGGAAAGCTTTGAATATTTAACAACTTTTGATAATAATTTTAGAAACTATCAATTTATATCTGTTGCAGGAAAACTTTATGCTTTTGGACAAACAAATGTCTTGGATCAGGGCTTCTATGTCGGGTCTACATTCGTTATTTACACAGTAGATCCGACAAATTTTAAACTTACCGAACAATACCGTTATGGTAATAAAAATGAGACTTATCCTTATTCTCCTGCTGGCCTTCTAAATTACAACAACAATATACTCGTTTCCATGGGATTAAACAACTTTATGTTGTACGAAATCAAGACTAATACTTTGAAGCCAGTTGTTCTTCCTAAGACCGTACCTCATGAATATTATGGCGGTATGTTTATTTATAAAAACAAACATTATCTAAATGCTAACCTACAATTTACAGATGGTACTATATATGAAATGTCTATTCAATAAAATCATAACAATGGGTATCATCGCGTTATTAATGAATCTATGTTATTCCTGTAAAAAAGATACCGTTTACAATGAAATAGACGCCTTTTCGCAAATTGGAAATAAAGTAATTTATGATAAAGGTCAATACATACTTTCATTTTCACTAGCAGACTATCCGTACAAAAAGGTACAGGTATATGTACATGATGATCTTACTGTTATGTATAAACAGACGGGTGGTGTGCTATATCATGTTGAAAATCAAAACAACAATCAGTATGCTGTTTTCTTTAATCCCTTAGGGAAATCTAAAACATACTATTATCAAGTGATTGTATTTGACAAGTCCGAAAATGCTGTTCGTTCTAATATTTTTAAATTTGTAACACAACCTTAATCATGTACTTTAATTATAATATAATAAGGCGGTTTTTTATTGTTACTTTCTTAGCTTTATTTTTTTTAGGATGTAGCAAGGAAAAGGAAGATATATTAAAAACAGAGTATGCTGCTCAAGCTGATCCATCAGAATTATATAGCGAATTCACAGTACAGCTAAAGGGTAATGCCCTACAGAAAAACGAAAGGGGAAGCTGGCAAATTGCAAAAGGTAAGTTGATGGAAAAGTTTGTTGAAATTAAAGATCCTGATAATCCTAACACACTATTTTTGGGACTGCCAGGGGAAGAATATACACTATCCTGGACGGTGACCCATTCAAATAAAAGCACAAGCAGCAGTTCAGTTGTCGTAAAAATTCCGGAATTAGAGATCAAAATCGAGGAATATACACCGGATCATTTTCAGACGATACGTTTTTTTGCCGTTGACGATAAATATAAAGATATCGGCAAATGGTCAATTGACAAACCTGTCGGTCACTTGCACAGTATGTATCACGACGGTTATTTTAGACCTAATGTTGAAGATAATCCAACCATAGAGGTGCATGGGTTTGCTAACACGGAGTATGAAATCAAGTACCTTATTAATTATGGGGGTAAAAGCTATCGCTTTTCAAAAGTAATTAAAACAGGAAATTACCAGGAAGATGAAGCATTGCATGAATTACAAATGGGAAGAGGAACTTCCCGAGTAGTTGAAGATAAGAATAGACATGTCATTGAGCTCAATATGCAAGCTTCGGGAATTACATATAGATTTAATGAGGTGGAAAGCTTTCCTGCTTTGAAGGCTTTCACATACCTAAGAAAGCTGATATTAGGCGGTTCTTCTCTACGTGATGTGCCCACAGTTTTTGGTGATCACTATCTAGCCCTAGAAGAACTAAGTTTGGATGGGGTTGGTAAAGATCTGAACATTCCAGAAAACTTTGGAAATCTAACTAAACTCAAGAGTCTCCATCTTACTCCACTTTATAGTGCGACTGAAAATCGGACTCTTAAAATGCCAAAATCTTTCGGAAACTTAAGTTCTTTAGAATATTTGAGAATAGAGTATGCTGGAAATATTGATTTCAACGGTACTTTGGGGAAATTAACAAATCTCAAGACTTTGGCGTGTACTGTTACAGATATACCCAGTGATTTTGGAAATTTAAAAAAGCTTGAATCTTTGGATATAAGAGCCCAAAAAGCCTATTTACCAGCGAGTTTCAGTACATGCGCCAATTTACGATTTGCACGTTTAAGCTTTTGGAATTCTGGTTCCTCTACGGTATCATTACCTTCTGATATAGATAACTTGACTAAATTGGATACTTTGGAAATAACCGGAGAACATAGAATGCAAACATTACCTCAGTCATTTGGAAATTTAAAAAGTCTAAGACACTTGTGGATCGAGGGACAGTCTTTACAATCAATTCCAGATAATATCGGAAACTTATCCAATCTGGAGTTCTGGTTAGTAGCTGGTCAATTCAAAACACTGCCCCCTTCGATAGGTAATCTTAAAAATCTAAAATATTTATGGCTTTCATCTTCTGTCCAAAATCTGCCGAATGAATTTGGACACTTGACAAGTTTAAGTTACTTAAATCTTGAAAGCAGTAAGTTAACAACTTTTCCAGAAACCTTCGGTCAACTCAAAAACCTTAAAGAAATCAATGCAAGGGCATCGACTATTACACACTTTCCAAAAAGTTTTGGAAACTTGGATGGACTAGAGAAATTAGACTTTAATTATAGCAAATTGGAAAAATTTCCCGAATCTATTTGTGACCTGAAGAAAATCAATATCATTAATCTAAATGGAACAAGAATAGGGAAATTACCAGAGGCTATATATAGATTAAAGGACGATGTACAAATCATGTTATATCAAGCTATTGATGTTGATTTTGTTCAGTTAAAAGAAATAACGAGTAAAAGAGGAGGATTATTATTTTACACGGATCAGGGGTATATTCACTAAGTTTACATGTATTTTTGAAGATACGAAAGACAAATACTGAATTAGTTTTATCCATCCTAGCGAATACTGATCTGGATGACCAGGTCGTGAAAAAGCTTTCTGAGGCTAAAAACCGGAAAGTAGCAAAAATTGAAGGTATTAAAACAGCTGTAAGTTATACATTACCACTTAGACTAGCATTACCGGAAAAATAAAATCAAAGTACTAAAACGAAATAGATATCAAAAATGACAGAATTAAATTTTAATACTGAAAGATTATATTTAAGACCAATTTCAGAAAAAGATATAGAAAATATTCACCGTCTACACAGTTTAGCTGAAACCGATGAATTCAATACGCTAGGAATTCCTAAAGATATAAATGAAACAAGGGAAATTGTTGAAGGCTGGACTTTAGAAAACAAAAGATACGTATTTGCTATTGAACAAAAACAAGGAAACGAATTTATCGGGTTAATCGGAATTACTTTAGGTAAAGAGAAATATAAAAATGCGGAAGTCTGGTTCAAATTGGATCCCAGATTTTGGAATAAAGGCTATGCAACAGAAAGTTTAAAAAGAATAATAGCTTTTGGTTTTGACGATTTAAACCTTCATAGAATAGAAGCTGGTTGTGCTGTGGCAAATACGGGTTCTATTCATGTATTAGAAAAGGTTGGAATGTTGCGAGAAGCGCACACACGAAAATTATTACCCTTAAAATCGGGCTGGTCTGATAATTATGGCTACGCCATTTTATCAACCGATTAATGATTGTTCTGAATGCTGAAAGCAACCATACTACTTGGATGCTTACTGCGCATAACTTCTATCATTTTATGGACAGGAAAAGATTTTAGTCAAAAAATAGCAATGGCTGAAGAGCTAAAACAGTCGATCCCAATAAATATTCCTAGTGCGACACTAGAATTAAAATATTAATAATAACATTTAATGAAACATCAATTTACATTACCGGCCTTTCCTGAATCAAATTTTGAACTCGATATAGCTTTTTGGACGGGTAAACAGATTATATACAAAGACAATGTGGCTGTTGAGCGATCAACTGAAAAAGGAAAACCCTTTCTAATACCAGATAGCAATGGAGAGATCGTAAAGGCCTATTCTAAACCTGCATACCCTGACATTGTACCTGTAATGGTAATTGATAACAATAAATATAACATCGTAGAGAAACTTAAATGGTATGAAGCTATACTGGTTATATTTCCCTTTTCAATCGTATTTATTGGTGGTGGTGCGTTGGGCGGTCTCATTGGAGCTGTTGGTTATATATAATATACAATTATTAAGAAATGATGACAGCAAAAGCCTTAAATATTTAAAAGCAATCGGTGTCGCTATTGTTGCATTTGCAGTTTACTTTTTAATTAGTGCAGTGATCTGGGGGGCGATCAACCCCTAATATTTAGCGAATTGCTCATACTCCGAAGGAATATCATTTCGAAAATAAAAAAGACATGATGCTAATACAGGTAAAAAAAGAAGATTAATATTGGAATAACAAATAAACTCATGGGTATGACTAAAGTATTATGCGGTCTTATTATAAAGGATCAACAAATTTTGATTTGCCGTAGAAAACCCGAGAAATCTTTAGGTGGATATTGGGAGTTTCCTGGTGGAAAATTGGAAGAAGGTGAAACTTATGAGGAATGCTTAGCGAGAGAACTTCAAGAAGAACTAGATTTGAGGGTGACAGTTAAAAATCATTTTAAAACGGTCATCCATCAGTACGATCTAAAGACGATTGAACTGATATCCTATCGCTGCGAAACAGAAGATGCTGTAATCAAATTAGTGGATCATGATCAAATAGAATGGATCGAAGTTCCAGATTTATTAAAATGGAATCTAGCCCCTGCTGATGTTCCTATCGCAGAAGCATTAATAAAAGCGTATAAGCTGTCTGAATAATTCATTCTTAGAAGACGTGCCCAAGTTTATGAACTTAAATTTTAGGATTAAGCTAAGAATTGTAATGCTGTTTTCAGGTTAGAAAAGATGTTTGGTACGAATGACGATGATGCCAAAGATGATCATGATGATGCTGATGATCGAAAAGATAGCATAAGTAACGGTGAAACCATCACTAACACCAATGTCTTCTGCATAATATATTTCCATATGCTTCGGTACATTTTGGGGGTCAACACTCTTTAAATCCTTTACTAAACGAACTTGTTGTTGCTTATAATTAAATTGGAGGATCGGATAATGTACGTATCCGAATCGTTTGTTTTTTACACTATCTATCCCAATGACATCGGCTCTAATTTTACTACCAAAAAGCATCAATCTGCTGTCTTTAAGTAGACCGAATGCAAGAAACAAACCTAGTAAGAGCAAAATAACACCGAAAGTTTTTTTGATGATCATGCTTGCAAATCGTTTATATTGATTGTCTAATAAGACGAAGATAGTATTTTTATTTTATGTATAATCTTCATCTCTGATACGGAACTGCTCTTTTAAATCATTTGCATGCATAATGACTATTGTAGTATCGCTCTACCGTATATCCCCTCTTGGAAAATCAAGGGAAGTTAAATGCAGTGGTTGACAAAGTGCTGGTAGCAATAGGAATTATACCAAGATTGGATTATATTGAATTTGAAGACCTTGTAATAATATTACAACTAGCAGAATTGTATCCATTGATCTACAGATGTTAACTTAAATATTATTACCTTCGACTATTGTTTAAAGAAATAAACGCAAGTTAAAACAATAAAAAACTAAAAATTGCATTACTTAAATTAAAATAATCATTTAATGAAAAGAACAACCAAGTTCATCCTATTTTTATTTCCCGTTGCTGTTTTCATTTATGGATGCAGTAAGACTAACGATACGCCCGAGTTACCGGAAAAACCTGAAGAAAAACCGAAGGCTATGTTAGACACCTATATATACTTGCGAAAAGAAGTCATCGATTTTAAAGCGTTTAAAGGTTCTTCCAAAGGCGGTATAGATGTTTCTGCCTCTGAAAAACCAGAATCTTATTGGAATTCAACCAAACTGGCTGATTACTTTTACGATACATTAACTGTTACTAAAGATAGTATTTTAGAAAGGCCATATGAGTATGAAATCAATGATTTCAGATATGAACAACGAAAGGATAGTGTTTTCCGCTGGAATCGTTATGCAGATTTTTGGGAGTTTTACGGCATAAAAAAAGGAGATACTTTAGAGCATTATGTATGTTTCTATAATTTTCAGAAGAACACTCCACCTTTCGCATCAGGTGTAAATGGTCACAATTCAGGTGAAGTAAAATATTCACAGTATTTTAATAATGAAGCGCCCTTTTTTAAAGGGCCTGAAGATATGAAGAATGAGCATGATGAAGTCGCGTGGTACAATATCAAATACATATTTGTTAAAAAGAAATAACTTGTAAGGGCATATTGGCTTTATTCCTCGCTTTGATATCGTAGGCCTAAAATATCAAAGCGAGGAATCAACAGAAAGTGTATTTTTCCAATAATATTGTCCAACGTATTACTAATATTTGGACACACCCATCTATTAGCCTGCCTGTCAAGGAACTCGTAAGGATACCAAAAAACCTCTCCATGCCATATTCAATAACAAATAGAAAAGGGGTAAACTTGATGTTACCCCTTTCTTGTTTTTGTAAGTACCCCATTTTTCCTACAGCTAGAATTGGACTTTTCTAATTTACGTTACTAATTTATTTATTTGTTGTTTGTGTCTAATATTTTTTGATAATTCCGTTGGTGTAAGATTGCCAAGTCCTTCGTGAGGCCTGTTGTTATTATATTCATGCATCCATATTTGGGTATGTTCTCGGACTTCTGCCAGGTTGAAAAATAAATAAGCATCCAAAATTTCTTTTCGATAACTTCGATTAAAACGTTCGATATAACCGTTTTGCATAGGTTTGCCGGGCTGAATAAATTGAATCGCGATGCCTTGACTTTTACACCAGAGATCAAAATGATGACTGGTGAATTCGGGGCCA
>NZ_SLYV01000019.1:0-73635 GCF_004342035.1 Sphingobacterium sp. JUb20 | reverse complement strand
GCTTTCTTCAATATGATCAACCACCTCCATGAACAGGCATCCATCATTATCACAACCAATAAGTCTCCAAAACAGTGGGCAGAAACGCTTGAAGACGAAGTGCTGGCAACAGCATTATTGGATAGATTATTATATCGATGTGAGGTTGTTAAATTGAAAGGAACAAGTTATCGGATGGATAACCGACAGACGATCTTCACTGAAAAAAAACAAGAAAATACACCGGAAAAGTAAACGTATTTTTTTGAAGAAAAGTGGTGAAATACTTTTGCTAAAAATTGATGAAAGTAAATTTGCTATTTACACCGTCTTCTTTCTTGAAGTTTTTGATGGATTTACCATCGTATCTCCATATACCAGAGCCTACCGTCCCAAACCAGACACAACCTAAGCTATCCTCTCCAATCGAAAAAACTTTCTCAAGAGAATTACCTTTGGTATCCTTCTTTTTTAGTTTTTGTTCCTTGGTAAAATTAATCACTTTTTTACCGTCATATTTTAATACACCGATCCCATTATTGGCGATCCAGAGATTTCCTTTTCCATCTACCATAATACTACGGGCATGAAGATGTCCGGTCTGATCATTGAGACCCAAAGATTCATCGTTAAATATTTTGAAATCGGAGCCATTATAACCGATCACTGCACCATAGCTCCCAAACCAAAGTGTTCCATTTTTACTTTTGACAAATGCTGTACTAATGGAATAATGATTCTCATGTCGTGGTTTTGTTTTAATAGGAAATTTACGATATGAAAGTTTCTGTCCATCATACTGATACACCCCCGGATCTCCTTCAAGCTTGTTGTACGCCTCCATTTCATTTCCTTTAAAATAAAGGTCTTGATCTTTTATTTTCCACTCGCTTTTTGAGTTATAATCTTTTGCTCTATAAATGGTCATGTGCTGTCCATCGTATGTACTTAGACCTTTACCGCATTCAAACCACAGGATACCATTCGCGTCTTCATACATATTTCGGACCTGATTGTGGCTTAATCCATTTTCTGTTGTAAAATAATGAAGTCTTCCATCCCGAAGCATGCCAACCCCTTCACTGTGACTGCCAAACCAAATATTTCCTTTGCTATCTTCTAAGATTGAACGAATACCACTACTGTATTTCAATCGTGTGGAGTCGACTTCATTTTCAATGGGTTGCGTATTATCTTTAGTCTGAATTGTTTGACTTTGATGATGACAAGAAACTATTCCGACTAGAAACAGGTAGCAAAGGACAAATACATATTGTCTATCTAATTTAACTTTCATCTTAACCTTAATTTTCCATGAATCTAATTATCCTTTTTCATTGACCACCATAACCTCATTATTAAGTACTACACATTCCACGACAGACCTACAGAAAATGCTAAGCTATGTACTAATACGAATATATGGCTTATCGACCCTACTAATAATAGTTAAACATCTATAGTTTTGTTTTATCTAATAGTTGCAATAATGAAATAAGTGAACCCTCCGATTCTAAAGGTTTAAGATCTTTATCTAACAAATACAGTTTTGGAATGCTTTTTATTTTAAAATAATTTAATAACGGGCTATTAAAACCTTTAAAATTATTGATATGGATGCCCGGATACTTGCTTCGATTGATTGTATTTAACCAATAAAACCGATCATTGTCTAATGATATTGAAACAAAATTAACATTGTATTTTTTGATCAATGCTTCAAGTTCAGGGATTTCAGCTAAACATGGTCCACAGTAGCTAGCCCAAAAAGAAATAACGGTATATTTATCTTTTAACTTGTTCCAATTGAACGGCTCATTTTCAGTTGTAAGAAAACCATCTTTCGGTATATCCTTATTCCAATTATTGAATGGTACCTGATCTATCGTATTCATCATTGTTTGATACAGTTCCGTCTCTTGAACTTTAGGGTTTAATTGTTTCATCAAACTCAAATTTACATCTGTGGGATATATTCTACTAATATAATTCATGGCAAATAATGCCGAAGTACTCGAATTATATTTCTGAATATGATTAGCGATCATTGTTATCGCATTTGAGTCGACAGGATTTTTGGATTCTAACTTACTTAAAACCTGAACTAACTTCGTATAATCTTCATATTCCTGATCTCCTTTGATCGAAGCCTGATAGATGGTTGCTGTATCACCTTGAACAGTATAATGCGTATTTGGTATTCCTAGAAAGGTTATCCATTTTTCACTTCCTTCTTTTTCTAAAGAAATCATAAGACATTCCTTCAAAGGAACTTTCATTTCAAACTGATCATTTTTAGCAATAATAGAATCCAAGTAAGGATAGATTTGCCCTGGAAGTGTTATACTATTCTTATTCCGCACATAGATTTTTTCATTTCCTAAGTCAGCTATTTTACCTGATATGGTAATATAGCCATCTTTTTGTTGCCCAAATAAATGAGAACACAGTAGAATAAGAACTATAGTCTGAAGGCACTTCATAATAAAATATAATTTTAACAACTTACTTTTAAAATTGATTTAATGTTTTCCTTTTCTATTAATTTTACATGATCATTGCCTATATATTTTTGTTCCATTCTTCTTGAAGAATACTGTAAACGTAAGTTCCTTTACTTTCACCATAAGACTGAATATTGTAATTTCTTAAAAGCCCTTCTTTAACCGCACCGATCTTTTCTATTGCTCTTTGTGATTTGAGATTGTTGATATCTATTTTAAATTCTACTCGACGTAGATCTAAAATGTCAAAGGAATAGTCAAGGAGAAGTCTTTTACAAATTGCATTTATACCTGTTCCTTGATATTTTTCGCCAATCCATGTCCATCCGATTTCTAATCTTTTATGCTGAAAACTGATATTTCCAAACATCGTTAATCCGATTGGATCACCGTCTTCCTTCCTGATAATGATGAGTGGGTATAATTCCTTTTCCTGTTTTGCATGAAGACAGAAATTAAAATAATCTGTTAGATCATTTCTGTTTTTTACTCTTGCTCCAAATTCGCCTAGTGCTGTACTATAGCTTATAGATTCTATTGTATCAATATCATGAATGGTCAAAGGGCGCATAAAAATTGACTCGTTTTCAAGAATCAATTCAGATGAGAAAAATGTTTCTATATTCATTTTGTGTTTGTGGCTTATAGTTGCTTATACTAGCTCAATATACATAAGTTCCGCAATACTATTATAAAAGTAACTGGATATTTCACAGTCTTATTGATGAAGACCATTGAGGAACTTATTCGCCATAAATAATTTTGCAAATATCAGGTACAGGAATAACTGTACTTTCTAAACTATTATTTTGCAATATTATAATAGTTTTATCGCGGTCGATATGTCTTTCAATATATGTGATATAACCTGCCCAATCGCCAGAATGAGAAACTACTTTGCCGTATTTTTCTGAATTTTCTATGAACCATCCATACCCATATGCTGTAGCTTGCCCTGTGGAAGTGTCATGGGAAGAAAATACCAACTTCTTATCATTATCGTCAATCAACTGATCGGTATATAATGCCCTATCCCATTTCAAAAGATCTTCAGTTGTTGAATTTACCATTCCATCTCCAACGACTCCATCGAGAAAAACTTCATAATTTCCGTTTCCTAATTCATCTGGAAGTATTTTTCTTTTCAAACTGTCGGAATAAATATATCCCTCGGCGTAATTCTTAATTTGCATTGGTTCGTATCTTCGCTGATATATAAACGTCCTATTCATACCGAGTGGCATGAAAATATTTTGTTTTAAAAAATCATTAAAAGAAGATTTACTGACACGTTCAATAACTGTAGCTAATACTAAATATCCGGTATCACTGTACTCCCATTTTTCATTTGGCTGAAATTCTCTTTCAGGCTTAACCTGTTCAAATAATTTAAGAATACTGGCATTGGTTGCGATATCATTCTTGTTCCAATATTTTACAGCTAGCGCCATATAATCAGGGAGGCCACTGGTATGAACTAATAAATGATGTAAGGTAATTCCTTTATATGCGGCAAGTTCTGGAACATACTTAGAAACCTCGTCCGAATAGGATAACTTTCCTTGCTTCTGAAGTAGTATAATCGCCATTGCTGTAAATTGTTTAGAAACCGATGCGAGTTCAAAAGCAGTATCATGATCAATTTTTCTTTTTGATTTTTCGTCGGCCAGACCGAAACTTTCCTGATAAATAACCTTACCTTTTTCAGCGACAAGGACATTACCATTGAAGGCATTGCTACGATGTAAACTGTCTAGTAAATGGTGAAGCTGTATATGTCGAGTATCTTCTTGTGCAAGGCAGAGCTGCGAAAATAAAGTGAATATAATTACACCCATAAGTTTAACTTGGTTATTCATAAAATGATTTAAAATTATTACAATCAAAAATACTATTTTTAAATAAAGTAAAATAATTTTCCCAATTAAATATTTTCATTGCTAAAAAAACCGTTTGAAGACACATCAGACTCCAAACGGCTTAAAAGATATTCGATTGATAACTTTTGATTATGAACGCAGACGCCCCTGGCAACTCTTCGAGATCAGCACAAAAAAAAATCGCATTCTCAAATTATGTTTTTCGTTCTTTTCTCTTCTTTGGAATGTAATTACAAGCGCTATGCTCGACATATTCAATTTTATGTTCGAATAAAAGTTGAACAGTAATCATTAATTATCCTCCAAAATCGCCACAATCATGTTCTTTAAAAAGTGGTAAAGCTTCTTTAACTGTAAAAAACTTTGATATTCTTTTGTTTTTTAGTTCCAGTTTCTTCCCTTCTAATACCAGCTCATAAACAGGTGCAGGATCTATTTTTGTTAAAATATACGTGCGTTCTGATGTTTTTAAAGTTGTTTTATTTCCTTCGATAGAAGCAACGAAATCATCAATTTCAAAAGTGTCTTTTTCATCACAGACATTGGTCCATATCATTTTATTCTTTGTAATGGATAAACTAGCTAAATCGCATGAATAACAGTTCCCGGAGAATTCTATACCGTATTTCACATACACATTTGTACTTGTGCTATCCAATACATCAATAGGGATTAAGGTTGAAAGATCAGTCGGAAGATCCACTTTAGTTACCGTATTTTTTCGAAGAACAGGCGCAGCGGCTGTATCTACTTTTGGAACTATATCAGTAGATTTATCCCCTTTCTTTTCGGCAACTGGTGAGCAAGAAGCGAGTAGAGCCATCGCAAAAGAGAAGTTAATGATTACATTTTTCATGTGTATTGAATAATTTTAAAGTCTTTCATTTATCTTTTTTAAAATTGTCTAAAATATGCCCTTCAATAAATCCCTGCTTTCGGCCATATTAAGCCAATTTGAATAGTAATATCTTTGCTAAAAGACACAAAAAATGAAAACATTATATCCATTCGTCATATCCACCCTAGTTGTTACTTTTGTGGGATGTAATCCGTCTCCTAAAGCAACAGAAACTAATAAAGAGACCAATGAAGTTACGAAGAAAATCATTACACTAACCGATTTCAAAAAGATAAAAGGTGTAGATAATATACAGGATGTACCCTTTCAATTATTTACTAAACTAGATTCTGTTCATTTTTTTATGGCTCCAAGCAAAGATGCTGATCACCTAAAAGTAGCTAAAAATAAACTCGATAATTACTACGGATTTGAGGAGTTTGATGATTTTTACGCGATCCATTTTAGCATTGATAATAACATTTCGAATAGCATTGAAGCTTTTGTTCTGAAGTCAGAATTCACAGCCTCATTTGATTTGACCTTAGAAGGTAAAGATCTTTATGAGATCAGAAGCAGCTTATTGAAGAAAACTCAAGATTTTAAAAATAAATCATTCCGTAAATTCGGTACGATAGCAGAGGTTTCAGCACAAGAATTTAAAACAGCTTCTAAAAATCGAATCGATGAAGTCTTAGTGAAAAATCCGAAAGTAAAACTGAAAGATGGCAACTGGGTGTATACGGAAAATGGAAAAGAAACCACGATTGTGCAGCATGAGAATGTCCATACAGAAGACGGCATGTTATCCAATGAATATATCGGGCAGTCTCCTACACTAAATTTAGAGATCTTCAAAGAAGAATCGCCTGAAGTATACGATATGTACTACTCGTTTTATACGATAAAACCTGAAGTTAATTTTAGAACGTTTACCGGTGGTTATCCACAAATTATTCCAGGTAAAAATTGGATTTCTTATGTCAATTCAAACAATGACGTAGGAAGTGATTTTACCATTAACAAATACGCGGAGCAAGTTTCTGATCAGGAAAACCTGCTGTATATTAATTTTACGAACTTCAAAATTGCAGATCATAAAAAAGCTTTTTGGGCGGATAACGACACTTTTTATACTGAAGTATTCCCGACAAATTCAGCGCCCGCGAAGGGTAAAAACCAAAAGACAGCTTACATAAAAATTCAGTTGAAGCCGAATCTATTTTAGTTAAGAATATATAACTGCTATTTTCTGATCAGCTGCAGTTGATCACCTTTTTTCACCATATTAAAGGACATGACTTTTGATATGGTGAAAACCTGGGTTGGGGCTTCACATGTTCCAGATCGGGCAATGCTATCAACCTGCATTTCAATTTGATCTGCTTTGGTGAAATAATATCTTCCAAATATTTGTGTGAAACAATCATTGCCACATTCCCAACTATCATAACTTGTAAATCTTTCTTGATCGAGAAAGTCTATTGCGTAAAAATTGAAAATAAATGCCGTATCTATTCTTTTTGATAAGCGATAGGTTGTATCACCATCTATCGTGACAAGCCCTCCTTCCTGAATGATCCATTTGCTATTTTTTAGATCGTTAGGGAAATTGTTTTTCTTTCTTTCAGCATCTGCACAACTTAGAATCGTTATTGTCAGCAAGAGGCTAAAAAAAGTAAAGGAAGCAGTTTTTTTCATTGTCGCTTTATTTTGTTAATATGCAAGCCTTTTCAAGTACAATCATTTCTAAAATTTGTTTGACCATTTTATGATCTTTAAAACAAATCCAGGTATTCTTTCTTTAATGATCTCTTTTGGATCGCTTCAATGAAAGCACTAAAACTGTCCGACACAAGTTCTGTTTCTTCAAACTCAGGTTCTTGACCATAATAGATTTTTCCAAAATTTTCTTCTGAAACATGAAGAGCAAAATAGGCATAACCTTTTTTAACAGATAGAATAATAGGTACATGTTGATTCCAAAAATTCTTTACCACTTGTTGATTTTCAACATCTCCATCAAAAGCGTCTAAGGACAGAATTTCAAATTCATTCCATTTGAAATCATTTTCATCATTTGTCTCATTAAAATCTGCAATGCTGTTAAACCATGTTGTATCGGAGTGGTTCGTGAGCAAGGAGTATGTTTTTAAAAAAGCAAGATAATCATCCGGCAGGTTCGAATATCGTGTCTGAAATCTTTTATTTAAAGTTTCATGATCAGAGTCCTTCGTAATAAAATGTAGGTATTCACTTAATAGGTTCATCGTTTCGTTTTCAGATGTCTAGATTTTTGCAAAGAAATTAAAGGTCTGCTCAGCTATAAGTTTTGGATTGGTAGCTGCTATACCATCGATCCGGTCTTCATACAATTGGATATTTATTAATTTAACATCATTAGGTATTTTATAAATTTCATCTTTGGTATAATTATATCCCTTTACATCAGCGCTTTCCTTGCCTGGATATTTTTTAATCTCTACGTAATACCGCAATGTGATGGTATTCCCCTTTTGTTCTCCTCTTTCAAAACGAATTTTTCTAAGCTGATGAACAGCATGGCCACTGGAACTGATGTTGCCCTGCATCCGAAATTTAAGAGTTTCAGCATTTTTATAGAGCATGTAAATACGAGGAACTAGGCGTTCTGTAACTTCCTTACGGCTCACATAAGTTTGTATTGCACCAGTTTCTGGAATTTCTTTTAATACCCGCTTTGGTTCGGTGTAAATAGTAGAAATCTGCAATTTCTGAACATTTGTTTTACAACCAAATAACGCTAAAAATGAAGTTAAAACTGCCAAATATCTCACTTTCTTATTCCTACTAAATCTTTGAATTAAAGATAACAAATGATACCGTTTGAAAATATCCCCGATACTGGTAGTTTTTAGAGTTTTAACTTTTTTTCCAACAACCTATTTATACATTCACTTTAATGATCACAGTATAACGATTGCTACCTGAGCACCTAAATTCTCTAATTCTTTAACGCTGCTGTGTATCCATTTTTTAGGACCTTTGTGATACAATATAAGAGCTTCCTTACTCATTTGCAGCGCTTCAGCACCCGACAATCGATACTTCGCTTTTAATAAGGAGACTATTTTCATTTTATTCGGACCGATATCTGTGATATACACCTCAGCCTCCTGCCAATCCGAATCGTTGATCATTTCATTTTGCTCCTCTTCTGCCATCTCTGGCATCTCCAGCACATTTTGATAAACTTCATCCCAAAATTCATTGCCTGAAATACTAAATTCCGTTAATAATGAAAGTAGGCCATTTTTATCATACCGTAGCTCGAAAATGGTTCGTAAAACATTTTGAAAAGTATCAATGTTATCCGCCACTTTAATAGGTTTCCATTTTCCTGCGCCATGGAAGGCAAAATAAACGGGAAAATTTTCTTCTGAATCGTTAAAATCGATAAAAAAAGGGTCTGCAAAATAATTACTGGCAATGACTAGCCAACTTTCCTTGAAATCTCCTTCCTTTTCGCCAATCAAGCTTTTTGATGCAACCGTATTAAAAGCGTATCCATCTTGGAATGCCAGCAGTTGATCTACTACTGGAAAGTTTTCCGGGAGACAGAGATTTTCAATCGAATACGTTTGATTCCAAAAATTTAATAAGGAAGGAAACTGACCAACTTGCTCTATGAGGCGCTTATTTTCACTTTCAAAAGATGCCTGCTGTTCCGCTGTTAATTCGTTTTCCTGTTTATCTTCGTGATCAAAAGGAAATTTTCGTTGCATCCAATGCAGTAAATCTCGATCTAATATTTTAAAATATTTTTCTTCCAAGGTGCCATAAGAAGTAAGATATACCTTTGTGTCCTCCTCATTTCTAGAAATTACGGCCACTTGTCCTCCAGAATCATCGGCCACAGGAATATAATAAGGCAAATACATCTCAAACTGATGGGTTGTAAAGCGTTCTTTAATAGCTTCCTCATCTTGAAAAACACGTATGCTATCAGACACGATTTCAGAATTAAATTTCTTCTGAAATATTTTAATAAAGTTCTGCCAGTGATTGGGTAATTTCATAGGTATGTTAATTCAGTTGACTTTTCGCATCGTGCAGTATTTTTTCAGCGTTCCGTCTTATCTCTCTGGGTAATAACTTAAAATTTGCATCTCTTTCTTCTCGATACTGATCTTCTTCCTGAAAAGGAATCCAACCGGTAATCTTTGATTTTAAGAATGTTTTTCCGCCCCCATTTGTGTAAACGATAACTTTCAGCGGTTTAGCATCTAAACCATCTGATTCTTGAAAATAAGTAAGGTAAAACTCAGGAAAACCATCCTTATCTGCATCTCCAACTTCACAGTAATTAATGAGATAGATCGGTTGTGCCAATCCTACAGCAAAATCTTTAAAGGTAATTTTTGAAATTAATCCGCCATGATCTTCCAGAAAAATTCCTGCGTGCAGATCCTTGGGGTTATCGTTAAGATAAGCGGCCTGTGCAGCTTTGCTTTCGTTTAAAAACCAAACATAACTTCCGCGGTTGGGAACAAATGATTGAACAACCATTACCGGATTTCCGGGCAATGGATTTCCAAGATCTTCAATTATTTCATTGAATTTTTGATCAGAAGGAAAATATACTCCTGTACGTATCTGCGCAAAAGAGGATAAACTTAAAACACAAGCAACAAGTGCTAACAGCATTCTGAAAATCATAAATATCGTATTTGGAGTTTATTATTAATTTTCTTTGTATTCTTTTCCAGAACAAATGTCAATATAGTAATAAATAGTTTGCTCTGCATTCAATTTAACCGTGACTAGTCCATCCGAATTAATGGATTGATAGGCTTTTGATCCAATATTTTGTTTATTTTTATTATCGTAAAGTGCATACAATCCATCCTGTTCTTTTTGAAGCGCATAGATCTGATTTTCAATATCCAAAACCGATATTTCATGATATTCGGGCTTTATCTCCCATACATGTTGGCGTCGATTCCACAAACCTTTAGTGCGAAATTGTTTTTCGTCTTCAATCGGAATAATATATAAATCACCCATGCCTTCGTATGAATTTATTTTGCCAAATTTCCAATTTTTATCCATGTATCTATTTGGTAAAATCATTTTTCTATCGGGCCAGACCAAATTTCCTACTTGATCCATGACCTTAAAATTATACGTATCAATGGTATCAACAACAGTTCCTTTGGTATCAATATATAGCCAATCGAACGCCCAAATAGCATGATCATAATTAAAAACACCCAATAGAAAATAAGGTGAATTAGTTATTGAATACACTAAGGTAGTTTTACTTATGAAATCGATCTGTTTAGCTGTTGCCTTTGTGATTTCCTTTGGAAATACCTTTTCATATTGTGGAAATGGATAAACAGCATTAGTTTCGCTATCTAATAGTAGTTTAGGAACTTCAGGTGTATAACGTTCTTTATTAATTTCATTGAGCACGATTGTTTCTTTCTCAAATTGCACTGAAAGTGTGTCGACACCTTTCAATCCGTTGTGAATTGGTTTTTTATGGTTCAGTTCATAAATGGAAAAACCTGCATTAGAAGCTTTAATAAAGCGTTTATTTTCAAGCAATTCAGTAATATTATGTTCAATTTTATTCAAGCGATTTTTTTTGATTTCATAAAGGGTACCATTCCAAAAGATGTGGTTTTTATCTACTGGAATAAAATTTAAATAGTAACTGTCATCCAAATATGGAATATCCTTGTGAAGTAAAATTTGCTTAGTTTCTACTACTCCTATTTCAATGTTGTGGTAGTTTTTTTCTTTTTGGATTCCTCCTCCCAAAATATTCCAATCCCACTTCCAGATGGGCATCTTCTTGGTATATTCCAGGTCTCTTTTGTAAAAAGTTAAACCATTTATAACATTTAAATTGATTTCGCTGGCTGAAAAATCCAAAACTATTTTTCCATTTTCGTCTATGGCCGCATATTCATTTTTGTCATTTTCAACAATTGCAAAACCTGTCGGTGTCAATAGGGAGGCCGTACGGAATTTTTGATTTGTGACAGCTTTCAAACTTGTTTTATCTACATAGATAAAATCATTTTGCTTCGTTAAAAAAGGAACACTATTTATGGTCTTCTTTTTTAAAAGAACATCAGGAGAATTGTCCTTTTTTTCTTGTGTACAAGCTATGATTGAAATCAACATAAATAGGATACTAAAAGCTATAGTTTTCATGCTTAATAATTTTATTCATCTTATCCATCAATATTAAAGAGAATATAAGATGAATACTATCCCCGTTATCAGCTATATTTTAGCATATTATATGATTTCCAATTGGATTTTAAAAAGACAAAGAACTTAGGCACTCTGCTATTTCTTGAAGTTGATCTTTAGAAATTCATCTAAAATATAAATGCCGTTATTTTAAAATAACGGCATTTCGGTTTGATGTAAATCAGTTTTGAAAATACCCCAGCTTCTTGCAGGCTATTCTTCTATATTTTACTTCGACCATTCAAATGGCTTAGTACAAGGATCACACTCAAATTTCAAAACCTTACCTAAACTTTGTGCTTTTCTACCTTTTTTTACGAACACATAAGCCAGATCTAAATATTCTTCCACTTCCTTTCCACTTTCATCCCTTCCTTTTAATATGACAGAATAGTATTTTCCATCGCTATCTTTTTTATAAAACACTTCATTAACAGTAACTTTTTTAGGTGTTTCATTATCACAGCAACTGCACCACAAAATCACAATTGGTTCTTTTTTAAGGTATACGACTGCCGCTTCTGCTTGCTTCTGTGTTAAAGCCTGAAGTTGATCTGCTCGCGAAAAAAAAGCAGTACATAACAATACAAAAAGTAAAATGGTCTTTTTCATATGGATTAATTTTATGGAATTCGATAAGCAAATACTATGCCTTTTGACATATTAACGAGGGAATAATACGGAAATTGCTAGTATATTTAACCCGATATTTATTAATAAATAACTTCAATTTTTAGCTAACCGACGAGCTCCTTATTAGTAAGCTCATTGTTTTCCAGAGGATTTTCAGTAGTCAATAACATACTTTAGAGACGAACAATGATAATTTCCTATCTCAAATTATTATCACATACACCTACTCAGGTATTTTTTCTGTTAAAATTTCATTATCGGCCATGTCATAATACGTGCATGTCATGGAATGCAGCGAAACAGTCCATTTTTTCACACCGGTCTCCGCACAATGTTTGCAAAAAGTGAAGTAATCAGTCTCCCCTTTTTGGTGTATCTTTAAATAATCCCTAAATTTTAATGGATCAAAGACTGCCTTAACTTCTAAGTTCTCATACAAGGGTTTTGAAACGGTCTTAAATTCATTTTCACCGATATACTCGGTGTGACTATCTCTTACCCAAGTGTCGAATGCTATTACACCTAAATTTTTTATTTCTTGAATATAGTTAGGAAAGTCTGCTCCGGATTTAACTTTGCTATGCGCTTCCTCGATCTGCTCTATTGTAAACATCTTATTTGTATATTATTTTCTGTTATTATTGTTCATGTATATTAAAATTCATAATTTGAAGTTATAAACTACTTTTTCAAAGGGCCTATGTCTTTGTAAGTGTTGATAAGCAGTCCCGTGGGAGTTGCTTTAGAGCTTACAAATGCAAATTCGCGCGCGGTTATACCGTCTCCTAACAATCGTTTACCCTGACCAAGCAAAACAGGATAGGTAATCAATACAACCTCATCAACAAGTCCGGAATCTAACAATTTTGATGTTAACGTGGAGCTTCCGACAATAATCAGATCAGGTCCAGCTGTTGCCTTAAGCGCTGTAATTTCCTGTAGCACATCCGTGCCCAAGCCTTCCACCGGACCCCAGCTTAAACTCTTTGGGCTGTGTGTTGCAATATATTTAGTAGCCACATTGATCGCATTGGCCATTGGAAAATCTCCAGCATTGGGCCAAAATTCACTGAATATGTCATAGGTAGTACGTCCAAGGAGAAGGTCAAAATTTGGTCCATATGCTTCAAAAAGAAGTGCTGCACCAGCTGGGCTACGATATGCAGTCGTCCACGCCCCATATTCATAATCGCCGTCATGTTCAATCACACCATCAAGCGAAATATGTTCAAAAATTCGAATCTTTCTCATGTCTTTTCAATTTGGTCAATGATTAATCAAAATTAACGTATACGAGTTACGCGATCAGGGTGTATTTGCGACAATACAAGGGGGCCTTTAGCCATTCCTTTTGTATTTTTCCATAAGAAACTGATCAGTTGTCTATAACAACCTACTTACAAACTCTTTATCCAATTCTTCATGATATTTAACACCTCAGGAGAAATCGTTTCTTCAATAGTAACATATTCACTCACTAGACCTGTTTTTGCATGCTGAAACAGGTGATTCAATCCGGGCATCGCAATCACTTTAAAATTTTTATTTCCTGCTTTGGTAAGCAACGTTTTAAAACCAGAAAGGTTTTCCTGAGCCGATACCTGCACATCTTTTTCGCCGTTCAAAGCTAAGACAGGTATCTTAATTTTTGTTAAAGTGGTTGCTGGATCATATTTCAAAAAAGAACGCATCCAGGGCAGAAAGAATCTTGCTGCAAATTCATCAATATTATTATAAGCCTGCGGTCCGGTATAACCAAGCTTAGCCAGGAATGGCTCAGGCTGGCTATTGAGCCATGCTTTCATTTTCTTTGCAAATATTGGCTTGAGTTCCTCATTGTCTGAATAAGTCGCAGAAAGATCAAATAACATATTCAACAGACTGTCAAATCTACTAACCTCTTCCGTATTTAATCCGAGCTGTTCATAATTATTCTTTAACTGCATCGCCATTAATTCCCGGCCTTTAATACCTACTCCTGCCAAACTAACGATAAAGGCTACATCTTTAGACTGCACAGCTGCCATAGGGCCAATAATACCACCTTCGCTATGTCCTATAAGGCCTATTTTTTTGCTATCAATCCCCTGATGTGCCTTCAAGAATTCCATACCGACCAGCACGTCTCCCGCAAAATCCAATGATGTCGCATTCATCACCTCACCTGTCGTTTCTCCAACACCGCGATCATCAACACGTAATACAGCAATACCATTTCTACTCAGATAATCAGCAATGACCCAAAAAGGTTTATGTCCAAACAAAGTTTCATCGCGATCTTGCTGCCCAGATCCTGTAATTAAAATTACAGCGGGTACTTGCTTATTCGTATCAGGTAAAGTCAGAGTAGCACCGTATTGAATTGATTTATCGGTATTGTAGTAAATAACTTTTTCTTCCTTGTAAGGGAAAGGAGCCTTGGGCATCTGTGGCCGCTTAATCTCAAATTCCTTTTCAACTCTTTTTAAAACCAATGGTAGTGCGCCTCCTTGCTTCCACTCGCCAACCAATTCAGTTCTACCTGATTTAAATGCACCATAGAAACCTCCGCCTATTTGAGCTGAAAAAGCAGTCACACTGTCATTTGTGACCTTTAACTCAGAAACCTTCAATCCCATAGCACCTTGATCTGGGCTATCAAAAACGGCAACGTACTGATTTGTTAAGCTATCTTTCGATATCCTTAGAAATATACGGATATTTTCTATTTTGCCCTCCCATACTGTTTTAGAGGGTAGATCTTGTGCTGCCAATTGATTTATAAAGCACGTAGCTGTTAAGAAAGTGAGAAGTAATTTTAATTTCATAAAGTGGGTGATTGGTATTATAATCAAATATAATTATTTAATTTAAGGGATACTGTCTTTATAATAGCCAATTTATGTCTCGGTATTTATTATGTCTGTAGACTTAGACGGATAAGTATCCCATAGGACACGATTAAAATAAAAGATTGCTAAAGCATTTCCTTGTGTTCCATAAGATAAGCTAATGCTTCTTTAACTGCCTGTTGGCTACTTTTGGGATTAAATCCTAATTCATTTCTTGCTTTGGAAATATCAAAATCTTGCTGCAATCCAGAGAACATGGCGATTTCTTTAGTTGTAATTAAGGGAGGTCTTCCACTTAGCTTTGCTGCAAACTGCATCAATCCGGCAATACCATATAGTATGAACTTCGGGACAGAAACGGGAATACGCAGGTTAAGTTCGGGATAGAGCTTTTGTGCAAGTTTTGTCGTTTCGGTAATGCTCATGCATCTTTCATTAGTGAGGATATACCGTTCTCCAGACCTACCTTTCTCTGCAGCCAGATAACAACCTTCGGCGACATCTTTTACATCGACCCAATTGAGTGCGATATGGGTATCTACAGGAATCCGTTTTTTTAAGATTAACGTCAATACAGCATAGGATACATTCAGCGGAAGTAGGGCTTCGCTCCCTATCATCGCTCCAGGCATAACGGAAACCAATTCAATTCCTAACTCCTTTGCCAGCTTGAAAGCAAGCTTTTCGCCGTCATTTTTAGAGTTGTAATAGGCATCTCTCCGGTCGGGATTGTAACCGTTACTTTCTTTTGTTGGCGTATGGGTATAGTTCAAAGCAGCTATGGAACTTACATACACAATTTTCGAAACACCTGCGTCTGCAGCAGCTTCGATGGTATTGCGGGTCCCCTGCAAATTTACATCGTAGATATCTTTCTGTGGATCTTTAGCCCATAGTTTAAATGCGGCCCCCACGGCATAGAAAGTATCAACACCTTGCAATGCGTTTTTAAATGATTGCTTGTCTGTAATATCTGCCTGCACGACTTCACAATCCAGATCGTTGAAGTAATCTAGATTTCTAATATTACGGACGGACGCTCTAACGCGAAAACCTTTACTTATTAATAATCTTACTAAGTTGTTTCCCAAATGCCCGTTTGCTCCGGATACCAATACCAAATCTTTAGTTTTCATGTTCATTGATTTTAAATGATAAAGCAAAGTTCTGCCTTATTCATTTTAAACCACTTCACAAATGTTACTTAATGATCTTTTTACGGATTCGGCTCAAACTTTTAGGATTCATTCCTAAAAAAGAAGCGATATATTGCATCGGAACGTGATGAAGTATTTCTGGTTGTTCGTTCATTAGTTTTAAATACCGTTGCTCTGCCGTTAGTGTTGCCAACTCCCTGGATCTTTTTTCATTGTACGATAACGATTGCTGAAACACATAGATGCTAAAGTCTTTGAATGATGGTGTCTGTTGTATTAAAAGATCCAGATCAGATCTGGTAATACGCAAAAGCTCGCATTCGGTGATGCATTCAAGATTTTCGTCTGATCGCGTCTGATTGCTAAAATTTATATAGGACGTGATAAACCCAGGAGGACAGTTGATATGAGTCGTCACTTCATCACCCTTTTCATTATAGTGAAACAAACGTACAAAGCCTGATACCACAAAATATAGATAAGCCGGAACCTTCCCTTGCTCTTCGATGATCTGATTTTTAGGATAAAAAACAGGTTCCATAAAACGCCGGCATAATTCTTTTTCCTGATCGGAAAGGATAACATGCTTGGTGATAAGATCAATAAACTTTGCGTGCATGGATTGAAATTTAATAATGATCTGTTTTTTTACGGAAATAGTTTTTACAAGAGAATTGTTTTACTAAGCTATTAATAAGCCAACAGGTTTTCCAATACTTTTTCAGATAACCTTATTTTCGCCTCAGCTGTAAAACCCGCAAATTTATCAGAACTGATAACCCGGTTCTTTTTAGACAATTCGTCAGCATATGGAGCCATTCCATCTGCATCAAAAATTGCATAAGAAGATTCATCAGTAAGCAACCATTGACTAAAAGCTACTTTATCAAAGGTCAATCCTAATGATGTATTGATCAATATTGAATTCTTTTTCTTGATACTAAACTCGGACTCTCCAAGAAGAATTGTATTTTTAGGAAGATGGGTCGTGACAACATCACAAATAGCAAGAAGCTTATGCAGCGGTAAATAAGTAATTCCTTTTTGTTCGGCTTCTGTTTTTCTATTTCTGTTATAATAAAACACTTTCATTCCAAAATGTCCAGCCATTGTTGCGACCATACTCCCGAGGGTTCCCAAACCTATAATACCTATACTTTTCCCCTTCAATTCGGTTGAGTCAGCTTTCCATTGGTATTTTCCTAATCCCTGAAATAAATAGATCAATTGAGCAAAGATAAATTCGGCAGCTCCTTCATCTCCGTAATCCCTTACACCTTTAACCGTTATTCCTAGTTTTCGCGCAGCTGCTATATCAACATTTGCAGCACTCTCATCATACAAACTGCAACAAAGTCCAATAAATTTCAAGGACGGACAAGCTTCTAAAATTTCAGCAGAAATAATTGTCTTCCAACTTAGAAGAATACAATCACTATCACCAATTCTTTGAATAATTTCCTCTTTAGAAACGGGTGTATTATTAAATATGATGATGGACGACTTCGACAATTCGGCTATCTTTTGTACAATAGATTCTTGAATGCCACAATCATCTATAATCGTAATTTGATTAAATTTCATTCATCAAATATAGCGAAATAATACACCAGCAAATTCTTTTAAACAGAATTGTGCAAAAGAGACAGATACTTTGCTTTTGCCTAGGTTTCTCGTACAACCGATCTTCTTAAGACTAACGGCGGCTGAAATAATATCCACGCACCTTGTTTCCCCGGACTATTTTGCGAAACAGCACCAATCGTCTTTGATTGAATCTGCCAAAGTGATGCAACAGCACCAATAGAAGCACCGGAATACTGATCCAGCACAATACACCGAAGACGATCTTCAAAGCCGCCAGCATGGCATTGAGCTGCGAGGCCGGATACATCGCTATCCCATTAGAAAAATCACCGATATCCATATACAGTGCACTGTCATACAGACTCTGCCATTGCCCTTGATAGGAAGCCCAATTTAAAATAGCGGCGCCAAGTGCTGTTGCTACAAATGTTCTGACTATGATCAAAACCCCTACAATACCGAGAAGCTCATCCATATTCAGACCAGAACCGGCATAAAACCAGATTCCAATATAGAGTATTCCCATCCCTAGCCCCTTTAAGAACATCGGAAAATAAAGATATTCCATATTCATCTGTGGCTGTATGAGCAGATACATCATTAGGCAATGAATAAAGAACACCAGAAATCCCGAAGCAATAAAATACTTCAGTAACCATTTATGCTTAAAACTGATATACCCATATATACCTGCCAATATGATTCCAGGAATCATCCATAGATTCAGCTCCGAATTTAAGAGATTATTGTAGCCGAGTGCTCCTACAGTATATTGCGACAGCAAAGTAGAAGTTGCCAGATATATCCCCAACAGCAACAGCAGCAACATACTGTACCAGATGTTGACTCTTGCGGTAAACAGTTCAAATTTGACTAATTTACGTTTTGCTCCCTTTTGCCTATAAATTACGATTGCTATAAGTAGTAGACATAGCAGAATAGACACTATAATATAAGGAGAATTAAACCATCCCTGTTGCTTCATAAAGGTAAGTGCAAAATCCAAACTCAAGGCTGCAATAGCGAGTAAACCTAAAGAAAGCCAATCAATCTGTGATAAGGGCATCCGAAAGGAGAACCGTTGATTGTGCTGAAAGATCAATGAAAGCGCCGCAATGACCAGCATAACCGCAGACATCAGAAAATAGGGTGCCTGCCAGCTTCCGTCAAACACGACGTCGGCCATGAGGTAAGCTGATAACTGAGACAGACAGATCGAAAGCGGATAAAACATCGCGTAGAATTTGCCGCGATCTCCAGTAGGCGTCAGGATGACCATCATGACCAATAAAAGCTCTATAAAAGGAAAAGTTTTAAAAAAACCAATAAAGAAACCTGCAATAATAACGACCAAAGGATTGTCAGTCGTACCAATACAGTACGATAACAGTGCAAGAACTATCGAACAGAACACAATGATTTCCTTAGAGCGGAAACGCATTTTCACCCGCAGACTAAAGATAATAGCTACTCCCATTCCGATTGTAGTAGCATTACTTGCCATCGCCATATATTCCGTATAGGTCGCAAGCGCCCCTGAGATATCGGTAATACTATTGCTGTAAACGCTATTGATACTGAGTACCGGGATCAGAAAAATAAAAATGAGCAATAACATGAGCGGTTTGGGCACCCAAGCTGCAAACAATCCTTTATTATACATTATCTTAAAGTAACCTCCACATTCATTCCTGCACGCAACAGTTTTAAGTCCTCGGTTTTATTTTCCGAAGTAAATTCTATTCTTACAGGTATTCTTTGCTGTACCTTTACAAAATTACCGGTGGAGTTATCCAAAGGTACTGCCGCATACCGCGCGCCTGTCGCGCCTGAGATCGCCGTGATTTTCCCGACAAAGTGCTTTCCCCCCAGAGCATCTACCTGAATGGTCGCCAATCCTCCGATCATAACATTTTCCATCTGCTTCTCCCGATAATTGGCCGTGATCCAGATGTTATTACTGTCGACGATAGTTGCTACCTGCTGACTTGGACTCAACAGCTGTCCAATATTGATCGTCCTTCTCCCCATGATACCATCATGAGGCGCTGTGATCACGGTATATGATAAATTCAGTTTGGCCATATTTAATGCATTTTCAGCACGTTTGATCTCTGCATCGTTCATTCCTAAACGGGACTGTACCTCGGTAACCGTAAGTACCGAAGTACCTTGCGCATTGGCTACAGCTTGGTATTGCGAAGATACCGCCTCTAGAGCAGCACTACTCGCTTCATATTCCGTTTTCACCTGGTCGAACTGTTGACGGGTTACCGCCTCGTCCTTCAAAAGGTTTTTATAACGGTTAAAATTCTGTTCCGCATTCCACAATCTTGCTTTTGCCGAAGCAATGTTGGCCTGAGCGGCATCGCTGTTAGATTGTGCTGTACCGATATTATTAGTTGCTGTTCTGACCGAATTAGCCGTAACATGCTTAGATGCAAGTGCCGACAAATAGGCTGCTTCCGCCTGCCCCAGTTGAGTCTGAATCTCACTATCATCCAATATAAGCAAAGTATCTCCCTTTTTTACGTACTGATGCTCGATAAAACGAATATCTTTGATATAGGCCGATACCCGGGTATTGATCGGGTTAATATACGATTCGACCTGTGCTGCATTGGTAAAACGGTTATTACCGATATTGAAATAGGCGTGGATTACCCAATAGAGTCCTGCCAATACCAATAATAGCACCAACATACTGACGATCGTTCCTCTGTTCTTTTTTTTAGGCATTCTCTGTTTTACTTTACTTGATTTAACACCTGTATTTTCTACCGAATCTGTTCCTTGATTCTGATCCTGATTTTGTGACATATTTTTTATCTACTTCGATGGAGTTAGTTTCCAGTTCTTACATTTTCCCGCTTTCTTTCAATAATTTGTAATACGCAAACACGATATTGATTTCCGAGTTGGTGTACTGCAGTTCAGCATCCAACTTCGCATTGCTTGCATCGATCATATCAAGCAGAATGGCCAGCTGGTTATTGTATTTACTTTCCATGATTCTGTAATTCTCCTCTGTCAGATCTTTATTTTTTGCCAATGTTGAGTTCTGGCTACGTGTTTCATTATATTTTATGTAGGCGGCATTAACCGCAACTTCGATCATTTTTTCTGTTTCATTTTCCTGCGCTTTAGCTTTCTCTAATTCATATCTGTTAGCCTGTATCTTTTTAGAAGATTTGTAGAGCGAACTGATATCATAGCTTAATGACAAACCTACATTCCAACCATTTGAGTACATATCCAGGGCGGGTGATGTAGTCGTAATTGGTCTTTGCAATTTATTACCTGCAAAAGCGGCTAAAGTGGGCATACGTTCGGTCTTTGTTATCTTCGTTGCTGTTTCGGATAGTTCAACACCCTTTTTACTCATGAGAACTGAGGGGTGCTGATCAATATCGTTTTGATAGAACGCTAAAGGAGATGCTTCCAAATTGGTTTGCAATAGCTTTTCATCTGCCAGGAGCTGTATTCCTTCAGGAAGACCCAAGGCAACCAATAGCTGTTTATTCAAGATCTGCACATTATTCTCGATCACCTGTAAAGCCAGGTTTAGATTGGAGATCTGCAGTTCACCACGGATCACATCATTTCGAGTGACCATACCTTCTTTATAAAACCGGCTGATATTCTGTAAACGTTGCTCGGCCAATTGAATATTTTTACGGTATACGGAAGCCTGGTTTTGTAGCTTATACAAGTCCAAATAGTAGCCCAAGGCTAGCAACTTGATATTCTGCTCGTTAAACTGATAATTCAGGGTTGCGAGATCTTCTTGTAGCGATTTGGCTTGGATAGTATGTTTCACCATACCACCCTTCCAGATTAACTGAGTCGCTTCCAAGGCATAGTTATTGCCAAAATGTGGCATCTTGACCGTCGTCGAATTGGAAAAATCTTTATCAAGTAGGACACCGTCACCGATATAAAGAGCGCTGGCGCTTAGATTAAGATCAGGAAGCTGTAAATTTTTAGCGACCTCTACGTTCTGTTTTGCTATTTTTATACCTGCTTTGGAAACTGATAAAGTTGGATTGTTTTCCAGAACCAAAGAAAAGAGTTCTTCAACGCTGAGCTTTTTTTGAGTAGCTTCCTGAGCAAATAGTAAGGAGTCTGAAAAAAGCAATCCGATTACCAAAAACAGATAACTGAATGGTTTTATTTTCATTGTGTGCGATACATTTTAGAATTTCACAGCACAAAAGTCGTAAAAAACAACCCTAACAAAAAGGTTGAAAGCGGGGCAAAAGAAGTCCAAATAGTATCAAAACAAGGTAACCTCGTGTTTATTCCGGTAATTTTTGGGACTTAATCCCGTATGCTTTTTAAAAAATTTACCAAAAGCATACTGATCTGAGAAGTTTAATTCCTCGGCAATCCTTGTAATGGTATCCTTTGAACTGAACAGTAAAGTTTTAGCCTCATTGAGTAAGGCTGTAGCAATAAATACAGAAGGTGCTATATCGGTAATTTCCTTGACACAAATCGATAGATACTTGATCGAGATATTGAGTTTTTTGGCATAAAAATCTAACTCCTTTTCCGTTTTATAATAATCTGTAGCCAATTCAAGAAACTGCAAGGTGATTTCCTCTTTTCGTGCATTTCGTTTTCGGTCAAATTGAAGCTGGATTTCTAATGAATCCATCAATTTATAGGTTATGGTGGAAAATATGGAGAGGATGATCTGTTCGTGAAAGAAAGATTGTCTATTCTCCATATCAGTCTGATAAATCATAAGTTCCACCAAACCGGTTAACTGGTCAAAAATCACTTTATCTGGATTGAAGATATTTTGATTTTTCTCCGCATTGATGATCCGGTACACATCGTACCGGCTAAAGTTAAAATGAATCTTTTCCCTGATAGTCTCCCGATTATAGATCAGCATGTATATTTTAAGGTCATCGGTATAATGGCTCAATTTATAGCTGTTATGCGAGGATATCAGTAAAACGTGATCCTCCACATAAGAAACAGATTGGTTATTGATCTCCAAATGAATGGATCCACTTCTGATAAAAATCATGCTAAAATTAGCGGGTCTCAGGATATGGCCCATTTTAGCATTTTCAAAAAAGTCTTTTTCATTTAGTATTCTTATCAATGACATCAGCAAACTCTTTAAGTACTAAGGGACAAACTAAGATAAAATTATTTTATATGCAATATTATCTTTTGACGCTGTCTATCGAATGACCCGTTTACTTTCCATTACATGTACGTTGCAGAAACCGTAATTTTTAGCTATTTCATATGATCAGCATCAGTCACACAGAACTATGATTTACCCAATTATTATTGTACTTTTAAATAGATCAATCCATTATGAAGAATAACACCAAGATCACCAATACGAGTATAGAATCGGCAGGTTTACCAAAAGACGCCAAACATGTTATGGCAGAATATATCTGGAATGGATTTGATGCTAAGGCTACAGAAGTCTCTATCGACATCGAAAGTAATACCCTCGGATTTATAACAAGTATCTGCATTCGTGATAATGGAGAAGGAATTCCCAGGGAAACACTGAACCTTTCATTTGGAAATTTTTTAGATTCACTCAAGAAAAATAACTTAAAACGGAGCTCCTATACGCGTGGAAAAAAGGGAAAAGGCCGTTTTTCTTTCTCACTCTTTGCCACACGAGCAACTTGGAATACCACTGTTAAGACAGATGATGAGCTGATTTCCTATAGCATACGAATAGATCGTGACGCTAAAGAACAGTATGATATCGGGGATATCAAATCAGCGGCTAAACCTGAGGGAACTGGTACAACTGTCAAACTGGAAGGTATCTTTGGACTAACAGCTACTACACTGGAGTCTGAAGAATTTACAGATTTTCTTGCGCAGGAATTTGGTTGGTATCTGCTTCTCAACCGGGATTGGGGGTACCGCATCCTCCTCAATGGGACTGCACTTCATTATCATAACCTGATACAGGAGACCGACAGTACAATATTCACTCTTTATAGTATAGCGGAAAACTCGTACAGCTTCCGTGTAAACTATATCCGATGGAAAGAACAGATCGGAGACCGTTACTATTACTATTTTTTAAACAGCAACAAAACTGAAGTAGCAAAACTGCTCAGTAGTTTTAATAATAATGCGATCGACTTCCACCACTCGATATATATAGAATCTGACTTCTTTGATCAATTCGAGCAAGCTGATATCGCGATTTCTTCGGAAAGCAATCTCTTCAGTGAAAAAGAACAGCAGGTTATTTATCGTAAATTACTGGCTGAATTACGTGATTTTCTGGAGCGTAAACAGAAAAAATATATTCGCGAGCAGGCCGTCACAGTCAAACTTGAAGAACTGGAGAAGAAAAACCTACTGCCGCATTATAGTTCGTCGGATATCGATGTAAACCGAAAAAGGATTTTACTATCTCTGATTCAGGAACTGTATATTGCCGATCCACGTGCCTTTGTTGGCATCAAAGCTGACCTCATACGTACTTATCTCGGTCTTCTGGACCTGCTCTTGCAAACAGACCGTAAACAGGATATAGTACCACTTTTTGAAAATGCTATTGCGCTTTCGGAAAAAGAGCGTGATACGATCAGAAAGATACTGGAAAGGTAGATCTGCTTTATTCAATGGGTGAACTTAAAATTTAAGCATTTTCCGTATCCAAATCTGAAATTAAATTCATTTGGATGTTAGACAAGGCTGCTAAATAATTGAAAAATGCTTTTGACTTTCTGTATAATTGTCTTAAACATAAAAATATTTAAGACAATTATATTTCTATACGAACGATCATATTCAGTATCTATTGATATAACGATTCGCGTATTTGAAGAAGACTTTTTTCTAAATAAGTGGTATCCACTGATTTTGGGAATGAACTCTCGAAATACATTTCATCAATTTCACATTGTATCACTTCCACCTTTCTACATAATTCATCATATGTGCATCTGCCTGATTTTATTTCGAGCAATGCTTCACGATTAGGGCGCTTAAGAATGAGTTCTCCCTTTAATAACAAATCTCGCGCAACCTCCATCAGACGTATAGTATGCATCATATTTTTAGCATCATATCCTTGTCCATGTGCGACAGTTCCAGCATAACGCATAACATTACGCTTCTTTTCCCACTCCTTGTATGCCTTAAAATCTTTACAATATGAAGAATAGGCTTCATGATTAACAAAGAGCAATGCTAAGGTCTCCTCTCCTTTCGCAATGGAGCTCAAGGCAACTTCATGGCTATCTGCTTTTGCCATTATACCGCGATATAATCCTTGCTCATTCTTATCATAATATAATGCAAACACATTTTTACAATGATTCAATTTAATCAATCCGCAAAAGTGAGACTTTAACTTATGATCCTGTAACCATGATTCTACAGGATAACTTTTTCCGCTACTCATTATGTAAGCAAAATCTAATAAACTTTTCCGCGCTCCTGCATGTGGATTATTGATCTTTTTGTTCAAGCCTTTGGCTTTTTTCACCTGCTGCATCGCATATTGAACAAAACTGTCTATCAATCCCATATTAAGGAGTTTTTTAAATTGAAAATTTGCCATTAATGGATGGTTTATCAATATGGATGCTGAAGCACTAGCCAGTAGTTCCATTGCTCCTGGATTGTTTTTACTGAGTAATTCGACAAATCTGCCTAATTCATAATATACCTCATCATGACTATCGTTATTAATTTGAGCGATGTAGCTTAAACCATAGAATACATTTTTTGGTAAGTAAAACACGCCTTTAATATCTGTATCAGATGCCGCTGTATCTAAACCGTAAGCCCTGCTTCCTGTTATTGCTTTAAACAGAATCAGATTTTGATCATGCAGATCTTTAATTATCATCATCTTCTTTACGTATTAAGTCTATAAAATAACTATTGATCGGTTCTACTGAGATTTTTAAAGCAGGTATCGTCATAACAGTATCTTTAAGTTTTTTGAATGTATTTTTCATATAGATACACAGCTTCTCATCCGGAGAGAATATAAAATCTTCTCTAACTGATGCTTTTATCATAATAATCGACTCCAGACTTTTAATAAGATCGGATGGAAGCAATCGCATTAAATCTTTCATTTCCATTGGCGCATAAGATCTGTTTGTTTCAATCCATAGAGCTGATAAAAGACTTCTAGCAATGTAAAGAAAATCTTTCAGCGAGATGTTTGACTGATCAAGCCCTTCCATTTTCTTATGACATAAACCTAAATAATGGTGCATATGTGCACGCAAGTTAGGTGCATAATCAAGTAGTGTGATAAAATCATTTTTAAAAAAACTATAATCTCCATAACAAATTGGGGATTGCAACCATTCATATAATGTACAGTTACTTTTGTAAAGTAGCTTCAGTACTTTGCGAATATCCCAACCATAAATATCAAGATCACCAACAATTGGGTACTTAATATCCTCTTCTATAGAGAAGACCGATAGATAATCGGTCTTTCGTCTTTGATAGATAAACCGAATATCGTAGTCACTGTCTAAAGATGGAAAACCCCATGCACGACTTCCTGACTCACATGCATAAAGTATCTTTATATTTTCCTTAATTTCAATTTCTTGAATGATTCCGCATAAATAATGATGATCCATTTTCAATTTTATTTTCCACAAAGGAACATTCCTTTGTACTACATGACAAAGATGAGAGCTACCTACTGCAGCTTAACTGCGCAATAAAAATTAACAATATAAAAAGCTGAAAATCAAAACAATAAAATATTTAAGATCAAAATAAACCAAGTCGAATCGCAGTAGCTACGCAACTTGATTGCGCAGGAATATAAATCATTTATTCTCTATCAAGCTACTGTACAAGAAAAATTAGAGATAAAGTTCCAAACTATAGTTTAGAATACGGTTATTACCATAATTATGAGCAATTGTGAAATTGTTGCCAAACGCACTATTCACTTCATAATAAGTAAAAAGTTGCTACATTTGTCTCAGTGAAAAATTTTTCAATCTTATTGATATTATCAATTTATTTGTTTTCAACAACTGAACTGATTCAATTGTTGAAAATTCCTGTATTAATTTCTCATTGTATAGAACATAAAAATAACAACAGTAAACTGACGTTTGTACAATTCTTAAATGATCATTATAATATTCCTGTAAAAGATAATGACCGGGATACAGATGAAAAACTTCCTTTTGTAAAACATGTCAATTTTTTAAACATCACAGCAATTTCTTCTACCGTGTCATCGGAAGTACCATTAATGACATCAAGCATATTCTTTGAGAAAAAGCTGTTATTTTACCCTGATCAGTATTATTTAAATACTTATACCAGCCATATTTGGCAACCTCCAAAAATTTCTTAATTATTTTCATTTTTTTTATCCTTTATCTGTATTCATTTGTTGTTAGTTAAAACAGCATTTGGTTACGGTCTGGATTTCTTTAATAGCCTTTGCTGATCATGCAATTCGAGGTTATTAGGGAAACATTTCTATATTCTCATTAAATTGACGCTTAAAAAACAATAAAATGTCAAATGAACAAACGGCTATAAAAGCAACCTACTTTAGTATAATTGGAAATTTTTTACTGGCGCTCTTAAAATGGTTAGCTGGTTATTTTGGAAATTCATACGCGCTTATTGCAGATGCAATAGAATCTACAGCAGATATATTTTCCTCTTTTTTGGTTTTACTTGGATTAAAATATGCAAAGAGGCCGGCAGATGAGAACCATCCTTACGGACATGGTCGCATTGAACCACTTGTAACATTTGTCGTAGTGGGCTTTTTAATTATTTCAGCGACAATCATTGCTTACGAAAGCATTCAAAATATTCGCACCCCTCATGAGTTGCCCAAACCATGGACTTTATTCGTCCTATTGGCGATCATTATCTGGAAGGAAGTTTCTTTTAGGGTTGTCATTAAAAAAAGTAAAGAAACTGGAAGCTCTTCATTACGAGCCGACGCATGGCATCACCGAAGTGATGCGATCACTTCGGTAGCAGCCTTTATCGGCATATCAATCGCTCTGATTTTAGGAAAGGGCTATGAGAGTGCCGATGACTTTGCCGCGCTATTTGCTTCGGGATTTATACTTTACAACTGCTATCTTATCTTTCGTCCTGCCTTGGGAGAGATCATGGATGAAAACCTTTACGATGATTTAATCGCTGAGATACGTATCAACGCCGTAAAGGTAGATGGTATCTTGGGTACAGAGAAATGCTTTGTTCGTAAATTAGGCACAAAACATCTGGTTGATTTACATGCAATTGTAAGTGGTGACATCTCAGTAAAAGAGGGCCATCAATTAGCGCATAGGCTTCAGGACTATCTGCAAAAAAAAATACCCCAACTGGGAAACATTTTAATACATATTGAACCAGATTAACGCTGGCAGTCTGAAAAAAAATCCAAAGGTCCTAAGAATTCATTAAAAACTAGAAACAACTGGATTGAGCTACACGTAAATCAAAGATGATATGTAATATCTTAAAAGAAGATTTAAAGATTACCTACATTGGTGTCTTTTCACTACTTCCACCTTATTAACAGCAGATTAATAGATGGAAATCATTAATTTATAAAACTATTCATCTTGTTCCTATCCTATATTTTGATTCATTTAATATTCTTAAATTTAGGTCATGAAACTAAATAAAGCATTTCAACAAATTACAGAAGATTTCATCTCGCTACTTGATTCTTTAGATGAAAATCAACTGAATACGAAACATAAAGCTGAAGATTGGTCGCCTGGACAAATCGGCGATCATATATTGAAGTCTTATGCTTCAGCAGAAGTCATGAACGGGCGTACCGAATCGACTCATCGGAAACTAGATGAAAAGGTAACAACCATTAAAGATACATTTACGGACTTTACAATACGCATGAAATCTCCTCAAGCGATATTGCCTTCTGAAAAACGACTCGACAAACAGCGTTTACTACAAAATCTTCGTGATCGCATTGCCCAGATCGAAACCATAATTAAGGAGAAAAATCTTTCAGATACCTGTATCGATTTTGCCATCCCTGAATATGGTCCATTTACAGTTTTGGAGTGGGCTTGGTTCAATACCTATCATACACAGCGACATGTACATCAATTAAAAGATGTGATTCAATCAATTAAATCTTAAAATATGACTAATAAAGATCTCATTTTAGCTTATTTTAATTGCTATGAAATAGGTGCCCGGAATAGGCTACAAAGCCTGCTGGATGAAGATTTTCAATTCAGTAGTCCTCACGATCCAATGCTTACTAAAGAAGACTATTTCCGAAAGTGCTGGCCATTTCATAAAAAAGCAACTGCATATCACATCGATACCTTCCTGGAAGACAAAAACAGTATTTTTGTCATTTATACCTGCACGACTCATGATGAAAATAAGTTTGAAAATGCCGAATACTTTCAGATCGAAAATGCAAAAATAAAAAAGGTCAGGGTATTCTACGGAACGCTGAATTAGTTAATATTTCTATTAATTTCATCACCCATTACACTATTCGTTAGCCATACCCTCCTCGCTTAAAATCACCCGCTGATTTTAATCATTGTAAACATAATACTTTACCCTGTAGCATAAATAAATGCGCAGTACCATAAGCTTCCATAACTAGTTCTCCTGTCTCAGAAGATTTATAATAACACACGAGTATTAAAGGCACATATGTTAATGGAGCCGTTATTCCTATACCTCCTTTCCGCATCAGCTGATGATTAAACAATAATTTTCCTTTTTTGACTTAAGTCAAAGGTTAAGGTTTGCAATACTTGCAGCTTTGCACTGTAAATAATAATTAAAACAAAAAATTATGAGTGTAGCATTAGAAAATGGCATAACCAGTAATTTTTACAGGGCCATAACGCCGATTATAATATCGGTATTCGGAGTGTATCTTACCATAGGGATTGCATTGGGTGTACTGCCAAAATTTGTTCAGCAAACCTTAGGATTTGACAGTATCATCGTCGGCCTTGTTATTGGAATGCAATTCTTGTCGACTTTATTAACTCGGGCATATGCAGGGAAACTTACAGATACCAGAGGAGCTAAAAAAAGCCAAATGATCGGTGTAGTACTTGCAGTAATAGCTGGCATTACATATCTCCTATCAGTCACAATACAAAGTAATGTAATCTTTGCATTAGCCTTACTCTTACTTGCAAGAATCATTCATGGTGTAGGAGAAAGTTTCTTGGTTACAGGAGCGTTAACTTGGGGAATCGGACTTGTCGGAACATCAAATTCTGGAAAAGTAATGACTTGGAACGGAATAGCGATGTATGCAGGTATTGCAATTGGAGCACCTTTAAGTATTTGGATCAATAAAAGTTATGGCGGTTTCCCAGCGTTTATCATGATCATGCTCCTGCCCTTTGTCAGCTGGCTATCTACAGTAAAACTACCCGCAATAGCAGTTGACAAAGACCATGTCAGAACACCTTTTTACAAAGTAATCGGAGCTATATCCGGACAAGGATTAAGTCTCGCTTTTTCTTCAATGGCATTTGGCTGTATTGCTTCTTTCATCGCCTTGTTTTTTAGCGAAAAAAATTGGGGTGATGCCTCATTAGCTTTTATGGTCTTTGGGGCTTGTTACATCTTAACCAGAATTTTCTTTGCTTCTTCTCCTGATAAATATGGCGGTTATAAAATTGCATTGCTTTCACTTATTATTGAAGTGATTGGTCAAGTTTTGATCTGGACTTCCGTATCAAAAACGATTGCCATTATCGGATGTGGGATGACAGGGATTGGGTTTTCACTGGTTTTTCCAGCTCTAGGTGTTCTAGCTATCCAGAAAGTAAAGCCACAAATGAGGGGCACGGCTTTAGGTGCCTATGTAGCTTTTGTTGACCTTTCTTTGGGATTGGCAGGGCCTCTAGCAGGGTTAATAGCTGGCTGGTTCGATTACCAGACTGTCTATTTATTTGGAGGAATAAGTTGCATCCTCTCGATGATTACATTAATGATGAATAAAAAATAAGTATAACAATGGAAAATACATTAAAAATGTTTGGTAAAGATGCCAACGAAAGGGTTGAGAATGCTTTAAAGGAACTAAAATCTGGTAAAGGCGTTATCCTCTTAGACGATGAAGATAGAGAAAATGAAGGTGACCTTATTTTCTCGGCAGAAAACATGGATATTCAGGATATGGTGCAGATGATAAGACACTGTAGTGGTGTAGTCTGTCTGTGTCTTACAAATGAAAAGGCTGATGAACTCGATTTACCTTATATGGTCAATGCTAATTCCAGTCTCTTTCAGACTCCTTTTACAGTTTCGATTGATGCTCGGGAAGGTGCAACAACTGGTCTTTCGGCATCTGATAGAATTGCCGCTATTAAAGCGGCATGTGCTGAAAATGCGCAACCTGGAGATTTGGTTCGACCGGGGCATATCTTCCCATTGCGTGCTCACGATTATGGTGTCTTAGGAAGAAATGGTCACACTGAAGGCAGTATCGACCTCATGAAGCTTGCTGGTCTAAAACCAATGTCCGTATTATGTGAACTAATGGAAGATGATGGAACCATGTCGCGTCTGCCACAGATGATCGCCTTTGCTCTAGATCATCATCTAACGATATTATCCATCGCCGATATTATCGAATACCGAAAATTGCAGTTAGTAGCGAATGAATTATAAAGTCCTTTAGTCCATCAAAAAATCAGCATTAAATAATACCATGATGAGAAAAATACGTTTCGTATTTACGGTTAAACGCAAAGAATTCCTGACACCACATATGATTCGTGTGGTGTTTGGAATCAGTAATGAACAAGCGGTACTTTTAACGCATATAAAGTCCGGATCTAATAATAAAATTTTCATACCACCTGCCGATAGAAATGTCATTTATTTCCCTGAAAAAGAATCAGAAACAAGACCTGAATTGCTGGCATCAATAAGAACATACACCAATCGCAAAATTGATCTGAAGAAAAAGGAACTAACCATTGATTTTGTCGCCCACGGAGATAATGGACCTGCATCTGCATGGGCATTAAAAGCTAAACCGGGCGATGCTCTAGGTATCGGTATGAAAGAAAGTATGAAACCCTTAGTGCCCGAAGCCGATTCCTATCTACTTATAGGTGACGCAACAGCATTGCCCGTAATCAGTGCAATTTTAGAAAAATTAAAAACCGGGATTGATGTTAAGGTTATTTTGGAGGTATCTGCTAAAGAAGATCGAATAAATATTCCATCTTCGGCAAATGTAGATATTGACTGGCTGTACAACCCGCATCCTGAAAAAGGAAGCAAATTAGCGTCTACAGTAAAGACTTTTAAATTCGCAAAGGCAGACCTGCGTAATTATGTATATTTAGCCGCTGAATATGCTACTGTCAAAGAATTAAGAAACTATTTTAAAACTGACCTAGAGTGGGATCCACAGATGATATACAGCTGCAGCTATTGGAAGTCTGGTGAATCTGAAAGCGCATATCTTTAAAGATACAACACGCCAAATAAACAGCGCTACGATCGAGCTTTTATTGATAAATTTGTCTATCACTGATTTCAAATACATGCAAGAACTATTAGCTTCATATATTAAAAGTAAAATATCATTAACGGATAAAGATCTAGAGATCATTTTGTCCCATTTTAAGCCGATGAAGCTCAAAAAGAATGAACTCGTACTAACAAATGGGCAATCCAGTCAACGGACATTTTTTGTTACACAGGGATGTCTGCGCATTTTCTTTATCAATGAAGAAGGAACGGACTCCACCCGATATTTTGCTTTTGAGAATCAGTTTGCAACAGCATTAGTAAGTTTTATTACTTCCGAACCTTCAGAAGAATTTATTCAGGCTGTTGAAGATTCGGAAGTATATTACATCACACATAAAAGCTTTTATCATCTTCTGGATATCATACCCCTATGGGAAAAATTTTACCGTATATATCTTGAAATTGCTTACGTAACCAATACCAAAAGGTTAATGTCTTTTCTAATGCAAGACGCTTTGGAAAAATATCGGCAGCTCTTAGATGAAAATCCGATTATTGTCCGAAGATTGTCGAATAAGCTTGTCGCTTCCTATCTCAATATTTCCCAGGAGACGCTAAGTAGACTAAAATCAAAAATCTGATCTTCTTTTTTTGACTCAGGTCAATGTTTTAATATATGCTATTGACCAACTTTGTATCACTAATACAAAGACAATGAGCAACCAGGCCCGTACCTTCGAAATATTTTCAGGAATTATTCTTCAGAAGAATAAAATAGCTGAGCATACGTATCATATCAAAATTCAGAGTATGGATTTTTCGCGCATCCACTATATTTCGGGTTTTTCTATTGATATATTTTTATCCAATCCTTATTACAATCCACTGAGCGAAGTGCGAAGATATTCATTCTGGAATTATGAACCGGTCTATCATGTTGCAGACTTTGCCATTAATACCTTTTCCAATGGCAAGGGGGCACAATGGGTTCAAACCGTACAGGAAGGCGATACCATATTTTTTAAAGAACCGTCCAGTGAAATAAGTATGAATGACACAGCAGACCACTACTTTTTAATTGGGGATATTATTGCTTTATCTCATCTATATGAAATAAACAGAGCCTTATCGGTAAGTAAACAAGTAAGTAGTTTTATTTTTGCAGAACATCAAGCAGATATTTTTCCAGATCTCGATCATAGTTTTCCTTTAGAAACGCACATAATTGAATCATTAAATCCGCAGAAAATTATTGAATTGATTTCCCTTAATTTTCCTGAACATAAAACAAATACCATTGCTTACATACTTGGTGATTCTAAAACAGTATCCTATATTTATAATTATTTAAAAGATAATCCAATGTATGACATCAGTACGATTTACATCAAAAGCTTTTGGAACAAAAAAATCATTTAACATGTAATAAAGATGATTATAGCAGGTATAAAGAGAGATTTATCAAAATAACAAAATTACCCTACGAAGCTCTGCGACTAGAAGAATAGATTTGAATAGCGAAAGAACTACGATGGCAATGTTACGCGCATATTTAAATTAGATCACAATAAAACTAAAAAAAATCAAGTCAAAATAGCTTTCAAAAGAAAGTAAATAAGCTCAGATGCCACCAATCGACATTTTTTTGTATTTGGACAGAAAAATTAATCAGCTTGAAATGCAATGACTTAATGTTTTTGAGTAAAAAAAAAGTACATAAGTTTTGGAAATATAGATCATTTAAGTACTTTTGCATCACCGAAAGGGAAACGCGCTCATAGCTCAGCTGGATAGAGCATCGGTTTTCTAAACCGACGGTCTCAGGTTCGAATCCTGATGGGCGTACTTAAAATCCTCTTTACTTTTGTAAAGAGGATTTTTTGCTTTATGACTTTTTCACTTGAACATTTCTTTCGATCCACTTTTCAAATTTTTCAACAAAGGAGGTTAGAAAATCATGTGTAGAAGTATCTATAAGTTCTCCACTGGCATCAAACAACTTTGCGGCATGGCTGATATACGCTTCCGGCTGTTGTAAAGTAGGCATATTTAAGAATACCAAAGATTGGCGAAGATGATGATTGGCACCAAAAGCACCTAATCCTCCCGGGGTACAGCTTATAATGGCCGCAGGCTTTCCATCCCACACACTCTTTCCGTATGGTCTTGAACCTACATCCAGTGCATTCTTAAGTACTGCAGGAACCGATCGATTGTATTCGGGAGTAATAAATAATACAGCGTCATAAGGGTTGATTATTTCTCTAAAATTTTGCCAGGCTACAGGTACGTCTTTTTCTAAATCCTCATTGTACAATGGCAATTCTCCAATTTCAATGTCATCAAACTGTATACCGGCTATTTTAAATTGGCCAATAGCTCTTCCTATCTTTTTATTGAAAGATTCCTTTCTTAAACTTCCAACGATGAGTGCAACTTTAAATGGTTTCATAAATGATCATTTGTTTTTTTAATAACGTACAACAGTAGCTTTTGGTTTGCATATAATTCGCTGATTTGTCATGACACAACATGATTTCTAAGTTTAAAAATCATTACATTAGCGAACCATTAAACCAAATATTTTAAGCATTATGATGTCAGATATCTATAGAGAAAAATCACCTTTATCAGAGCAGGATTGTTTCGTAGTATTCGACCGCAGAAAATCATCTTTTACCTTTCCTGTACATATACATCCGGAGTATGAACTGAATTATGTAGAAGGAGCATCTGGAGCGCAACGGATCATTGGAGATTCCATTGAAACCATCGGTCACAAAGATTTAGTTCTTATTGCCAATCCGGAATTAAAACACGCATGGAAGGATGGGGAATGCACATCAACAGACATTCACGAAATCACCTTACAATTTCACCCCTCGCTGGTTGAACAGATCTTAGACAAAAAGCAATTTCAAAGCATACAGGAATTATTTAACAGGGCATCCAAAGGAGTTCACTTTGGCACCGCAACTATTGAGAAGGTGCTTCCCTTACTACGCATTTTGACCATGGAAAAAGATGGCTTTTACGCGGTAATGAAACTCTTTATCCTGCTATATGAATTATCCAAAGGAGAAGATCTCAGAGAACTTTCTAGTTCCACAAAAATGGGTATGACCCCAAATGAAATACTCCTACAAAGACTACAGAATTACATTTCTAACAATGTTAGTCACATGATTCGACTACCGGAAGCTGCCAATACGCTTAATATGAGTCGGTCTACATTTGCTAGATTTATAAAATGCCACACGGACATGAATTTCACAGATTACCTGCTCGATTTCCGAATTAATCTGGCCACACGAAAGCTAAAAGAACAAACATCCATCGCAGACGTTGTGAATCTCTGCGGATTTAATAGCATTTCCTATTTTTATAGAGTCTTTAAAAAAGCTAAAGGGGTTACACCCGCAGAATTTAGGGACAACTGTAAAAATCATCAGCTCATTATCTAACAACAACCTAGAAACATAGTTCTGATCATCAAACGATCATCTCCCACATTCCATTGCATACCTGATTCAAAATAGGGTTTATTATGATATAAGCCCTATTAAATAGCCTCCCCCCTTCCGCGCCTTTCCACCAAAGAGCTTAAAATTCAAATAATTTGAGTGTAGAGTGCAAAGGTCAAAAAGACAACCAACACATAACTAACTAAATATTAACTCATTAATACTTTTCAAACTCTTAGACGAATAGTTTTAAAAATGAAGCATAAATAGACCAAAACCCGTTCTATTCGGTTATTTATTCCTCTTTTCTCCCCAATTTGTATAAACAAAGAATAAATAGTTCAATCAACTTGAATCTATTGTACAATTTACCAATTGTGTTTTACCGTAGTTTAGCCCCCACTGATTACTAATAAACCAATTAGCAGCTTAAGGATAAATCATCTTACCCTTAAATCCGCCAACATGACAAACAACTAATTATCAACAAGAATATGAGAAAAACCATATTACTATCTCTACTTTGCAGCTCTAGCCTATTTGCATGGGCACAGCAGGCTATTCCAGTTAAAGGAACGGTAAAAGACAAAGAAAATAATCCAATTGTCGGAGCAACAATTGTTGTGAAAGGAACCACAGATGGCACAAAGACGGATCAAAACGGTAATTTTTCGATCAGCGTTCCTACTGGAAAACTTCTCCTCATTACCTATGTAGGTATGCAGCGTGCAGAAGTACCGATTAAAGACGATTCGTTTATCAATCTAAGCCTCGTAAGTGACAGCCAACTGGATGAAGTAGTCGTTATCGGCTACGGAACGGTAAAAAAACGAGATCTAACGGGAGCCGTAGCCACTGTTACGGGTAAAGATTTACAGTCTAATCTTGCAAAAAGTGCTTCAGGTGCTTTGCAGGGCCGTATAGCCGGCGTAAGTGTTTCCAATGCTGGTGGCACACCTGGAGCGGGCATGAGTATAAATATTCGCGGTCTAAGCTCCATGGGAAACAATACACCATTATATGTCGTAGACGGTGTATTCAGTGATATTAACCTGGTAGACCCTAACGATATTGCATCATTAGATGTGTTAAAAGATGCTTCTGCTGCTGCAATCTACGGTTCTCGTGCCGCAAATGGTGTGGTAATAATCACAACTAAAGGTGGAAAAAGAGCTTCACCTGCTACACTTGGAATAAACGCTTACACAGGTATACAGAGTCTTCCAAAAAAAATGGACCTCATGGATGGACCACAATGGAAAAAATTTCAAAAAGAAAATAAATATCTCCCAACACAAGCTGAAAGTTTCAATGCCAATACCGACTGGCAGGATGAGGTATTTGACACTGCTCCTATTAATAAGATCAATGTCGATATTTCTGGAGGTGGCGAACGATCGACATATAGTGTATCTGCGGGCTACCTGAATCAAGAAGGGATCCTAAAAACAACGGGCTACAAAGCATTCAATGTTCGTTCAAAGAATACATTTAATTTTTTTAATGACCACCTCCGCATCGGAAATACGTTTCTACTAAAATCAGGTGATCGGAAATATTCGGATTTGACCATTACTGATATCCTTCGCCAAAATCCTTTGCTACCGATCTATGATGAAAATACGCTGGGTGGTTATGCGACCTATGCACCCTGGATGAAAAATTTAGAAAATCCTGTAGGCTATCTAAATCTATACAATAAACATGTTTATCAAACAGATATCATGCTTAATGGTTATGCTGAAGCAGATCTGTTTATAAAAGGCTTAAAATATAGATTAAACGTTGGAATTAATAGAACTTCTGGAAGAAATTACAACAAGAATGAAGCTTATACCTATGGTACAGCCAAGAATCAATCTTCCCTCAATGAAAACGCTTTCTTCAACAATCAATGGTTGATCGAAAATACCATTCACTATGACAATACTTTTGATAAGCATACGATTTCCGCATTAGCGGGTTATTCATCACAGGAAAACTCCAATCGGGGGTTTGGTGCTGGCCGAAAGGATATTCCGATAGGAACTGACGTAATTGGTGCAGGTTCACCAGCCGAACAGTCCACCTCCGGAAATTTAAATGAAGCCGCTTTAATATCTCAATTTGGTCGATTAATGTATAGCTACGATAGCCGGTACCTGTTCACAGCCACAGTACGTCGAGATGGTTCATCCAAATTTGCCAGCGGACAGCGATACGGAGTATTTCCTTCTGTTGCCCTTGGCTGGAATATCATGAACGAAGGTTTCTTTGAAAGCGCTAAAAATACAGTGAATGATTTCAAACTGAGAGCGAGTTATGGCCGATTGGGGAATCAGGAAATCGGTGATTATACAACACAAAATGTAACCACCTACGGTATCAATTATATACAGGGTGGTATGTGGTGGCAGGGTGCTATCCCCGGTAACAGCTGGGTATCGCCTCGGAATTTAACCTGGGAAGAGACTGAAACCAGCAATATCGGTTTAGATCTAGCCTTTTTGCAAAGCAAATTGAACATCAGTGCCGACTATTATATCCGGGATACAAAAAATATTCTTTTAGGAATTAATCAGCCACCTTCTACAGGACTTAGTGGTACACCCACCATGAATGCGGGTACAATCAGAAACAAGGGTTTTGAGTTTTCGGCAACGTTTAAAGATGCTATTGGAGATGTAAATTATAACTTCGGCATTAATGCTTCTACGGTGAAAAATGAAGTAAAAGCTGTCACAGTGGGTGGCAAACAGGAATTTGAAGGTTATAACCCACAGGGCGAAGGTACTGTATCATGGGCAAAAGTTGGTTATCCTATTGGCGGATTTTGGGCGATAGAAACCAACGGACTCTTCCAGTCGGATACCGAAGCACAAAATTACAAAACCGCAGACGGCACAGTAATCCAGCCCAATGCAATGGCAGGGGATATTAAATTTGTCGATTTTAATGGAGATGGACACATTGATAATAATGACCGCCAATACATGGGCAGTCCTTTCCCTAAGCTTGCGTATGGTATTCGAGGAGGCCTAGATTTTAAAGGAGTTGATTTTGCTTTTTTCTTTGATGGCATGTATGGCAACAAGATCTATAACTACACGCGCGCCCGTATGGAACAAACCAATGAGGTAAACAACCACTCGGCACGCATCTTAGATTCCTGGACCCCAACAAATACGGATACCGATATTCCGCGCTATACAAGAGAAGATCCTAATGACAATAAGCGTCGAGTTAGTGACCGTTGGATAGAGAGTGGTGCTTTCTTCCGTCTTAAAACCATCGAATTGGGTTACACATTGCCTACACACTGGCTGAGCAAAGCTACATTGAAAAACGGCCGTATATTTTTGGCTGCAGACAACCTGTTTACCGTAACAAAATATAAAGGTTATACACCCGATCTTGGACAAAGTAATGGTGACAATGGAGCTCCGTCGGGTGTACTAACAGCTGGTACAGATCATGGACGTTTTCCGCTGGCACGTAACATTATGTTCGGTATACAAGCTAACTTTTAATGGATAGACGACTTTTAAACAACAACCTTTAATTTCCTAAATACGATATACATGAAAATTTCAATCATAAAATGTTCGATCGCGGCAACCCTTCTTCTGTCACTAGGGGGCTGTAAATCTGACTTTCTAGACCGCATCAATCCCAACAAACCAGTTGAAGATATCTTCTGGGTCAATGAGGAAGATGCCCAGGCAGCCATGGCTACCATCTATTCACCTATTCGCTCGCAGATGAGCGGATATTATGGTGCCTATAGCGGCTATCAAACGATGAACAGAGCAGATGATGTATGGTTCCTCGCTGGTGAAGAACCATTTACCTGGGAATATATTAATTTCTTAAACTCTGCTGGGACCTCTGCGAGTGACTTTGGCAGCTTGTATAGTGGTATAAACAGGGCTAATGTGTTTTTTCAAAACATATCCAAGGTTCCAATGGATGAAAATAAAAAGAAAGAACTAAGTGCTGAAGCAAGCTTCTTGCGGGGAATGTATTACTTTTTATTGGCTGCTAATTATGGCGATGTACCTCTGTTGCTAATTCCAGCTGGTGATGATCCAGAAGGAACTAATAAACCGGCTTCTCCAGAAGCTGAAGTATGGAAACAGGTCATAACTGATTTTAAAGCAGCCAAAGACAATCTTCCTGTAACCAGACCTGCCGCCGAAGCGGGACGAGTAACAAAAGGTGCGGCAATTGCTTATCTTGGCAAAGCCCTTGTTTACACCAAGCAATATGCACAGGCTGAAACAGAGTTAAAAGCCTTGCTAACCGCACCATACACGTATGATCTGGTTGAAAATTTTGAAGATAACTTTAAAGATAATACCAAGTTAAATAAAGAATCAATCTGGGAACTGGTATATGACAGCAAATTTGGATCAGATGGTCCTTGGGGACAAGAATCGCCAAACAGCCCACAAGGATTTGTTCTACCAAATTTTGCCGGACCTGATGGCACCGGAGCTTGGTTCAAATTAATGCCAGGTGCTTCTGTCGTGTCAAGCTTTATTGCAGAAGAGCGTCCGGCGGGATCAGACACACGTTTTGACAAAAGGATGTATACCAGCTTTTTTTGGAAATATTCCGACTATGAAACCGGTCTGACAGATGGTGCCTGGTTCGGAAATCAACCTTTTGATCTGATGTGGAGCAATGCAAGCAGCAAAAGACAACGTGGCGAACCGGTATATCCAACGATTAGCAATAAACCGGGCCGCTTTCTAATCAAAAAATACACGAACTTTTTCTTAAATGCAGCTGGCTCGAACAGCATGTATGATGCAACAAATCGAAATAACAATTTTCGCGTATTCCGATTTGCTGAAGTATTATTATTGCATGCAGAGGCCTGTGCAAAGAATGGGAACTTGATAGATGCAGCCAAGTCGCTGACACGCGTCCGTAGTAGAGCTGGTTTGGGGACAAAAAACTGGACCGGTGAAAACGAACTGATGAAGGAGATCATCAAACAAAATGAACTCGAGTTTTTCTTTGAAGGGCATCGTTTCTTTGACTTAAAACGCTTGTATACTCCAGCCGAAATGAAACAGATCCTGATAACAAATAAAAAACAAGGAGCCAATAATTTTCAACCAAAACATTATTACCTGCCTATTCCGGAATCGGAGATGAATACAAATACAAAAATACAGCAACATCCATTATGGAGATAAGTTAGTCAAAAGCAGCTCACAATAAAGTAACCACAGTTTTCTAGCGAACACAGGAACGTCTTCGCTAGAAAACTTAAAAAATTCTTCCAGCTTTAAAAATACAATAGATGATGGTAACAGGTAGAACACAAAATAACATAGCAAATAAGATCCTAATAATAATCCTCCTGATCATACTGCTCTCCTCTTGTGCTAAAGATAAAGCTACACCTATAATAATAGCGTCACAGCAGTCACTAAGTTCTAAAATCGATGCCGGTGAGTTATTGATCAATATTTCTAAAAATGAAGATTATATCTTCACTTTTGAAAAGGAGACACTACGGATTCCATTGCAGGATATTTCCAAGATTGAAGCTGAACTTGATCGCTGGCGCACCAAGATTATCTTCCGCGACGGTTCAGAGCTTATTGTACCGACCAAAGGTACTGAACTTGATTATATCGTTGAAAAGATAAAACTCAACCCCTCCGGATACAATCCTTTAGCGGCTTTAGTCGATGTATGGTTGCCAACCTACGGTAGAATAAAAGTAACGGTAAAGGGCAAAAACAGCTCAATCGGAACAATAACACATTTATGTCAGGAAAATGCAATCCGCCAAAGCGTACCTATTCTGGGTCTTTATCCTGACCATGACAATCTGGTTGATCTTACTTATACCGATATGGAAGGTAAGGAACGAGGCAGTACCCAGATACATATACGTACAGCAGCGATTTCACTTACAGACTTTCCGAAATGGAAAAAAGTGAAAGCACTACCCGAAAAGATGGAACCTGGAATGAATTTAATTAACTATCCGGGTATGAGTGAAGCGGATGTATCCCTCCCTTATATGTTAGATAGCGAAGGAGAATTACGCTGGCTATTGCTTCTTAAATCATCTCCAGATTTACAGAAACTTTCGACCTCTATCGGGCTCAAACGGACTAAAAAAGGAACTTTTATTGCAGGTGATCAAGCACAGGCACGTGTGGTGGAAATCGATATGTTTGGTAATTTAAAGCGTCAGTGGGATCTTCAAAAACTAGGATATGGATTTCATCATGAAATTACGGAATCGAACAACGGGAACTTCTTAATTACAGTGACAAAAACTGGTGCGCGCCTGCGAAATGGTGAACCACGCGTCAATGACCACATTATCGAGTTAAATCCCGAAAGTGGTACGCTAGTAACCGAATGGGATCTTGCTCATCAGCTCGATACTTCCCGCTACATAAAGCCAGATGGTATTACTCCGCCCCTTTTCTCGCAGACACCCAACAACTGGGCCCACAATAATGCTATAGGCGAAATAGGCAATGATTTATTAGCCACGCTACGCTACCAGGGAATTGTAAGTTTTAATCATTCCGGAAGTCTTCGCTGGATCATATCACCTCACAAATTATGGAAAAGCCAATATCACGCTCTGTTACTAAATCCTATTGCTGAAGACGGCACTCCGGTTACAGATCCCGCAGTTATCAATGGCGACGCACAAATCGACGGCTTTGACTGGCCATGGGGGCCTCATACTCCGGTAGCTATTGCCAATGACCGCATACTGGTATTTGACAATGGTTATGACCGTAATTGGATATCAAACTCCATCCCCTCTAGAACGAATTATAGTCGTATAGTGGAGTACAAAATTGATGTTGCCAACAAAACTGTACAGCAACTTTGGTCCTATGGTAAGGAACGCGGTGCTAAGGGATTTTCTCTTGCCGTGTCAGGAGTACAATACCTGAAACAAACCGGAAATGTCCTTTTCTGTCCCGGTATGGGCGTGTCCACCTCATTGGGAACAGGGGGCCGCATCATGGAAATAAATCCAAAGACTAAAGAAATACTATTTGAACTTGAAATCGCGGCCAACAGTGGCTTCGCCTTCCACCGTGTAACCCGCATGCCTTTATACCCAGAGAACTACTAAATTGAAAATACTTCTAGATTTTACTGCCTGATGTCGACTATATTTGAAAACCAAAAGAAACAAGTAGCTGAATACCATGAATCTTTACTTAACCGACCCAATTATTGCATTCCTTCATCAAATGGTATTATACAGCGTTGTGAAAATCCTGTAATTACAAAAGATCACATTCCTTTGCATTGGCGTTATGATTTTAATCCACAGACGAATCCCTTCTTTTTAGAACGCATAGGTTTTAACTCGACTATGAATGCAGGTGCACTCTACTGGAAAGAAAAATATCTCCTTTTTATCCGTGTAGAGGGCACAGATAGAAAATCCTTTTTTGCGATTGCTGAAAGTAAAAATGGTCTTGACAACTTTCGCTTCTGGGATCGTCCGATCTCTGTGCCAGATACCGATCCTGACGAAACAAATATTTATGATATGCGACTCACTGTTCATGAAGATGGCTGGGTTTACGGAGTCTTCTGCAGTGAAAAATTAGATCCTAATGCAGCACCAGGGGATCTCTCAAGTGCTCTTGCTTCTGCAGGCATTATACGTTCAAAAGACCTGATCCAGTGGGAACGTCTCCCCAATCTGCGTGCTTCCAGTCAGCAACGTAATGTTGTGCTTCATCCGGAGTTTATCGATGGAAAATATGCACTTTACACAAGACCTCAAGATGATTTTATCCTGGCCAAAAGTGGTGGCGGAATTGGATGGACATTGATAGATGATATCGCTAATGCTACAATACAAGAAGAAAAGATCGTCAATTTCAGACATTACCATACGATCAAGGAAGTTAAAAATGGAGAAGGTCCACCTCCTATTAAAACAACTGAAGGCTGGTTGCATTTAGCCCATGGTGTGCGTAAAACCGCAGCGGGTCTAAGATATGTTTTATACCTCTACCTCACAGCCCTGCAAGACCCTAGTCTATTGATTGCGGAGCCAGGTGGATATCTGCTAGCCCCTCAAAAAGATGAAAGAATTGGAGATGTGTCCAATGTTTTATTTTCAAATGGATGGATTGTAAAAGATGATGGAACTGTTTATATATACTATGCATCCAGTGATACACGCATGCATGTTGCCATATCAGATATTGACAGACTACTGGATTACTGTCTTCATACACCAAAAGATGATTTTAGATCATTGGAATCTGTAAAAAAAATAAATCAGCTGATTGACAAAAATCACGCTTACCTCGCTAAAATGATCTAAAAGAAATTTCAAGCCACCAGCCAGGAAACATCAATTTTTTCTTAAAGCCTTCATGAGTTCTTACAATTTCAGGAATTCATGATGGCTTTATCTCAACGATACAATCATTAATTTCTTTAAAGTCTTCATCAGCTTATACTAAATTGTCCTGATAACGATGTATATGGTAACATCCCTATCGCTGAAAACGGGATAAGGAATAGTAGAAAAAAAATGTATATTTGGTTACCGAAGAAACCAATTTACAAATCAATCACTAGAAAGGAATAGTTAATATTCAATGAAGCTCCAACTCATAGATATACTTATAATAGTCGTCTATCTCATCGCTATGATCGTTATCGGCTTATTATTAAAAAAAAGAGCCTCAAAAAATCTGGACTCCTATTTTCTTGGAGGCAAAAAACTTCCGTTCTATATGCTTGGTCTATCGGATGCATCTGGCATGTTTGATATTTCAGGGACCATGTGGATGGTCTATCTTGCATTTGTTTATGGTTTTAAAAGCCTTTGGATTCCTTGGCTATGGCCTGTTTTCAATCAGGTATTTTTAATGATATACCTTTCAGTATGGTTACGCCGTTCCAATGTACTAACGGGAGCTGAATGGATCCGAACACGCTTTGGTTATGGACGAGGAGCCAACCTGTCACATACAATAGTAATCTTATATGCAATTATTGGGGTTCTTGGATTTCTTAGCTATGGTTTCATCGGAATAGGAAAATTCATGGAAGTATTTTTCCCCTGGGAGTATATATCTCCCTATGTTCCCATTCATCTGGAACCAGAATCTGTCGCCAAAGTTTACGGTATATTTTTTACGACTATTGCAACGTCCTATGTGATGCTTGGAGGCATGCATAGCATTGTTTGGGCCGATGTTGTCCAATTCAGCATCATGACTATTTCAGGAATCATCATTGCGACAATAGCCATGAATAAAGTGAGTCCGGAAATGCTTGCAGCACATACACCCAAAGGATGGGACTCTCCTTTTTTTGGGTGGAAATTGGATCTTGATTGGGGAGATTTAATTCCCTCCATCATGACTAAAATTCAAGAAGATCAATATAGCATGTTTACGACATTTGTTATGATGATGCTTTTCAAGGGTGTATTTATGAGTATGGCAGGGCCAGCAGCTAATTATGATATGCAAAAAATACTTGCCTGTCGCAGTCCAAGAGAAGCCGCACTCATGAGTGGCTCGGTATCGGTTATTCTATTAATTCCCAGATACTTGATGATCATGGGTTTTACAGTACTTGCACTTGTATTTTTTAGCGACGAATTTAAGACAATGGGAAACAATATAGACTTTGAAACCATTCTTCCTAAAGCGATCAATGAATTTGCATACGTAGGGCTCGTAGGTATTTTGCTAGCAGGGTTGCTCGCTGCTTTTATGTCGACATTTGCCTCCACTGTAAATGCTGCTCAAGCATATCTGGTAAATGATGTTTTTCTAAAATACATCCACACAAAAGCATCCTCCAAAACTCAAATTAGAGCAAGCTACATCATATCCGTACTGGTTGTTGTTGTCAGCACCATAATTGGCCTTTATCTGCACAATATTAATTCTATTTTACAATGGATCGTTTCTGCATTGTATGGCGGATACATCGCTGCTAATGTTTTAAAATGGCATTGGTGGAGATTTAATGGCAATGGCTTCTTTTCAGGTATGTTTACAGGTATTGTAGCTGCAATGGTGGCACCATTGTTTTTCCCAGACATATTACCTTTGTATTATTTTCCGATATTAATGTGCATTTCATTGATTGGATGTATAGCAGGCACATTACTATCCAAACCTACTGAAGATAAAACGCTCATAGACTTCTACATTAAAGTACGTCCGTGGGGTTTCTGGGATCCAATTATAAAAAAAGCACAAGCTCAATATCCCGATTTAAAGCAAAACAAAAACTTCAAACGTGATATGTTCAATATTGTTATCGGTATTGTATGGCAGTGTTCTTTGACATTAATACCGATGTATATTGTTGTTCAACAAGGATTCCCATTAATAACCAGTATATTGGTTCTGAGTATTACTTCGCTAATATTAAAGAAAAATTGGTACGACAAAATGAATATGGAAGAGAAAGAATACGATGCATTTATGAAAAAGAATTTCACACCATAAAAAACTGAAGATTTTTCCCTCCATACAACTCCTTTTTCATAATAGATCCAATATGAAATATAGTTCAAAACGGAAAATGTATATCTAAAACAATCGAAATATAGCTTCTGGAACACGGTATTATCGGATTTTGGAAATACAAGTGATGTTTGTTTTATCGAAAACATCGATCTCTTTATCATAAAACAAAAAACTAATAAAAATTAAGACACTTAAAATCAGCAAAATCACTGTTCAAAATCTATTTTTACCTTTATTTTTTTAAAATAAATTTGGTAGGAATGTTAAAATTCGTACTTTTGTCGCGGAGAGCTGGCAGAGTGGTCGAATGCGGCAGTCTTGAAAACTGTTGACTGTCATAGGTCCGGGGGTTCGAATCCCTCGCTCTCCGCCAACAAAAAATAAAGCCCAACTGCAAAGTTGGGCTTTTGTTGTTTATCAAGTTTTTGAAGCTTGCTTAAATAAAACTCTATAAACAACAAAAGAAATGAGCAAAGCGAATGGTTATATTTTGTGATTGAAGCCCCCCCTTTTTAGGATCATGAAATAATCCCTCGCTCTCCGCCAAAAAACAAAGCCCAAAGTAATTTGGGCTTTTGATTTATATGATATTTTGCAAGCTTTTTTATATTACTATATTCTATAGGGCTTCCTCTTCCTGGGATCATAAAATAATCTGCCACACTTTCCAAATATTAAAAACGATCGGTATCGAAATAACAAGCATACTTTATTCTATCAAAGATTCTTTAAATTGCAAGATAAAGAAATCTAGGATTTCAACTTTTTTATTTTTTGGAAAATGGAATTAAAGACAATTTGAAATTGTTTTAATTTTCACTAATAATTTAAACAAACCGATGATATTAGAATTAGCGATATTACATGTAAAAGCAGGTAAGCAGCTTGCATTTGAAAATGATTTCATCACAGCCAGCCAATATATTGCAGCTATTGACGGCTATATAAGGCATTCACTAAAAAAATGTATCGAGGTAGAAAACCAGTATGTACTTCTAGTGGAGTGGAGTTCTGTAGAAGCACATGAAATTGGATTCCGCCAGTCTCCGCAATATTTAAAATGGAAAGAGCTGCTTCACGACTATTATGATCCCTTTCCTCAAGTTTTTCATTACGAAGATTTACCTCAAAAAATATGATAAATTATAATAACAAACGTTTTTCTGCTGTAAACAATAGCAATAATGGAGAAACATCCCATGAAACAGTTTTCCACTATAAACAGCTTGACTCTATTGTAACAGCTCAATATAACGGAGGTAAAATCATCCATGGCCAATTGATTGGTCTCGTGAATGAGCAGGGGGAAATTGATATGCGCTATCAACAGGTGAATAGAGAAGGAAAATTAATGACTGGAATCTGTAAATCTAAACCTGAAATCTTACCGAATGGAAAAATAAGATTACATGAAAGCTGGCAATGGACTTCGGGAGACCTATCTTCGGGGCAGTCTATTATTGAAGAGTTGTAAACCATATTTTGAATACCAATACTAAAACAATAAATAATGAATTTCACGTTCCACCAGATCAATAACATTAAAGTAGCAGAATTAATTTCCGATGGTCTAGTCATAAAAACGGCAGATGATGCCGTAGATTTAATAGGAAATCTTTATTATGAGGATCTCTCTAAAGTAATCGTACACGAAAAAAATTTGATATCAGATTTTTTTGATCTCAAAAATAAAATCGCGGGAGAAGTATTGCAAAAGTTTTCTAATTACCGCATGCAAATCATTATTATAGGTGATTTTTCAAAATTCACTTCCAAAAGCATGATTGATTTCATATATGAAAGTAATAAAGGAAGACAGGTTAATTTTGTAAAAACACTAGAGGAGGCACTGTCACTTCTTGCAAAATAAAAAGCATGAAGGAGGGATTTTGAACTTTCACAGGCAATTCAAGTATTATTCATAAGCTTGAATGAAGTATAAAATTTAAATTTTCTATTTTTTAAAAAAAACCTGCTTCAGCAACAAAACTGTTAGATAGGAAAAAAACAACAGCCAATATTTGCTGGCTCGCATAAAAAGCCCTAGCTTTACCTCAATATGAACCGCTTTAGACTACATATCACAAGAAAATCGCAACGCATCTTATTTGTCGTTGCAACGGTTTTTTGTGTACTGTTGACTTCCTGTGCAATAAAAAGTAGCATCAAAAGCTGGGCAGATATTACAAGTAATACAACAAAAGCTCCGATAAAAAATGGAAATCTATTTTCCAGCAACGGAGCTGAAAAATGTATCAATAGTGAAAGCACAGATACACAGATATCACAAGCTGTTTCTTTTCATGTTGGTGATTTTGCTCCACTTGTATTATTCACCCTTGCGTTTATGTTGCTGCTTAACATTGTTATCCGCAGTCAACAAGTACACCCCAATTATGGTAATCTGAAACTATCAGGCTCCATTCCTATTTTTATAAGAGATCGCAATCTCCAAATTTAGTACTTCTTTTTACCTTCCTATAATCCTATTGATCATTACTTTTCAATAGGCTAAAACTTCTATTTTATTCTAGACAGCTTGTTGTTATTTCAACGGCTTTTCAAAAACATAATATCATTATGATAAAAGACATAGTGGCAGCTATATGTATGTGGCTTGCCCTTGCATCCGTGCTACCCTTATACGGACAGCAAAAAAAAGAAAACACACTGGGCAGTTTATGGTCTCAGGTGGAAGAAAACTACCCTGGAATAGGTGTTAAAAAAAGTGCTATAAATGCGGCCGAGCTAAATGCCAAAGCTGTAAAAAGTGCACATCTTCCACAAGTAAAAACACAATTTCAAAACACCTATGGCACTTATGAAGGAAGTGCCGGAGCTTTCTTTCCGCAGCCCGGTTTTTTTAATGTAAGCGGAAATCCTGGAGCATTAGAAGGAAGCAACTTAGCGGCAAATAGCTTTGCATCGGCTACTGTTGAATGGGAATTATTCACCTTTGGTAGACTTAAAAAAGAAAATGAAGTGGCAGAAACGCTAGTTCAGAAAAAAGTGAGTGAACAGGAAGCTTACATCCTAAATCTCAAAAAAGTACTTTCTGAACGCTACATCACATTGCTTTATAATCATGCAAAATTAGAATGGTCTAAAAAAAATACGGAACGCTTAGATGATATCCGCAAGATCAGTTCAGGTTTAGCGGCTTCGGGTCTTAAACCTGCGGCAGATAGTCTTTTGGCTACTTCTTCTTATGTGCAGGCAATGGGTGAGCATGATAAATGGAACGGTAATAAGTATGCTTCCTATATCAAACTCCAAGAACTATATGGTCAAGATACTGTTATGTACAGTTCATCCATTCGGCATTTTTCAGCTCCCATGGAAAGTCAGGATGTAAATGCTAGTCAGGGCATCAATGACAGTCATCCAATATTAGCTGCATTAGGCAAACAGGTGCAATACTATACGCAAAGCGGAGAAGCCCAAAAGAGAGCAGCGATGCCATCATTAAAGCTACTAGGTGGCTATGCTTACCGAGGAACAGGTGTTAACTCCAATGGTAAAAGTTCAAGTGCATGGCAAGACGGTTTTAGAAATAACACGAATAATATGCTTGTCGGTATAGGCATAACATGGAATATAACAAGTTTATATACAAACCGATTAAAAGCTAAAGGATTAAATGAAGAGGCCAACAGCGCTAAATTATTGCAAACGCAATATCAGGATGCGATGGAAGCAGATCTATCAGCATCTCAAACAAAAAGCCACTGGCAATATAAGCAGTTACAGAAATCTCAAATCGCCGTTAAACAGGCACAAGATGCTTATGGTATGTACCTAGCCCGTTATAAAAGTGGACTGATCACGCTTAGTGAATTATTACAGATCCGCATTTTACTTGAACAGGCCGAGAATAATCATATCGAAGCCTCCCGTTCGTATTGGATGTTACTGGCATATGAGTCAGAGCTAACGGCCAATTTCGATTATCTGTTTAATAACCTTTAATATATAGATATGAATCTAATAAGATTTGCACTCAGGAAACCCATTGCTATCATGGTAGCGGTCATTACGATTGCCTTTTTTTCTTATAGCACAATAAAAAAAATCAATGTAGACATCTTTCCTGAAGTTGAATTACCGGCTATGTATATCGCTATGCCTTATGGCGGATTATCCCCGGCCTATATGGACGGATTTATGGCAAATGAATTTCAGAAGGTGCTCCTATTTGTCAGCGGTGTTAAAAATATAGACTTTAAAAGTGTTCAGGGGCTTAGCCTGATGAAGCTTACCTTTTATCCAGGTACCAACATGGCACAAGTTGCCGGAGAAGTATCTACTTCAGTTTCAAGAGCGATGGGCTTTCTACCTGCTGGTGCAGTACCGCCGATGGTAGTCCGTTTTGATGGAAGTTCATTACCGGTAGGTCAGTTGGTCTTTGAAAGTGACAAACTCTCGATCAATGAAATACAGACACTTGTGTTAACCAAAATCAGACCGATGTTTGTCGAAATCCCCGGGATCACCGCACCCGCACCTTTTGGAGGTAATGCGCGTTCAATTGTCGTCGATATTGATCCCGAAGCGATGCAGGCCAGCGGACTAAGTGCCGAAGACATTACAATTGCCATCACCAAAAGCAGTATTCCTTCTCCTGCCGGAAATATCCGTATAGGTGATGAAAATTTAATGGCTCCAATTAACTCAATCGCTAAAAATCCGGAGGAGTTTTTAAATACACCGATCAAGACCACTGACAACCGTACCATCTATGTCAGAGATGTCGCTTCTGTGTCAGATGGCGCAGATCAAACAGTGGGATATGCATTGGTCAACGGGAAACGCTCCGTATACCTGCCTATCATCAAAAAAGCAGATGCTTCTACACTAGATGCTGTAAATAATTTAAAGTCCTCCATGGATAAATTAAAGAATCAACTTCCGGAAGATGTGGATGTTCGTTACGAATTTGATCAATCCAAATACATTGAGCGCTCACTTTCTAATCTGATACATGAAGGCATACTCGGTGCTGTATTTACGGGATTGATGATTTTCTTATTTCTAGGAGATACGCGGGGGGCTTTTATCGTAGTACTGACAATACCGATCGCTATACTCTCGGCTGTTATGGTTCTTTACCTATTTGGACAAACCATCAACATCATGACACTAAGCGGCTTAGCTCTATCGATAGGCATTCTTGTCGATGAAGCTACAGTGACGATCGAAAACATCCATCAACATATGGAAATGAAAAAAGGAAAACAGCGCGCTATTTTAGATGCGTTGCTTGAAATATCTGTTCCAAAGCTTTTAATTCTACTTTGCATTTTAGCAGTGTTAACTCCTGCTTTCATTATGACCGGTATTCCTAAGGACATGTTTATTCCTTTATCAATGGCAGTAGCATTTGCAATGATAGCATCCTTTATTGCCTCTCAAACATTCGTACCTATTTTGGCGAATTGGTTAATGAAAAATAAACAGGAAATTGTAAGTAAAACGAATAGAAAAAAAGCTTTTTTTGAGAAATTCAGAGTAAATTATTCTTACAGAATGCGCAAGTGGTCCGCAAAATCACTTGGTCTTTTTTTACTCTATATTGTACTTTCTGGGGGAACAATCGGTTTATTATTAAATTTCGTCGGAACCGATGTCATGCCTGTATCAAATAGCGGTGACTTCCAATTACGTATACAAGCCCCTCAAGGAAGCAGAATCGAAAAAACAGAACAGATCATCAACTCCATTACTGATGCTATCAAAACACAGCTTCCTGAAGATGGCATAGCGATAACTTCTGCTTTCGTGGGCATGCAACCTGCAACATCCCCGATCAATCCTATTTTTCTGTTCACAAGTTCTTCACATGAAGCGGTACTGCAAGTATCCGTAGATCAAAATTTGTATGCTGGATCTATGGAGGACCTGAAAGAAAAAATAAGAACTTCAATAACTCAGAATCATCCACAGATAAAGTTCAATTTTGAACCGATGGAACTGACAGAAAAAATAATGGGACAGGGAGCTATGACGCCCATTGAAATTAAAGTTGGTGCCGGACAGCTTAAAGCAGCAAATACACATGCTTCGAAAATTGAATCGAATTTGAAAGAAATACCTTATTTAAGAGATGTACGAATTGCTGAACCAATCGCCTACCCTACTCTTGAAATTGAAGTTAACCGTGACTTGGCCGGACAGTTTGGATTGACCATGCAGGAAATCACGAAGAGCTTAGTGACCGCCACCTCTTCTACCCGTTTTACAGATAAAAATCTTTGGGTAGATCCGAAATCGGGGCTTGTTTTTCAAGTTCAGGTTCAGATCCCCGAGCATATCATGTCATCAGAAGAAAGGCTTAAATCACTTCCTTTAAAGAAAGGAAACCTCCGTCCGGTACTTGAAGATATTGCCACTGTTCGCCGAGTAACCGCTCCGGCACAAGTAAACCGCAAAGGTCCTAACCGATATGTCACGATCATAGCAAATGTCTACAATCAAGACTTGGGAACAGCTTCTACAGCCGTAAAAAAAGCTATAAAAGATGCGGGCGAACCTCCACGTGGTGTTAGTATATGGACTGAAGGTACAATGCAACTTCTTGACGATACATTAGGCAATCTTTTGACAGGATTAGCTGTAGCTATTATGGCTATTTTCTTGATGTTATCTGCGTACTACCAGTCTTTTAAAGTTCCTTTAATTATCCTATCAGTCATTCCTGCTGTAATTACGGGGAGCTTAATTGTATTATTTCTTACGAACAGTACTCTAAATTTACAATCATATATGGGTATTATCATGTCCATTGGTGTATCGGTATCCAATGCCGTATTGCTCATTAATCAAGCTGAGTATTACAGAAGAAATATGGCCTTAAAGCCTACAAACGCGGCAAGATTAGCTGCTTCGTCAAGATTACGTCCGATATTAATGACTGCCGCGGCCATGCTTGCCGGCATGTTGCCTATGGCAATAGGTATTGGAGATGGCGCCGAACAAGTAGCACCTCTCGGTAGAGCTGTTATTGGCGGTCTTATTGCATCTACAATTGTTATTTTACTGCTTCTACCGCATTTCTTTTCTTCGCTCATGTCCAGAACATCAGTTAGTAGCCCATCTCTAGATCCTGATGATGAGACAAGTCAGTATTATTCTAATAATAAAACATCATCCCTATAAAATATCACATCATGAATACGACAATCTCTAAATATAAAATATCAAGTTTAACGGGCTTTGCTTTGCTCCTCCTTACATGTATGTCATGCGGTCAGCAAGAACAAAAAACTAAAAAAGAGAATAAAAAAGCGGACAAACAAATAAATTATAGTACTGTGGCGGTGCAGTTCATAAATCCGGAATATGAGATTTCAGTTCCAGCAGAACTGAAACCTTATGAACAGGTGGCTGTTTTTGCAAAAGTATCAGGATTTGTAAAACAGTTATATGTAGACCGTGGTGATCATGTACGTAAAGGACAGCTATTGGCAATACTGGAGGCCCCAGAAATGGATCAACGATATCTTTCTGACAAAGCTACTGAGCAAAAGATATATAACGATTACCTCTTTGCACAACAAGCATACGATCGTTTGAAAGATGCATCAGCGACAGCCGGTGCTGTAGCGGCAATTGAATTAGACAGAGCAAAGAGTTCTGTTGAAAGTGCACGTGCAGCTTACGAAGCTTCTAAAGCTGGTACGACTCATACATCACAATTACAGCAATATCTGCGTATCACTGCCCCTTTTGATGGCGTGATCACAGAGCGAAATGTTTCCGTAGGAGCATTGGCAGGAACTTCATCCAACCAATCGCTGTTCATGATGGCACAAGGTAATAAATTACGCTTAACTTTATCACTTCCAGAAAAACATGCGGCTTCTGTTCAGCAAGGTGTTCAAGCAAATTTCACCGTAAGTTCACAGCCTGGAAAAACATTTGAGACAACATTATCCCGTACTTCAGGATTACTGAATCAGCAAGATCGGTCACTTACACTAGAATTTGATGTCGACAATCCATCACGCGAATTACAAGGAGGCGACTATGCACAAGTTAAATTAAAACTAAAACGTAAGACCCCATCTAGTTGGGTACCTAAAAAAAGTGTTCTAACGACGCAGGCTGGCACTTTTATACTTATATTAGACGATCAAGAAATTAAACGCATTCCTATCAAGGAAGGCGTACATTTGGATACGTTAACGGAAGTATTTGGCCAAATTTCGACAGAAAGTCAGATCATATTAAAGCCATCAGAAGAAATTAAAGAAGGAAAAATAAACAAATAGAAATAAATATGAAAATCCAATTCAATAGGAAAATGATCGGCATGCTCTTGATTGCATGCAGCATTACAGCTATATCCTGCAATTCAAAAACTAAAGACACGCAAAATTCAAAGTCGGACGAAACAGCAGAGGATAGTACAGCGGCTACTACAGCTATCCAAGCAAACGAGGTTAGCTTTAAAGATGAAAATGGAAAAGATATCACCCTAAGCTCACTAAAAGGTAAAGTGGTATTCATTAACTTTTGGGCGACGTGGTGCCCTCCCTGTATTCATGAAATGCCTTCTATCAACACTTTAAAACAATCCTTCAAGGGTAATGATGACATCGTATTTTTAATGGTAGATGTAGATGGCACGATGGAAAAATCAAAAGCATTTATGACCGAAAATAAATATGATTTACAAGTGTATATTCCAAATGGCGATATTCCGCAAGATTTCTTAGGAAATGCAATACCAACTACGGTAATCATTAACAAAAAGGGAGAGATGGTAGATCGTATGGAAGGTGGGCGTGATTACGCAGATCCTGAAATAGCAAAATCTTTGAATGAGCTTATTCAAAGCAATTAATACCTTATTGTAAAAAATGTAGCTCATTATTAATACAGTGAGACCAAAAGCCTTCATCTGTCCACGATGAAGGCTTTTTTTATACTCATTAATTTACTTCTCCCGAAGTGAGCAATCAAAAGAATCCAATGCTCAAGCATAGCAAAGAAATGTTACTTCTATATTAAACAATAAGAAAGCACTTTTGCTAGACTTTTTTACAAAACAGCATGAAATAATCTTTGAACTTAAAAAAATATTGAATTATTATATTTTTTCCTTCATTATATAGATTTATCTCCTTATTTTTATATATGAGCAAAGCAAGTTGTGCTCATTAGTAACCAAATAGACTATAAAATACGCGATATAGATTAAAATTTATAGCTCATAATTCCCTGTTCTTTTACATTAACTATTTTATATGAAAAAAAACTTACCTTTTGCAACATGCACTTTAATTGGATTTTTACTTTTATACAGTATATCGGCTCGCGCCCAAGTGCCCGATAGTACGCAAGGAGAAATTTTAGAAAGTTACCCCAAATTTCAGTTCAAGGGGCTTTTTCAAGGAAGGTTTACAACAAGTCTTAAAAAAAATGTTGATGTAGAAGGCCTTCACCATACAGATGATAAGGGCACAAATAATTCCTTTTCGCTTAAATACATGCGCGCGCAACTCAAAGGACAAATTAGCAGAAGAGTAGAAGTTGTTGCTTTAGCAAATTTTGCTGATTTTAAAAATGATCCCAAGACCCGAGTTTTAGAGAACGCTTATCTACGGTACAGTTTTAATCCCAAAGTTGCCATTACTGTTGGGCAGTTCAGACCTTGGTTTGGATTAGAAGAAACTTATCCCGTGGATATCATCAAATCATTGGAATGGTCTAACCAATATACCGAATTTGGAAAAAATGGTTGGACAAGTTTTCAAATTGGGGCTTCCGTAGGCGGTACATTACCGTTAGGAACCATACCAATGCGTTATGCCGTTTCTGTTGTGAATGGAAATGGAAAAAATCAGGTTTCGGATAAAGATAATGGAAAACAATTTTTAACAAGGATCGTATTTGATCTGGCAAAAAAATATGATTTCAGTATTGGTTTAAACGGTGGTACGGGTACCGTGTTTAAAAGAAATGTACATGCTTTAGCATTTGATGTATCGTCTAAATTTCAGCTTGCACATAAATGGAATATAGATTTTCAGATCGAAGCTAAGCAGGCGATTAATCACAACCTATACTTCAGTCTCGAAGAAACAGAGCGACTTCAAGATATTTATCAATACCAAATGCGAGGAGCTTACTTCTTACCGAATATGCGTTATGAAATTGATTATAAAAACCTGAAAGCTATTGAGTTTTCTTGTAGATATGAATACTTAGATACTGATTTCAGACAAAAATCTAATCCCAGACAGTCTTTAGTTCCTATGGTAAGCTTGGAATTTCTCAAAAACTACGGGGCTAGAATACAAATGGGTATGCAGATGGATTATTATAAACATCAAATTGAAAGTACAAACAAATACAATGGTAATTTGTTCATTTTACAAGTACAAAGTCGATTATAACCTTAAACAGAAAATATGAAAGAAGTGGACATTAAAAAGATGGGTATAACCTTTGCTTTCGCATTGATTATTTGGTTTATACCTATACCAAAGGGTGTGTCACCCGAGGCTTGGCACCTATTTGCTATATTTGCGGCAACTATCCTGGGTATCATACTAAAAGCTGCTCCTATGGGTACCATGTGTATGTTGGCCATTGGGTTCACCGCTTTTACACAGGTTCTAGCACCTGGTAATGCCTCTCTATCCATTACCAAATCATTAAGTGGTTTTGGTGATAAAGTAATCTGGCTTATAGGAATCTCATTTTTTATAGCAAGAGGGTTTATTAAAACCGGCTTAGGAAACAGAATAGCATTTATATTTATCAAAATATTCGGAAAAAGTTCTTTGGGATTAGCTTATGGATTGGGGCTTGCAGACGTTTGTCTTGCTCCTGCTATTCCTAGTAATACTGCCCGTGGTGGAGGTATCATCTACCCTATTATGAAATCAATGGCTATTAGTTTTGGATCTCTGCCAGAAGATCCGAGCACTCATAAAAAAATCGGTTCATATCTAACGCTTAATAGTTATTACATGAACCTCATTGCCTCATCAATGTTTCTTACCGGAACAGCGAGTAATCCCATGTGTCAGAAATTCGCTGCAGATTTGGGAATAAATATCACTTGGATGTCATGGGCTGCGGCTGGATTTGTACCCGGAATTGTTGCATTTTTTATTGTTCCGTTAGTTTTATACAAATTATACCCACCAGAACTAAAAAAAACTGCTGATGCACCTAAAATGGCTACTGAAAAATTAAAAGAAATGGGTGCTATAAAAACAAATGAATGGCTGATGTTACTTGCTTTTTTTATATTGTTGGGATTATGGATTTTCGGAGGATCACTATCCATAGATGCCACAACTACAGCATTTATTGGACTGACACTCTTATTGCTCACATCTGTCCTGACTTGGGAAGATGTAAAATCAGAGAAAGGAGCATGGGACACCATTGTGTGGTTTGCAGTACTTGTCATGATGGCCAGCTCTTTAAATGAACTTGGTTTTATTGGCTGGTTCAGTGATTTAATCAAAACGGAGATCGGCGGATTAAATTGGATTGTTGCCTTTCCTGTCATCATTTTAGTCTATTTCTACAGCCATTATATTTTTGCCAGTGCTACTGCACATGTCGCGGCAATGTACGCCGCTATGCTCGGAGTAGGAGTTTCCTTAGGTATACCAGGTATGCTATTGGCCATGATGCTTGGTTTCGTAGGATCTATATATGGTGTCCTTACACATTATGGACATGGTCCTGCTCCTGTTTATTTCGGTAGTGGCTATGTCGATCTCAAGTCATGGTGGGTAAAGGGTTTTGAAATTGGAGTGCTGTTACTCGTGATCTACATGGCAGTTGGTGGTCTGTGGATGAAAATAATCGGTTATTATTAATTCTTTGCTTATGTTATCAACCCTATCTCGAAAATTAGTAATGTGTTTGACAGGTTTATTCCTATGTTTTTTCCTTATCATTCACTTTTTAGGAAATTTGCAACTGTTTTTACCTTCCGAACAGGCCCATACACAGTTCAATGCCTATTCTCAATTTCTATCTGGTAATATTTTAATAAAAATAGTTTCATATGTACTTTATGCAAGCATTCTGATACATGCCCTAGATGCTTTGGTCATTACCCTTAAAAATAGAAAATCCGGAAAACAGTATCAACGTGATCAAAGACAAAGGGCGAGTAAATGGTATAGTCGTAACATGGGTATTCTAGGTACCATTATTTTAATATTTCTAGTCATTCATTTTCAAAATTTTTGGTACGTCTATAAATTCGGGAGTCCACCAATAGATAGCAATGGTAATAAAGATCTTTATATTTTGGTAGTAACCACATTTAAAGAATGGTGGTATGTGCTCATTTACGTCTTATCTATGGTTGCATTATGCTACCACCTCATTCATGGTGTACATAGTGCCATTCGTACTTTAGGTCTCTTTCATCCAAAATATGTAAAGTGGATCAAAACCTGTGGCATAGCCTACTCCATTATTATTAGTGTAGGGTTTGCGATGATGCCCATCTACATTTACTTTACACAATAGCTAAACCTTTATATGTTAAGAATATGAATTTAGATGCAAAAATCCCCGAAGGTTCTTTAGAGAAAAAATGGGAAAACTATAAAAAAACTGCAAAATTAGTCAATCCGGCAAATCGTAAAAAACTAGATGTCATCGTAATAGGGACTGGGCTAGCGGGAAGCTCTCTTGCTGCATCATTGGGTGAAATGGGTTATAATGTAAAATCATTTTGTTTTCAAGACAGTCCAAGACGCGCCCATTCTGTCGCGGCGCAGGGCGGTGTCAATGCCGCAAAAAATTATAAGAATGATGGCGATAGCATCTACCGGATGTTTGTTGATACTTTAAAAGGTGGGGATTTTCGTGCGCGAGAGGCTAATGTATACAGAATGGCTGAATGTTCCCTCAATCTCATCGATCAAGCCGTTGCTCAAGGTGTCCCGTTTGGTCGAGAATATGGAGGCTATCTCAACAATCGTTCTTTCGGTGGTGTTCAAGTAAGCCGGACATTTTATTCAAGAGGACAGACCGGACAGCAATTGCTACTTGGATCTTATCAAGCACTTATGCGTCAAGTCGGAAAAAAAACAGTCAAATTACATGCCCGTCATGAAATGTTAGATCTAGTGATTATAGAAGGAAAAGCGCGTGGTGTAATTATCAGAAATCTCGATACTGGCGAGATTGAACGCCATGCCGCACATGCTGTTGTACTGGCTACTGGAGGCTATGGGAAAATCTATTATCTTTCCACTTTAGCGATGGGTTGCAATGGTTCTGCGATATGGAGGGCGCATAAAAAAGGTGCATTAATGGCTAGCCCAAGCTGGATTCAGATTCATCCGACATCATTACCGCAGTCTGGAGATTATCAATCTAAATTAACACTCATGTCCGAGTCTTTAAGAAATGATGGACGCATATGGGTACCACTTAAAGAAAATGAACAACGCTCTGCTAATGACATTCCCGAACAAGAAAGAGATTACTATCTGGAAAGAAGATACCCCGCATTTGGAAATCTAGCCCCTAGAGATATTTCTTCACGCGCTGCAAAAGAAAGAATTGATGCCGGATTTGGAATCGGTCCCTTAAAAAATGCCGTTTATCTGGATTTTTCTAAAGCCATTAAAGAACAAGGAATAGACAAAATAAAAGAAAAGTACGGTAATTTATTCGACATGTATGAAAAAATTACCGGTTATAATGCTTATCAAGTACCAATGATGATTTCTCCATCGGCCCACTTTTCAATGGGAGGACTTTGGGTAGATTATGAATTAATGACGACAATTCCTGGGTTATTTGCTTTAGGAGAAGCTAATTTTGCAGACCACGGAGCTAATCGATTAGGAGCAAATTCTCTCCTTCAAGCCTCTGTGGATGGCTATTTTATTGCTCCTTATACCATAGCAAATTACCTCTCAGGTGATATCCACACGGGAAAAATATCAACAGATCATATGGAATTTGAAAAGGCTGAGCAAGAAATCAGAACACAATTGCAACAATTCAGCAAAAGTAAAGGAAACAAAACTGTGGATTATTATCATAAAACTCTTGGTAAAATACTATATGATTACTGTGGCCTTGCCCGAAATGAAGCCGGATTAAAATTCGCGATCTCAGAGATTCAGAAATTACGGGAAGAATTTCATAGAAATGTTCATATTCCTGGCAATGAAGAAACAATGAATACAGAAATAGAGAAAGCAGGAAGAGTCGCTGATTACCTCGAAATCGGAGAATTAATGTGCTATGACGCCCTGACTAGAAATGAATCTTGTGGTGCACATTTCCGTGAAGAATATCAGACACCTGAAGGCGAAGCAAAAAGAAATGATGCGGAATATCAATTCATTTCGGCATGGGAATGGAACAACGCATCTGTTCCGATTCTTCATAAAGAACCACTATCTTTTGAAGTCATTCAACCAATTGTACGTAGTTATAAATAATTAAAATTCAAGCTATGAAATTACATCTAAAAATATGGAGACAAGAGAATAAAAATGCTGATGGCAAACTTGTAGACTATACTTTGGAAAACCTCAATCCGCATATGTCCTTTTTAGAGATGCTAGATACATTAAATGAAAAGCTCATATTAGCGAATGACACACCTGTTGAATTTGACCACGACTGTCGTGAAGGAATCTGTGGACAATGTGGTATGATGATAAACGGGATTGCGCATGGACCGCTGAAAAATACAACTACCTGTCAATTACATTTAAGGTCCTTCAAAGATGGTGAAGTGGTTTTTATCGAACCATTTAGATCTGAAGCATTTCCTGTAAAAAAAGATTTAAAAGTAAATCGTTCTGCATTTGACCGCATTATCTCTTCAGGTGGATTTGTATCCATCAATACAGGACAAGCACCGGACGCACTGACCATTCCCGTAACACATCAAGTGACAGAAGCGGCATTTGATGCTGCTGCCTGTATCGGATGTGGAGCCTGTGTTGCCACCTGTAAAAATGGAAGCGCGGCCCTTTTTACATCAGCAAAAATCAACCATATGGTATTACTCCCACAAGGTAAAGAAGAAAGACTTACTAGGGTCATTGCTATGGTGAATCAAATGGATGAAGAACTCTTTGGCCACTGCTCCAATACGGAAGCCTGTGAAGTTGAATGTCCACAAGGTATTTCAGTACTCAATATTGCACGAATGAATTATGAATATAATCGAGCACATCTATTAAAAAAATAAAGGTTGTAAATACCAATATTCTGGACTACAGTTCATAAAAAAAATTGACCTTAAGAATCAAAAATGGATCAAATAGCAAAACAGCATTTAAATCATTTTATAGGAACTTGGGATACCGAAGGTATTATTCTAAAAACCAATAATGCTCCTGCAGTTAAAATCAAAGGGACTGATACATATTATTGGATTCTAGACAATTCTTTTATTTTGCACCAGGCAAATGTCATGATAGGAACGTCAAATAGCCTTACCCATGAAATTATAGGATATGACGTCGTACGTCAACATTACAGCATGCAATATTATAACAATCAAGGTCAATCTGGCTTTATGAATGCTATATTAGACAATCACCTTTGGACATTTACCGGAACTAACTTAAAGTTTAACGGTGGGTTCAGTAAGGAGAACAATGAATTTTCAGGTATTTGGAAACAGCTGACTGATCATAATATCTGGAGCGATTTTATACACATAAAACTGACAAAAAGATAAAGTTGGTATAGGGTAAAACATAAAAATATTTTACAAAAAAAATCAACTCTGCCCTTTTTTTCTATATTTAAATAAATTATAAAACTCTAAAATATGAAAAAGTACTTTTATACAGATGGCTACACAAACTTTGGTCCCTTTACTCTCGAAGAGCTCAAATATAAAAACATTACACCAGAAACAAATGTGTGGTATGAAGGAATGGGTGACTGGAGAAAAGCCAGTGAGGTTCCTGAGCTTGCTGCTTTATTTTCTTCAAACATAGCCCCCCCTCCTAATCCTCCCAATCCATTTCAAGCAACTGGACAATCTCCCTTCAACCAGTCAGCCGATCCTCAAAATAAAGCCTATGACCCATTTTTAAATATCGTACCTAAAACATGGTTAGTTGAATCTATTTTAGTTACAATTTTATGCTGTCTTCCTTTTGGAATAGCGGGAATAATAAATGCAGCAAAAGTTGAATCCAGATTCTATGCAGGAGATCTGCAAGGTGCACAAAGAGCATCAGATGAAGCTAAAAAATGGACTAAAATTGGTTTTATTGTTTCCATTGTGATGACAGTATTATATGTACTATTGATGATCTTAGGTGTAGTTGGATCTATATTTAATTATGGTAATTAAGAAATATTATCTATGGTCCATAGGGATTATACTTCTATTCATCTTAATTCTTACATATAAGTTCTTTAATCCGATACAGTATGACATTTTTCCTAAATGCCCATTTTATGTCATTACAGGCTACAAATGTCCCGGATGTGGATCACAACGCGCCATACATTATCTTTTAAATTTTGACCTCCAGAACGCATGGAGGCAAAATTTTTTACTGATCATCGCTATCCCCTATATCATCACAGGATTAATCTTTGAATATCAAAAATCACCTACTCCAAAAATGCTTAAATGGCGAAAGATACTATTTGGTTATAAAGCAATTGTAATCGTTTTTATCATTGTAATTGGTTTTTGGATAGTAAGAAACTTATAAAGTAGAAACAGTTACTGTAAGTCGCTTTAATATAAAAAAACATTACGGTAAAAAATACTCATTTCAGATCATCTGTTCTATTTGCACGATTTTAATGGAATGATCTTACTTTAGGAATATGGATTAGATCTTATAGTTAACTCCCAATTCCTATCAAGAACTATCTGTGTGTTTTAAAACTCATAAAAAAAGGAGCGTTTTATTAAAAACGCTCCTTTTATGTATGATAAATTGTTTAATTACAACTTACGTTTTACTTCAACTTGTTCGTATGCTTCAACGATATCACCTTCTTGAATATCATTATATCCTTGAATATTCAAACCACACTCATAACCGAATGAAACTTCTTTCACATCGTCTTTGAAACGCTTCAATGAAGCTAATTTACCTGTGAAAACAACAACACCATCACGGACGATACGAATATCATTATTGCGGTTAATTTTACCATCCAAGACCATACAACCTGCAATTGTACCGACCTTAGAGATTTTAAATGTCTCACGGATCTCAACGTTAGCAACGATTTTTTCTTCAAATTTCGGAGCCAACATACCTTCCATTGCCGATTTAAGTTCTGCAATAGCATCGTAAATGATTGAGTAAAGACGAATATCAATTTGCTCTTGTTCAGCCAATTTACGTGCACCTATAGATGGACGAACTTGGAAACCGATGATAATTGCATCAGAAGCAGAAGCTAATAAAACATCTGACTCTGAGATAGCACCCACAGATTTGTGAATTACATTCACTTGAATCTCTTGTGTTGATAATTTCAATAATGAATCAGATAATGCCTCGATTGAACCATCCACGTCACCTTTTACGATCACGTTCAACTCTTTAAAGTTACCGATTGCCAAACGACGACCGATCTCATCCAAAGTAATATGTTTCGTAGCACGCATACCTTGCTCACGTTGTAATTGAAGACGTTTATTCGCCACATTACGAGCTTCAGATTCACTCTCCATAGTATAGAACTTATCACCTGCAGTAGGTGCTCCTGCCATACCTAAGATTTGAACCGGTACAGAAGGACCTGCTTCTTTCACACGCTCACCACGTTCATTTGTTAAAGCTTTCACTTTACCACTATGAGAACCTGCTAAAATAGGATCTCCCACACGTAAAGTACCGCCTAATATCAGCACTGTTGTCACAATACCTCTACCTTTATCCAAAGCAGCTTCAATTACAGAACCAACAGCACGTTTGTTCGGATCAGCTTTTAAGTCAAGCATCTCTGCTTCTAATAATACTTTTTCTAATAAAAGATCTACATTCAATCCAGTTTTTGCTGAAATCTCCTGTGCTTGGTATTTACCACCCCAATCCTCTACTAGTATATTCATTTGAGACAACTGCTCTTTAATACGATCTGTATTAGCACCTGGCTTGTCAATTTTTGTAAATGCAAATACGATTGGCACACCAGCAGCTTGTGCGTGGTTGATTGCTTCTTTCGTTTGTGGCATCACAGCATCATCCGCTGCAATAACAATAATCACGATATCTGTTACTTTTGCACCACGAGCACGCATCGCTGTAAAGGCTTCGTGACCTGGAGTATCTAAGAAAGTGATCTTACGTCCACCGTCCAATTGTACCGCATAAGCACCAATATGCTGCGTAATACCTCCTGCTTCACCACCTGTTACATTTGCTTTACGCACGTAATCTAATAAAGATGTTTTACCGTGATCGACGTGACCCATTACCGTAACAATCGGAGCACGAGAAATCAATGCATCTTCATTGTCAGCTTCTTCAAGATCAGCAATCTCTTCATCTTCAGGTTTGATAAATTCAATTTGATAACCAAATTCATCAGCAACAATGGTTAAAGTTTCTGCATCTAGACGTTGGTTAATTGAAACAAACATACCTAAACTCATACAAGTCGCGATAATTTGTGTAACAGCCACATCCATTAAGTTAGCAAGTTCGTTTGCCGTTACAAATTCTGTAACACGCAACACTTTTGCTTGCATTTCTCTTTCTAATGCTTCCTCCTCCGCGTTAGTTGCGACATCATCACGTTTTTGACGTCTCAATTTCGCACGTTGAGCAAATTTACCTGACTTACCAGCACCACTTAAGCGCGCTAATGTAGCCTTGATTTGATCTTGGATTTCCTTTTCAGTAGGCTCTTCTTTTGGTACATTAGGTCCATTACTTCTATTATTGAAGGCTGGACGACCTTTATTTGCACCTGGACCTCCTGGACGGTTATGATGTCCTCCTGGACCTCCCGCTGGACGGTTTTGATTATTTCCTCCTGGACCTCCTGCTGGGCGGTTTTGATTATTCCCTGCTGGATGATTTCCACCAGTACGATTTGGATGATTTCCACCACCTTGGTTTGGACCTCCAGTACGATTTGGATGGGTACCACCACCCTGAGGCGGAGTTCCTGTATTATTCGTACGTTTACGTTTACGCTTATGATCATTACCAGTAGCACTTGAAGAAGATGCTACAGGCTTATCGCGATGAGAAGGTCTTGCCGTAGGCAATTCAATCTTACCAATTACTTTTGGACCTGTTAATCTCTCTGCTTTAGCACTAATAACCTCATCTGCAGGATTAACTTTTTTCACTTCCTTTACAGGAGTTTCAACCGGTGCTTTCACAGCAGGTTTTTCATTTTTTGGCTTTTCTTCTACCACTTTCTTCTCTTGAACTTTAGGAGCTTCAGTTTTAACTTCAACTTTTTGAGGTGCAGCAATGACAACCTTAGGTGCTTCTGGCGCTTTCTCTTCTATTTTTTGTGCTTCCACTATCGGAGCTTTAGGAACTTCTACTTTAGGCTCTTCTTTTACGATAGGTTTTGGAGCTGTAGGAGTTGCTTCTTTAACTACCTCAGGCTTCTTCTCCACTTCCTTTGGAGTTTCAGCTTTCACTTCTGGAGTTTCCTCTTTCTTAGGTTTAGATCCTCTTTTCAAAGCATCTAAATCAATTTTACCCACAACCTTCATACCTCCAGTGTGTGTATTTGATGAATTTTCCTTTGCCTCAGAACCCGTTACCTTTTCAACTGGATTCTCTTTTTTATCTGCATTAGATTCTTCTCTTGTATTTACCGCAGCATTTTTTATCAAAATATCTTTTGAAGCTGCAGTTTCTTCATAATCGTCATTTTTAGATGATTCTTTAGGAGAAGCGACTGGCGACTCATCACGACGAATTTTGCCAATCACAATTTGTTTAGCTTCATCTTTCACGATCTTGTCACCTTGAAACTCTTTCAACAGCACATTGTACATCTCTCCGGATAGCTTAGTACCAGGTTTGGCGTCGACGTCATACCCTTTTTTCACTAAACAATCTACGGCAGTAGATATGCCAATATTGAGTTCCTTTGCTGCTTTAAGCAGGTTTGTACCTTTTCCTTCAGTCATCTATTATTTTAACTAATTAAATATTTAATACAAAAATATGTTTTTTTTACATCTCTATAACAATTAAATTCGAAATAGAGATGAAAATAAATTATGTGGCTTCATTTTATTCAAATTCAGCCTGTAAAATACGTAAAATGTCTTTTACCGTATCTTCTTCCAAGTCAGTCCTTCTAGACAACTCTTCTTCTGTCAATGCCAATACTGAACGTGCTGAATCTAAACCTACACGTTTCAATGCATCAATTACCCAGCTTTCGATTTCATCGCTGAATTCTTCGATATCCACATCTTCATCAAACTCGTCATTCTCACGATAAACATCGATCTCATAACCTGTCAATTTACCTGCCAATTTGATATTGTGTCCACCACGACCAATTGCCAAAGAAACTTGATCAGATTTTAAATACACTGCAGCCGTCTTATTTTCTTCATCAATCTTGATTGAGCTAATACGAGCTGGGCTTAATGCACGTGTAATGTAAAGTGAATGATTCGTTGTAAAGTTGATTACATCGATATTTTCATTACGCAATTCACGAACGATACCATGAATACGAGATCCTTTCATACCCACACAAGCACCAACAGGATCAATACGATCATCATAAGATTCTACTGCCACTTTAGCACGCTCTCCTGGTTCGCGAACGATTTTCTTAATCGTAATCAAACCATCAAAAATCTCAGGAACTTCCAGTTCAAATAAACGTTGTAAAAATTCTGGAGCAGTACGAGAAATAAGAATCTTAGGATTATTATTCATCATATCCACTTTATAAACGACTGCACGAATGCTATCACCTTTCTTAAAATAATCTGCAGGAATTTGTTCTGTCTTCGGTAAAATTAATTCATTACCGTCATCATCTAACACAAGCAATTCTTTTTTCCAGATTTGATAAACCTCGCCGATCACCAACTCCCCTTCACGGTCTTTATATTTTTTGAAAACTTCGTCTTTCTCCAATTCCAAAACTTTTGAAACCAAAGTTTGACGGGCTGCTAAAATAGCACGACGACCAAAACTCTCTAACGTTATCTGTTCAATATAATCATCGCCAACTTCTAAATCAGCATCAAATTTCTTCGCTTCTGTTAATTCAATTTCAAGATCATCATCTTCCGAAAATTCATCTTCAACAACAACGCGTGTTCTCCATATCTCTAAATCTCCATTATCAGGATTTACGATAACATCACAGTTTTCATCTGTACCAAAACGTCTACGGATCATACTACGAAATACTTCTTCTAAGACAGAAATAACCGTAGGTCGGTCAATGTTTTTAAACTCTTTAAACTCTTGGAAAGAGTCAATCAAATTGATATTGCTGCTCATTTTTATTTAAATGAAATTAACACCTTAGTTGCTTTTATTTGTTCAAAAGGTATAATGCGAGCAACCTGCTCCGCTTTTTTACCTTTTTCTTTTATTGTTTCTTCAATTGTTATCTGTGCATCCTCAACGGCTAACAATGTACCTTCCGTTTTTGTACCATCATTTAACTTCACTTGCACATTGCGTCCAATATTTTTCTCATATTGCCTTTGATTAACAAAATTAGCATCTAGCCCCGGAGAAGAAACTTCAAGACGATAAGCTTTCTCTACTGTCCCCTCTTCTTCCAACTGAAATCCGACAAATTTACTAACCTGTACACAATCATCGATACTAATTCCCTGATCACCATCTAGCAAAACTTCCAACACGCTGTTCGGATGAAATTTAACACTTACAATAAACAAATCATCGCGATCTGCTAATTTTTCTTGGACGAGTTCGATAACTCTTTTCTCTACATTTTGCATATTCTTTCGAAAACGAATAAAAATACTGAAATCAATGAATTAAAAAAGGGGGCATACGTTGCCCCCTTCCTCTCAGATAAGACAAAGGTAAATATTTTTTTTCAACTATCAAAATATAGATAAAAAAGATCCATCAAAATGATCCTCTAACCCTTATCTACAACCGAATTAATTGTTTTTTGCATTTCTGCCATCATGCTTGTCAAAGTCTCCATAGAAGGTTCATTACTAGGTTCCGGAAGCGTTGTACTAATAAACGCTTTTGCTTTCCAAACTTCCATAATATCACTCGCTTCTACCCAATATGGATCGTAGCTCTTATTATCAGAAACTAACTTCAGACCTTTATCTTCTTTAAATTTAAATGCTATTCGCTTGTAGACAACCCCCTCATCTTTTGAAACGACAATATAGGTCTGCCCTGGCTTAATATCATTCCAGTTCTCCACATATTCTGCGACGACAATAGAACCACTAGCCAAAGGACGCATCGAATCACCCTTGATTTCAAAAGCCCGATAGGTTCCTTGATTGAACATAGGTAACGAAAATTTCGGTAACGTTGCAACATATTCCGGATCAGCATAACCATTCATATAGCCAGCGCTCGCTTTTACTGGAACCAACTCGATATTTTCGCGGTCAAGCCCGTCAACGGTAACACTAAGTACCCGTAAATTAGAAGCATTACTTTTAGGAGCCCGTTTCCATTTTTCATTTATCTCATCATTAGCAAGCTCATCCATTGAAAGGTCATAAAACTCTGCTATTTTTTTTAGTAACTCATATTTTGGCTCTGCCCGATCTTCTTCATACGCCCCTACAGAAGCACGTTTTATCTCCATTAAGTCAGCAAACTGCTGTTGTGTAAGCCTTTTCGTTTTTCTTAAAAACTTAAGATTGGAAGCTATGTTTGGCATATTTTTTTAATTTTAATTTTTAATATCTAAAAATATTAGTATTATTGTGCCAATAAAATTAGTAAAAATTATACAAATAACCAAATTTATTAGCTCAAAACATGAAATCACACACATTATACATCATTACGGACAGCAACAGACAGTTCTTAAATGTAGATATCACATCAGACTTTAACCGGGCGATGAACGAAATAAAAAGCAGCTGCAACATTTTCTTTCCCAATGGTCCACACTTAACTCGTGTCGTTTATATGGAAAAATTTGATTGTCAGGAACACGCTGAAAAAAGACAATTTGAATTAAATCACTTTACACGGATGCAGAAGGAGAAGCTCATCAGAAAACAAAATGCGAATTGGAACAACCTATGTCCAACTAATATGGATACTTCCAAAAAAAAATCGGTTGTTTATACTTCATAAACAACCGATTTAAAATTTTTAAGAGAACGTATTAATCACCAAAACCTAGTGAATCACGCGGTCTTATTGCCGCTGCATCATTATGGGTAGATAAGACGTCAGAAGCATCATCATCTCCAGAAGTCGATAACCCTTCTTCTTGAGTTGTACCACCATTTTGCACATCTTCCAGACCATCGATTAATATCTCATCATCTACAGCGGTCGAATCTGAGACAACCTCTTCACGAGGCGGACGAGGAGTTTCACACTTATACTTCTTTGTAATTTCCACAGTTGGAGCAGGAAATTTACCCTGCGTATAGCCTAACTGCTTATCCTTATAAACAGATTCCATAAATAAACCAAAAATTGGTAGCGCAGTTTTAGAGCCCTCACCGGTCTGCGAATTTTTAAAATGGATATTTCGATCGTCACAACCGACCCACACCGCAGTTACCAGATCTTTGGTAACACCCATGTACCACCCATCTACATACTCCGAAGAAGTACCCGTTTTTCCACCAATCTCATTTTCCTTATCAAAAAGATCATACTCCCATAATGCCTGTGAAGTTCCTCCCGGCTCTTCCATTCCTCCGCGAAGCATATAGGTCATCAACCATGCATCTTGTTTATCCACTACCTGCTTACGTTCAGGTTTAAAAGTTGCAATCACTTTTCCGTCATAATCTTCTATTCGAGAAACAAGAATAGGTGTTACACGTTCACCGTGATTCATCATTGTAGCATAACCATTTACCATTTCAAAAACTGAAACATCATTTGGCCCCAAACCGATCGACGCCACAGGACTCAATTTACTTTCAATTCCAACTCGATGTGCCGCTTCAACAATTTTATCAGCCCCTACTTTCTCTGTCAGTTGAACTGTAATCGAATTTACCGAACGCGCCATGGCCCAACGCAATGACATATCCCGATAGCTAAAATTCCAGTCAGCATTTTTAGGCTCCCAGACTTCAATTGAATCTCCTTTATCAATCTTAATGGTTACGGGCTTATCTTGAATCTGATCACAAGGTGTCATACCGGATTCCAATGCTGCTAAATAAACAAAAGGTTTGAATGTAGAACCTGCCTGTCTTTTAGATTGATTAACATGATCATATTTAAAAAACTGATGATCGATACCTCCTACCCACACTTTAATTTCAGCAGAATATGGATCCATACTCATCACACCCGTATTTAACATAGTTACATAGTATTTGATCGAATCAACAGTGGACATCTCTACTTTTTCACGCATCCGCTCTCCTTTCCAAGAAAATACTTCCATTTCTTTTTTACGGTTCAAGTAGAAATCAATACTATCAGTACGTTGATCATATTTTTTCACCAAAAATTTATAATAGTCTGTCTTTTTTACCAAGTTTTCAATAAATCCAGGAATTACCTTACCAGACAAATCACGCCACGGCTCTTCACTACCCCATGCATTCTTCAATCTCCGTTGCAATACCTGCATCTGCTTAGCAACAGCTTCCTCGGCATGTTTTTGAAGCTTTGAGTTGATTGTAGTATAAATCTTTAGACCATCCTTATAGATATCCATATCATTTTCATCAGCCCACTTCTCCAGCCAACGCTCTACCGCTGCCCGTAAATAAGAATCTTCACCCGCATGTATATCTTTGTTCTCCGTACGTAATACCAATGGCTCCTTTGACAACTGATCAACCTGAGTTTGATCAATATACTTTGCCTTCTCCATTTGAGTTAAAACGACATTTCGGCGCTCACGCGATTTGTCTAGATTACGCATAGGATTATAAATTGTTGTTCCCTTCAGCATACCCACTAATACCGCAGCTTCATTGATGCTAAGTTCACTTGCATTTTTACTAAAATAACGTCGTGCAGCCGTTTGGATACCATATGAATTATTACTGAACGAAACGGTATTTAAATACATCGTTATAATTTCATTTTTTTCATATCGTGACTCCAATTTATAAGCGGTCATCCATTCCTTAAACTTGGTTACAATTAAACCAACACCAGGTATTTTACCAAGAAGACCACCCGATTTATTATAGCGTGTACGATATAAGTTTTTTGCCAATTGTTGCGTAATTGTACTAGCCCCTCTTCTATCTCCAGATAAAGTAGAAACAATACCAGATCCGAGACCTAAAAAATCAACTCCGCTATGTTTATAAAAGCGAACATCCTCTGTAGCCACCAGCGCATTGATCACGTTTTTAGATATGCTGTCAAAAGCCACTGGATTACGGTCTTCATCAAAATAACGACCGATCAAAACACTATCTGCAGTATACAATTCGGTCGAGATATTAACACTGGGCATCGTAATATCCTTTTTTGTAGGCGAGTAGCCAAATAGCCCCAAAAAGTTAAGCTGTATAGCACAAACAAGGACGATTAAAAAATATATAGCAATTGCTATATAGCGTATATATTTATTCTTAATACGTTTAAACATATGGTAAAGGTCTAAAAATGTTTTGTGAAAACAAGCAAAAAAAATAGCTTTTACATGTCATAAAGAAGAATTAACGAAATTTAACATTTCATTATTCCAATTCTGATAATTAGGAGTATAAGATTATAGATAGCTACAAAAATTATACCCAAATACCTTTTCCATGTATTTTTGTTTCTTAAATCAATATAATTTATATAAATTTATATTCGAATTAGTCATAGAAAAACATGTTAAAGCAAACCTTACAACAAAAGTTATTACAAAAACTATCTCCACAGCAGATTCAGTTTATTAAACTTTTACAGGTTCCTACAGTCTCTTTGGACGCACGCATTAAAGAAGAATTAGAGGAGAATCCAGCACTTGAGGACGGCAGTTTAGCAAACATGGCCGAACCGAACGAAGAATACCCAGATCGCGATCCAGATGAGAGTTTTGATAGTGAAGAAAGCTTCGACAGCGATGAGTTCAACGTAGATGAATATATCCAGGAAGATGATTATACTGATTACTCCAACAACTATAATTATACTGACGAAGATGATGATAAAAAAGAGATTCCCATTGCTGTACAAGATTCATTTTTTGAGAAATTACAACAACAGCTCGATTTACTAGCCTTAGATGACCGTGATTTCTTAATCGGTCAGCAAATTATTGGAAGTTTAGATGATGACGGATACCTACGTCGTCCAATATTAAGTCTCATTGATGACCTTGCGTTTTCTCAAAATGTTATCGCTACTGAAAGCGAAGTATTAGAAATGTTAAAGGTTATTCAAGATTTTGAACCGGCAGGTATCGGAGCTCGTGATTTACAGGAATGCTTGCTGATACAATTACAAAAGAAAGATCAAAATAATCCAACCATCATTCAGGCAACTAAAGTTGTAAAAAATTATTTGGATGAATTTACCAAGAAGCATTATGATAAACTTGAAAAATCGCTAGGGTTAACCTCAGATGATCTTAAAAATATTGTAAATGAAATTCTAAAGTTAAATCCAAAACCAGGTGATTCAGGAGCTGTTGCAGGTAAACAGTTACATGTCATTCCCGATTTTCACATCATTAACAACGATGGAGTACTTCATCTAACATTAAACGGACGAAATGCACCAGAACTACGTGTGAGTCGTTCTTACCAGAACATGTTCGAACATTATGAGAAATCCGATCAAAAGGATAAAAAAATGAAAGAAGCTGTTCAGTTTGTAAAACAGAAACTCGATTCTGCGAAATGGTTTATTGATGCGATAAAACAAAGACAGCAGACATTGCTAAAAACAATGAATGCCATCATGGAGTATCAGTATGACTACTTTTTAACAGGTGATGATGTTAAGCTTAGACCGATGATATTAAAAGATATTGCCGATCGCATAGGTATGGACATCTCGACCGTATCCCGTGTTGCCAACTCAAAATATGTACAAACAGAATTTGGGACATTTCTTCTTAAATCATTTTTCTCTGAAGCTATTCAAACAGAATCTGGAGAAGAAGTATCCAATAAAGAAGTTAAAAAGATCTTAGAAGAATGCATCGCAAATGAAGATAAACGCAAACCTCTTGCTGATGAAAAGCTGACCGAAATCTTAAAAGATAAAGGTTACAATATCGCTAGACGTACCGTTGCAAAATATCGCGAAGCACTTAATATACCTGTTGCACGTTTACGTAAAGAATTATAATAAGTAAAAGGCCACCTATATGGACTGACCCCAAAAAGCTGGACTAATTTACGCAGTGTTTTTGATATAATGAGCTCGGTATTCCACCGGGCTCATTCCATTTAAATTAATCCG
>NZ_SLYV01000018.1:0-74543 GCF_004342035.1 Sphingobacterium sp. JUb20 | reverse complement strand
TAGTTACTAAGCGTAACTTAAACTCGAAATCATATTTCTGTTTTTTGCTCATAAAAATGCCCCAAATAAGTGTCTAACTTTTTGGGGCATGTCTATCTCCTGTAGTGAGATTGGCCTTTTTACTTTTTATAAGCTGCGATTAATTAGCAGGATAAACGAAAGGTTTACCATCAATCGTATTATTTTTGATATTGGCATTGATAACACGCTCAAACAAAATTTCCTTTTTGTTCCAGTGAAATGCCGGATACTCCTTATTTGTCTTAATCGTATTGTTATTGAAAGTAATGCCATCTACAGATTTCGCATATAGAATCGGCTTATCAAAAGTTTCAAAATAGTTGTTTTCGATCTTAATACCGCTATGGAAGTATTTCTGCTGGTTTTTTAAGTCTGGAATCTCTGGATAGATGGAGATCACCGCATTGGTGAACTGGAACATGTTGGTCAAAGCATTGATAAACTTATTGTTTTTGATCGTGATATCACGGCATGTACCTGTTTCGTACCAGCCGTTGCTATCGCCACATAAAAGAATGGCTGTTCCTGAGGTATGATCAAATAGATTATTTTCCACTACGGTCTTTTGAGGAGTACTGAACAGTGCACCCCGTGCTCTGTTGTTTCGTACAGTATTGCCTTTAAACTCTACTTTTGGTGTCCACGTCAGGTTTTCAATACCGATGTCCAATTTGGTTGGATCGATGTAATCATCTAAGGGTTTTGTGAATACAATTTTGAAATCCTCGATCGGATCGCTATCTTTTTTACGGATTACTTCGATGGATTGAATACTGTTTTTATTGTCCCAGAGCTCCATTGTTTTGGATTGGATAAACTGTACTGAATCGGTCGCATAGCCCCAGTCAAAACCATAGGACTGTTCGTGCATGTATTTTGCAAGTACGGTTTTATTGTCCAGTTTTTGTGTGATTTTGAGATAGGTACCATGAATATTGATCGCATCGTCCATCATGTTTTCATATCGTCCATTATTGGATATGATCACACCTTTACAGCCTGAGAAATGGGTTGCATCTGCCTGTGCTGTAAAATAACGGGGATCGTTTTTCCCTCTTAATGAGACATTGAATTTTTCTAAATAAATATTTTCAGTCAGCTGTGCCAACAGACCCATTCCTTCGGAATAGTGAACCGATATATTCTCTAATTTGGTGTCTTTACCTTTGTGCACGAAAATACCGGGATTAGGTCTATGCCAGCTTCTCATGGCAACGACTGTTCCGGGTATTAATTTTGAATTCTTCCACTTGAAGGCTTTGATGATTCCTTTTGATATTTCTGCTACATGTGCTGTGCCCACTGCGATATCACTGGTATTGTACACGATATGCTTTGTTTTTTCTTCAAAAGCGATACCGGAGGTGGGTTTCATTTCCCAACCTTCACCGGTATTGTAAAAGGTGCTGTCTTTGATGGTATAAGTGACCCAGGGAGCAGTCTGGTACGTGATTGTACCTGCTTGGGTATCGTTTTCTAAGATTTTAACCTGACAGATCTGGGGTTGCTCGAAGTCGATATGCAGATTTTTAAGGCTGAGGTTTTGATTTTCAACCAATGAAAGGGGTAACATACGTCCATGAAAGATCAGGTCTGACCCTTGTCCGTCTATGGTGATGTTGCTGAGGTTTTCTAAGGTAATACCAACGGTCTTAGGATTGTCCTGATCATGGTTGGAGATGTAATAGGTTCTTTTTTGTGCTCCTTCTTCATGGAAATCGTAACGTCCTTTTTTGAATTTGATTACTATAGGATTACCTTTTCCCGCCTCAGTAACTATTTTCTGAATCGCTTGATTGAGGGTTGCACTGCTGTTTTTCCCCGTATTGGGGTTAATGCCATACTTTGTTAAGTCGTAGACTTTGGGCGTAGAATTTGCCTGTGCCTGAAAGCTGATGAAAGCGATCATAACGACCGACATGTTTTTTCTGAACCAATTTGTCATTTTAATAAATTAGTAAGTTCGGTTTTTAAAAGATTTAAGGTTTTATATTGGGGGCTTTATGTCCGATATATTATGTACAAACATAGTTTAATAGATCAGGATTTCAAAGTGGCTATTGGCTTAAAAATGCATTTACGGCCATTGTAATCAGATTAATACGTGTTCTCAAAGCAATGCAGCTGATCGAAAGAGCTGTCCTTATTTCTGTTTTTTCGAAGTAAAACGGTCATGCAAACGTTTGTCATTGCAGATATTTTTGAGTCCTTCATCAAGAGGATGAATATAACTTTTTTGATTTGGGGCATATTTTGTAATTTGACAAAAAACTAAAGAATAGATGCCTTTTACATTTTCTCATCCTGCATTGGTATTGCCATTGACATATTTACCAAGACATTGGTTTTCTCTGACGGGACTTGTTATCGGCAGTTTGACGCCTGATTTTGAATACTTTTTGAGAATGAAGATTAGGAGCGATTATAGTCATACAATCGCAGGTCTATTATGGTTTGATTTACCATTAGGACTAGTACTTGCTTTTATTTTTCACAATATAGTTCGTAATAGCTTAGTTGATAATATGCCTATCATCCTCAAATCAAGGTGTTTTGTATTTAAACAGTTTGACTGGAATCGTTATTTTATAAAGAATTGGTTAATCGTTATTATTTCAGTGCTTATAGGTGCGCTATCACATGTGTTATGGGACAGTTTTACACACGATGATGGTTATTTTGTTCGGCGATTTCCTGAGCTGGCAACTTCGATTAGTCTTCTGGGTATACAAGTGCCTATTGTAAAGATATTGCAACATGTTTCTAGTTTTATTGGTGCGATCGTTATTGCTTTTGCTATTTATAAACTACCTGTTCAAAAGGAAAATTTAACTTCTGCTCGTTTAATGTACTGGTTACTGCTGTTGGGGCTGATGTTGTTTATTGTTGCTTTGAGATTTTTATCAGGACTTCAGTTTCAGCAATTTGGCAATGTAATCGTCAGTGCAATAGCTGCCGGACTTATTGCCTTTATTATTGTTCCTCTGGTTATTGAGACAAAAAGTGATTAATATTGGATTGGTATCGTTGATCTGAAAACAGAAAAAGCAACACCATGGTGTTGCTTTTTCTGTTTTTCTAAAGATGAATTCCTTATTTAAAATAGATGCTCGTTACCAAGACTTTACCTTTGTCCTGCTTCGATTTTTTCTCCATTATTGATTCACGAGTTTCATAGAACCTTCGTTGTAACGTTCTCCCAAGATGGGGTATCGTTGGATCAGGGAATTAATTTCTGTTAAATGTTCAGGTGTTAGCTGAACATCAATTGCACCTACATTTTCTTCCAGGTACTTTCTTTTTTTAGTTCCGGGAATCGGGATAATGTCTTCTCCCTGTGCTAAGACCCATGCTAAAGCAAGTTGTGCTGGTGTACAATTTATATGATTGGCTAAGGCCGCAAATCCGGCCACCAGTTTATTGTTATTGACGATGTTTTCCTCTTGATAGCGTGGTAAAGATTTTCGAAAATCATCGGCTGCAAGGGTATCCATCTGGAGCGTATTGGTTACTAAACCACGGGCTAGAGGTGAATAGGGCACAAGTGAAATCCCAAGTTCACGTGTTGTCTGCAAAATCTCGCTTTCTACATCTCTGGTTAGCAGGGAGTATTCGCTTTGGAGTGCAGAAATGGGATGTACTGCATGTGCTTTTCTTAATGATGCCGGCGAAGCTTCACTCAGTCCAAGGTATCGTATTTTTCCTTCTTTAACGAGATCAGCCATTGCACCGACAGTTTCTTCAATAGGGATATTGGCATCGACACGATGTGCATAATACAGATCAATGGTATCAATTTTAAGTCGCTTGAGACTTTGTTCAACGGCAATTTTCATCCATGCGGGCGAAGCGTCAAAATATGTTCCTGCGGCATTGCTTGGTCCTGCAATCCCATCTTTAAAGCGAAATCCAAATTTAGTAGCAATAAAGATCTTTTCCCGATTGGGGACTAAAATTTTAGCGATCAGTTCTTCATTTGCTCCATTAGCGTACATGTCGGCGGTATCCCAGAAATTGATGCCCAGGTCAAGGGATTTTTCTAATGTGGCTAAGCTCTCTTTATCATCCGTAGGTCCATAAGCAAAGCTCATACCCATGCAACCCAATCCTAATGCGGATAGCTGTTCGTCTGTTGTTCCGAGTTTTCTGTATTTCATAATGTTCTCATTTTGTTTATACAAATGTAGCGCACGGTCTCAAAAACTGACTTATAACGATCAAACAGATTGTTATAATAATCAAACAATCTACCGCAGCTGGGTGGGTGCCATGCCGGTGTGTTTTTTAAAGTATAGTGTAAAGTAAGAGGGGTATTCAAAACCTAAACTGTAAGCGATATCGGAAATATTCCAATCGGTATGCTGCAGTAAAGCTTTTGCTTCTTTGATGATGCGTGCGGCGATATGTGCTGTAGTGGTTTTACCCGTTATTTGTTTGACCGACCGGTTAAGATGATTGATGTGCAGGGATAGTGCAGTGGCATAATCTGCAGGGTTCTTCAATTTGAGTACGAGTGCTGGAGAATCTATCGGAAATTGTCTTTCCAGTAGTTCGAGAAATAAGGCGGATATTCTAGAAGTAGCATTCACATACTTATGAAAGTTGGTGGTCGGATTGTTTTTCATAGCCTCATGAATGATCAAGTGCAGATAACTGCGCAATACATCGTATTTGTGAGCGTAGCTGGAAGACATCTCGGCCTGCATTTTCTGGAAAATAAAGGACAATTCCGCTAATTGGGCTTCGTTTGGGAAGAAAATGGGATTAGATCCGATCTGAAATAAGGGCGTGTCGTGCAACTGACTTGTGCGTTCACTATGTTGAATGAAATCTTCTGTGAAGAGGCAGTACCAACCGGACTGTTGTTCGGATTCAGCTTCCCAAGAATAGGGGACAATGGGATTCGAAAAAAGCAGTGCTGGACGATCAATCTGGATCCATTTATCGGCATAATAAATCTTTCCTTTGCCTATGATCAGGGAAACTTTATAAAAATCACGTCTGCTATAGGGGCTTACAACTGCGCAGGTCTCTCGACTGAAAACATTGATATGACCGATGCCTGCATTGTCCAATGGCACATGAGTGGGTGCATGACTTGGCAAGCGGCTGTAAAAATCATTGACACTTTCTGCTTGTTTCATGATGTAAATGTATAAAATTCAAACAAATTAAGTGTCATCCTTTTGTGCGGATATGAAAGGTTTAAGGAGGTGATGTGATTTACTTGTCCTATGAGAAGTAGAATAGAATTTGATTTGCTTAATTTTATAATAGATATAAAAGATAGTAGCGTATGAATCCAAAAAAGATATGGTCTAATTTGGCAGTGACCGATTTAGACCGGACAACAAAATTTTATACTGCGTTGGGTTTTCAATCCAATGGGCGATCAGCAGATCTGACAAGTTTTCTGTTTGGTGAAGATCATTTTGTAATCCATTTTTTCTTAAAGCATATCCTTCGCGAGGCGATGTTAGGGGCTATGGCAGATACATCCAAATCTAATGAAATCATTTTTACGCTTGCCGCATCAAGTACAGAAGAGGCGGATCGTTGGGCTACTGAGGTGGAAGATGCTGGTGGAACATTGATTTCTAAGCCTGCAGCTTTTGGAAAGGGATATTATGGTTTTGTATTTGCGGACCCCGATGGCCATCGGTTTAATGTTTTTCATATGTAAAGAAACATGAATTTCGATAACATTTATTTGAAATTATGATTGTTGTATCGGACTATAAATAATTTATTTTCTTTACAGTCCGATGCTACTTATTATTTTTAGTGCGTTATTTTCTGCCTACCCACCATTGTTTAAATTGCTGTTGATCGTCTTTTAGCAATACCTCTTCCCCGATCATAGGTGTTATCAATGGAATATGCGCTTCTTTATTTAATTCGGTAATCTGAATTAATGGCGTATCCCAAGAATGATTGGCGATATCAAACTTGGAGTTATGCACCGGGAATAGACGCTTCGTTTTCAGATCCTTTGCTGCTTTTAATACTTCTTCAGGGAGATGGTGGATATAACGCCAAGTGCTGTCAAATTGCCCATTATCTAGAATAGCTAGATCAATAGGACCAAATTTTTCACCAATAGCCGCATAATGGGTGTCATAGCCACTGTCTCCGCCGATAAAGATTTTCATCGTTGGCGTCTGTACTACATAGGACATCCATAGTGTCTTGCTGCTTTGAAGAGACCGACCTGAAAAATGTCTTGCAGGAGTTGTGTATACGGTAAATCCACTGTCGAGTGAAATGCTGTCATGCCAATCTTTTTCAATTATATCTTGAGGATTGTAACCCCAGTATTCCAGATGTGAACCCACACCAAGTCCGCAGATTACTTTCTTGGTTTTTGTTTTTAATTTGATAATGGTTTCATAATCCAGGTGATCATAATGATCGTGGGTAATAAATAAATAGTCAATCTCCGGTAGGTCTTCTACTGTATAAATGTCTGTTCCTTTAAATGATTTATTGGTTCCGGGAACAGGAGAGACACTTCCGCTGAATACGGGATCGACCAACATGCGTTTTCCGTCTATTTGCATAAAATAAGAGGAGTGCCCAAACCAGACCAATACGTCTTCCTTGCGGGACAAGTTCTGCAGATCTGTTTTTATGGTCGGTATATTTTCCAGTGGACTCTTCCGGTCTATTTTTTTGAAAAAGTAATCATAGAGTACGCTCGCATAGCTTGCATCTTCAACGATTTGAGGGGTATGGCTAAAGTTAACAAATTTACCGTCTTTGTAATTGGGTGATTTCTTAATTAATTCAAGCCGAGCGCCACTTGGTACTTTACCAAATTTGGGCTGTTGCATGTACAGGACTATAATCGCAACGAATACGATGATAAGGATGAGGGTGATGAGCATAGTTTTATAAAATATTTTCATGTAGGGGGTGCTGAATGGTTGGGCTTAATTACATGCTGTTGAAAGAAGCGGTATTGACCGGGCTATATCGGTTCATGATTTTTGAAGGAGCCTCGCCAAATGCTTTTTTAAAGGCAAATGAAAAATGGGAAAGGTCTTCGAATCCCAATTCCAAATAAATGTCTGAGGCTGCCTTACCTTTTTCTTTTAAAAGGTAATATGCTTCTTGTAGTCTTTTGTGCAGCAACCAGCGTCCAGGTGTGGTATTGAATGTTTTTTCAAAATCTCTTTTAAAGGTTGCCAGACTTCTACCTGTTAAATAGGCAAATCGTTCTAAATGAACATTAAAGTGGTAATTTTTGTTCATAAAGTTTTCTAAGTCTATTTTATGCGGTTCGGTAAAATCAAACAATACATTTTTGAGTTCAGGATTGATCTGTAGGAGGAGTAATATCGCTTCTTTCATTTTAATCTGAACGAGTTTGGGATTGTCAAAACTGTGGGTCTGGTGATACGTCATCAAAGATTGAAAATAGCTATGCAACAGTACATGATCTTCGATATCCAAGACAGGTTGATCATATTGTTTTTGTTCCGCATTAATGCCGTATTCGAGACTGAAATCTTTTAATGTCTGCTGGTCAAGAAAAATAGTCAAAGATCGGAACTCGCCATTTTCAGGCGGTTCCTTTATAAATTTTAACAATTGATTTCTCCTTACCAGACGAAATGCTCCCGCATTGGAAATGTAGGTTTGATTTCCATCATTCAGCACCAGGGAACCAGCTATCTGATAGGTGAAGGTGCATTCTTGGACGAAGTGTTCTCCTTCTCTGCTTTTTGTCGCATAACACGAATAAGCAATGCCCGATGCCTGAATGTTGTCTTTTTTTGTTTCCATCTCTGATGCAAATTTAAGATAAGGATGTTGAATTTTAGCTATTTAGCTTAAAATTGCTTTGGGTTCTAAATATGCGTCTAATCCATAAGTTCCGAACTCTCGGCCGATACCTGACTGCTTGAATCCTCCGAAAGGAGCCTGTGGATCATGTTTAAAGCCATTGATACAGATTCTTCCTGCATCAATCTGTGATGCTATGCGATTGGCACGTGCAAGATCTGGTGAGCTGATATATGCCGCTAAACCATAAGTGGTGTCATTTGCAATGGAAATAGCGTCTTCGTCATTCTGGTACGGAATGATGGAGAGGACTGGACCGAATATTTCTTCTTGTGCGATACGCATATCATTACGAACGTTTGTAAAGATGGTGGCTTGAACAAAGTTACCTTTTTCCAAACCTGCTGGCTTACCCAGACCTCCTGTTAGTAACGTTGCTCCTTCATCAAGTCCGATCTGAATGAACTGTTGAACTCTCTCATATTGCTTATGGCTTACCATAGGTCCTACATGGGTATCTGGATCTGCAGGATTACCGACTTTTACATGTGCGATGGAGGCTTGTGCTAAAGCATTGATCTGATCTAGTTTGCTCGCAGGGACTAGCAGTCGGGTAGGAGCAATACAGGCTTGACCACTATTCATATAAGCGCCATAGATAGCCATGGGGATAACGGTTTCTAAATCGGCATCTTCTAAAATAATATTCGGGGATTTACCACCAAGCTCCAAAGTGACACGTTTCATTGTATCTACTGCGCCTTTAGCAATTGTTTTGCCAACCGCAGTTGAACCTGTGAAGGATATTTTGGCAATATCGGGGTGATTGGTTATTGCGGCGCCTACAACATTTCCTAGACCATTTACGATATTGAATAAGCCTTTAGGTAAACCCGCCTCATGGAAACATGTGGCAATAAGATGTGTCTGTTGGGCACTCATTTCGCTGGGCTTGATGACGACGGTACATCCGGCAGCAATAGCTGTGGCAAGCTTACTGCAGATAAAACCATTGCTGGCGTTCCAGGGGGTGATGATGCCGACAACCCCTAATGACTCCATACGAACCTGTGATTGTCCAACAGTTTTTTCAAAGTCATAGTTTTGAAGTGTTTCGATCATTGTTGGGAATGCCGCGATGGCAATCTGTACACTGGTTTGGCAAAATTGGTAAGTTCCGCCATATTCTTCGACCATAATAGCAATCAGTTCTTCTTCGCGCTTGCTGACAGCATGATGTAGTTTTTCCAGGTAAGCAATACGTTCTTCTTTACTTGTTTTAGAGAATGTTTTGAATGCTTCTTTTGCGGCCTGGACCGCAATATGGGTATCCATTTCGTCCCCAAGGGTAACTTCACCCAATTTTTCATTAGTAGTGGGGCTGATGAGATCAAAAGTTTCTGTCCCATGAGGTGTGATAAAGGCACCGTTTACATAAATCTGATTTATCTTTTTCATGTTCTGCTGATTTGTTTATTCAAAGGTAGCGGGATTATAAAGAGGCTGTTTTGCTCAAAAGCTCAATGTTGCTTTGTTGAAAAGCTCATTAATAAATGTATCAAGATGACATAAAGACAACAAATATGGAGCGCTTAATTGTTATGTTTGTTTCGAGATTATTAGATATATAGATATGGTTGATATTTTTAAGATTTTAGCAAATGAACATCGGTTACAGATATTGCAGTGGTTGAAGAATCCGCATGCTAATTTTATCGCCGAAGATATTGAACCGGAGGTAACGGATTATGGTGTTTGTATGAGCGTGATCCAAAAGAAGGCAGGTTTGTCCCAATCAACGATATCATCTTATTTGACATCGATGGTGAATTGTGGTTTGTTGAAATCTGTACGGGAGGGACAGTGGACTTATTATAAGAGAAATGAGGAAAAACTTAAGGAATTGGCTTCTTATATCAAGAATACGCTGTAGTTACTCATTATTTATTTGATGGATGGAGATATAAATATCTTCATTTTTTTGATCAAATAATATCTAGAAATCTAGATATATCGAATTTGTTGAAGGGTAAAATTAGCGTTTAAATTGTATAATTTCTTTTGCTGGTCTAGGTAGACAGAAATTGAGATATAAAAACGCTTATTCTAAATATGCATTCGCTTTATTTTAGCCTAATTGACACTGCATATTTATTAATTAATTTATTTCAGAAGGTAAGAAGCCTTCCTTTTTTTTAATCCAATATATCTATAAATCTAGATATATCGAAATTGTATAATGCTTTACATTAAAATTTTAGAACATGACAAGAAACTTTGAAAACCACTATGCATTTAACCGTGTATTTGCTCCAGATGTGTTGACTATTGGCCTATTTCTTCCCTTAGAAGTATATAGCGGAAAGCTTCCCCTAGTTGAGGAGCATATGGCATATATAAAACAGATCGATCGCTTAGATTTTGCGTCGATATGGGTTCGTGATATTCCGATGTTTGATCCGAGTTTTGGTGATGCTGGTCAAGTGTATGATGCTTTTAGTTATTTATCTTTTATCGCCGGACAGACAAGCAGGGTTGCATTAGGAACAGGAAGTATTGTTTTACCTTTCTGGCACCCGATTTCTTTAGCAAAGACAGCCGCTTCTTTAGATCAGCTATGCAATAATAGATTATTGCTAGGAGTAGGATCGGGGGATAGATCGATTGAATTTCCTGCATTTGGATTAGATTTTGAGCATCGAGGTGAACGTTTTAGACAGGTTTTACAGGATTTTCGACGCTTAAATAAGGAACATTATCCAAAAATTAAGTCTGAGCTGACCCACATTGACGGATTGGATCTTATCCCTAAACCCGTTCAAGAATATATTCCGAGTTTAATAACCGGTGGCAGTCAACAGCCTCTTTCCTGGATTGCTGAACATGGGGATGGCTGGATTACTTATCCGGGAGCAACAACGTCGAAATTACATGTTAGGCCGTTGAGAGAAAAGATAAAAGCTTGGCGTGACTTAATTCCCGATCAGATTTTTAAGCCTCATATGACCAATGAATGGATTGAACTAACGGAAGATCCCAATTTTCCTCGAACGCCATTGCAGGGTGGATTTGTGCTTAAAACAGGAAGGAATGGTTTATTGGAACTTTTACATGAATGGCAGGAAGCGGGTGTCAATCATGCTGCCTTAGGGATTCAATTCAGTAAGAGACCTATTGTCGATGTTATTGATGAGCTGGGAGCAGAAGTGTTGCCGTATTTTCCTTCCTTAGTGAAGGCAAGTCATATTAATATGATCCCATAGTTTAATTTCAGGAGAATAATTCTATTTTAGCCGTTAATGAAGTTGTCGTTAAGTTATCTAATGGAGTTATGCAAAAAGTGACAGGTAGAAAAAAGTTTTATATCGCTTATATGCTGATCTCACTGATCATGTTGTTAGATATTACAGTTATACTGACGTGGCAGATCAGTTTGGCTGGGTATTGGAGTGATCGCTTGGTCTTTTGGATATGGCTAGTCACTACGCTTCCATTTCTAATTGTTTTCTGGAAAAGTATTTATACGAAAATATACTGTATCGTATTAGTATTGGGGCTATTGTTTAGCATAGCCGCGATGATGTTGCCTTTTTTTGGTATTCTATTTTCAAGTACAGGCATGGAAAGACGATCGTACTATACACCAGATAGCGGGAAATATAGAGTACAGCTTATTCAAAGTGTGATGGCCCGTCCGCGGTTACAGATTATTGAAAATAAAGGAATTGTTGAGAAGGTGGTTTTGTTTACCGATGCCGATTTCCTGAAAAATGATCATCTTAAGGTGGGATATGAAAGTGTGATCGGCCTAGATGTCGTAAAGGATACGCCAGATAGTCTGGTTTTGGAGTTTCATATGCCTGGTCAGAAAATTGTAAAAGGTTTTAAACTAAGCGACGAGAAGGATTAAATTTCGTGGCACGTTTTGTCTTGAAAGAACAGTTAATATTAATCCCATAGCAGATCTATCATTGGGTAGGTCTGCTATGGGATTAATTTGTTCTGTCATTTTAGTTTTGTAAATGATCTGCATGAAAAATTTCGCTCTACTGCGGCATGACTTGCGTTTACATCTTTTTGCTGTCTTCGTAAGTAGGACCATACAGTCCAGGCACTTTATTTCCGGTTGCTCTTAGATAGACAATCAATTCGCCACGATGATGATAAATATGATTAAAAAGGAATCCTCGTGCCACAATGCCTCTTTCCATTGGGCCTAAGAGTATGCGTTCACCTGCTTTCATTGTCCAGTGATCGCGTAGTTTTTCTTCTGTAAGTGTTGATAGAGCGGTTCTGGCTCGTGCTACATTTTTTTCAAATAGTTCGAGCGTGGCTTTGATATCATCAGGTGCACCGCGCTCAAGATGATCGGTGGCCATATCATATACATCTTCTGTAAATGTGCCTACGTACCAATAATAAATGGTTGCGATATGTTGTGCCAGTTCTCCCATTGTCCAGGAAATATCTGCTGGCTTGTAGTGTATGTCTTTTTCAGGTACTGCCTGCAGTAATTTACGGGTGTTGTTGACCTCGTGTTCGAATTCGGTTGTCAAATATTGAATGATCATGTCGTTGGGTTTAATGTTTTTATATCGGGTATAAAACAGATGCTTGTGTGAATATGTTTGCTGTTTAGGAGGTTTTTCTGGGGTAAATAAAACAAATTTATTTAAGTTTGAGTACGCTATAAATTAAAATTCATGTTAGAAGTATTATTTTCTCATATTGAAAAAAAAGTGACGCTCTCTCGTGGTGACAAAGAGGCGATAACTTCTTTTTTTACATTCAAAAAAATCAGAAAGAAGCAATATATCTTGGAAGAAGGGGCTGTTTGTACCCATCTTTCATTTGTGAAAAAAGGTCTTATCAAATCGTACCGTTTGGATGAGAAAGGAAATGAGCATATCAGCCTGTTTGGCTGGGAAGGCTGGTGGGTGTCTGATTTTAAAAGTTTTATTAATCAGCAACCGGCAATTCTCTATATAGATGCTATTGAAGATACCGAGTTACTGCTTTTATCGCGGGCAGATTATGAACAATTGATGGAAGAGGTCCCGGTGATGGAGCGGTATTTTAGAATGCTCTATCAAAATAGTTTGGTTACAAAAGATGAACGGCTGATCAGTTCGAACAGCTATACTGCTGAAGAAAAATTTCAGCGTATGCTACAGGCTAGTCCTGAAATTATGCAACGTGTGCCGCAACATCTGGTGGCATCTTATCTGGGATTGGCTCCTGAAACCCTGAGTAGAATCCGTAAGAAAATTGCATCTACAGATTAATTCCATTGATCTGGATCAATGGAATTTCTTGATCTGTATCATCTCTTTCAGTTTTTAATGCAGCGAACTTTGTTGTAGAAATTTAAAGAGATATAACAATGGATAAAATAGCATTAGTAGTTGGCGCAACAGGGATCACGGGAAGTCGTTTGGCTGAGGAGCTTGTTGGCCATGGATGGCAAACTTATGGTCTGGCACGTCATCCCGGTCAAACTGATAACAGCGTAATTCCGGTAAAAGCCGATCTTATGGATGTTGAAAATCTGAAGATCGCACTTGAAAATGTTTACCCAACACATGTGTTTTTTACAACATGGATGCGGAAAGACAATGAGGCAGAAAATATTATTGTAAATCGTGCTCTTGTCCGTAATCTTCTCGATGTTCTGTCTGAAAAGAAAACTGTTGCACATGTGGCTTTGGTAACGGGGTTAAAGCATTATTTAGGTCCTTTTGAGTCATATGTAGCTACGGGTGTGTTTCCCGATACACCTATTCGGGAAGAACAGCCTAGACTAAGTCATCCCAATTTTTACTACGCTCAGGAAGATGCGGTATATGAAGCTTCGGCTAGAGATGGATTTACGTGGAGTATACATAGGCCGCATACGGTTATCGGGCATGCGATCGGTAATTTGATGAATCTTGGGGTGACGCTTGCCGTATATGCCAGTATTTGTAAACAAAAAGGGGCGAAATTGATCTGGCCGGGTTCGGAAGCGCAATGGAACGGAATTTCGGATGTAACGGATACTGGTATTCTGGCGAAGCAGTTAATCTGGGCTTCGACGACTGAGGTAGCTAAAAATATGGCTTTTAATATTGTGAACGGCGATGTCTTTCGGTGGAGTTGGTTATGGGAGCGCATCGCGTCATATTTCGGCATTGAGGCTGAAGGATTTCATGGAGAGCCGAGGCCTCTTGCCGAACAACTTAAAAATGATGGTCAATTGTGGTCTGATATGGTAAAGGAGTATGGACTGGAACAGCATGAACTTTTTCAATTGGCTTCACCATGGCATACAGATCTTGATCTGGGCAGACCTATCGAAGTGATGGTGGATATGGCCAATAGCCGAAAACTGGGATTTATGGCTTACCAGAATACCGAAGAAGCATTTATCCACTTGTTTGAACGTCTTCGTGCAGAGAATGTGATACCGCAATAATTAGATTGATGTGGTGGTAAGGGATAGTAAAACCGGGCTTCTTTATTTTGTGATAGAGGGCTCGGTTTTACTGGCCTTTAATCATCAATCCCTTTGCCGTCCAGGATCTGCTGATAATATTTTTCAATTCGATTTTGCCGTGTTTTGGATTGTTTCGCCTGATTAAAATAAAATAGATATCCCTTTTGTCGTCCAGGTGTTAGGGAATAGAATGCTGTATTTAATTCTTGATCTTGTGCCAGTGCCTGTTGGAATTCTTCAGAAATAGGGTAGTCGTTCACTTTTTTCATTTCCACCTTTAATCCTGCTTTTTCGATCTCAATGGCTTCCCGTATGTAAGCTTGGATAACTGGTCTTAGCGTGATAATCTCTGCTATATGTTTAAATCTGATCTGTCTGCCTGCCTGTACATTTTCTGTTTGCTGGATCAATATACCTTCAGGATCTTTGAGTAAAGCTCCCTTATGAAACAGGAGCGCGCAATATTCTTTAAATCCATGAATAAGAACGATGTTTTTTCCATCGAGCGTGTAGCATGGATGCATCCATTTGTATTCTTCTTCTAAGGATTTGTTTTCAGTAATGATATCGCGAAGTAAATTGAACTCTTCGGACCATTGTTGTGTTTTTTCAAAGAAATGTTCTACCTGTGTGTTCATAATAGTTGTTTTTTAGGTATAAGGCCTGATTTATTTTCTGGAACAACTAGACGTAATTCATAGACAAAGAAACGGTCTGTTAATAGATTGGGCTGTCCTAATCTTGTTTCTGTGTATTTAAGATTTCCTGTAATCGGTTGTGCGCCATATTAATGCCTTGTGCAAAAGGCATCTTGAGCAGCTGGTCTCTAAAAGCAACAGATTTAAAAATAATCTGGATAGTAAGTTTACTGCTTGCATCTGTATAGGGTTCAAATGTGAGGTATTCAAGCTGAACAGGGAATGGACTATCTTCCATCTCGAATGTTCTTGTGATTTTTTCGTTTGGTACAAATTCATGGATTGTTCCGTTTGCCCGAAATACAACAGTGCCATCGTGTGATGTCTCAAATGCATAGGCACCATGTTTCTTATTTTCCAGTTTCAGTACTTTTGTACCCATCCATTGTTCAAAGAGATCGGCATCTTCATATGCCTTAAAAAGCAATTCTAGCGGAAGATCAAATTCGCGTGTGATGATGATTTCTTGTTTGTCATGTTCGGCACTGATTTTTGTTTTCTGTTCCATGATTATTTAGCTATATAGTTTTTCATTACGGCTTCTAATTTATTGAATCTGTCATCCCACATCTGGCGGAACGGTTCGATAAAATCTGCAATTTCTTTCATTTTTTGCAGATTGAGATGGTAATAGATTTCCCGCCCATTTTGCTCAGGTTTTAGGAGCTCACATTCGGTCAAAATCTGCAGGTGTTTAGAAACGGTGGGCCTGGATGTATCAAAATTGGAAGCAATGGCTCCAGCAGGCATCGCATGTGAGGCAACCAGTAGCAATATTGCTCTTCTTGTCGGATCGGCAAGGGCTTGAAAAACGTCTCTTCTTAAGTTCATTTTATACTTTTATTTGCTTGAGCTCTTTAATGTGTTTACGATCTGTCCTATCACTTTTTGATGTCGTTATGATCATGTTGTATTATTGTTATTTGGAACTGTATTTATCGTTTATTCCTATGCCGTTTAAAATTTGTTGTCTGTATTTTTCAATTCTTCCCATTCTAGTCTGTGCTACTTTGGGTTGTGAAAAATAAATGATGTATCCTCTTTGCCGCCCCGGTGTCAATGCGTAAAATGCTGTTTTTAACTTAGAGTCTTGTTCGAATACCTGTAGGAGTTCTTCGGGGACAGGTTCTGGATTTTTTTGAAATTTTACCTTTTGACCACTTTCTTCTATCGCTATGGCCTCGGATATATACGATTTTAAGGTATTTTCTAATCTTTTGATTTCTGCTATATTGGTAAATTTGATGATCCTGTCCGATTGTAAATTACCTTGTTGGGTTAAGATTTTATGATCGTCGGATAATAATACACCTTTAAAAAAACCAATATTGGCGGATTGTTTTAATGCAGCAACGGAAACTATATTTTTTCCTTTGGAGGTATATACGGGTGCACCCCATTTTATTTCTTCCTTCAAACCCGCTTCCAGTACAATTTGGCGGAGCATTTCTAATTCTTCTCTCCAGTTATTGACTTTGCATAATGGTGTACCGCCATATTTGCAGCGCATACAGCCATCTATCAAATATTTGTCAACTCCTGGATTCAGTTCTATTTTCATCTGGTCTAAACTTTACGTTCAACTGGTCTGAAATACCACGAAATAATCGTGAGCAGGAGTAACAGCGCAGGACCAAAATAGGTGACTGCTTTATCAGCAACTGCAAGGTGGGTGAAAATTGCGCCCGACATTAGAAAGAAAAATCCTGCATATGCCCATTCTTTTACTACTGGGAGCTTTGGAAGGAGAATGGCAATTACTCCTAGCAGCTTCCAAATACCGATAATGGTGAGAAAATAGGAGGGATAGCCTAGATCTTTCATTTTATTAACTTCTTCATCCATGTGGATGATCTGCACAATTCCAGTTGACACCATTCCTAAACTTAGCCAAATGGTAGAAAACCAATAGATGATTTTATCTCTCTTTTTCATACTGTGTTTTTTATTCGGTACAATTCGTATGTTGATCTGTTTATACTTGAGCGGTATTACTTAATACCTTATTTATCGCATGTTAGTTTTCGATCCATTGTTTGATCTTTACGGTTCTGGTATTAAAAAAGTACATCGCTATACGATTTCTTCAATTATATATCGGTTTTTTATGTTACAAATCTCCATAGTACTGGTTAGTTTAAAATTATGAAGTCATTTGACTACAAATGTAAGTGTAGTTATTTGGCTACGCAAGTTTTTTTTTCAAAAATTTTAAATTATTGTGATCACGTGCGGTTGGCTATCGGTGAATTTTTATCAGTTAATGGTGTTGATCACGAGGTTGGTAGTTTTTAGAGGTTATGTAATGTTTAATAATTAGCGGATAGGGTTTAAAGTCGTTTTCTTTGGTCTGAAAGCTAAAAAGCCCAATCTTTCGATTGGGCTTTGCTGTTTATTCCTAATGATTATTTTCAAGCCAACTTTTGGGCTGTTGTTTTTAAACTTAGCTTGCTTGTATATCAATCAATATCTTAACTTCTGTAGGATCGTTAACTAAGGCTTCAAATCCGTTCGTGACGATTTCATCTAAAACAATCTTGCGTGTAACCAATTTCTCTACTGGCATCCTACCGCTATCGATCAGTGCAATGACTTGCGGGAAAATATTGCGATAGGCAATAATTCCTTTAATGGTGATCTCACGAAGTACTTGATCGAGCGCATCAGTTGTAACAGGTTTTCCAAATAGTGCTACTAATACAGCGGTTCCTCCATTTTTTAAACTCGTGATACCCGTTGTATAGGAGGCTTGTACACCTGCGCAATCAAGGAAAACATCTACTCCGAGACCTGTTATGGTCTTAATTTTTTCGGGTATACCGTTCTCTTTCGCATTGATGATATGTGTAGCGCCTATAGATTTTGCTTTTTCAAGACGTTTGTCGGCGATATCGGTTACGATAACGGTACTAGCTCCGGCTGCCAGGGCCGCCTGAACACATAATAAACCAATTGGACCGGCTCCAGAAACTAGAACAGTTCCGCCGATTTTTAGATTACTTTGCATGACCGCATAAACTGCTACTGCTGCGGGTTCTACCAATGCACCTTTCTCGAAGGACATAGTGTCTGGTATTTTGTGCACCATATAATCTTCTACTACAACATAAGAAGCAAATCCGCCATTGCTTGATAGGCCAACAAAGCCTAATGGTTCTGACAGGTTGTACTCTCCGTTTGCAATAAAGGGGCTATCAAAGTTTTTAAAGATTGGTTCTACGACTACCCGGTCGCCAATTTTTAAATGATGTACACCTTCGCCCACGGCATCTATAATTCCGGAGAATTCATGTCCTAATGTGGTTGTGCCCTGGTGCCCATTGAGCGGATAGGGGGCGGCTACCGGGATGAGCTGTGGACCATGGACATATTCATGTAAGTCGGAGCCGCAGATTCCTGCAAACTGAACTGAAATTTTAACTTGTTTCGCTTTTGGAGCTGGGATCTGCGTTGATTCTACCCTGATATCTTTTGCGGCATACCATCGTGCTGCTTTCATTGTATTATCCATATTGTTATGCTTTTTTATTTCATACTAAGTTACTTAAATACTGCCGGCGTGCCAAGATGTTTGAGGTGATAGATGTCACATAAATTGATGAATGTCATCATTTTCATTTATTGAATAATAACTTATTCATCTGTGGCATCAGATATGCTCGGTAACATGATGATAATCTAAAAGCGATGATACTTAAAGAAACATTTGTGGGGCTATTGAAAAATTATACGAAAGATGAGCAATTGATCGCTTCCTTTTGGAGGGAGGTAGAAGCCTATTATGGTGATACTCTCAGACATTACCATACTTTAGATCATCTTGAAAATCTGCTGCTTGAACTTACGGCTGTAAAAGAGAAGATCAAGAATTGGGAAGCTCTATTGTTTACACTTTATTATCATGATATTATCTACGATGCGTCAAAACAGAATAATGAAGATGAAAGTGCTCATTTTGCTGTAAAACGGATGAAAGAGATTGCTGTTTCCGAAGAAATTATCTTGACATGCACCGAACAGATCCTGGCGACAAAATCGCACTTAATTTCTACCGATCAGGACACAAATTATTTTACTGATGCTGATCTTTCTATTTTAGGACAACCATGGGAGAAATATGCAAAATACTATACAAATATCCGCTTGGAATATCAGATTTATCCAGATGTACAGTACCACCCTGGTCGCAAGAAAGCATTAACTCATTTTCTGTCCATGGACCGGATTTTTAAAACAGATTATTTTTATAATCGTTTTGAAGTACGGGCAAAAGAAAACTTGAAAAGAGAAATGGAATTGCTGCAGGACTAGGTATTGATGATAACGACCAGCATATACGGCGTTGTTCCTCCGTAGTGCCGTGATAAATGGTTGACTGGCTTTAGTTGAAAGCTGGTTTATTGGTGTTTGTTAGTTATTGATCATATTACCGATTCTAGGGTCTTTATTACGAAGGTCGAGACCTCCTTCGTATACTGATTTCAAATTATGTAAATAGAATGCCCAACCATTAGAGCATCCCAGACGGATGTATTGCTTTGAGTGATCGTCCTGTGGAATATGATGGTGCCGTAATTCTACGATAACATACTCATGAAGTGTACTTAATGTCACATCGACCAGACTGGTGCCTTCAAAAGTAAACTGGAGAAAATCTTTTCCATTTGCTTTAAGAATTTCTCCATGCATGGGCGTCGGATCCAGGTACCAATACCAATCGTACTGCATGCCGCTTTTTTCTGTGTTGATCTGTTCAAGCTGATTTCCTGCTGCATCACGAAAAATGACACGTTCCAAAAACCATCTTTCTAAATTCGCCGCAACAGACCAAGCTTCATAAATCTCGGAAAGAGAGGCTTTAATCGCGATACGTTTTGTAAATGATGTCCAATCGAAATTATTCATGGTACTAAATTTAGATTTGAGTGACGATATGATATCGATAATAAAGATAAAATAATATATCTGTTTATTTTAACGGATTTTCATTGATTTTATTTCTTTTAGTTTATGGTCGATTTGTTTCTATAACTTATTTCTTATTCGATTGACATAAAAAAAGCGCTATCAGGAGATGGCGCTTTTGTGATATTGTTTGTATATAGGGTAGGTCGTTCTTAATTATTCTTCGATCTGTTGTTTCGTTTTGCTGAAAATAGTAGCGCCCATACTTGCGCTTATAACGCAAGCAACGGAAATCCATTGTAACGGTGTAAGACGTTCTGATAAGAATATCATACCTGATAGGGCGGCAAATGCCGGTTGCAAACTTGTTAAAATACTAAATGTTTTTGCTGGAAGTCTTTTTAAAGCCACTAAATCTAGTGAAAATGGTACAGCGCTAGAAAGTACAGCGACGCCAAGTCCTTTTAAAAACAGCATTGGGGTAAGACTAAAAATACCACCATCCCATAGGGCAAAGGGGATAATAATTAGGGTTGCAAATAGCATTCCCGTGCTTACAGCGTCTTTTCCTGGCATAATGCCGGTCACTTTGCTTCCCATAACAATGTAGACTGCCCAAAATATACCCGCTAGAAATGCGAGAAGAAGTCCGATTAAATCAATGTTGTTACTTTGCCATGGCACGATAAATAAAATACCGGCACAAGCGATTAGTCCCCAAAGGACGTCTAACCATTTTCGGGATAAAGATAAAGCTAGAAAAAGTGGGCCTATAAATTCTACCGTTACAGCCAGTCCTAAGGGGATGCGTTGGATGGCTAAATAAAAAATAAGATTCATTGCGGCAATTCCTATTCCATAAATAGCGCAATATAACCATTGTTGTTTCGTGAATTGAAAGAATTTAGGACGATTTATAATATTTAGCAATACGGTAGACAGGCCAATTCTCAACATACTTGTTCCTGTTGCTCCTATGGCAGGAAAAAGCTGTTTAGCGATAGAGGCACCACCTTGGACACTGACCATAGATAGTAATGCCGCTGATATGGCCTTATTTGATTTTTTCATTAGAATAAATTATTTGTCAGGTAAGTTTTCACTTGTACTTAATGAATTCCTTACGCTTCGTTTGTTTTAATATTGAGCATTGGAATTACTCGTATGATTATGCACTCTTTCTCTTGATATTTAGATCTTATTTCTACATAACAGCAGTCAACAGACGACTACATCAAGTTCATTTTTATTGTAAATGGTATAGCTGATGATCGTATCATTTATAGCATTACAAGTTCCAATGATTGATTGATAGAAGCAGGGAGTGATATTCGAATTTAACCTTTTTATACAAAAGAAAAGCTAATCTTATGATTAGCTTTTCTTTTGTGATCCCGCTGGGATTCGAACCCAGGACCCATACATTAAAAGTGTATTGCTCTACCAGCTGAGCTACGGAATCTTACTCTTATGAAGTTTCCTTCGTTGTTTGGAGTGATGCAAAGCTAGAAAAATCTAGCAAAGGGAACAAATATATTTGCTGTTTTTTTTGAAATATGTTGTAACGTATTCTTTTTTAAAATCTTATTTTTTCTATTTTCTTTACTGGAGAGGGGCGGAACAAAATAAAAGGGACACTTTTTATTAAAGTGTCCCTTTTATTTTGTTGTGAATGGTAGTACTATTCAACTACTACGCCCATTTTGCTAAATTTCGCTATACGTTCGTCCACCAAAACATCTTCGTCTTTGGCGATCAAAATCGCTAAATCTTCAACCAATTTTGCTTTTAATAACTCGGCCGCTAATTCAGGGTTTTGATGTGCTCCACCTAGTGGCTCTTTGATAATACCATCGATAAGGCCATTGCCAAGCATGTCTTTTGAGGTTAATTTTAGTGCCTCTGCCGCCTTTTCTTTGTGGTCCCAGCTTCTCCATAGGATAGAGGAACAAGATTCAGGAGAGATGACAGAATACCAGGTATGCTCTAGCATGTATACACGATCACCGATACCGATACCCAATGCACCACCAGAAGCACCTTCACCGATTACTACGCAGATAATAGGCACCTTTAGTACCGACATTTCCAGTAAGTTGCGTGCTATGGCTTCTCCTTGACCTCTTTCTTCAGCTTCCAAACCTGGGTATGCACCCATTGTATCGATCAATGTAACGACAGGTTTGTTGAATTTTTCTGCCATTTTCATTAAGCGAAGAGCTTTACGGTATCCTTCAGGGTTAGCCATACCAAAGTTGCGGTATTGACGCTCTTTGGTGTTTTTTCCTTTTTGATGCCCGATAACCATAACTGATTGACCTCCGATCGATGCAAATCCACCGACGATGGCTTTATCATCTCTTACAGTACGATCTCCGTGTAATTCGATAAAATCATCACAGATCATGTTAATGTAATCAAATGTTTGAGGTCTCTCCGGATGACGCGACATCTGCACATTTTCCCAACCAGACAAATTACCGTATATCTCTTTTTCAGCGTTCGCTAGTTTTTCTTGTAGCTCTAACACAGTTGCACTCATATCGACTTTCGTCTTTACGGCAACTTGTTCCACTTTTTCTATCTGCAATTGCAAATCTGCAATTGGCTTTTCAAATTCAAATGTAGTTTTCATATAAAGTTGTTATGAAAAAATCAGATGGCTAAATTAGTGCATTTTTTCCGAAATTAAAATTACGTATGACATTTACATTGGAAATCCTTTATTACATTTGTGATTCATTAAAGTATAGATGGCTTACTTTTTGTTTGATGTTTATTATCAATTTATGCGCATGTCAAAAAAATTACTATTCATAATCGGTTTATCTATTTCTACTGCAACAACCTTGTCTGCACAAACTTATCCTGAAGTTGTGTTTGAGAACAGTCTCTTGTCAGGTAACTATGCTAAAAGCTTGGTGGAATATTCGGGAGACAGTTGGGTACAGAATGTAAAGAAAAATTTACCAACTACAGATTCTTTATTTTTTACTCCAGGAAATTCACTTTCACTCCGTTATTTGTCATCAAATGCTGGAAATTGGAAGGTTGCTTTACTAAATGATCGCCATAAGATCAATTATCAGGTCCAGGCCAGTGATGTGCTGACAATTAAAATGTATGTGCAAACACCGCATACGAAAGAAAAAACTCTTCCGAAAATTCAATTGCTTCAAAATGGTTCTGAAACTAATATTTTAGAACTTTCCCCATTTATAGATGATTTTGATCATGATACTTGGCTTAATATAGAGATACCCTTGTCAAAATTTGGAAATTTAAAAGCAGGGGAAGCAGTTTCTGAAGTGGTTTTTCATCAAAACGGAACTGATGAGATGACGCATCAGCTGTTTTTAGATCAATTGGAGTTTTTGCCTAAAAATCCTTCACGTGTCAAGTTGTCTTCAGGAGCTATTCTGTCACAGGTCTCCAGTATTGATAAGCAGGTAGAGCTTCAATGGCAACTGCCGTTAACACCAAGTATCCGGTATATAAAAATTTACAGATCGACAGATAATGTTGATTTTAAAGCGATTGCCATTCGACCAGTTTTTATGCAAAAATGCTATGATCTTGTCGAAGAATATAATAAAAAATATTACTATAAGATCGCCTGGGTAGATTATGATTATCTGGAATCTCCATTTTCTTCGGTAAAAGAAGTTCAAACCAAACCTGCAAGTGATTTAGAACTATCTAATTTGATTAAATTGACGAATGTCAATTATTTTATTGAGAACTATGACATCAACAGTGGTCTTTTTCTACCTAATAAATCAAATAAAAAGGCGATCGTTTCTATAGAAGAATCGGGTTATGCGATCCTTTCATTATTGGTTGGTGCTGAAAACAATGTTATTTCGCGTCAAGCTTTGTTGTTGCGTTTGAGTAGGATGATGAAGTTTTTAAATAAGGCTCAGCATCATGAGGGTGTATTTACGGCATTTTATGATGGAAGGGAAGGCGTACCATTTTACACTGATGGCGTACAGATGTATGATGTTAAGGCGACGGCAAAACTTATGGAAGGATTGCTTGTTGCTCGGGAATACTTCTCAAAAGATGTTGCTGATGAACAGAATTTTAGAGAGGATGTAACGAAATTGTGGAAACGGGTGAATTGGCAAAAGCTAACATCAAAGTCAAACCCTGATGCCCTGATGGATCGATGGTCAGCTGTAGATAGCACCTATCAGTCTAAAGTTTTAAACGGCTTGAATGATGGTTTAAGTGCTTATTTATTAGCGATGTCTTCTCCGACTTATCCATTGACGGAAGCGAGTTACCTGAATGGATATGCTAAAAAATTACCTCTAGCGGATAGTTTGCTTAGTTTATCTCCATCGACAGTTGATCAAGGTGCGGCTTCGCATATGAATGGTGGGCTTATGATACCGCAGGTGCAACCAGCTACCCCAGTATCCTTTGAAGATAGTTTGATCTTTGAAAAACATATGATGTATGGTAAAAAAATCGCAATTGGCGATTTAAATAAAAGTTTAATTGAGTTTTATAAACCATTTTTAACCTTAGATCCGAGAGGAAAATACGATGGTTATGTCGATTATGGTGAGCTAGCAAGTAATTATATTTTAGCTTATAAAAGAAGGGATAATGAATTAAACTTGGGATCTAGTTATACAGATATTTGGGGAGTACAGAATCCGAGCGATAGCGTGGGGCATTATTTAGTGAATCCAGCAATCGCAATTTCGGCTGTTGCTTTCGAACAGGAGATCGGTCAAAAATCTTTGCGAAAATTTTATGATCAATATGCTAAGGTGCTGTTTACCCAATATGGTTTTAGATCTTGGATTGATTTGAAAAATAATGATGTTTCCGATGGTTTTAATGCGAAAAATCAGGCGAGTGTGGCTGTTTTAATGGAGAATGCAAAATCTGGATTGATCTGGAAATTGTATAACCAGATACCGGAGATTAATGCAACTATTAAAAAGATCTATCATAAGAAATAAGCGAAACTGCTGCACGAATTAAAGGGATACAAGATCTTGTAGCGTTATGTCTAAGATCTGTATCCCTTTCTGTTTTTCTTGAGTTCACTTTTTTTTATATCTTTACAGTTAGTTTTTGCTTTCATAAATAATCTAAACATTCGATGATTAAAAAAATAAATAGTATTGCTGTTGCTTTGCTTTGTTCAATTTCTTTGTTTTCATGTAAACAACAAGCTGTAATTGTTAATCCAGGTGCTGTTGTTAGTATTGATGGTACTGATGATGGATTGAAAAACGTTAAACGTGATTTTGAAGATGCTACTCGTACAGATGAAGGAATTAAATTTACGATTTCATCAGATTTGCTATTTCCGACAAACTCTTCTTATTTAACAGAAAAAGCTAAAGCGGAATTGAGTAAATTGGCAACACTTTTAAAAGAAAATAAAAGTAAGATCCGTGTTGATGGGCATACAGATGCGACAGGTACTGTGGAGTATAATCAATGGTTAGCTGAAAAGAGAGCTAACTCGGTTAAAAAGTTTTTGGTAGATGCTGGAATTGCAGAGTCTAGAATCGCGGCGAAGGGTATTGGTCAGACTAAACCTGTAGCAGATAATAAAACTCCAGAAGGTCGTCAAAAGAATAGACGAGTTGAGGTTATTATTTTGGATGCAAAATAATTCTTAATTATAACAGGATATAAAGGGCTTTCATTGGAAAGCCTTTTTTGTGATATTAGTTTTTACTTTCGTCCCAATAGTGGGAGTCTGGATATATCCGCTTTCCAAATACTGCTGTCCCTATGCGTACAATTGTTGCTCCTTCGGCAATAGCAATTTCATAATCGCCACTCATACCCATGGACAATTCTGTCATTTCGACGCCAGGGATTTCAGCTTTGATAATGTCTTGCTGGAGGTTTTTCAATAATCGGAAACAGGTACGAATTTTATCTTCTTCTGCGCTGAATAGACCAATGGTCATGAGCCCTTTAATTTTTACATTTTCTAATATGGCTAACTGTCGTATCAGATCAATGGCTTTATCAGGTGATATGCCAAATTTACTTTCTTCCATGGAAGTATTCACTTGGATTAAAATGTCTATCGTTCGATTTTCAAGTTGTAATCTTTGATTTATTTTTTGGGCTAGATCAAACCGATCTATAGATTGCACACAAGTGACATCATGCTGGAGTATGTATTTGATTTTATTGGTTTGTAAATGGCCAATAAAATGATTGGTATGCGGAATATTTTTTAAATCGTCATATTTGTCCCTTAATTCTTGAACTTTATTTTCTGCAATTAATGTATATCCTGCGAGTAAAGCCGTTTTTATACGATTTGCCGGAACTGTTTTAGTCGCTAACAATAGTTTGACTTCTTTGGGGTCACGATTGTTTAGCAGGCAGCATGCTTTGATTTTATCTTCAATTACCTTCAGATTCTCTAAGGTTGTGTTAGTCATATCATCGTGATTTTATTGTTTTTCCAATTTTGCTATCAGACTTGCCTTAACTTGTGTGAAAGCATGATCGCGAGCTTCTGCGTAGGATATCTCGTATTTTCTTTGAAACAGTTTGATATCTGCAGGGAATTTTTCGACAAGCTTATCATAATACTTGTCTAATTCTAACTGTGATGGTAAATCATAGCTGATCTGTAATTGAAATCGGCGCAGCAATGCTTTATCAATAATGGATACATGGTTCGTTGCGGCGATCAGTAATACGGTCTGTGGTAAATAATCGATGAGTTGAATCAGTGTATTTACCAGGCGTCTCATCTCCCCAACATCTTTGTCGTCATTACCTCTTGCTTTTGCAATTTGATCAAACTCATCTAGGAATAGCACAGCCTTTTCGCGGGCCGCTTTATCAAATATTTGCTTAATGTTTTGAGATGTTTCGCCAATGCGGGAACAGACAATTGTACTGAGGTTTAGTGTTAAAATGGATTTTCCCAGTTTTTGCGCGATTGCTTTGGCGGTTGTTGTTTTACCACATCCGGAACTTCCATGCAAGAGGATTTTATTGTTTACAGGTAGTCCATATTGAAGGAGCTCTTCGCTGTAGGTATATTCTTTTATTAACTGCTGTATGGAAGCATTGTTCTCTTGATTAAGAAAAATATTAGCCAGTTCAGTCTGCTCGTTCTTAGTAATAATCAGATCGGAAATATTCATGGTGGCAATTTATTAATTTTTGAATAAAGCTTGAGTTTAATTTTTGAAGAATGACGAACGTTTTACGTTCGCCATTCCAGTATGCTTATTTCCACCAATGATAATAATTGTGTAATCCATCATATTCAAATCCACATTTTGGATATAACTTATTGCCGACTATGTTTGTTTTTTCTGTTTCCAGCATTAGCCCACAAGCATTTGTTTCTTCGCACCATAATTTACTGCGATCAATAAGCGCGATCGATAGACCTTGGCCGCGATAGTCCGGGTGTACATACAAGTCACTTAATAACCATTGTTTAGCTAGTTTGGTATAATGGAAAAGTTTATAAAGCTGTACAAATCCTACTGCTTGATTATCCACATAGATTAAGAAGATCGTCGATTCGCTATTTACAAATCTTTCTTTAAGAAAAGCTTTTCCTTTTTCAAGATCTGGTTGCTGACGATAAAAAACACGGTATAAATCAAATAATACTGCTGTTTCGTCAAGGTTTGCTAATGTTGCTTGTCTAATTTCTGATTTCATATTTTCTTTTTTTAATTGTTATGACAAAATTACTCTTAAATAGGACTACCTTTGTGCTCCAGTTTTAAGTAATTAAGTAGTCCAGTATGCTTCCTTTTGAACATATTACAACCATTGATAAATCGAGTAATATTGCCCTATACAGGCAGATTTCGATTTCAATCATTAATGCGATCAGCGATGGGGTTTTAAAACCTGGGGCACATCTGCCCAGCAGTCGTGAATTGGCAAAAAATCTTGCTGTTCACCGTAAAACAGTGATCGCTGCTTACGAAGAGCTCCAGTCTCAGGACTGGATTATTGTGGAACCGCGTAAATATGTTGCTGTTTCAAACTTTATCCCAATTTTAAAGGCCCAAAAATGGAATAGGCCATTCGTGCGTACGGGGTACGGAAAAGATCTTCCCATTTATTATAAAAAATCTCAGCCAGAAGTGTCAGTTGAAATCGCGGAAAGATTTGATAAGGTGCTTATTGATGACGGATATCCTGATATACGATTGTCACCAATTGATGATTTATTGAAGACTTATCGGACTTTTACAAACCGAAAAACAATTTCGAAGATTGCAAATATTGGTACGGGGCAAGGTGTGCTCAAGCTTCGCGAGCAATTGGCGAATCATCTAATCGAATCTAGAGGTCTCACTATGGGGGTGGAACATGTGCTGATTACTCATGGAGCGCAAATGAGTATATATTTGGCGGCACAACTTTTACTGGATAATAGTTCGCATGTGCTTGTTGGTGAACCCAACTATCCGTTGGCAAATCAGGTTTTTAAAGATACCGGTGCATCGGTTATTTCGGTATCGGTTGATGAGGATGGTATTGATACGGATGCTGTGGAAGCGTGGTGTAAGTTGAAAAAAATCAGCTTGATATATGTTATACCACATCATCATTATCCCACCACAGTAACGCTTTCTGTAGAGCGTAGAATGAAATTATTAGCATTAGCTGAACAGTATGGATTTGTGATTATTGAAGATGATTATGACTATGATTATCATTATACCTCATCTCCTTATTTACCATTGGCCAGTAGTAATCATCAGGGGCATGTTATCTATATCGGTTCTTTTTCCAAAATCTTAGATCCTTCGATCCGTATTGGTTTTATGGTTGCTCCAGAAAAATTCATTGCGCAGTGCACTGCCTATAGAAAGATAATTGATGTGGGAGGAGATGGTTATATGCAACATGCTTTAGCCGAGTTGATTAAAGAGGGAGAGTTGAACAGATACTTGAAAAAAGCACGACGTTGCTATAAAATACGAAGGGATTATTTGGATCAGCTTTTACGGGATCGATTAGGTAATTATATTTATTTCTCCTTGCCTGCTGGTGGAATGGCCATTTGGGTGCGGTTAAAGCCTCCGTTTTTGGTGAATGATTTACTTTTGAACTGTTCGCTTGAAATTGTTCGTATCGATGAAACTCAAAATGCATTTCGATTTGGCTTTGCATCCTTGTCTGAAAATGAATTAGATCAGGCTGTTAGTGAATTAGTAAAAGCTTTTAAAATGATGGCTTAAGTTCATTGCTTTTTTTGCACAACGCAGTTTTTCTTTGAACAGGATAAGAGGGGTGCGAAAAGATGAAAAATGAGCTTATTTTTTTTAGTAAAATGACTTGTTTTTCAGCTTTAGTGAGGAATAAATTTGTAAATTAGTAAACTTTTAAACAGGTCTGTTTTAATCTGTTTGAAAGTCTTTTAGTTGTTGATATTTAGCTGTTTAGGAAAGAATAAAGAATTAAGGTATGTACATTATATTTGATACGGAAACAACAGGATTACCCAAACGTTGGGATGCGCCGATTACAGATACTGATAATTGGCCCAGATGTATTCAAATAGCTTGGCAATTACATGATGAAATGGGTAATCTGCTTGAGCATGAGGATTATCTGATCAAGCCGGATGGTTACAATATTCCTTATGACTCCGAGAAAATTCATGGTATTTCGACCGAGTTAGCGACAGAACAGGGTGTTCCCATTCAAGATGTTCTGGTTAAGTTTAATGAAGCATTAGCCAAAGCCAAATTTATTGTAGGTCAAAATATTGGTTTTGATTTGAATATTATGGGTAGCGAGTTCTATCGTTATGATGTTCAATCTCCTATGGGTGAAATGCCTATCTTGGATACCTGTACTGAGGTTACAGCTGCTTTGCTACAATTGCCTGGTGGACGTGGAGGTCGTTTTAAATTACCAAATTTAACTGAACTTCATTCGTATCTATTTGGAGTTCCCTTTGCTGAAGCACATAATGCAACTGCCGATGTGGAAGCAACTACACGTTGTTTTTTTGAATTAGTTAGAAGGGAAGTTTTTACTGTTGATCAGTTACAGACTGATACCGGATATTTTGTAGATTTTAAACAGCAGAACCCATCAGTAATTCCAACTGTTGGTTTAAAGCACGTGAATCTGAAGGCTGCTTCAGATGAAATTAGAAAGCGCAGTCAGCCAAGTGGTGGTCAGGAAGTTGTGATTGATCATGATGTGCTGAATGATTTTGAAAATGCCGATTTTGCACATCTACATAATCATTCTCAGTTTTCGGTCCTGCAATCAACAATTTCTATAGCTAATTTGGTGGATACTGCTGCGAAATATCGCATGCCAGCTGTTGCATTGACCGATCATGGTAATATGATGGGTGCTTTTCATTTTGTTTCTAAAGTAGGCGATCATAATAAAGCGGCGAAAGCAAAAAATGAAGAATTAGAAGCTGCTGGAGAAAGTCCTACGGAGAAAATAATCAAACCTATTGTCGGTTGTGAGTTTTTCGTATGTGATGATCATTTTGATAAGAAAAGAAAAGATAATGGTTATCAGATTGTCTTTTTAGCGAAAAATAAAAAAGGTTATCATAACCTGGCTAAAATGGCCTCAGTAGCCTATACGGAAGGGTTTTATTATGTGCCTCGTATTGACAGAAAGGTTGTTGAGCAATATAAAGAGGATTTAATTGTCCTGTCTGGGAATCTTCAAGGAGAGGTGCCTAATAAAGTGCTTAATATCGGTGAAAATCAGGCTGAAGAAGCTTTGATCTGGTGGAAAGATCAGTTTGGGGATGATTTTTATATTGAAATGATGCGCCATGGTCAGGAGGATGAAGACCGCGTAAATACGACGCTAGTCAGTTTGGCTCGTAAACATGACTTAAAGCTGATTGCGACGAATAATACTTATTATATCAATAAGCCTGATGCTCACGCCCATGATATTTTGTTGTGTGTGAAGGATGGTGAAAAGTTGAGCACACCGAAAGGAAGGGGGCGAGGTTTTAGGTTTGGATTACCTAATCAGGAATATTACTTCAAGCCTGCTTCAGAAATGAAGAAGCTATTTAAGGATATACCAGATGCGATTATCAATATTCAAGAGATCGTCGATAAAATTGAAATCTTTACTTTATACCGTGACGTTCTTTTACCGGCTTTTGATATCCCTGAGGAATTTCAGGTTGCAGAAGATCAGGAAGATCATGGTAAGAGGGGGGAAAATAAGTATTTAAGACATCTAACAATAGAAGGAGCTAAGCGTCGTTACAAGCAGGGTGTAACGGACGATATCATGGAGCGCCTGGACTTTGAGTTAACTACCATTGAGAAGACCGGTTATCCTGGGTATTTTTTGATTGTACAGGATTTTATTGCTGAAGCTCGTAAAATGGGCGTTTCTGTTGGTCCAGGTCGTGGTTCTGCCGCTGGATCTGCTGTAGCATATTGTTTAGGGATTACAAATTTGGATCCGATACAATACGATTTGCTATTTGAGCGTTTCTTAAATCCCGATCGTGTATCGATGCCCGATATTGATATTGACTTTGACGATGAGGGTCGTGGTCGCGTGATGCAGTATGTAATTGATAAATATGGAGCTTCGCAAGTAGCCCAGATTATTACATATGGTACCATGGCTGCCAAATCGTCTATTAAAGATACGGCTCGTGTACTGGATCTGCCTTTGCAGGAAGCCAATGAAATTGCAAAACTGATTCCAAATTTGAAGCTGGCAAAGATCTTCAATATGGATGAAAAAGCGTTGAAAGAGACTTTGCGCGCAGATGAACTGGAAGCTGTTAATCGTCTGATCGCCATATCGGAAGGTGCGGGTCTTGAAGCGGAAACGATTAAGCAGGCCCGCGTATTGGAAGGTTCAATGCGTAATACAGGTATCCATGCTTGTGGGGTAATTATTACTCCTGACGATATCACTAATTTTGTTCCTGTATCATTAGCAAAAGATTCAGATCTGTATGTGACACAGTTTGATAACTCTGTTGTTGAATCTGCAGGTTTGTTGAAAATGGACTTTTTAGGGTTAAAAACATTGACCTTAATAAAGGATACGGTCGCTAACGTGAAGTTGAGTAATGGCCTGGAGTTAGATCCCGATGAATTTCCTATTGATGATCAATTGACTTACGAGTTATTCCAAAGAGGGGAAACGGTTGGGGTATTCCAATATGAATCTCCGGGTATGCAGAAGCATATGAAAGATCTGAAACCAACGGTTTTTGCGGATTTAATTGCTATGAATGCCCTTTATAGACCTGGACCAATGGAGTATATCCCCAGTTTTATCAAGCGTAAGCACGGGACAGAGCCTATTATTTATGATCTAGATGCTTGTGAGGAATATTTGCAGGAAACATATGGTATTACTGTATATCAAGAGCAGGTGATGCTTCTTTCTCAGAAATTGGCAGGATTCTCCAAAGGTGATGCCGATGTGTTGCGTAAAGCTATGGGTAAGAAGCAAAAAGCGGTTTTGGATAAGATGAAACCTAAGTTTGTTGCTCAGGCTGCTGAAAAGGGACATAACCCGAAAGTATTAGAAAAAATTTGGACAGATTGGGAGGCTTTTGCAAGTTATGCCTTTAATAAATCGCACTCGACCTGTTATGCTTGGATTGCTTATCAAACTGCTTATCTAAAAGCGCATTTTCCAGCGGAATACATGGCAGCTGTACTTTCAAATAACATGAATGATATCAAGCAGGTTACTTTCTTTATGGAGGAGTGTAAGCGCATGGGACTTGAAGTATTGGCTCCAGATGTGAATGAGTCACATTATAAATTTACTGTGAATGATCGTGGTGCGATCCGATTTGGAATGGGAGCTGTTAAAGGTGTGGGAGCAGGAGCGGTTGATACGATTGTACAGACACGTGCAAAGGGACCCTATAAATCGGTCTTTGATTTGGCAAAACGGATTGATCTGCGTGCCGCTAATAAAAAAGCTTTTGAAAGTTTAGCTTATGCGGGTGGATTTGATGGTTTTCAAAATATGCACCGTGCTCAATATTTTCACAGTGAAGATAATTCCACGGGTTTGGAAAAAGCGATTAAGTTTGCACAGCGATTCAAGGAAAATGAAAATTCGGCTCAGGTAAGTTTATTTGGTGGAGATGGTGCGGCTGAGCTTCCAGAACCTGTATTGGCTTCTTGTCCACAATGGGGTTTGATCGAAAAATTAAAGTACGAGAAAGAGGTAATCGGTATTTATCTGACTAGTCATCCCTTGGATAACTATAAGTTTGAGATTAAGCATTTCTGTCAAAACAAAGTGAGTGATCTGCAGTTAATCAATAAGGTTAAGGCTTCTGAAGTTGAAGAAGATGTTTTGTTGGATTTTAATCGGATAAAAAATAAGGAGGTTGTTATCGGTGGTATTATTGCTCTTGCCAACCATCGTATTGCAAAATCGGGTAAGCCTTTTGGTTCTTTTATTATTGAGGATTATTCAGATTCTTATGAAATAATGGTATTTGGTGAAGATTATGTGAAGTTCAAGGGGTATCTCGAAGAAGGCTATTTTGTGCAGCTCCGAGGTTTGGTGCAAGAAAGGTTTAAGCAAGTTGGGAACTGGGGTTTTGAGATCAAGGGTATCCAGCTTTTGTCGGATTTGAGAGAGAAAATGGCTAAAATTTTCACCATTAATATTGCATTGCCAGCATTAAATGATCTATTTTTGGAGGAGATGAAGCAAGTGCTGGATTCAAATGAGATCGAAGGGGTGGTTCCGAATTGTCAACTGCGTTTCAAAATTTGGGATCCGCAGGATGAAATTTCTATTGAGATGCCTGCGAAATTAAAGCGTATCAACTTGACAAATGAGTTCTTAGAGGCTATAGAGCAGTTTGAAGGTGTAAATTATCGATTGAATTAAATGGTGTCAATTTAATATTACACTTATATTACGGACATCTTTATTATATTTGTTCTTATAAATGAGTAAATAATAATTATCAAATAACTTCGGTTAAAAAAATAAAAATATGGCTTTAGAAATTACAGATAGCAACTTTGAAGAAGTTGTGTTGAAATCAGACAAACCAGTTTTAATTGACTTTTGGGCAGAGTGGTGTGGTCCATGTCGTATGGTAGGTCCAATTGTAGAAGAGTTGGCTAAGGATTATGCTGATACAGCGGTAATCGGAAAAGTAAATGTTGATGAAAACCCAGAAATTTCAGTTCGTTTTGGAATTCGTAATATTCCTGCGTTATTATTCTTCAAAAATGGTGAGATTGTCGATAAACAAATCGGTGCTGTGCCAAAATCAGTGCTAAGTGAGAAACTGGATAAGCAAATTGGTGCTTAAGCAAGTATTATTAAGATAATATCAAGTAGACAAATGTAGTTTTTTTGTTATATAAGTCTTATTAAAGGGGGTAGAATTAAGTTTCTACCCCCTTTTTCTGTTTTATATTGAGTAAAATGCATTATATATCTGTTGTTGTTTGTGTTTTTGTAGAATTTTGATGTTTTATTTGAAAATATTTGAAATAAATATTGTTTTTACTGTAATTTTTACCTTAATTTGGATATTGATTAAAAAAACAATTAAAAATGATTAAAAAAACAGCGATTCCTTTCTATTTTATGGTAATAATAGTTTTAATGGCACTATTTTTTCCTTCTTTACCTAAAAATGATGGAAATTATGAATATAATGGAGCTGATGTAGCATGGATGTTGACTTCAACGGCATTAGTGCTAATTATGACACCGGGTTTAGCATATTTTTATGGTGGAATGGTTAGAAAGAAGAATGTTATTTCAACGATGCTTCAAAGTTTCATCTGTATGGCTGTTGTTAGTGTTATTTGGGTTGTTTTTGGTTTTAGTTTAGTATTTGGAGATAGTATCGGAGGTTTCATCGGTAATCCGATGACGTATTTTATGTTTGATCATGTAATTGATGGTAAACCTTGGGTGGGTGCTCCAACGATTCCATTTGCACTGTTTGCTATGTTTCAATTGAAATTTGCGATCATTACACCGGCGCTTATTACGGGGGCTTTTGCAGAGCGCATCCGTTTTACATCTTATATTTTGTTCATCTGTTTATTTTTCGTCTTCATATATGCTCCTTTGGCACATGCTACCTGGCATCCTGATGGCTTATTGTTTAAGCTGGGTGTTTTGGATTTTGCCGGAGGAACTGTCGTACATATGTCAGCGGGCTTAACAGCACTGGCTTCAGCGATCTATTTAAAACAGGGTAGAGAGCCTGGTCATCATACACCTGCACGTGTAACCTATGTATTGCTCGGCACCGGTATGCTGTGGTTTGGCTGGTTTGGTTTTAATGCAGGTTCTGCCTTTTCTGCTTCTAGCCTTGCTTCTACGGCACTATCAACAACAATGACGGCTTCAGCAGCAGCTGCACTTACCTGGATTTTCTTTGATGCTATCCGTGGTACTAAACCATCTGCAATGGGAACTTGTATTGGTCTAGTCGTGGGTCTGGTTGCGATTACGCCGGCTGCCGGATTTGTAACTGTTCCGCATTCATTAGTAATTGGTGCTGTAGCCGCAATTGTAAGTCGCCTTGTGGTCGATTGGCGTACCCGTTCAAAGGTCGATGATACGTTAGATGTTTTTCCTTGTCATGGTGTTGGAGGTATTGTAGGGATGATTTTGACGGGTGTATTTGCTCATAAACAAATTAATGGTGTTGTTGAGCATAACGGTTTATTTTTTGGTGAAATAACCCTATTTAAGGCGCATATAATTGGTTTGTTTGCGTCCGCTGCTTTTATTTTAATTGTTGCTTTCTTATTGTTGAAAATAACAGATCTGATTTCACCCCTTCGTGCATCTGAGGAGGAGGAGTTATTAGGTATGGATATTTCACAACATGCAGAGAAATTATAAAGATTCCTTTCAATTCCCTTTCAATTAGAAACGCACACCATCGCTCGATGGGTGCGTTTTCTTTTTAAATGGGCATTTTGTAACAAGGCTTCGCTTTTAGAACGATATGCTATTTGATTTTTTTGTATTGATCCAGAAAGGGTCTGTAGCCAGTACAAATTTTTTGGTTAATGTATAAGGCCGGAAATAATATTTATTGTTAATGCAACAACAAATGTATTTAAAGCGAAAGCGAGTAATCCATGAAACAGAACCACTCTTCTAATTTTTCGTGACGAAACTTCAATATCAGAAACTTGAAATGTACAACCGAGCACAAATGAAAAATATGCAAAGTCCATATAATCAGGTTTTTCATCTCCTGGGAAATCCAATCCTTTACCAGTGGCACCGTCTGCATAGTACAGATGTGCGTAATGGAAGACATAGGTCGTATGTACCAAAAACCAAGAGCTCATCATACTTAATACACAGATGCTGATGCTTGCGCCCTTGGGCATATCAGTCGTATTATCTGTGATAATAATGAGAAGTACAGCGAACAAACAGGCAAAACTTGCCATTAAAATGAAAATGGATACAAATAGACGGCTTCCGTCTTCGGATGCCGCTTTTCTAACAATTCGGCTTACGGGCATCTGGTAAAAGATAAACCACGATACCGCGCTGTAACTCAAACTAAAGGTAATCCAAAAAAGTATAGCACTCATTAAGAGGTTTATATTTAGACAATAGCAAATAACAGCTGTTAGGATGCTAAAGGAAAATGAAAATATACATTTTTGAACCGGATTGAAATCCTGTATGATCGCCTTTATTTTCATCGTTAACAATCAAATTGGACATCTTGCTTATAGCTGCTTTTCTCCATATCGTTATCTCTTATTTGAGATGAAAGGATAAGCATAATGCTGTTTTCTTCGTAATCGGTCGGGGTTGAAATAATAAAATCAAGTTTTCCATCACGATCAATATCTCCTACAAATAATGTTTTGATAAAAGTGTCATTAAATTGGTCAGCTTTGAACATGTTTATTTCTGAGTTTCCGTTGAATGAACATGTTAATTTATAATTTTTAACATCATGAAAGACTTCTTCATGGTTTTGGTCATTTGTTTGAATATTGGTTCCTACAATGTCACCATATCCTTTTAACAAGTATTTCTGGTTGTTAAAATTATACTGAACAGTTTCTTTAGGCCATATTTCAGCTTTGGTGATCTTTAGATTTTCAATTTTTCCTGCTTTTAAAAAAGGGAAATTGAGAAATAGGATGGAATTTCTTTTTGAAATTACTCCTTTCGTGGGTACTCCCGCACACTCACTGAATCCATCTTCTATTTTATAATCGACCTTTGCAAGGTAATATTCTCCTTTTTCCTCATAAAGATCTAGCCATCCATCATTTAAAATTTTGCTCGGATCTTCTGAATCGTCATAAATCCGATAGGTATCTATCATGAAAATGGATGCTTCTTTATTTGGAGAGGTTTTGATGCTTGGGCTGCTGACCGTATTTGTGTCGCTTGTTATGTCACTAGCGGCAGTGTCATTAGGAATTGTCTTATTAACCGGGCTCTGATTTTGACAGGACTGAAAAATAAGTGTTATAAATAGTGCTGTAAGGCTTAAATATTTCATCGTGCATTATAATTTGAATAATTAAATATAGAAATTTTAATGCACGATGTAAATAAACTTTCTTAATCTGTTAATGCTTCTTTCAATATGCGGAATGAGTCAAGACATTTTTGATCATCATAAATATAAGATATGGCCATAAGTTCATCGATTTGTAGTTTTTCGATGAACGGTTCCAATTCCTTTCTGATGGTCTCTTTGTCTCCTATAAAGCTACAGGAAAGCATATTGTCTGCGGCTTGCTCAATACTTGGAATCCCTTTGTAAATAACCTCAAATGTTGGAGGTGACAATGGTGCTCTTGTATTGGTTAGAATCCCCGCAAATAAATTTTTCACACTTGTTGACTGTAATTCGGCTTCTTCTACTGTTTTCGCGGCAATTACATTGACACAAACAATAAAATATGGTGCTGAAAGACTAGCTGACGGTTTGAAGTTCTGGTGGTAGATGGCACTTGCTTGAGCAAGTTGTGCCGGTGCAAAATGTGCAGCAAATGCATAGGGTAGTCCAAGGCTGGCGGCTAAATAGGCACTGTCTGTACTGGATCCTAAAATATATAAAGGAACGTTTAGACCTTCGGCCGGAAAAGCTCTTACTTTGGAGTCAACATTACTGTCACTAAAATATTGTTGCAGTGCCGCAACATCCTGTGGAAATTGGTATGCTGTATTAAAATTATTGCGACGTAATGCCATTGCTGTTTCTTGGTCCGTTCCAGGAGCTCTGCCTAATCCAAGATCAATACGATTTGGATAAAGAGTCTCTAAGGTACCGAATTGCTCTGCAATGACAAGGGGCGAATGGTTCGGTAGCATAATACCTCCAGATCCAACACGAATGGTTTTGGTGTTTGCTGCGATGTGCTGAATAACGAGCGAGGTTGCTGAACTGGCAATGTATTCCATGTTGTGGTGTTCTGCTACCCAGATTCTTTTATATCCTAACTGCTCAATATGTTGCGCTATTTTTATGGTTCTGTTATATGCTTCTGACGTTGTGCAACCTTTTTTGATTGGCGCAAGATCTAAAGCTGATAAAGCAATATTTCTCATATAATAAAATTATGCTTTATTTTAGGAAAATATGTAATGGTATTGTCGCTTTACTATTTTCGTGTCGCGTGGATGACAATCAGTTCTCCTGTATGATCTGTAGTAAAAAAACTATGTAATTCACCGCCGTCCATAATTTTAAATTTCTTTTTTAGTACTTCTGTTTTTAAAGGGAAATTTCTAGCTACAGCGTTTGTTCTTAATTTTTCTTTTGATTTTTTGAAGATGGAAAACGGAATAACTTCGATGATTTCATAAATTTTTCCTAAGAAATCTTCTTGGTAACTTTCTGAACTATATAGGTGCGTATGTTGGTGCAGTTTTTTGAGATCAAATGCTTTGGTTATGCTCTTAAAAGCACCAGCTTTAGTAAGACACACATCCGGTTCATAAAGATAACGCAGCGGTACTGAAAATGAAGTGACCATTTCAGTTTCTTCTTCCTGTGTGAATGTGAATTGTTGTGTTTTGTCACCAAAAATACGGACAGCGGTAATCTCAGGTTGACCAGAAAAATCTCTTTCTTGAATGAAAAGTAGCTCTTTACAGTCATTTTGGAGACTAATCACATAGATTTGCTTGACATGGTTTAGCTCAGACAATGCTGCTGTGATGTCCAGAAGAGGAGCAACTTTTATCATGATATGGGCTGCTCTTTGTAGAAAGTTTTCCTGTAAGGAAACGATGTTGGGTTCGCAATCACTCAACATGAAAACTTTTTGCTGCGCCACCCTGCGGGAAGGATCTATGTATATATACCCTATGTTAAGATCTTTATTTTTAGCAATATAGTCTACTCCATCTGAAGCGATAACTTCTATGTTTTTAGCTTGTAATTGCTTGGCATTGTATTGAGATATGAGTGCAAGTTGCGGATTGATCTCACAGGAAATTACTTTTTTAGCTTTTTTTGAAAAGTAAAAATCATCAATACCAAAGCCGCTCGTGATATCGATTAAAGTGACGTTTTCCGGAATTAGTGATGCTTTGAATATCGCTGTTTTTTCCGAAGAACATTGTTCTAAGTTTAATTTATCGGGGTAATATATGTTCGCTGTTTCTGCCCAAAGCGGAATTTTTTTGCGACATCGCTGTCTGCCATCTATTTGTGTTGCAAGTTCAGACGAGGTAATTCCTTCAAAAGGAGATTTTTTTAGTGCTAATTTAGCGGAAGATTCTGATTCATTTTGATTAATAAAATCTTGAACCTCCTTTTGAAGGATAAGTGTATTCATCTATATTTTTTTTACAAGAAGCTGGCAAGTATAGGTATCTTTCAGTTCGCTGATCACCTGTTTATCCACTAAAACTCTATTGATTGTTTCTTGGTTATAGTAACGGATGGTGATAAGCTCTAGGCCAGTTTCAATATTGACTTTGAATTTTTTCTTTAATTCGTCCAGTACTTCCAGGATGTTTTGACCGGTATCGTCTACAGCAACTGAAAAATTGATTGCACTGTTGTGCATCATATTGATTTTAATGCGGAATTGGTGAAACAAATTGAAAATATCGCGCAGATTATCTTCTACAATAAATGAAAAGTCACGCGGTGAAATGGATACCAAAATTTGATTGACCTTAAAAATAAACGATGGTACAGGTAAAGATACATTTGTGCTCTTGATCTTAGTTCCTGGCACTTCCGGATTTAGGAACGACCGCACATTTAATTGGATATTTTTATTCTGAAGTGGCTTAATTGTTTTCGGATGAATAACGGTTGCTCCATAATAGGTCAATTCAATTGCATCTGTATAAGATAATTCAGGTATCAATTCAGTTTTTTCAAACCATTTTGGATCGGCATTGAGTACACCTGGTACATCCTTCCAGATTGTCACATGTTCAGCATTTAAACATGCTGCAAAGATTGCTGCCGAATAGTCTGATCCTTCACGACCTAATGTTGTCGTGAAATTTTCGGATGTCGAGCCTATAAATCCTTGTGTGACCCCGATATATTTGCTAAGGATTTTTGGGATCTCAGCTTGAATAATAGCTTCTGTCTTTTCCCAGTTAACCTGCGCTTCGGTATAGGTGTTATCGGTCATGATGTAGTTCCGGGCATCTAACCATTGGGATTTTACACCAATGTGATTGAGATAAGCCGCTAGAATTTTGGAAGAAACGATTTCACCCGTAGAAACGATTTGATCAAATAAATAATCAAAAGAATCTTGTGGTTCTTCTTCTAATATCCATTCGATTTCGACAAAACAATTGGCGATTTCATCAAATATGGGATGATTGGAATCTTCGAATAAACCGGATAATATGTTATAATGAAATGCTTTGGCTTTTTCAAGTATTTCAAATGCTTCACCTGTATTTTGGTGATATGCTTTTGTTACGTCTTCTAATAAGTTGGTGGTTTTACCCATGGCCGATACGACGACCAATAAAGCGTCCACTTTATATTTAGAGATAATATGTGCTGAATTTTTTACACTTTCAGCATCTTTGACTGATGCGCCACCAAATTTAAAAACTTGCATCGGATAGGATTACGTTGAGGTTGATTGCTAATTAATACTATTGATATATTCTAGACCCTTGTTTGAAATCAAGTGTTTTATATCCTTATATGGCACTTTTAGTGCTGTGTTTCCCCCAGAATAGGGTTTAATTTCATATACATTGTAATAGAAAAGTAGATCTTCTTTGTCTAAAGCAAAATTGTTTGCAAGGGCAAAATTGCCAGCTTCAAAAAAGAACTTGTCATTTAAAGATTCTTTGTCAGATAGATTTTCCAGTTTGCGAAAGTATTTTTCTGCAATTTTAATCAATTCTTTCTGATTTTCTTCATTTATGATATCGTTTAATGTTATTTTTTGATCTGAATTGATATCATAATGTGTAAAAAGAGTAAAATGGTCACCATGAGCACCACCGGTATATTCGGTTTGGTTGGTTTCTATGCTGATAAACTTAGGGGTATTTTGATATACTTTTGCCTGTAAATCCCGAAACCAGGCTGCAGAAGAACTGCCACTATTTTCTTCTACATATTCATCATATGCATCGACGAATCTTTTGGCTGAAATACTGATTTCAGAAACACCTTCTAAATTAATCGATTGATTGAGTAATGTGTTGATGACGGTATCCTTGAATTGTGGATATTTAGCTCTGAAGAATGTTGTGTCTATTTTTTCACCTTCTTTCACAAAAAAGTTGCTATACCGATGCACTTCTTTCATGTCATAATGAAGCGTATCACCACTAGCTTTTTTTTGTTCTTTTGCCGTATCGTTACCAGTACATGAAGTAATGGCAATTAATGCAAAAATGATCGAGGGGTTGAAATAGTATTTTGGTTTCATGTAATTTAACCGTCCTTTTCTGTTCTAATATGTTATCGATACATTAATCCATTCGGCATCGAAGTCCGCTTTATACTTTCGGTAGAATTGAATAGCAGGTTCATTCCAGTCCAAAACCTGCCAAACCATGCCTTGATATCCTTTAGATTTGCCGTAATTGATAGTTTCTTCGAAAAGTTGTTTGCCAATTCCATAGCCACGCATACTTTCTGTCACAATTAAATCCTCAAGATAGAGCCTTCTTCCTTTCCAAGTGGAATAACGAATGTAATATAGTGAAATTCCGACGATTTTCCCATCAAATTCTGCAATAAAAGCTCCCCATATTGGGTTTTGTCCAAATCCGGCGTCAATAAACTCTTCCATAGAGACCGTTACCTCATTGGGTGCTTTTTCTAATATGGCAAGTTCTTTAATTAATTCCAGCATTGCAGGACAATCTGCTTCAACAGCAGTTCTAATAATTGCTTTAGTCATTGTTTTTAAAATGTTTGATGACGCGTTTTCCAAAAATAGTACTTCCCACCCGGATCATATTAGATCCCTTTTCTATTGCTAATTTGTAATCAGAAGACATACCCATCGACAGCGTATCGAAACTTTCGTTTTTACGATAGAAACTTGCCTTGATACCATCATATAATGATTTTAGCTCATAAAACTCCTCTTTGATCTCTTTTTCATTCTCTGTATTGGTTGCAATACCCATTAAGCCACGGATGTTGACATGTTTTAAAGCTAAAAATTCCTCATCGCGTAACATTTCGATTAATTCTGCATGGTCAAAACCAAATTTAGTATCTTCTTCAGCAATGTGTACCTGAAGTAAGCAGTCGATCACACGCTTGTTTTTAGCGGCTTGTTTATCGATTTCTTTCAGGAGTTTGAAAGAATCAACAGCATGGATTAAGGTCACAAAGGGAGCTACGTATTTAACTTTATTTGTTTGCAAGTGACCAATAAGATGCCATTCGATATCTTTTGGTAAAGATTCATATTTTTCAACAAGTTCTTGAACAAGGTTTTCACCAAAAACACGTTGCCCAGCTTCATAGGCTTCCATGATATCTTCATTCGGTTTTGTTTTTGATACAGCGACTAGTTGAACGCCGAGCGCTTTAACTTCTAAATTAATCGCTTCTAGGTTGCTTGCAATACTCATGATAATTGTATATTTAAGAATTCAAAGGGTGACAAATGTCAGGCCTTTTTATAAATTTGTACAAAATTACGAAATGCAACGATTAATACTGAATGTACTTGCTCTGATTTTTTTATTTGTTTCTTGTAAAAGTACAAATGAGAAAGATATTATTCCAAAAAAGGATTTTGTGAAGGTCCTAACGGAGATTTATATAACTGATGCTTATCTATCAACATTAAACTCGGATAGTGCAAAGCGCGTTATATTTCCGTTATATGACAATACGTTCAAAAAGTATGATTTAGATTCCACTTCTTTTAAGAAAAATCTTTCTTTTTATGGTAGTGATGCCGAAGTGATGAACAAGATATATGAGGAGGTCGGTAAGAATCTGAAAAATATGAATGACGGTTATATCAAAACTGACCAGGTCAGAATGGATTCTATTCGACGAAAAGATTCTATACAGAATGCACATTTTCAAGATAGTTTAACTCGCATTAATGATTTTAAAGAACTTTATGAGTCGCAGAAAAAACTGATCCTAAATTATAAACAAGATAGTGTAAAATGGGATTACAAAAAGGCAGCGCAAGAATTTTATAATAAATCGGGTTTAAAAGGTAATTTGAATCTAGGTACATTCTTACTTAAAAATATGTCTGTACCAGCTACTTCCAGAAGCGATTCGACTGCTACTAAGAAAGTTGAGGCCAAATCCATACGAAATGGCCAGGGACCTAAACTTGAATCGGTCAAGGCTTCTGAAGATATACCTCTTAAAACTGATGTAAAGGAGGTGAGAAATCCGGTCAAACAACCTCTTTTACTTGACCGAAAGGTCAAACAAAAAAAGGAGATTCTTTCTCCAGAACCGGTTAAATAAATAGTAATAGAAACATGATTTATCCTAATAACGCAAGTGATAAGCTCGGTTTTGCCGAGATTAAGGAATTGATAAAACAAAAATGTATCAGTGAGTCGGGGCGTAATTTGGTTGATAAGATACAGCCACAAACCCGATTTGATCAGATAGACAAGTTTTTACGTCAAACAAATGAATTTAAAGATTTATTAACAACTGATGATGCTTTGCCAGTTGATCATTTATATCCTATTCGTGCTTTAGTTGAGAAAGCTAAAGTCGAAGGCGCCTTTTTAATGGAGGAGGAGTTTCATCGTGTGCTTCTTTCGTTGAAAACTGTTTATGCTATCATCCGATATTTCAATGATCGGGAGGGGCAGTATCCTAATTTAGAATTACTGTTTGAACATCTTCCTATTGAAAAGCAGATTATCCGTGATATTGAAATGATCATTGATGATCGGGGTAAAATGAAGCACAATGCTTCACGCCTGTTGCTTGATCTCTCTCAAAGCATCTTGAAAGCAGAGCAGGAAGCACGTAAAAGAATTGATATCATTTTTAAAAGCGCGCAGAACAGCGGATGGACAGCTGACGGTAATTTGACTATTCGAGACGGCCGTCTTTGTATTCCTATCTTAGCTGAGAATAAACGTAAGGTGAAAGGACTGATTCATGATGAATCTGCTACGGGACAAACTGCTTACATAGAGCCTGAAGAAGTATTTCACCTGAACAATAAGGTTAGAGATTTGGAGTTTGAAAGACGACGTGAGATTATACGTATTTTAGTCGAGTTAACAACCAAATTGAGACCGCATATACCGTTGATGCTTTCGTATGATGGCTTACTTACTAAGGTAGATTTTGTTCGATCGAAGGCACTTTTTGCGTTAGATATTGAGGCGGAAATGCCTGAATTATCCAAAGAGGCTGAAATAAATTTAGTGAATGCGCGCCATCCTTTACTGACACTAAATGCTGGGCACGACCGCGGGACAATCGTTCCTCTCAATATCAAGATTGACGATGTACAGCGTGTTATAGTGGTGTCAGGACCTAATGCTGGAGGTAAATCTGTCTGTATGAAAACAGTAGGATTGATGCAGCTCATGTTGCAATCCGGATTGTTAATACCCGCTGATGCGCACTCCAAAATGGGGATTTATAAGCAAATTTTTGCAGATATTGGTGATGATCAGTCGATAGAGAGTGATTTAAGTACTTATAGCGCTCATCTTTCTAAGATGAAGTATTTTACAGAGTTTGCGAATGCTCGAACGCTTATTTTAATTGATGAGTTTGGTACGGGTACTGATCCATTATTTGGAGGACCCATTGCTGAGGCTGTTTTGGAAACTTTAAATAAAAAGAACATTCGCGGTGTTGTGACGACGCATTATTCGAACCTGAAAGTATTTGCAAATCAAACACCTGGTTTAGAAAATGCTTCGATGCTATTTGATAATGTCGCCATGAAACCGCTTTATATCTTGCAGATCGGAAAACCGGGGAGTTCTTACGCCTTTGAAATTGCGCAAAAAATTGGATTGAATAAAGAGATTATTCATTTAGCAAAACAGAAGGTTGGAAACCATCAGAAAAAAGTAGATACACTTTTGGTAGATCTGGAGCGCGAGAAGAAGGAAATATTTGATACAAAAGCTGCTATAACAAGACGAGAAAAGGAATTGATCCGAATAAAATCTGAATACGAGGATTTACAATCTTATTTGGAGGAGAATAAAAAGACAATTCTCAAAAAAGCAAAGGAAGAAGCCCAGATACTCTTAAAAAACTCCAATAAATTAATTGAAAATACAGTAGCAGAGATTAAGTCTGCTCAGGCTGATAAAGAAAAGACTAAGGAAATTCGTGCCAATTTGGATCGTTCATTCTCGACCATACTACCTAAGGATAAAAAGATCGAGAAGAAACCTATTGCTACCGCTGATTTAACAGAAGAAATTGCTGTTGGCGATTGGGTAAAGATTATCGATTCGGAAAATGAGGCTGTTGTATTAGAGGTTGCAAAAAACAATCTTATTCTAGCGATGGGTGAACTGAGAACGGTGCAGAAGCGCAAAAATGTTGTCAAGTTAGCGGGTAAAGATTTGAAGAAAGCAGCAAAAGCTGGATCTAAGACACTTTCTGCACATGCTGTAGCTGATTTCAATCCTGAGATTGATCTTCGCGGTATGCGCACCGAAGATGCGCTATATGAGTTGGAGAAAGTATTGGATAGAGCAGTAATGATCGGTTACCCTTCTTTAAAAATTATTCATGGTAAAGGGGATGGTATTCTACGCAAGTTTATACGTGATTATTTAAGAAAATACAGCCATATTTCCCGATTTGAAGACGAACATCAGGACCGCGGTGGTGATGGTATTACTTATGCATATTTATAATACGTTCGTCAATTATGGACTCTTTGTTGAATTTCTTTGATAATCAATACATCTGGAATGTGCTGGTTGCCATATTTTGTGGCGCTATAATAGGTTTTGAGCGGGAATATAGAAATAAAGCAGCTGGATTTAGAACGATTGTTTTGATCTGTTTTGGTTCAGCTGTTTTTACTGTTGTTTCAAAAATGATGGGTGGCAATGGGAGTGATGATCGTATTGCCGCTAATATCGTTACTGGTATTGGTTTTATCGGTGCGGGTGTTATTTTTAAAGGAAAACTGTCGGTAAAAGGTTTAACGACTTCCGCCGTGATATGGTCAACAGCAGGGTTAGGTATGATCTCGGGAATAGGAGAAACAAAATTAGCAATGTTTTTTACTTTCTTCATGGTTATTATCTTATCCTTATTTCAGGAAATTGAATTGATGCTATCGCGGTATTATTTAATTCGTACTGTGCATGTACGATTTATGGATTGTGACTTTGAACAGGTTACGAATTTCGAAAATGAGGCTCTAAAATTTAAGGTGAAATTCAATCGGAAAACTATTGAAAAGCTAGGTGGTGAATTGGCTGTGATCTATGACTTATCTGGTAAGATGGAGAACATTAATAAATTCAATGAAAGACTCATCCATTTTGAGCCGATTAAGGAATTTTATTATAATTAATCTTAATTTTTTATTTACAAATATATCTTTAATTTGTTGATATATAGGCGGTAATAGATGTGCTGTGTTGAGGGTTTTTTATTGTAGCCGAACGGATTAATTATCGTTGTAGTGAAGGGACTTTGGTTGCAAGTATTTAGGGAATGTCCTATTGAGCCATTTTCTAAATTCTGCTTCATTAAATGCCGAATCTTTTTTTAAGGTAAGTTCTAAATTCAATTCGCTTATCATCATTTCATTTTTAGATACGAGAATTCTAGTTTTGGCAACGGATTTATAACTGTTTATTTTTTCTTCTAATTCACTGAAATGAATAATTTCTCCGCCAATATTAAATGAAGAGTTTGTTCTGCCAAGATAATATAATAATCCGTTTTTATCCTGGTGTATGCGATCTCCAGTACTTACATATTGATTTTTACACTGATCGTGTATCCATGGACATCTTATTTTGAGCTGCTGATCTGCTTGCAAGTGGTATTCGATACCTTTTAGAAATCGGCCAATCGTATTGTTGTTGTTTGTTAAATCCGTGTGGGTAGCAATGCTGCAGATTCCCAATTCTGTGGTTCCATAGAGATTATATATGTTCGTCTCGGGATATTGATTTAGAATACATGATACCCATGTTGCTTCTAGTTTATCTGCTCCGGAAATAATGCATCGGAACAGGCCCAGTGCATTTTGATCTATTTCAATGAATTTGGGAATCATAGAAGGTAAAAGAACCAAACATTCTATTCTGTTGTTCGTGAATTGAGTAATGCATTTAGCGCTAAATTTTGTGGTGAAGTGTAGGTTGTGCTTTAAAAATAGTGCTAAAATCAAACTTGCAAGACCATAACCGTGATAAAATGGAACTGTAATGAAAGTAGAGGAATAGTTAAGTAGCCCAAGTTTTGAAATTAATTCTGTAAATGGACTCCATATTTTTGAGATATTGAGTTTACGTTCAATGGGTTTTGGAATATTTGAAGAACCTGTACTTAAAATTGTTATTTTACCATTGTTTCGTCTTATTTTATGAGAGACTTTATTGATGACGCATGCATTAATTTCCGCAAAAGAATAGATCAAAGACTTTGTACGTAGATTTGCTAATCGGTCTTTGTTATCTGTTAGCATAAGAACTTGGGGATAATTTTCCAAAATTTTCTCTAATTGGAGATCGGATAATTGGGAACTCATGATAATTACCTCTTTTGAAAGTGCTGAAAGGGCAAATAGATAGCTAATAAAATTGAAACTGTTGTCTGCGATGAGAATGACTCGGGAAGATAGCTTGTTTTTGGGTACTATTTTTAATTTTTCAATCGTAAGACAGGTTTCATCATACAGAGCTGCGTAAGTTATGGTACGATTACCATCATTTAAGTAGGAATCTTTTGCTTTCCGAATTGATTTCAATAAAGTAAATAAATTAATACCTGATTGAAGCGTATATAGGATGGATTTAAATACTTGAATAGCGAAATCAATTTTTTGTCGTAATCTCATAGGAATATGGTTAAAATTTATCCCATATTTTTCGAATAAAAAATCCGATTGTTATAGGAAAGGGAGACCACCATGGCCTAGAATAACTGCCCGTACCAAAGATGAGCTTTATAATACGTAAGGCTGCTTCACTACTTTGCATGGCAGGAAAGTTTTTATAACGATCGTTAGGCGCTATCATTTCTGTTTTTACCAATGGTAAGTAGACTGTTTTTAGCTTTACATTCATTTTTTTCCATTCAGATTGGTTTGATCGGCAATATTGATCAAATGCTGTTTTTGATGCTTGGTATGCAGCCCAATGTGGTGCAGGTGGGAGCAGAACATTGAGCGCAGAAATATTAATAATCTGACCTTTTTGTTGTGATAGAAGAGGAGTTAGTGCTAATGTCAATTTCACTGGAGCCAAATAATTCAGCATGTTTGTTCTTGTAAAATCATGGTAGCGCGGCAAGGATTTTGTCAAACTGCGATGAATCGATTTACCTGCGTTAGAAATAAGGATATCTATCGTTATCTGTCTTGCATGAATATATTCAATAAGTTGATCTATTTGTTGTTCTTGATATAGATCTGTCACGTAGATGGACGCAGTGGAATTGTTTTGGATGGCAATTGCTTTTACTTCTTCTAATTTTTCTTGTGATCGAGCCACTAAAATGAGGTGTACCTGGAATTTGGAAAGAAGTGTTGCACAGGCTTTTCCAATACCTTCACTTGCTCCGGTGATTAAAATAGTTTTTCCTTGGAAATACTTTGTTGCTTTCCTTCTATTTAAAAATACTTTCGGGTATAAGATATTTTCGATCCAGTTTATTTTCACAATTCCTTCATCATAAAAAAAGGTATACAATAAGCCTGCCTATTGTATACCTTTCTATTAAGTGAGTGTAATTAATCTTCCAATTCCATAATTTCTTCAGCTAAATCTTCCCAATTTTTTTGCAATTGTTCTAATTCTGCTTTAGAGGAATTATAATTACGCGTGTGTTCTTGTAATTTGATTGCGTTGGAATAGATCTCTTCTTTTGCTAATTCTGTCTCCAGTGCTTTTAGAAGAACTTCTTTTTCAGCTACTTTAACCTCTAATGCCGCTAGTTCTTTATTCTTTTTGCTGATCAGTTTGAATTTATCTTCAGAAGGAGCAGCTTTGACTTTTTTAGGTTCTTCTGCTACAACTTTTTTCTCGACCTTTTTTTCTTCAGGTTTGATCACACGTTTTGAATTCCACTCTTCAAATTCTTGGTATGTACCTGGGTATTCTTTAATTTCTTTATCTTCAATATACCATATTTTGTTCGCAACATTATCCAGAAAGTAACGATCGTGAGAAACGACAATCAGGGTACCTTCAAATTGTTGAAGCGCTTGAATCAAAATATTAACCGATTGCATATCCAAGTGATTGGTAGGCTCATCTAGTGCCAAGAAGTTAGCATCAGCTGTTAATGCTTTTGCTAGTGCAACACGTGATTTTTCGCCTCCAGACAGAACTTTGATCTTTTTGAATGCGTCATCACCGGAAAATAGAAAACAGCCTAAGATTGAACGTAATTCGGTTTCTGTATGTTTGGGCGCAAAAGCTTGCATCTCTGCTATTATGCTGTTTTCCAGATGCAGGGCTTCCAATTGATGCTGTGCAAAGAACGTTTGCAATACATTGTGGCCATGTTCAGATTTCCCTTCATACTCCGTATCTGCACCTGCCACAATACGCAACAAGGTCGATTTACCTTTACCATTGGCACCGATCAAGGCTATTTTATCACCTTTTTCAATGATCCCCTCCGTATTTCTTAAAATTTCGAGGTTTGGATAAGATTTCGATACATTTTCTAAGGTAACAACATGTCTTCCCGATGGTTTTGAAAATTTAAAGCTAAAGTTTACCGTTGGGTTATCATCATCAACATCTTCCACTCTTTCCATTCGATCCAAAGCCTTAATACGGGATTGTGCCATCTTTGCTTTTGAGGCTTTCGCACGGAAACGTTCGATCAAACGTTCTTCTTGTTTGATTTTAGCTTGCTGATTTTTGAATTGACCAGCTTGAATTTCACCTCTTAGTGCTTTCTCTTCCAAATAAAAACTGTAATTACCAGCGTACAGCGTTAATTTACCTTTGCGGGATTCTACAGTTTTTTTAATAATACGGTCTAAGAAGTACCTGTCGTGTGAGACGATGACGATAGCACCTTCAAAGCCTTGCAAGTAATTTTCCAGCCATTTAATAGAAGGTAAATCCATATGGTTGGTAGGCTCATCCAGCAATAAAATGTCTGGAGTCTGCAATAAGATTCTTGCCAGCATGACACGCATGCGCCATCCACCGGAGAAGGTCGCTAACGGACGTTTCTGCTCATCTTCTGAAAAACCTAAACCCGCTAAAATTTCGTGAGCCCTAAATTCGATACTATAGCCATCTAAAGCTTCGAATTCCATCTGCTTGTCACTTAATTTATTTAGAATATCGTCAGAATAGTCTGTTTCTAATTTTTGGAGTAAGTTTTCTATTTCAGTATGTAATTGATTTTGGCGCTCAAACGCCTCCATTGCTACATGTAAAATACTTTTATCAGAATGATAAGATAATAAATCTTGATTTAAGTAACCAATTTTTAAGTCCTTTGCCATCGATATACTTCCTGAAGTAGGCGTATACTGTCCTACGATCAATCGCAACAAAGTAGATTTACCGGTACCGTTGGCTCCAATTAGACCTACCTTATCTCCAGGTTTAATATGCCAGTTGGCCTCATCATACAATGCGCGAGAGCCTATTTCGAATGTTAAGTTATTTATTGATATCATTTCGATTGCAAAAGTAATGAAATTTCTTCTTCTTTGCCTACCTTTGTGCATATGTACAAGTTGGTAAAACCTATTTTCTTTTCAATGGATCCTGAATCTGCTCATCATACGGTGACTGGGGGATTAAAAATGTTTTCAAAAATCTGGGGTGCTAAAAAATTATTAAGCAGTCTGTATACCTATGAAAATCCGAATTTGGCTCGCGAAGTATTTGGCCTTAAATTTAAAAATCCTGTAGGATTGGCTGCAGGCTTTGATAAAAATGCCGAATACATCACTGATATGGCCAATTTTGGTTTTGGTTTTATTGAAATTGGTACTGTAACGCCACGACCTCAACCAGGAAATGATCAACCACGGATGTTTCGTTTAATTCCTGATAAGGCATTAATCAATCGTATGGGTTTTAATAACCAAGGTGCTGACGTTGCGGCTAATCGTCTTAAACATTTAGCTACTGAAGATCGTAAAGGACTTTTAATCGGTGGAAATATCGGTAAAAATAAAATCACTCCAAATGAACAGGCGGTAGATGATTATATTTATTGTTTCAATGCACTTTTTGATTATGTTGATTATTTTGTTGTCAATGTCAGTTCTCCAAATACTCCTGGACTTCGTGATCTGCAGGAAAAGGAGCCTCTGAAACATATTTTAAATACGCTCGAGGAATTGAATAAACGAAAATTAAATAAGAAACCTATTCTTCTTAAAATTGCTCCAGATTTGACAAATAGTCAATTGGATGATATTGTTGAAATTGTTCAAGAAACGGGTATTGCTGGTGTCATTGCAACAAATACTACGATATCTAGAGAGGGCCTTCAAAGTGATGAAAATTTGGTTAAAGAAATGGGAGGGGTGAGTGGAGCTCCCTTGACCAAGCGCTCGACAGAAGTCATTCGCTATCTTTCAGAAAAATCAAACCGATCTTTTCCTATTATTGGTGTTGGCGGGATTCATTCTGCGGCAGATGCAATTGAAAAACTTGATGCTGGGGCCAGTCTTGTTCAAATTTATACAGGATTTATTTATGAGGGACCAGCTTTGATATCGGATATCTGTAAAGGAATTGTTCAAGCAGGAAAGTAGAAAACTAAAGATAAAAAAAAGAGAGGGTCTTAACATATGTTAAGACCCTCTCTTTTTTTATCCTAAAATTATACTAAAGGAGCCGGTGCTTCTTCTTCAAATAAAGGTAAATCTTTAATGATATTGTACCATGTAAAGATTTTTTTAATATCTGACGAATAGACGCGAGATTCATCATGACCTGGTGCAATTTCGCGGAAAGCATCACGTAATGCTTGACCATCTGCTTTAGGATCTACAGTTAATCCTTTTTCTTTGATTGTTTCAAAAACATTCAATAAGCGAATTTCCTCTTCTTCGCCATAAATTGTAATGTCTTCTAATGTTGCCATTTTCGTAGAAGATAAACTTACTACCGATTTAATTTTAGCGCTGTCGAGAGTCTCTAAAATAAATCCGCCTTTATTTTGTCCAACTAATTTGAACAATCCTGGTTTTCCTGTTACAGAAACTAATGCTCTTAAATTCATAATACACTTTTTCTTGTTGAGAACTAGTCTTCGATAACTTCAATACTTAAAATACGGTCACCTTGACGGATATCATCTACAATATCAACGTTTTCAATAACTTTTCCAAAACAAGTATGATTTCTATCCAAATGAGCAGTGTTGTTACGGCTGTGGCAGATAAAAAATTGAGATCCACCAGTGTTACGGCCTGCATGTGCCATTGATAATACGCCTCTATCATGGTATTGGTTTTCACCGGTTAACTCACAGTCGATTTTGTAACCTGGGCCACCTGTTCCAGGCATACCAGAAGCACCTTCACGTGAATTTGGACATCCACCTTGAATAACAAAGTCAGGTAGCACACGGTGGAAACTTAATCCATCGTAATATCCTTCTTTAGCTAATTTGATGAAATTTGCAACGGTATTTGGAGCATCTGCTGTATAAAATTGTACAGTCATGTCGCCCTTTTCTGTTTTAATAATCGCTTTACTCATTTTATTAAAATAAATGTTCAATTACAAATATAAGATTTCAAAACGATTTGAAAAAAAGAAAGCACGCTCATGTCTGCTTTGAAATGATAAAATTTATTTAAATAATTGATACTAATTATTTTAAGTTTTTAAATTTATGATTAAATTAGTAGATTATATAAACCTATTTTATACCTTATTATTGTGATATGAGCAAACTGGTCATTCGAGATTGGGCGGAGGCAGATCGTCCTAGAGAGAAATTATTGGAGCAAGGTCGTCGTTCACTGTCTGATGCAGAGTTGCTTGCTATTCTTATTGGTTCGGGCTCAAGGCAAGAAACTGCAGTTGAATTGTGCAGACGTATTTTATCCAGTGTTCAAAACAATTTGCATAGTCTTTCCAAACTAGAGGTAATGAGTCTTTGTGAGTTTAAAGGTATAGGAGAAGCTAAAGCGATTACGATTGTCGCTGCACTTGAACTGGGACGTAGACGAAAGGAATCAGAATATATTGAAAAACCTTTGTTAAACAGTAGTCTGCGGGTCTATGAATATTTTCGGTACCAGTTACAAGATCTTCCTCACGAAGAATTTTGGGTTTTGTATTTAAATACAGCCTGTAAAGTGCTGGATAAACAATTAATAGGCCGTGGAGGCAATGATTTTACTCCAGTTGATGTTCGCATTATTCTACGAAATGCCCTTAATTGTAAAGCTCATTCTATGATATTAATTCATAATCATCCTTCAGGTTCGCGTGAAGCAAGTCAGGCGGATAAAATTCTGACAAAAAAGATTGCGGAGGCTTCTAGGATAATGGATATTAAGGTCAATGATCACATTATTTTTACAGACAATGGGTATTATAGTTTTCGTGATGAAGGTCTTTTAGAATGACCTATGATTGGCGGGAGGATGATATTAGATATGGAAACACTAAGGCATAAAGGGAAGTTTCACTTCCGCTTATGCCCTTAATCGTTAAATTTTCTTTTTTGTCTTCTATATAGAATATAGATTATTGCCAATAAAGCAACAACCGCAAGAATTATATAACTAGAATTCGAGTGTTCTTGTGCATTAATTGTATTGGTATCTGCAAAAACCAAGTTGCCTACCATTATCAGTAGAATTGTTAACCACTTAGCCATAATTTATAATATTTTTAGTAACATCACAATATAGTGATATTAACGATATTAAGCAAATTTTCTGCCACATATTTATTATAGTTATAAATATGCTATTTTTTAACAAAAAAATAGCAGTTTAAATGGTTTTTGAACCTGATTATGTGGTAAGTAATGCCATTAATTAAAGATCTAAATTGTTAAATATAAGTCATGATTTGTAGTAGCTGCAGCACGGGGTTTATAGAAGTGATTGGGGTGATGATAAATAAAAAAACGTTGAACCTACAAGTAGATCCAACGTTTTTCACTTGTGATTAGCAAGTGTTAGGGTTGGTTGGTATTCGGTACTTTTTATTAAGTTAGGCAATTTCAGCTATAAAATTTCCTGTTTTGTTTATTTCAGATTTAAGATCTGTGATTTTCTTCAAATTTATTGTTCCAATAACGTACTTAAAATCAGGAGCATAATATCTTTCAATAATTTTTGTGAAACCTAATTTTTCAACTAGGCTGTCATCTTCATATCTCAAGTACACCTTGATTTCATGATCGGTACTGTATGATAATGCATCTGTATTTAAATGCTTCTTGTACTCATATCTGTAGTCATAACGTAGCGCTGTAATATCAGATAATACTGCCGATCCGGTAGGATGACCTCCAGCACCTTTACCGTAGAAAAATTGTTCATCTGCAAATGCAGCCTTTACAAGGACACCGTTATTTTCATTTTCAACATTGAATAAAATGTTTTCCGAACTGATAAACTTAGGAATAACATAAAGAACCACTTTATTTTGATCTATTTCTCGGGCAGTAGGGATCAATTTGATCTTAAAATTTTTCTCTTTTGCAAAGCGAATATCTTGTGCTCCTAATTTATCAATACCGATATTGAAAACATCGTCAGGATTTACATTGATACCATAAGCATGAGCAGCGACGATCGTTAATTTGTATTTAGGGTCAAAACCACCGACATCTAATGTAGGATCAGTTTCAGCAAAACCTAGGTCCTGCGCTTCTTTTAACGCATCTGCATAAGGTTGATTTTCGTTGAAGACTTTAGACAATATAAAATTAGAGGAGCCATTAAAAATACCGGTCACGGCATGTAATAATTCATTGTCATAATACTCTTCTAAATTGCGGATAATTGGAATACTTCCGCATACTGCACCTTCATATAGTAGACTTGTTCCATATTCTTGTTGTATTGCCGCTAATTCTTCTAAATGCGTCGCAATCATTTTCTTATTTGCAGAAACAACGTTTTTTCCAGATTTTAATGCACGAACAGTCAGTGCGTAAGCCGCATCAGCATCATCGATCAATTCTACTACGGTATTGATTTCAGGGTCACCAAGAATAGCCTCAGCATCTGTTGTGAATAATTCAGCAGGTAATGATCTTTTTTTGTCAGCATTCTTGATGACAAATTTTTTAATTTCTAAATTTAAGTTTTTAGTCTTGATAATGTCGTACAATCCTTGTCCTACAACCCCGAATCCAAACATTCCAATCGTTAATTTCTTACTCATAGTTTTTTTTACGCTTTTATATAATAGTGCTATCTGAAATTATTTAATTTTATCGAAGGCCTGCTGTAAATCTGCTTTGATATCGTCAATATGTTCGATACCGACAGATAGACGTAATAATCCTACAAATACACCTGCAGCTTTTTGAGCTTCTTCGCTCAGTTGTTGATGTGTAGTCGCCGCAGGGTGTATGATTAATGACTTCGTATCACCCACATTTGCGAGATGACTTATTAGCTCTAAGCTATCAATAAAAGCATCGGCTTTTGTCACGTCACCTTTTATTTGGAATGAAAGAACAGCACCATATCCATTTTTTAAATATTTTTGCGCATTTGCAAAGCTAGGAGAGCTTTTTAACCCTGGATAATTCACTTTTTCCACTTGCGGATGGGCTTCTAACCATTTCGCAATTTCTAATGTGTTGTCTACATGACGCTGAACACGAAGCGATAATGTTTCTAAGCCCTGGATCAATTGGAATGAATTGAAGGGTGAAATAGCTGGTCCAAAATCACGTAGTCCTTCAACACGTGCGCGGATTGCAAATTGAATGTTTCCAAATGGGCCATTAACGCCAAAAACATCTGAAAAAACTAATCCATGGTAGCCTTCTGAAGGTTCAGAAAACTGTTTGAATTTACCATTTCCCCAGTTGTAAGTACCACCATCTACAATGACACCACCAATACTTGTACCGTGACCACCAATCCATTTTGTTGCAGACTCTACAACTACAGAAGCGCCGTGTTCAAGAGGTTTAAATAGATATCCACCAGCTCCAAAAGTATTGTCTACGATAAGTGGTAAGTCATGTTTTCTAGCGACAGCTGCTATCTTATCAAAATCTGGAATATCGTAACTTGGGTTTCCAATTGTTTCTAAGTATATAGCTTTTGTGTTTTCATCGATTAGTGATTCAAACTCCTCGGCGGTTGTTTCTTTAGTAAAACGTACTTCAATACCAATTCTTTTAAATGCTACTTTAAATTGATTATATGTACCACCGTATACATTACTGCTGGAAACAAAATTTTCACCAGCTTCTACGATATTATTTAATGCAATGAATTGTGCCGCCTGTCCAGAAGCGACTGCTACAGCGGCGATACCACCTTCCAATGCAGCAATACGTTTCTCAAATACATCTGTTGTTGGATTCATCAGACGTGTATAGATGTTTCCAAATTGTTTTAATGCAAATAAGTTTGCTCCATGTTCTGCATTTTCAAATACGTATGAACTGGTTTGGTATATAGGTACTGCACGCGCTCCAGTTGTTGGATCGGCAACTTGACCAGCATGCACTTGAAGTGTTTCGAATTTTAAATTTTTATTTGTAGACATTGTAGTTATAATTAATTAGTTGAAGATTCGTTAATAAAAAATAGGGGTGAGATTGTGCACATGGATATGTACTTGAAATCAATAAATTTTAAAAAAGATTGATTAACAAGAAAACGTAAACATGTGCAAAAGCATTCGCATCTGTTTTGATGGAATATTTGTATCTGTTACGTTGGTGCTAGAATTTACCTTCTTGTTTTGTTGTAATGTTATTATCATTTGTCGTTTCATTTATATCCTCCAAAGCAATATTACTTTGGACAGGAATTGGCACCTTTTCAAACGTATTTTGAAGGTTGCCAGTGGGTCATTGAGCCAGTCTCTCGCCACTTCTTTATAAATCAAGACCTGATTAAGAGGTGTTGATTAGATGTATTTCTATTTGAACTACGTTGCAAATATATGCCTTGCTTTTTACAAACCAAAATATTTTATGCTATTTCTTAGAAAATACTTCTAATTCTACTGGTAATTGATCGTAAGCTCTCACTATTATTTAAGTATTGGTAGTTGATGGGGCAGCATTTATTTATTCCGATATGTTTATACGTCGTGGATGAAATCCATATCAGTAATTGAAAGCAATATAACTGAAACAAACGGTGTTAAACAGACAACAGCAGATCGATGATCCTGTGATCTTTTTTTATAAAAAAGAAAATAGGAACCTTGCGAGTTCCTATGCTTTCTTCTCATTACTTTGTATGAAACAATAATTCGCCTTTGCCAGTTGGAGCAAGTGGGTTTTATTTAATAATACGTTTAATCTTATTTGATTTTTTAATCAATTTGTGTAATTGAGTGTAATTTTCATCTTGGATGGCATCTTTTAAAGCCTGCAGCTGCTTGATGTTTTCCTCTAACACTTCGAGTACATTAACTCTGTTCTGTTTGAAAATAGGTGTCCACATATCCGGTGAGCTTTTTGCTAAGCGTACCGTTGATTCAAAACCAGATCCTGCCAATTCAAATATTCGACCCTGCGATTTCTCTTTCTCTAAAACAGTTAGCGCTAGAGCAAAAGAAGTCAGGTGAGAAATATGGGAAACATAGGCTGTGTGTGTATCATGCTCCTCTGCAGTCATAAATGACGTCCGCATTTCCAGTTGTTCGGTAATGGAATCTGTTAATTCGAACGCATCTTCATCAGATTTAAATGCCTCAACGTAAACCATCATTTTATCTTTAAACAAATTTGGTAATGCTGCTTCGGGGCCTGAATATTCGGTACCAGCCATTGGATGGGCGGCAACATAGCGGCCACGATTAGGGTGTTCCGAGATTAACTGTAAAATATTTAGTTTGGTAGAGCCCATGTCAATGATGACTTGATCTTTTACGAGATCCAATAATTTGGGCGCTAATGTGATTATCGCATCAACTGGAGCTGTGAGAATGATCACTTTACATTTTTCTAAAGCTTCCTCTAATGTTGCCTTTTGATCAATGAAGCCTATTTGCAATGCTTTCGTTAGATTAGCATCGCTTTTGTCAATACCAAAAACCTGATCACAGAATTTTTTTTCTTTTAGTTTCATGGCGACGGAGCCACCAATTAAACCGACGCCAATAATGGCTATATTCATCATGTTATTTCAATCTTAATTCGTTTGTTTTGCTTGTTCTATTCTAGCAATTGCTTCTTTTAATACTTCAACTGAGGCACATAAACTTATTCTAATATAGGTGTTTCCAGCACTTCCGAATATACCTCCGGGAGTAATAAAGACACGTGATAGATCTAACACCTCATCACTTAACGTGTAGCCTGATTCGTAATTATCTGGAATTTTGGCCCACACAAATAAACCGACCTGATTCTTTTTATATGTACAGCCCAACAGGTTCATGATTTCGAAAACCAACTGTCTTCTTTCGTGATAGATTGCATTTAAATCTTGATACCATGTTTGATCCAACTGCAATGCCTTGGCCGCTGCTAATTGAGCTGGTAAGAACATTCCCGAATCCATGTTGCTTTTAAAACGTAATACTTCATTGATCCGTGACTCTGCACCCACTAACATACCGATTCGCCATCCGGCCATATTGGAGGATTTGCTTAATGAATTAAGTTCCAAGGCAACATCTTTTGCACCTTCAATAGACATAATGCTTTTAGGGCTGTCTGTCAAGATAAAACTATAAGGATTGTCGTGGCAGATTAAAATATGGTTTGCCTTTGCAAAAGCAATCAATTCAAGATAAAATCCTTCGTTTGCACTCGAACCAGTTGGCATATGCGGGTAGTTGATCCACATTAATTTTACTTTTGATAAATCGTTTTCAGAAAGCTTTTTAAGATCAGGTAACCAATCTGTTTCTTCAGATAAATCATAGGTAATTGCCGTGGCTCCACTTAGCCGTACTGCTGCCGCATACGCAGGATATCCCGGATTTGGTATTAAAACCTCATCACCTTCTTGTAAGTAAGTCATGCAAATGTGAACAATACCTTCCTTAGAGCCTATTAAAGGTAAAATTTCTGTATTTGGATTGAATGTTGCCTGATAATAACGTTGATACCAATCTGCAATTGCTTGCCTCAAAATAGGTGAACCTTTATAGTTCTGATAGCCATGTACATTGGTTTTAGCCGCTTCTGTCGTCAAGGTCTGAATAACTTCAGGGTGAGGAGGTAAGTCGGGGCTTCCGATGCCTAAATTAATCACGCGAGCACCTGCTTTATTGAGCTCATCAATCTCTCTTAATTTTTTTGAGAAATAATATTCTTCGGTTTGTTGCAACCTTTTGGCAACTTCTATTTGCATTATGTTCTGGTATTTTACAATTTACAAGGACTAAATTAGGCTTTTTCTATTAAAATACTAGTATAATGTCGTTTAAATTGGTGTTTATTGAATTAAATTTTTAATATCATCCAAGTGCAAGATTTCATTCCTTTAAAGTATTCCTTATATATTGCGCGTAATTTTAGTATTTTTGCTACCTTAATATCATAAATGAAAACATACTTTAGATTACTTTCTTTTGCCAAACCCATTGAGAAATATGCTATTCCGTATATTATCTGTACATTAATTACAGTTGTATTCAGTACATTAAACTTGGCCTTGTTAGCTCCTTTATTGCAAACACTTTTTAATACGGAGCAAGTTTCTGCTCACACAGTATTAGTAAAACCTGAAGGATTTGACATTCTTGGCTATTTTAATTACTATGCAAGTTTAGCAAATCAAGAATTAGGGCCTTATGGAGCGTTAAAATATGTTTGTATCGTTATTGTATTTTCTGTATTCATTAGTAATTTATTCCGTTACTTATCTCAAAGAATCATGGAAAACTTACGTATTCATACTTTATTGAATTTACGGAAAACGGTTTTTAATAATGTGATGGATCTGCATTTAGGTTATTTTAATGGACAAAGAAAGGGAGATATTATTTCAAAAATAGCCTCAGATGTTCAGGTGGTACAGTTTTCTGTGACAGGCACTTTGCAAGTAGCCTTTAAAGAACCGCTTCAACTTATTGCATATTTAGTTATGCTATTTGCTATATCGACCAAGTTGACTCTTTTTGCCATGTTGGTCATCCCTGTTTCTGCATTTTTTATATCGAAGATTGTTAAGACATTAAAGGCGCAAGCTATCGCAGGACAAACCTCCTATGCGAATATGATTTCCTTTTTAGATGAGGCTTTATCAGGAGCCCGTATTGTTAAGGCTTTTAATGGAACAAATTTTGTTAAAAAACGCTTCAATGATGAGAACGATCGTTATGCCGGTATTATGCGTGCTATGGCAAGACGGCAACAGATGGGTTCGCCAGTATCCGAATTGTTAGGTGTAATCATGGTGGCGATTATTTTATTATATGGTGGAAATTTAGTTTTGTCAGGTAGTGATGAATTTGGTGCGTCGGAATTTATTGCATATATCGCGATATTCTCCCAAGTTATGCGTCCTGCAAAAGCATTAACTGATGCATTTAGCAATATTCATAATGGTATCGCTGCTGGTGAGCGTGTACTGGAATTGATTGATACCAAAAGTGAAGTTACTGATAAGCCTAATGCTAAAGAAGTTACTGATTTTAAAGAAGCGATTGAATTTCAACAGGTTGATTTTTCTTATGGTGAAAAGAACATCTTGAAGAATATCAATTTGACTATTGAAAAAGGTAAGACAATTGCGCTTGTAGGCCCATCCGGGGGCGGTAAATCTACACTGGTAGATCTGATACCACGGTTTATGGATGTAACCGGCGGTCAGATTCTTTTTGACGGAATAGACTTAAGAGATCTCGATCAAGAGTCTTTGCGCACGATGATTGGAGTAGTTAATCAAGAATCCATTTTGTTTAATGACACGATTTTTAATAATATTACTTTCTCTAATACTTCTGCTACGCAGGAAGAGGTTGAAGCTGCTGCAAAAATCGCGAATGCTCATGAATTTATTTTAAAAACAGAATTGGGTTATGAAACAAATATCGGTGATCGAGGGGCTAAACTTTCTGGAGGGCAGCGCCAACGTATATGTATTGCCCGTGCTGTTTTAAAAAATCCTCCCATTATGTTGCTTGATGAAGCAACATCAGCTTTGGATACTGAATCTGAGAAATTGGTTCAGGATTCCTTATATAAGTTGATGGAAAATCGTACTACAGTTGTTATTGCACACCGTCTAAGTACGATTCAGAGCGCCGACACAATTGTCGTAATTGATGCTGGTCAAATTGTGGAATCAGGTAGCCATAGTGAATTGATTCAGCAGGAGGGTTTATACCGGAAATTAATAGATATGCAACAGTTCACAGATTAATTGTTGTTCAACATATATTGCAGTACCAAAAACAAGGCTAAATTCTACGAATTTAGCCTTGTTTTTGGTACATTTGTTATAGACTAGGAGACATGCTAATGGATGCTAAAGAAAAATTAAATTTCTTAATTTCTAATCCGCTTTTGGATAGTGAGTTAAGAATTATAGCGAATAAAGTGTTGCAAGAGGAACGCATCACATTTGATGAAGGGGTATACCTTTATGAAAAAGCAGAATTGGGTTATTTAGGTGTTTTGGCGAATTTTATTCGTGAGAAAAGACACGGGGATATCACATTTTTTAATCGTAATTTTCATATTGAGCCTACTAATGTATGTGTTTACGATTGTAAATTCTGTTCATATTCCCGTATGATCAAGGAACGTGCTGAAGGATGGGAAATGGATGTGGAAGGCATGATGGATATCGTGAAGAAGTATGATGATGAAGCTGTAACGGAAGTACATATTACAGGTGGTGTGGTGCCGAAGCAAAATCTTGATTTTTATGCGGAGTTCTTTAAAAAATGTAAAGCACATCGTCCGGAATTGCATATTAAAGGATTGACTCCTGTGGAATATTATTATATTTTCAAAAAGGCTAAATTGAGTCATTATGAAGGTATGAAGTATTTGCAATCTTGTGGTTTGGATTCGATGCCAGGTGGTGGGGCTGAAATTTTCCATCCGGAGATCAGAGAACAGATTGCCCATGATAAATGTACTGCTGAACAGTGGTTGGATATCCACGAACAGGCACATAAGTTGGGAATGCATACCAATGCAACCATGCTTTATGGTCATATCGAGCAATTTTGGCATCGTGTAGATCATATGGAAAGACTTCGTCAGTTGCAAGATAAGACTGGCGGTTTTCAAACCTTTATTCCATTGAAATTTAGAAATAAAGAAAATCAAATGTCACATATTTCTGAGGTTTCTGTGATTGAAGATTTAAGAAATTATGCGATAGCACGTATTTATCTAGATAATTTTGATCATATAAAAGCGTATTGGGCAATGATTTCAAGGGATACTGCACAAATGTCCTTAGCATTTGGTGTTGATGATATCGATGGAACACTGGATGATACGACGAAGATTTACAGTATGGCAGGAGCGGAGGAACAGAATCCCGGTATGTCGACGCAACAGTTGGTTGAGTTGATTAGAAAGGTAGGACGTCATCCAATAGAGCGTGATACCTTATATCATGTTGTCACAGATTACAAGGATGTGGTTTTTGAAGACGATAGCAAGAAGAAGAATTATTATGCACTTCCTGTTGTAAATAATTAAGATATATTTTGAAAAAGACTTTTTATTTTATTCGCCATGGACAAACTGATCTGAATTTGAAAGGTATTGTTCAGGGACGTGGCGTGAATTCTCCTCTAAATGAAACGGGATTGGCACAGGCTCAAGCTTTTTATGATGCTTATAAAGATATCCCGTTTGATAAAATTTATACCTCAACCTTGTTGAGAACACATCAAACAGTAGAATCTTTTATTAAAGATGGTATTTCTTGGCAAGAGCTCGAGGGCTTAGATGAAATTAGTTGGGGAATCTACGAAGGTAAAGAGCAAGACGAATCTATCATGAGTGGATTCAATGCGCTGGTATCAGCATGGAAAAATGGTGAATTGGATGTCAGTGTAGATGAGGGGGAATCTCCTAATGCATTGATGTTACGTCAAAGTGATGCCATAGCACATATGGTTAAACAAGAGCATGAAGAAACCGTACTTGTCTGTATGCACGGTCGTGCCTTACGTATTATTCTTTGCCTATTGACAGGTGTAGATGCCTCAAAAATGGATGAATTTCCTCATACAAACACTGCCTTATATAAATTAACGTATGATAATGATCAATTTGAAATCATTGACTATTATAATACGAAACATCTAGAGGTATTGACAAATGGATAAAGTGAGAGTATCGGCAGTTTCGTATACGAATACATTGCCGTTTTTAAATGGGATTAGACAATCTGCAGTTTTAGATCAGATCGAATTGAGCTTGGATAATCCGAGTGTATGTGCCCAGAAAGTAATTGATGATAAAGCTGATTTGGGGATTATTCCCATAGCGGCGTTATTAAGTCTTCCTCAAGCGCATATCATCACCGAATACTGTATCGGTACAGATGGGGCTGTTGATTCGGTTTTTATTTTTTCCCATAAACCGATTGAAGAAATCCAGACATTATATCTGGATCAGCAATCACGCACTTCTAATGGTTTAGCACGCGTGTTGTTAAAGCATCACTGGAAGCGTCAAGTTAAACTTGTTGCCAATATAGATGAGGCGGATGCTTATGTCTTGATAGGAGACCGAACATTTGGCAAAAAGAATGAAGTCCCTTATGTTTACGATCTTGGACTTACCTGGAAAGAATTTACAGGTCTTCCTTTTGCGTTCGCAGTTTGGGTCAGTAAAAAGCAGTTACCGGAAGCATTTATCACTTCATTTAATGAAGCTTTAAAACTGGGAGTTTCGCATCCTGAAGCTGTGATTCCAGGATTGCCAGAATATAAAGATTTTGATTACCATCATTATCTTACATCAAGTTTGAACTATCATCTTACAGCTAAAAAGCGAGAAGCTATTGAAAGATATTTAACACTTTTAAAAGGTTTAGATACATAATAGTGTTAGAAATGAATATATAAAAAGCGATTATGGAAATAGTCGCTTTTTACTTTATAACATGATGCCACTTATGGCATCTTAAAACGAGAAACTATGAATAAGATTTATTTAGCAGGTGCAATGATTGTTGATGCTGATAATAGGCTTTTGGTTGTAAGAAAAAAAGGCTCATCCTATTTTATGATGCCTGGTGGTAAAATTGAAAAAGGTGAGCTATCTTCTCAAGCCCTTATTCGCGAGCTAAAAGAAGAATTAGATCTGGATATTTTATCACGAGATTTAGAATATATGGGCTTTCATGAAACCGAAGCAGTTAATGAAGCTGATACGCTCGTTAGAGGTGACGTTTTTAGAATTGAGTTTAAGGAAAAATTAGTTATAATACCACAGGCAGAGCTTGAAGAAGCAACTTGGTTGACCGTAGATAATTATAAAAATTATAAATTAGCACATCTCATTGAAGAATTTACAGTTCCTATCTGGTTAGCAGGTACTTTTGAATATTAACATAGAATCCATAATTTTATCACTGATCTTTATTAAATATCTTTTATGCTATCTTTTCCAAATGCTAAAATAAACTTGGGTCTTCATATTGTAGGTAAGCGACCTGATGGTTATCATGATTTAGAGACGATCTTTTACCCCGTTAACCTGTATGACGCTGTTGAAATTGTTCCACTAAGTTCCGGTAGTACAACTTTTTCGTCGGAGGGTATTGTGATCCCTGGAAAGGGTATGAATTTATGTGAGCGTGCATATCATTTAATTCAACAAGATTTTGATATTCCTTCGGTTGCTATTCATTTATTAAAAAGAATACCAATCGGAGCTGGCATGGGTGGTGGATCTGCAGATGCAGCTTATGTGCTTAAAATGCTAAATGATCAATTTGAGCTGCAACTATCTGTTGTACAACTGGAAAATTATGCAAAGCAGCTGGGCGCAGACTGTCCATTTTTTATTGAAAATAAACCGGTGTATGCAACTGGTATTGGGACTGATTTTGCTCCTATTGAGGTCAATTTGAGCGCATACTATATTGTTATAGTGAATCCTAATATTCACATATCTACCGTTGAGGCTTATAGCGGAGTTGTTGCCAAAACTCCTGAGTTTGATTTAAGGTCCATTATTCAGTTGCCAATCCAGGAATGGAAGTATTATCTGAACAATGATTTTGAACTAACTATATTCGAGCAATTTCCTAAAATTAAGGAACTTAAAGATGCAATGTATTCATCTGGCGCATTATATGCCGCGATGTCGGGCTCAGGTTCTTCTGTGTTTGGAATATTTGAAAATCCTGTTGTGCTGGATGATTTAAAAATTTATGGTGATATTTATTATCCGATTGATCTATCATAAGTGTTATCTAATTTTCTTAATGGAATTGGAAGAAATGTGTTGATTTTTTTCTGTTAGTAGATTATTGAAAGTAGATTATTTTATATCTTATTGTCGCTTTATTTCTTAAAGAATAAGGCGACAATAAGAACTTTATTTTGGTTTTGAAGGCTAAGTAGGTGCGTACTAAAGCTTTGCTTTTACTCTTCTTCAAGTTTATAGTCAATTAATTCTCTAGCCTCTTCAAGTACTAACCTTAACTTTTCGGAGTCTAATTTTAGCGACTTGAGTGCTTCTTTATTATTGATAATATCTTTCACGAGTATGATCTGGTTCTGTAATAAAGTTTTCTCTTCTACATCTGTAAGGGTTGTGAGACAGGTTACAGGATAAAAAACAGCTTTATCCACTCTTTTTTTTATGCTATTGTCTATTGGATAGTCCCATGAAAGAAAATTGACGTTATAGTACTTACCAAAGTCTTTGGAGTCTGAAGTTAAATAGGCATTGGTAACGAGCCATCCTTGCGTGAATTTTTTATTTTGACCGAAGAAATGATAGGATATATCACTGATATCTTTAAATCGGGATAAGAAATACATGGGAGTTGTCACTGAAATTTTCGCATCTATATCATTTCGAAATTTGCACTCTATGGCCAACATCTCGTTTCCTTTCGATGCGACAACGTCTATCTCGTGAGAAACTGCGTGGCCTTGGATTGTTTGTCCTGTGGTACTTTCAAAACCATATTCTTGAAATAAGCGTGCGATCCATTTTTCGAAATAAAAACCTTCAGGACCTAATTCACGAAGTGCTTTTTTTAGGCTATATCGAGCTGCAAAAGAATTTCTTTGCGATTTTAGTGCTTCAAAAGCTAACTGATATAGCTCTCTTGTGCTTATCCCGTCAAATAGTTTTTCTTTGATTTGTGTATAAACTTTTTCAACTTGTTCATTGTTGGCACCAGATCGCGTTAAAGAATGACGTAAGCTGTCACTATTAAATGGAACTAGTTCTCCAGAGTATTTTTTTACCAGCATATTAGATTATGGTTACAGTTTAATGTACTCCTGCAATTTACTTGCCATTGCTATTAAATGTAGCTAAAAGAGTTCTTTAATTAAAATATAAATACCAACAATAAATATAAACCAGCCGAATATGGGCTTTAGATGATCTGTTTGAATTTTTTTCTGAAGTTGATTTCCTATTCCAACACCCAAGGTTGTTATGGTAAGCAACTTGAACAGAAAATGCCAGTCTATCGTTATATGATCGATATCGCCTAGAAAACCAATAAGAGAATTGATCGTAATGATTGATAATGATGTGCCTATTGCTATACGTATAGGCATATGGAGCAATATAACTAAGGCCGGTATGATCAGAAATCCTCCTCCAGCACCTAAAAAACCGGTTACAAGTCCAATTCCAATGCCCCATGCAATCATCTTAATGGTATGTTGTTTAACTGGATGGTGAGGGCTAGATTGAATTTTCTTGTTTTTTATCATACTCCACGAAGATCCGAGCATCAATGTAGCAAATGAGATCATGGTTAATGTTGATTTTGTAAGCTGATAATGGTTGATCTCTAGAATAACTTCGGGTATATGGACCAGTAAAACTTTACGGACTAAAAGTACAACGATAACAGAGGAAATTCCGAAGTATAATGTTGCCCGGAAATTTACACATTTTTCCTTTGTTTTGATGAAACTTCCTATGAAACTTGTACTTCCAACAATAAATAGGGAATAGGACGTTGCTAATGTAGGATGTATATGGAATAGGTAGACTAAGACTGGTACTGTCAATATGGAACCACCAGCACCGATTAATCCGAGGGTGATACCGATGAAAATAGACAAAGTGTACCCTATAATTTCCATCGTTGCAACATTGTGTGGCCAAAGAACGGAATAATTATTAGTAAACAAAAACAAAATAGTGTACTGCTTGTTATTAATTACAGAAGAACTTATAAATTTTATACATATGGGCGCGATAGTAGATAAAGTAATAAGCAAAGTAAAAAGTAAAATAGACGAAGAATGTGAGAATGGTACTATTGAGACTTCAGAACGTATCCTTTCTGTTGTGGCTGGAGGTTTTATATTAGGTGCAGGTGTTCGGTATTTGATTAAACATCCACTAACGGCACTTTCTGGATTATCTTTGGGTGGTGCTTTAGTTTACCGTGGTATAACTGGAAAATGTGCAATAAAAAAAGCCATTGAAGACGATGTAGAACGTGTAGAAGTTATTGAGCATCGCTATTTTGTGAAAAAAGACTAATTCGCATTTCTAATTTAGGTTTATACAGAGGGGGTCTAATATGTAACGTATTGGACCTTTTTTAATTCATTACCTTACGTAGATTTTTTCAATTATTTATTTAGCATTAAATTAATTTAATAATTCCCAGCTAATTGATGAATTTTCCAGTAAAAAATCAATCTTTTGGATTTTCTATGCGGTAAATTAGAAAAAAAAGCCTACATTATCCTGATTTTTACAGTAAAAGAAAAAAATATTGAAATTCACAGAATTTGGTTTAGCACCTTCATTGGAAGAAGGCTTAGATAGCATGGGATATGAAGATGCAACACCCATACAGGAACAGGCCATACCTGTTGTGTTGCAACATAAAGATCTGATCGCTTGCGCGCAGACTGGCACAGGGAAGACAGCTTCTTATTTATTGCCTGTTTTACATAAAATAGCTGAAGAACAATCCGATTATATAAATACTTTAATTTTAGTTCCTACCAGAGAGCTCGCTTTGCAAATTGATCAGCAAATCATGGGGCTTGGCTATTTCACGGGGGCAACTTCAATTGCTGTTTATGGTGGTGGAAATGGCATGGATTATGAACAGCAACGGACAGCAATTAAGGAAGGAGCAAATATTATTGTTGCTACTCCTGGACGTTTAATAGCGCATTTAGCATCAGGAAAACTTCATTTTAATAAAGTAAAACATTTCATATTGGATGAAGCAGACCGTATGCTCGATATGGGATTTCATGAAGATATTATGAAGATCATCAGCTTTTTGCCAAAAAAGAGACAGAATCTTTTATTTTCAGCGACGATGCCAGGTAAAATCAGGACATTGGCTAAGCAGATCTTACATGATCCGACCGAGATTAATATTGCCTTATCAAAACCTTCTGAAGGAATTAATCAGCAAGTTTATATGGTTTATGATGACCAAAAGACGGCATTGATACAGCATATTCTTACTAATCCAACTTATACGAGTACGATTATTTTTGCTTCCAAAAAGGAGTTTGTCAAACGGTTGAGTACTGATCTGTATAAAAGCGGTATCGCAGTAGAAGCATTCCACTCTGATTTGGAGCAAGCACAACGTGAAGATATCATGAATCGTTTCAAAGCGAAGCAGATAAATGTATTAATTGGTACAGATGTTATTTCCAGAGGTATTGATATCGTCGGTATCAGTTTGGTTATCAATTATGATGTACCTCCAGACCCTGAAGATTATATCCACCGCGTCGGCCGTACAGCACGAGCGGCGACAACAGGAACAGCTATTACATTTGTGAACCAGAAAGATCAGCCGCGGTTTGCAAAAATTGAAGAGCTTATCGGTTCAAGCATAGAAAAATTGGATTTACCTGAAGGTTTTTCTGCAGGACCGGTTTATGATCCAACACGTTATTCTGATCAAAAGAAGAAACCTTCTAAAAAGAAAAAATTCAAGAAATTCGTTAAGAAAGATTAATTAAAAGAATTTGATATTTAGGTTTGCCCCCGAAGAGTTAGATGCTTTCTGGGGGCATTTTTATGGCAAAACATCCAAAGTGCAGTGCTGCAGTTATATTGTAATTTGTAAAAGAAAAAGTATAAGGCAAGTCCCATAACACTATTCTTACAACCAAATGTGATGATTTTTGTTGACTTCTATTGAAAAGCAGAAGTGCAATTAAATTTTTTACTGTATTTTAGTTTCAAAATTGACCTCGTATTAATTATTACCGTATGAATAATCAAAACCTTCATCTTAAAAAGCATGTCTACAGCATTGTAAGTACACTATTGTTCATCACTAATGTATCTCATGTATGTGGGCAGTCGTCATTTAAAATGGAAGGTGATTCGGCGGTTGCCATGATTGATCCTACATATGATCAAGTGAGTAAGTTGCATCGTTTCTGGTTAGGTGATTCTTATCGTGAACTATACAATACGCCGGTTAAAATGCGGGTCATGCATCTTCAAAAGGAACTTGGCGGTCTTACTGTTGTCAAGCTTGGTGGAGGTATGCAAACACAATCGCTACGTTTAAGAGACAGTACGGGTAGAGAATGGGTTTTGAGGTCTATTAATAAATTTCCGGAAAGGAGTCTGCCTGAACATTTGAGAAATACGATTGCAAAGGATATTGTTCAGGATCAGATTTCGATTGCTCATCCATTTGGAGCGCTAACTGTACCGACTTTTAATCGTGTATTAAAAATCCCACATGCTAGTCCAGAACTGGTCTTTGTTGGTGATGATCCTGGTTTAGAAGAACACCGTGCTGTATTTAAAAATAGAGCTTATATGTTTGAGCCAAGAGTACCTTTGGAGGATGAAGATGCGAAAACTGACAATACACTTAAAGCGCAAAGAAAGTTGGAGGAAGATAATGATATTCAAGTGGATCAGCGTTTAACATTGCGTGCAAGACTACTTGATTTCATTTTAGGAGATTGGGATCGTCATGAGGATAATTGGCGATGGGATTCTAAAAAGATTGACGATAAGAAAGTGTATAGTCCAGTACCAAGAGACCGTGATAAAGTGTATTATAAAACATCGGGTATACTTCCGGTATTACTATCCATGCAGTGGCTGAAAGCGCACTTGCAACCTTTTGGTGATCATATTCGCAATGTCGGTCAGTGGAATTTTAATGAAAGACATTTTGACCGTTATTTCTTAAACCATTTGGATAGAAAGGATTGGAAAGAGGAGATCAAATTTGTACAAACGGTTGTTACTGATGCCGTCATAGATGAAGCAATAGCACAGATGCCAGATACTATTGTACGATTGGGTGGAGAACAGCTTAAAGGTCATATACGTGCTAGAAGAGATAATCTGATGTCTACTGCTTTAGATTATTATGGTGATCTAGCAAAGAACGTTGATATCGCCACTTCAGCTAAGAATGAGTTTTTCTATTTTAACTATCATACTGACGGTTCGCTTGAGCTAGAAATCAGAAATAAAAAGAAAGATGGATCTGAAGGAAGGAAACTTGTTAAAAGAACATTCCTTCCGAAGGAGACAAAAGAATTACGGATTTATGGGCTTGATGGTTCAGATGTATATGATATTCGTGGTCAAAATAAATCGAAAATAAAGCTTCGGTTGATAGGGGGTAAGGGGAAGGATGATTACCGCATAGACCCTAATTTTGAGAATGGTAAACTTGTTTATATTTATGATGATAAGGAAGTTCAACCTAATTTTAAGAACACGCCTTTTATAAATCTAAAATTGTCAAATGATACCTTAGTGCATCGTTATGATCGAAATAGTTTCAAATATGATCGCACCGGTGTGTTGGCTTCTTTACAATATGGAGTAGATAAAGGCCTTTTGTTCGGGGCTGGTTATTTGATCGAAAAACAGGGCTTTCGAAAAGAACCTTATGCTTTTAAACAAGAATTTTGGGCGCATTATACAACTGGACGCAAGTCCTTTAGTTTTAAATACAATGCCGATATTAAATCGATATGGAATAAAAATGATCTCTTGATTCAATTGGAATCTGATGGACCTAAAAACCAAGAAAACTTTTTTGGTTTGGGAAATAATACAGATTATGAACAGCGTAAAGAACGTGGGATTCAATATTATAGAAACCGATATGACGTTATTTATGCCAACTTTTTATTGAAGAGAGAATTTGCTGAAAACTGGAAATGGAAGATGGGTTCTTCTTCAGAATTTATTATGAGCCATGAAGAAGCTAATGAGGGACATTTTTTTGAAAAGTATGCCGCAGAAAATCCAGCTATACCTGTGTTTGGTAAGTTTTTCTTTACAGGAATTCTAGGATCTGTTCAATACGATAGTCGTGATCAAAAAGATAATGCCAAAAAAGGTATTTTCTGGGATAATCTGATTGAGGCAAAGTCACAGCTAAATAGCAATGATAATCAATTTATAAGATTAAGATCTATTTTCAACTTTTATAAGACTAATGAAAGCGACTGGATAACTCTTGCCAATCGCACTGGATTTGAAACATTGATCGGTAATCCATTAATCTTTCAATATGCGCACTTAGGAGGTGAAAATAGCCTTCGTGGCTTTAACTCGAAACGTTTCAGTGGACAAACTATGCTCTATAATAATTTTGAGTTACGTTTTAAAGTTTTTAGTTATGATTCCTATTTGGTTCCTGGCACTGTAGGACTTATTGGTTTTCACGATGTGGGTAGAGTTTGGATGAAAAACGAATCCTCTAGTCGCTGGCACATGGGGTATGGCGGTGGCTTTTATTTTATTCCTGCTGATCTTTTAGTTATTCAGGCTGTTGGAGGTTTTTCAAAAGAAGGATTTCGTCCTTATTTAAGTATTGGTCTTCGCTTTTAAAATTACTTAAAATATTCTCCATCGATTGCAAAACACTGAGTTTGATACAATTTATGGAGAATATCGGTTTAGACTGCTTATTCTTTTCCACCAAAGGTCACCAGCACCATTCCTATTACAATGATTGTAGAACCAAGGATCTGCATCCAGGTCAAAGGTTGTTTAAAAACAAGAGCCATCGCCAGCTGAACTGTTAAAAATGTGCCCCCTGAACACAAGGCAATTACAATCGGCTGTGGAAATGTTTTGAATAATTGAATGAGAAACCAGCTTGCAGTGATTAGAATTATATTACCCGCAACTAATGCTGACCAGTGGTATTTTGGGTGAATTCCGCCATATTTAAAAATAATAGTTGAAACGATCTGACAAATCCAAAATAATAAGAAATAGAGATAATTCATGTCTGTGATTTACTGTTAATGATCCTTCAAATCTAATTGAATTTTAGGAAATACGAATTATTATTTTCATTTGTTGGTGTTGTTTTTCTTTTAAGAAAAAACAAATTGCCAAACCCAATGTTGTATTTGTAAATACAATTTATGGATTTATACGCAGGATTACCTTTTTGGATTATTAAAAATGCGCTTTACGATTATAACAATCCCTTAGAAAATGATTATGAAATTGATGTGGCAATTATTGGTTCTGGTATTACAGGAACACTAGTTGCGCACGAGCTCTGTGAACACGGTATAAAGTGTGCTATTTTTGATAAAAGAATCGTATCAAATGGCAGTACAGTTGCTAGTACAGCACAGTTGCAATATGAAATTGATGTTCCTCTTCATGAAATGATTAAGGACATCGGTGAAGCTCGTGCAGTTGGCGCTTATCGTGCAAGTTTAAGGTCCATTACAGATATCGAGCAAGTATTTGAGAAAACAGGTGTGAAGGGTGATTTTAAACGTGTCTCAACATGTTATCTGGCAAGTGATCAAGCAGGATGGAGTAGTATTAAAGATGAATATGAGGCGAGGGTGAAACATGACCTTCCTGTTCGTTTATTAAATAGGAAAGCATTAAAGAAGGAATATGGAATTGCAGGTCTTGGCGCATTATATAATGATACATCTGCACAAATGGATACTTATAAGTCTGCGACCGGTATTCTTAAGTATCATCAAAAAAAACATCAACTTCCAATTTTTTCTCCAGTTCAGATCGATCATTATCATGAAGTGAAAAATGGGTATGAACTAGTGACGAATAATGGGTTTAAGATTCGCTGTAAATATGTGATCATTGCCGCAGGATTTGAGGCGGGTCAATTTTTGCCAAAACAGGTTATGAATCTTAATTCAACCTATGCTTTAGTTTCTAAGCCTATTCATACAGGTCAATTTTGGAAAGAAAGAAGTTTAATATGGGAAACTGCGGAACCTTATTTCTATATGCGTACAACCGCAGATAATCGTATCATGATGGGAGGGGAAGACGAGGAATTTAGAGACCCTGATAAACGGGACCGTTTGTTAAAGGGAAAAGTTAAAAAACTGGTCAAGAAATTCAATAAATTATATCCGGATATTGCTATCGATGTCAATATGGCGTGGTGTGGTACTTTCTCTTCTACAGCAGATGGTTTGCCATTTATCGGTAGCTGGCCCGGTAAAAAAAGAATGCTTTATGCATTGGGATATGGCGGAAATGGTATTACATTTAGTATGATTGCCGCACAGGTGATCCGAAATATAATTTTGGGAAAGAAAGACGACCGTACGGATATATTTGGGTTTGGAAGATTAACAAACGATGGAGATTTATAGTTTGGTTTGAGATTTAAATAATAATAAAAGGCTTATCGGAAATTGGACTGACCCCAAAAAGCTGGACTAATTTACGCAGTGTTTTTGATATAATGAGCTCGGTATTCCACCGGGCTCATTCCATTTAAATTAATCCG